>CALVTR010000006.1 GCA_944362965.1 uncultured Clostridia bacterium
ATTTGTCAAGTTTAAATAATTGGTTAAAAGAAAATATATATCAATATGGGACTCAATATGGTCCGAGCGAATTATTAAAAAAATCAACAAAAGAAGAGCTAAATTGTAATTACTATTTAGATTCTTTACATTTAGAAAGATAAATACATTTTAAATATTTACCTTGTTTGGAAAATTGTTGTGGTGAAGCAACAATTTTTTCTTTTATTAAATATTCGTTAAATAGACCAAAAAAGATATGCCACAACTCATTGCAAAGTTGCTCCATTGGAACGTTATGCTTTATACAGTTTATATTTGAATTTAAGATGAGAATTTTGAAATCATTCAAAATTTCTGTTAAGCTTGAACCAAGTTTTCTTTTAATTTCTTCAAAAAGAATGTTTGTTTTAAGAATATAATTATCAAAAACAGGAACGATAATATGATTATCTTTATCTACATAGTTGGTAAGTTTTAATATTTCAAGATATTTGTTGTTAGCTACTTGTTTTTTATTTAGCAAATCAAATATATTGTCAAGCGAATTTTTAATTATTTCCGAGTTAGTCTCGTTTTGAAAATACTTATGAATTATCAAAAATTTGCCATATAAATTATTCTTCTCTCGGAGTTTGAAATATCTGAAATAATCCAATCTTTCTCCACTTGCATTTCCAAAACTAGTCAAAGAATTGTCTTTATATTTTGCATTATTAAAACTGCAATAAAGATTTGCATTGAATTTATTGCACATGTTGGAATTTTGATATCCAATCAACATAAAATCTCTGTTATCGTTTTGAATGTAAGATTGTTTCAACAAACCTTGTTGTTCCAAATAATTAAACATCAGTCCGTCAAAAATTTTGCCACACAATAAGTGGTAGAGAGATAGTTCGATTTTTATGCTCGGATATAGTTCAATAAGTTGTTTCCTCAATGATTGAATGCCGTCAATAAGTGTTGTGTGATTTTTTTTTAACAACATCAACACAATAGATTTTATTGTTTTTATATCCTTATCCAAAAAAAATGGGAAATTCAAACAGAAATTTCCTGATTTTTCTGTAATTGCGGATATGTTTTTTAATAAATTTATAGGTTTTTCTAAAACATTGATATTAGTTTTTAATTTTGTTGCTAAATTTGTTATATCATAGTAAAAAGGTGGCTTTATTGCTATTAAGGATAAAATGTCATTAGCAAATTTTTGCTCCATAACAAATCTTGGGTTAAACTCGTCAAAACTTCCCAAATCATTATCAAAATAGAATATATTTAAATTTTTCATATTTTTGCTCTCATTTCTATAATAACATAACATATAAAAAAAATCAAATTAAATAATTATGTATGTCTGTTATTTTATTGATAATACTAACAAAGAAAAGTCTGTAGGATAGCAGATTGGCTTATAAAAAAGCAATGTCGAAGTGAAAACATCTTATTTCGTTCTACAATTTAATCGATTTATAATCTATTTTAGATTTAAGTTATCTATTGCTCCGACACTTTAAAGACAACAGCAAGTCACCAAACTTTGCAATAAAACACGTTGTGCAACGATACAAAACAAAATATAGACTATATGATGATAAAATTTTATTAGCATAAAATTTTATAAATTCTAACGAATTTGTGTGTTTCGCACACTCATCATATAATATGTATAACCATCAGTCTCACTCTTGCAAGCAAGTTCGACTTCCGATAATATAATTTGCATAAATTTTGGAAAAATTCGTAGACAATTCGCGAGTCTTGCCCATTTTCAACTCTTTTTTAGTGAAAATTGTGTTATTTAGATTTTTCTTATTTTTGCGATGAATAATGAATATGCTATAAAAATAATTTTTATAATTTTGTGGTTAAAACAAAAAATCTAGCGACTGCCAAAATCGCTAGAAGTCCCTAAAATAAAGGGGTTTAGTGGTGCGCCATGGGCGATTCGAACGCTCGACCTTCTGTTCCGTAGACAGACGCTCTATCCAGCTGAGCTAATGGCGCATATTAAGTTTTTTGTTTCTTTTTTATGGGAGAAATCGAACCCAAGACCAACGCTTCCGTAGACGAACGCTCTATCCAGCTGAGCTAGCGGCGCATTTTTAATTTGCCTTTTTATTATAGCATATATTTTTCTGATTTGCAATTATTTTTTAATTTTTCTTGCAAAAACAAGTAAGTTATAAATTTTATATAAGCAGGCATAATTTGTTTTGCTTAAATTGTATTAAGTGCTAAAATATATTGACAATGGAAATGTTAGATTACGAAAGAAATTATGTTGGCAAGATAATCGCAGGAATAGATGAAGCAGGGCGTGGACCACTTGCAGGCCCTGTTGTTTGTGCATGCGTTATAATGCCGCTTGAGCAAGACAAAATTATAGACGGAATAAACGATAGCAAAAAACTTAGTGAGAAAAAACGTGAAGAGCTTTATGAAAAGATAATAGAAAGTGCACTTTCCTATTCTATCATTGAAATAGACGAGAAAACAATAGATAAGATAAATATTTTGAATGCCACAAAACTTGGAATGAAAAAGGCACTTGAAAAGTTGTCTATAACACCTGAAATAGTTTTAATAGACGCAGTAAAAATTGATACAACCTTGCCACAAGACAATATCATTCATGGTGATGCTCTCAGTTATAACATTGCAGCGGCATCAATTCTTGCTAAAGTGCATAGAGACCGGCTTATGAAAAAGTTATCTGAAGAATATCCTGAATACAATTTTGCAAAGCATAAGGGCTATGGCACAAAGGAGCATATTGAAGCTTTAAAAAAGTATGGGGCATGCAAAATTCACCGCGAAACATTTATCAAAAATTTTATCAAAAAAATCGTTTAAAAAATAATTTAAAATAATTTAAGTTTTCTATTGAAATATTTATTTTTTTTGTTAAAATATATATGTAATAATTTATCAAATAGGAAGAGAAGCATGAAATCAATTTATACATATTACAAAGAAAGACTTATAGAAATAAGCGGAAAAAATAGAAGCTTATATTCTAAAAATTTAAGTAAAAAATATGCCTATGATATTGGTGCAATAATTGGGGATGATGCCGATGAACTCGATGAATTTCTCACATTTCTCTGGAAGGGCAAACGTTCAAGTTATGCACTGATAAGAAAGGATGCAAAAGAAAGACTTGCAAAAAACTTTAATCTTGAAACAAAGATTAAAGCATCTTTTGTTGACACAAAAGGATTGTCAACTGAAGAGATAAGAAGTGAAAATCTTCGCCGCGAAAGAGTGAAAAAGGAAGAGATGAAAAAACTTCTTCTTTCACAAGTTAATCAACTTAAATCTTTAAAGCGAGAAATTGAAGAGTTTGCAAAGGAAACAGGTCGTTATGAGATGTTTATCGGCTATCCTTTTGTTGTTGGGCAGCTTAGCAAAGACATTCAAATCAAAGGGCCACTTATCCTTTTCCCTGTCACAATAAATATTGAAGATGACCAAACAGTGTCAATAGAAGCAAAACATGACGAGCTTATTCAAATAAATAAGGTTATGCTTCTTGCCTATGCAAAGGAGCACCGCCTTAATTATGAAGGGCTTATCATGGAGTTTGACAACCTTGTTGACTATAAGCTAAAAAATGTGGGCGATGTTCTTGACTATCTTTCAGCTTATGGCTTTAAATTTGAATATGACGCGAAGAAAACAAACAAAGGTCTTGTAAGATTTGACAGCATCAAAGAGCCATCATTCAGAGATGAAGGATTAAAAATTGTCAATGCCTGCGTTATAGGAAGGTTTCCACTCGCAAATGCAATTTATAATGACTATTCTCTTCTTGAGAAGAAAAGACTTTCAAGCGATGCGATTGACCAACTTCTGCAAGGCAAACAAAGCAAAAAGCTTAAAAAAGTTGACTCAAGGGTATACACAATAAACGACCTTGACTATGCACAGGAGAGTGCCATTGCAAAACTTAATGAGTCAGGCAACCTTGTCATCTATGGACCACCAGGAACAGGTAAGTCACAAACCATTGTAAATATCATCTCAGATGCACTTTGCAAAAATAAGAGAGTGCTTGTTGTCTCTCAAAAGAAGGCGGCACTTGATGTTGTATTTAATCGTCTAAAAAATCTAAATTCAAAGTGTATGTTCATAACAGATGCAGAGAAAAACAAAGTGGAATTTTATGAACGTTGCAACAAAATGCATCAGGTTGTGATGGGCTCATACCATGCAAAAGAAGAAAATAATGAATATGACATAGTTGAAGAGAATATTCAAAAGGAAGTCCGTGACCTGCAAGTTATTTCAGACACACTCTTTACAAAAACTCCTTTTGGACTGACACTCCAAGAGATGTATGCAAACTCTGCTCGCATTGGCAAAACTAGCAATGACTATGTGCTATACAAGCAGATGCTAAAAAATCATGAAATAATGAAGATGGACTATAAGCGTCTATTTCAAACCATTCGCGTGATAAAAGAGAAGAATAAAGCTGCACTTTATTATAGATACATACAGCTTAAGAAAACAAACCCACTTATTGACCATATCAGAGCCGATGTTGATATCCATGTAATCAACCAGATGAAAACATATCTAAATGGTCTCATTCAAAAGACTATCATACCATTTGACACAGCAAAGCATCCACACGCACGTCAACTTATGGTATATATGCTTGAAAATGACATTGAAGACAGCAAAGATATCAAGCCACTTGTCAAAATGATTTCAAAGATAGACTATCCAAAGTTGCACAACGCTCTTAATTGGTCAAAGGTCATCTTCCCAGCATACCCATTTGTTAAACATAACTTAAATCAAAAAGAAAAAGAGATTTCCCAGCAGTTTGAAAGCACCTTGAATGATATCAAAAATTATATCAGCAACTACTCACTGCTTGAAAAAGTGCTTGATAGAAAGGGGTATTTGATGACTGTTGACAATATCGTCAATGGCAACACAATTTTCTTAAAGCTTCTACTCAATGCACTTGACGATTATGTTGAAATACGTGACGTCAATGTTTCACTTCAAGGGCTTACAGACGACGAGAAAACTATTCTCAACTTTGCATTCACAAATGCTAAAAATCTAAGACAATTCCAAGATATAGTCGACAGAATTTTAGAGATAAGAATCTATCACGAAGCAGTGACTTATGAAGAACTAAACAAAGAAAAACTTTCAAAGATTATTGACTTTGAAAATATACGCAACAGAATTGTATCACTAAAAGCGGATGAAAAACGCATTTCAAGTGAGATTGCAATAGATAAGTTTAAAGATGAGTATGTAGAGCATTTCAACAGTGACCCAGACAATAAAAACTATCTCTATCAAATCACAAAACAACAGGCACTTATGCCAATACGTAAGATGATGGAACTCTATGGGGATTATCTTCTCAAATTGTTCCCATGTTGGCTTTTGTCACCGGAAAGCGTCTCAACAATATTCCCGCTCAAACGCAATATGTTTGATATCATATTGTTTGACGAAGCCAGCCAGGTATTCATAGAGAACACACTTCCAACAATCTATAGGGGAAAGTTTATAGTTGTTGCGGGTGACTCGAAACAGCTTCGCCCAACAGCAACCTTTGTGAAGAGATATCTTGGCAACGACAGCGATGATGATATAGACCTTGCAACCCAAGCGGCTCTTGAAGTAGAAAGCTTGCTTGACCTTGCAACGTCACGCTATACAAGCACAAACCTAACATACCACTATAGAAGCAAGAATGAAGAGCTTATCAACTTCTCAAACTATGCCTTTTATGATGGCAAACTTCAAATTGCACCAAATATATCAAAAAATGTTGGAAACAAACCAATTGAGCGAATAAAAGTCAATGGCAGGTGGATTAACCGCCATAACGAAGAAGAAGCACAAGCGATTGTGACCTTGCTCAAAAAACTTATAAAGAATAAGAAAAATAAAAGCTCAATAGGTATTATCACTTTCAACACAGAGCAAGAGAACGCCATTGAAGATGCTATTGATAAAGAATGTCACAAGGATACCACCTTCCGTGATGCATACATAAGAGAGCAGAATAGAAAGGAAAATGGCGAAGACACTTCAATCTTTATCAAAAATCTTGAGAATGTTCAGGGTGATGAACGTGATATAATCATATTCTCAATAGGTTATGCAAGAAATGAGTATGGCAAAGTTGTTGCTCACTTCGGCCCACTTTCTGTTGAAGGTGGAGAGAACAGGCTTAACGTTGCTATCACTCGTGCAAAAGAGAAAATATATGTTGTCACGAGTATAGAGCCAGAAGAACTAGCCGTTGAAGGCACAAAGAATGCAGGTCCTAAGATTTTCAAGAGCTATCTTAAATATGTTCGTGCGATTTCTAATAAGAAAAATAAAGAAGCGGAGTATATTTTAAATAGTTTCAAGCCAGCACTGCCTGAAACAAATGAGGTAATAGTTGAAAATAACCTTGAAAAGTATATCAAGGATGAGCTTGCAAAACTTGGCTACAGCGTTGAGACCAACCTAGGCAGCACCGATTATAAACTTTCACTTGCAGTTTATGATAAGACCATTGATAGATATCTTCTGGGCATTGAATGTGACTATGCAGCCTTTAAGAGCAGTGATTCAATTATGGAGCGTGATGTCTATCGCAATAAATTCCTTGAATCTCGTGGCTGGAAGATTATGAGAGTGTGGTGCCGTGACTGGTGGCTTAACAAAAATAAGGTTATAAATAGCATCGTCAAGGCAATCAACGCACAAAAGAAAGAATTTAACACAGGAAAATAAAAGTTTATGGCAACATTAGATATAGTAACATCAGTTATCGTAACACTGCTTGGCTTATTCTATGCCTACAATGTGGTATATCTCATCTTAGGCTTCTTTGGCAAAAGTAAGGTATATGAAGAGACTGATGTAAAGAAAAAATATGCAATAATTATATCGGCGCGAAATGAAGAAAGGGTTATAGGGAACCTTCTTGACTCGCTAAATAAACAAAATTATGATAAAAAACTTATAACAATATTTGTGGTGGCGGATAACTGCACAGATAACACAGCAAAGATATGCCGCTCAAAAGGCGCCGTATGTTATGAAAGATTTGACCCAAGCAAAGCAAGAAAAGGCTGGGCACTTGAGTTTTTATTTGAAAATATAAAGCGAGATTATGGAATAGAGTCCTTTGACGGCTATATAGTTTTTGATGCCGACAATGTTGTTGATGCAAACTTTGTCCGCGAGATGAACAAGGCAATGGTAAAACAGGCGGGGGGGGTGGTAACAGGTTACCGCAACACAAAAAACTTTTCAACCAACGTCATATCATCAGCTTATGGCTTTCACTTTGGAAGAAGCATTCTCACAAGACACCGTCCAAGACAGATTTGTCACTCAGCAACACACCTAGCAGGCACTGGCTACTGTGTTTCATCAGACTTGCTAAAAGATGGATGGCATTTCCATACGCTAACCGAAGACACAGAATTTACTATGAACTGCGTAAGCAAGGGTGTTGAAATAGGTTACTGTGAAGCTGCAGAATTTTATGATGAGCAACCAACAAACTTCTTTGTAGCGTTCAGACAAAGGATGCGTTGGACGCGTGGCAGACTTGTTGTATTTTTCAAATATTTCACACGTCTTGTCAAAGGTATGTTCACTTGCAAAAAAGGCAAAAAGTGGGCAAATTATGATATGCTTTCCTATGTTTCTCCTAATGCTTTATTTAAACTTATCATAAGTGCAATTTATCCAATAACCTCTGCAATTATAACCTTAGCGAGCAACCAGCCACTGCCATATATGTCATGGCTAACTGCAATAGGAAGCAGCATTTTATCAACGTATTTGATGAACTTTCTACAAGGTATTTTAATACTAATCAAAGAAAGTAAGCACATCAAATGCTCAAAGTTAAAACAAGTTTTATATTTATTCTGTTGGCCGTGGTTTGATTTAATAAATATACCTTTGCTAATTTTATGTTGCTTTATTCCTGTAAAATGGAAACCAATTATACATAAAGATACAACAAAGATAGAAGATTTGACAAACCCAAAACTAGCTAGCGAAAATTCACAGCAAGATTATCAAGAACACTTGCCACTTTGCAAAAAACATACATCTTTTAAGCAGCTGCCAGACACTTTAGCTAGAGATTATAGCTTAGTTATAACATCATATAAAGATAAATTTTTAAAAAGTTAGAAAAAATAGACCTAAAAATTTTAGGTCTTTTTTTTCACACTTTCACCTTAAAGTTTTTATATTGATATTAGGGGAAGTGCGAAAAAAGGAACTAAAGTGAACAGCTTTCTAGTGACATTCATATCAATAGCATTTATATTTTTAATGACAACCCTAGGCTCTGCAGTGGTATTTTTTTTCAAACATAAGGTGAGTGAAAAACTAAGCAGTCTTTTTCTAGGTTTTGCATCTGGCGTTATGATCGCAGCTTCTGTGTGGTCACTAATTCTGCCTTCTATTGAGCAGTCCTCATCAATGGGTAATCTTAACTTTTTGCCCGCTGCCATTGGCATAATCTTAGGCTGCCTGTTTTTAATAATTATGGATAAAATTATACCATATTTCCTAAAAAAAGATAAAAATAGCGATAAAAACAGCGAATTTTCTCATAAAAGACGTGGGTTAAGCAAATCAAGCAAGCTTTTTTTAGCGGTCACTATTCACAATATTCCAGAAGGACTCGCGGTGGGTCTAGCTCTTGGCAACGCCTACCTTGCAGGGCAGATGTCGGCTTTTTACTCGGCTTTGTGGCTTGCCATAGGCATAGGTCTTCAAAATCTGCCAGAAGGTGCCGCAGTCAGCCTTCCTATGAAAGAGCAACTTGGCTCAAACAAAAAAGCCTTTCTTTTTGGCACGCTCAGCGGCTTGGTCGAGCCAATTATGGCGATTATTGGAATATATCTGGCACAACTTCTTTCGCACTTAATGCCTTGGTTCTTATCTTTCTCAGCAGGTGCAATGCTCTTTGTAGTTGCAGAAGAACTCCTGCCAGACGCAAAAAATTCGCACCCTGGGCATATCGGCTCTTGGGGATTTATAGTTGGCTTTGTGCTTATGATGATTCTTGATATAGCTTTAGGATAGCTTTTAAATTATGATTTAATAAATAAATTTTTAAAATTAAATAATACTAATAATATGAGTTACTATAATTATCACGCTGAAATAAAAAAGTTGATTTTATCAGGCAAACTTGTTGGCTACAGGTTTGCTGATGATTATAATGGCATAAAACCCGCTCTAGTGCTATATTTTTCAGGTCATCGTCCTATGCCTGTGCGTAGTTACCGCTGGGAAGAATACATACCATACCTTTTGATGCAAAGTGATAAAATAGAAGAGATCAAAGAAGAAAAACCATCCAAAAAATAAAAATTTTTTTAAATAATTTGATAAGAAAATATGGCAATATATTGACAATCAAAATAAATGATAGTATAATATACTTTAGGAGGATAGATAAATGGCAACTAAAAAATCATCATCTTCAAAGAGTTCAAGCTCATCATCAAGCTCAAAAAAGAGCAGCGTGTGGGGACTCAATAAGGTATCATTCTGGACAATAGTAGCCGTAACATTCTTATACGCTGTGTCACTTGTTTTATCAGCATGTGGCGTAAATGCAACAGTTGTACATGCACTTCAAGGCGTAGCTACTGCCATTATGATTGTTATTGTTTCAATTCTTGCTTGGAGATATGTAAGATCAAAGCAAATGGTATGGAAAGTATTATATGTTATATGCCTTCTTATAGTTATTGCCGGAATTATAGTTCCACTCGTAATTGGCTAAAAGGCATAAATTTAAAAAGAGCGTTGCAGAACGCTTTTTTTATTTATATAATCATAAAAAATAACAAATAATAATGATAAAATATATTTTCTATTTACATTTGAATAGAAATAGTGTATAATACAAAATATCGTTAAATATTGGGTAAACTAAATAAGGCTTATGAAGATTAAAGAAAAAGAAATTTCCACAAATAATTTTATCTTGCCATTTTTATTTATGGTATTTGCTATAATTTTTGAGATGGCAAACTTTTTGTATTTGGGCTTTAAAACTGTTGATGGTTCTCTAATGGTTCTTCCATCATATTTTTTATTTGATTTAGCTATAATTTTAATGCTTGCAGGTTTAATTTATGTTGTACATAACAAAATAGCCATGCAAATTGTATACTATTTTTTGTTATTTGTGCAATGTGCTTTAAATATAGCAAACTCAACAATGTATAACATCTTTGGCGATATTTTGTCCTTTGATTTGTTTTATTTAGGTGGTGAAGCAACTTCTGCAATCACGGTTGATGTTATTGACTGGGGCGGCGTTTTCTTAAATTTTGCCATATTTGCACTTATTGTAACTGTAACTGTGCTACTAGTTAAGAAAAACAAAAAGACAATCACAATAAAAAATTTTTCAATGCCTGTTATTGTGCTTGCCTTCACTATCCTTTGTTGGTCTATGGGGCTAGGTTTATACGAAACCCAGCAATTCACACTCTCAGGGGCAGAAGCAGGGCAATCTGAGATTGAAAGCAGTGATAAATATTTGTGGGACAATTTTCAATTCAAACTTGATGCCTTCAAAAAATTCGGGAATTATGGATTTTATACAAAGAGTGTCCTCAACCTTATATTCAATGGAGATGCTAGTGAAGACGATATTGAATATTATCAAGATTTTATAGATGCAGGCTATCAAGCAGAAAATCCAGACGCTCCATTATATGGTGATAATTTGATTGTAATCTTGTGTGAAAGTATGGACTGGTTTGCCATTGACCCATACAACACGCCAACATTATATTCTATAGCCACTGGCAATAATTCAATATCTTTCACAGGCTTTCATGCTAGAAACAGAACAAACAACAGCGAAGGCATAGTCTTAAACGGTTCAACGCCAAGAAATATTTCAATCACTGAAGCGTTTGAAAATGGTTATAATTTTGACTATGCTCTTCCTAAGCTTTTTAAAGCCACTGCTGCTAGTGAAGATATTGTCACCACCTATGTGCATCAAAATACTAGAGAGTTTTATAATAGAGATGTAACTCATATTGACGGTTTAGGTTTTGATTATATGTATATGATTGAAGATTACACAGGAGCGCAACAACAAGAAGGTTGGGGGAAATGGGTGACGGACTTTGATTTTACATCAAACCTAATGGACTATATCTTACCAGATACTGACAGATTTATGACGTTTATAGCTACTATGTCAACGCATGGACCTTATACTTACAGAAATCCTTACTATGAAGAATATTATCAAACATTTGATGAAAATTTAGAAGAATATTCTGTATGGCTTAAAGAAAATACTCCATTCACAATACCTGAAAATGAAAGCGATTATCAGCATTTCTATTATTATAAATCAGCCTTTATTGACCTTGACCGCACAGTTGCCAACTTGATAACAGAACTTAAAGAGCGAGGACTAAGCGATAACACATCTATAGTTCTCTTTGCCGACCACAATGCATACTATCATGATTTAAGCTTGAAGGTTAAAGGTATTGAAAAGGCAGATTTTCAAGACACCTTTGCATATAATATTCCTTTTATGATTTACAGCCCAGCTCTAACACAGGGTGAAGGTCAAGTGGTTGATACTTTCTGTAACACCTATGATATTCTTCCAACCATTTGCGATATCTATGGGCTTCCATACAATTCAAACCTGCTATATGGATTCTCTGTATTTTCAGACGAAATAGAAAACTCTTTCTTTGCCTCTCACCTAAATGGAATGTTCACTGAAGATATCTATAGTCTTAATATAAGTGATATCTATATTGTAGGCGATGATGTGACAGATGAAGATATCAAAAGATTTAATGAAAACGCAAATAGATTTTTTAAACGCCAGGAAGAACTTGAAATAATCTATGGAAATGGCATCAACGGAACAATAAAACTTGGCTCGCAATACGCTTAAAGTTCAATAGGTTTTTATATGCGGTTTTAATAAATTTTTACAGATATAAATCATAAAAATATGTTTACTTTGCCTAGCAGTGCGACTTTTGAAATTTAAAAGTCGCAAAACGCTTTTTAAGCGTTTTCACAATCATGTGAATGATTGCGGCTGCTAGGCATTTTTTATGCTTCACATTCCACTAAAATCGCAAATTTATTAAACATAAAACAATTTTTAAGAATATATAATGTTATGTTCTCAAAAATTTATTTAAATAGCAAAAATTTAATTCAAAATGTTGAAAAAATAGAAGAAATTGCAGGGCATAAGATTTGCGTGATGATAAAAGCAAACGCCTACGGACATGGAATGAAGGAAATCCTGTCAATTTTAAATGATAAAATTGACTATTTTGGCGTGTCCAATCAAAGCGAAGGGCTACTTGCCAAGAGATATACCAAAAAGGATGTGATAGTCTTTGGTGCATGTGAAGATTATAAGGTATGCATGCAAAATGATGTTTCTTTTGCACTATTTTCATATTCAGATGCAAAAAAGATAGTAAAAACAGCAGAAAAATACCAATTAACGCCCAAAATGCATCTATGCTTAAATACAGGCATGAATAGATATGGCGTTAAAAGCGAGAAAGAACTTATAAAGGTAATCACATTTTTGAAAAAGAAAAATATACCACTTGCTGGCATTTATACCCATTTTTCTTCTCTGACAACTGATAGAGACTACACTGAAAAACAAAAAGAAAAATTCTTTAATTTTATCAAGCTAATTCCAAAAGAGTGGCATACTATAAAGCATGTGGGTGGCGGTCGCAGCATCTTTGAAGGGCTTGACGTCGATATGTTTAGGGTAGGTCTTGAAGCATATGGCTATGGCAATGAATTTGTCAAGCCCGTCCTTTCGGTTGAAAGCACGGTTGTAGATATTCAGCAGGTCTCTAAGGGCGAGCATGTTGGCTATCTATGTGGCTATACCGCCGAGAAAGATATCACCATTGCTACTATTCCGCTTGGCTATGGTGACGGGCTGCCACGAAAACTATCTAATAAACTATCTGTTACAATCAGGGGGAAACAAGCTCAGTCGACGGGGAATATCTGCATGGACACCTTTATGGTTGACGTTACCGACCTTAATTGCAAGTTAGGCGACAGTGTTATGATAATAAATAACGCAAGCACACTTGCTCCACTTATTGAAAGCACCGAATATGAAGTGCTCACAAATCTTTGCAAGTTCAGGGGTGAGCGAATTATAGTTTAAAATAAGCAATGCCTTTACAAATAATAAAAAGTATGCTATAATTATGGCATGGAAGAAAAATACAAATTAAGAGATGAAGCTAAGGAAGAACTTAGAGACTCAATTCCTAACAATATAAAACCAGAAGACCTAGAGATTGATGAACACATTGACGATAAATACACAAGCTCAGTCTTTGCACGTTATAAAAACGGAAATTCAAAAAACAAGTGGTTTCTGTGGTCTGGCTATTTATCGGTTGTCTTTGGAGTGCTTTGCGTAATATCAATGGCAATCTTGGGCATTGTGTTTGCCGTTAGAAGTGGGGACCTTCTCCAAGACACAACCTATGACTATGATGGCAATCGAACAAAGATACTTATAAGTTGCATTATTGTTTCAGTCGTTGGTATAATTGGTTTTATAGTTGGGCTGAAAGTTACGAGTTTTGCAAGCTACAGCCAAGAAGAACTTATCGACCATGTATGGCTCATTGTTGGCGTGGCAATCCTGCAATTTTTCTTTGGCGGATTTATCTTTGTTATTTTAACGATTGTAGGCTATTTCGTTGGCATCGGTTCAGACTATGGTGCAATATATTACAACCGTATAGACAACTCATCAGAGCAATATCGCAAGCTTAAAGACGCAAAAAGTTTATATCAAAATGGCGTTATAGATTATGACGAATATATGCGTCTCCGTCAAGAGATTTTAAGAAATTCTGACATAAATAGTTGGACATAATGTGTTTTTTCTTTTATTTTTAAGTTTACAAAAAATCCATATAGTTATTTTCTATATGGATTTTTTGTAATATTGAAAAGAAAAGTTAGAAGAGCAAAAGAAAAAATTTATTGAAGTGGAACCATCAGCATTTAGCGTTATAGACCCACTAACGATAAAAACGAAATTGATGGAACAAATAAAACTAAGCGTTATGGATATACTTGACGATAAAAAGTGGCTAAGCCACAAGCCTGACGCTTGGCGACAGACCGCTGACGCGGGAGTGAAAAGTGAAGAATGAAAAGTGAAAAGTTGCACAAGGACTTATCCACATACCAGAACTGATAAACCCGGCATTATAGAAACAGTGGACGACAAAAAGTGGCTATGCCACAAGCCTGACGCTTGGCGAATGTCCGATTAGTAAATTAAAAAAATAAATTTTATCTCCGCTCTCAAATCATATATTTAAAAAATACAAATTTTAAAAAAAATTTGTTAAAATTACTTGACAAGGGTTGCGGGGAGGGTAATATATAGATATATTAATTTTATTTTTATAGCACGTGCCTACGGCACAAAAGGATATTAAAAAAGGGTGGAGCGTATGAGTCTAAAATTAAAATTGTCAATATGTTTTATAACTATCTCGCTTATATTTTCTTTAATGGTTATAGGAGTGTGGGCAAGTCGAAATGTAGAGATAAACATTGGCGGCTCAGTGTCCTATGAAGTTGAATACAATGTGATAGAAGGTTTCACATTTTCAAACACAGCAGTGGCTTCTTATAGCGGAAGCGAGACTAACGTAGTAATTCCGAGTTCCTATTCCACAGTGGTTGTGGATGGCGAGACCTTGTATATAGAAGGTGATGACTATACAGTCAGATCGGTTGGCTCTAGAGCATTTTATCAAAATACCACAATCACAGCTGTAACTCTTCCTAGCACAATAACATCAATAGGTTCATCAGCTTTTTATGAATGCTCAAATCTTCAAAGCATAAACTTTCCAAGTAATTTAACAACTATCGGCTCATCAGCATTTAACGGCTGTTCATCATTGCAAGAAATAAATTTGCCATCACGTTTAACGTCTATAGGCACCGGAGCTTTTTATGAATGTTCAAGCCTTCAAAGCTTAACCCTTCCATCAAGGCTAACAACTATCGGACAGTCAGCATTTGGTTGGTGCTCAAGTTTGTCTGGAAATTTAACAATACCATCAAGCGTGACGTCAATAGCCTTATGGGCGTTTACTGCTACAAATATCAGCTCGGTAACCTTTGCGAATAATAGCAACTTGACGGATATGGGTATGGCAATATTTATGGCTTGCACCAACCTGACGAGCGTAGACTTTGGCGATAGCAACAGCATCACAGAGTTAGGGGCAAACACCTTTCAAGATTGCACAAGGCTGCAAACGGTAGATTTTGGTTTAAATAGCAAAATCACTGGCATTCCAAGTTGCATGTTTTGTAGATGCACTAGGCTAAGACAGGTATATAATATTCCTGATACAATAGAAACTATAGGGCTAAATTCTTTTCAAGACCGTAGTTCTCTAACACTACTTGATTTTGAGAATCCTTCAATTTCATGGGAAGTTTGTGACGAAGAAGACTTCTCTACAGATATAATCACAATAACAGCATCTGAGTTTAGTGGCAATTATATAACATTGCTGTCAGACACATACAGGCTTTATTATTGGAGAAGAGTGTAATTATAAAAAACATAATTAAACAAAAAAATTCACTAAATCAAATAGTGAATTTTTTTATAATTTTATTCGTCGGCGTAATTGTTAAAATAACCGGTTATCAACACTATAGGGGTGCCTTTATCCCCACTTCCACTTGTAAGGTCAGCAAGTGAGCCAAGCAGGTCAGTGTAGCGTCTTGGAGTGGTTCCAAGTGAAACGTTTTGATTTTTAAGGTTTTTGCTCTTTTTATTTATTATTTCTTTGATGGCTTCTTCTGCCGCCTTACCTTTAAGGTCTCCAATTTGATTGTCAGCCACATATTTAAGTTTTATTTCATTAGGTGTTCCTGTAAGCCCACTTGTGTATGCAGGTGAAACAACAGGGTCAGCAAGCTCCCAAATGCCACCAACAGGGTCCTTAAATGCGCCGTCACCATACACCATGCATTCCATTTTAACGCCGCTAACTTCGCATAACCTTTTTTGCAACTTTTTCACAAAGGTTTTAGTATCTCTTGGAAAAAGTTTTAATTTTTCATCGGTTGAAAGGTTGGAGCCAAGCACGCCAAACTCTTCGTTATAGCCGCTTCCGTTTATGGAATGATTGAGAATTTCATCAAGAGTTATAACCTTTTTTGCTCCACGTTTTAAAAGTAAATCTTTATTTCTATGTCGAGAATGAATGTCCGCAGAAATAACTTTCTTTGTATATTTAAGAATAGTTGTTGGGTCATTTGAAAGAATTATTCTGCAATTTTCACCGCAAATTTTCTTATAGACGTCAATGTAATCAAGTCCAGTGAAAGGGTGTTCAATCTTTCCAACAAGCTTGTAGAATTGTTTTTCAGTATAAGTTTTGTTAAAGTTTGTAACACCTTTTTCATACAATTTATCTATAGATACAAGCGGATTTCCAACTTCGTCAAAAGGATAAGAAAGTTGAATAATCAAATTGTCACAGCCCCTAGCAATACCTTTTAAAATATTTGAAAAACGATTTCTTGAAAGGATGGGGAATATCACGCCAACCGTGCCTTCACCCATTTTTTCACGCACGTCCTTTGCAATGTCATCAACGGTGGCAAAATTTCCTTGACTTTTTGCAACTACCGCTTCAGTCACAGCCACGATATCTCTGTCTTTAAGTTTAATTTTTCCTTCTTTAACAGCCTTCATAACGCTATCACAAGTTATTTCAACAAGGTCATCTCCCGGTCGAATAATTGGTGCTTTTATACCCCAAGAAATAGTGCCAATATTTTTCATAAAAAACTCCTTATGAAGATATGATAGCATAAAAAAATTAAAAATAAAAATAAATTGAAAAAATAAAAATTTTATTTATAAAAAAATAAAAAGGTATTGAAAAATTTTAATAATGATGGTATAATAAAAATAAGTTAAATAAACAAAATAAATTTAAAAGGAGAAAAGATTATGTGGCCATTCACAAAAAAGAAAAAAGATAAGGTAAAGGAAAATAAAAAGGAAGAACAAAAGGCAGTAGAAACCAAACAAGAAGTTGAAACTGAGAAAGAAGAGACTGCAAAAGAAACCGAAGCAAAAACAACAAAACAAACAAAAAAAGCGGAAGTAAAAACAGAAGAAAAGAAAGCTTCGGAAGAGCCAAAGGCTGAGACTAAGAAACCTGCAAAGAAAACCACTACAAAGGCCGAGAAGGAAGAGCCTAAGGCAGAAGAACAAGAAACAGAAGAAAAAACAAAAAAATCTGTCTATAGAGTTGTTTTTGACAAAGAAGATAAATTGTGGAAGATTAAGAAGGACGGTGCCGCAAGAGTTATCGACAGCAAAAAGACCAAAGAAGAAGCTCTTGCAAGGGTTCAAGAACTCAGCAAAAATCAAGATACAAAGTTTGTAGTTTATAAAAAAGATGGAAAATTCCAAAAGAAAGCCAATCTAAAACTAAAAAATGATAGCGATAAAGATTAAATGATTTTTTAAAAGGGATGTCACAAGACTTGTCTTGTGATTTTTCTAGTATATAAGGAGAGCTATGGAACAATCAATTTTTAAAAGTAAAGATGGAATCATTGTGCTATACGAATATATCCCAGATATAAAGGGTGTAGTGATGGAACTCCATTTTAAAGCGGGTGGGAATAATGACCCAATAGGGAAAGCAGGTCTTGCTCATTTTTGCGAACACGTTTTAATGGGCTTTTCAACTAAGAGACATTCAAGGGAAGAACGCACAGAGCTTCGCAGAAAGTATCAATATTTCAATGCATCTACGTCTTTTAGCGAAATGACGTTTATTGCTTGTGCCACCAACAAAGAGATAGACGGAGCAGTGGACATTTTAACAGATCCGTTTGACGGAATTATATATTCACAAAAGCAGTTTGAGTCAGAATCTAAAATTATAAGTGACGAAATAAGCACAAGACGTCAGACAAATGGTGGACTTTTAGCTTTAATTTTAGATAAAAATCAAGCAAAGAATAAAGAAATTCAAAATCATGAGTATTCACCTGCGGGCAGCCTCGAAAGCCTTTCTAGAATAACTCTTAATGATATAAAGAAATTTATTTACACCTTTATAAACAAAGAAAACTTGATAGTAAACGTTGTCGGCAATATCACAAAGGATGAAGTGGAAGCTTTAATAGATAAATATATTTCAACTAGAATTAAGCCACTTGGCAAAAAGGGATTTTCAAGACTTGATAACTTAGGCGACAAAGGCCCGCATTACTATTATTCAAAACCTTATGAAAAGGGTAAAGGGCTTATATGCCTTGACTACAAATTAGAAAAGCGAGAAAAAACCGCTTTTTACGATAGACGAAATTCTGCAGTCAATGGAGTTGTGTCAGGCTTACTTAATGAAGTTGCGTTCAATTTTTTCAGGCAAAAACAAGAGCTATGCTATAGTTGCTCGGCAAGAATAACACAATATGTTGATACAACTTACTTTTCATTTAGTGTTAATTGTGCAGAAACAAATCTGGATAGGATAATAGAAGTTTATCATGAGTTTATTTCTTCAATATTTAATGAAATCACAGAAGAGCGCTTTGTTAATAGAATAAATAAAAATATTGGGGGAATAAAATTTGACCAACTTGGAATTTTTAATCAAGCAGATAAAAATTATAGTGATTTTGATAGATTTGGAGAGCTTCTAGGCGATCAAGAATATGACTATTATGAAAATCTTTATAAGTCAATAACCTATCAAGAAGTGATTGACAAACTTAAACTTATTGCTGGTAAAAAACCTAATATGGTTGTTATATCAGAAGATGGAAAATATGCAGATTTTGATTATAACGACTATTGCAATAAAATTAAATTAAAAATTAAGTAAAAACTTATATTAAACAAAAAAACGCATTAAAAATTTGTTTTTAATGCGTTTTTTGTTGTTATTTTAAATAAGAACCTATTTTTGTCCTCAAAACAGTGACTATTTCATCAAAAATTTCTTCAGGTGATTTATTTGCATCAAGCACATAAAATCTTTCTTTTTCTATTGATGAAATATAGTCGTAACCTTTTGCTACTGCCTTGTGAAACTCTATGCCTTCTTGCTCTATTCTATCAAGCCCTTCACTCATCTTAGACTTTCTTTTAAAGGCTTCTTCTGGTGAAATTTGAAGATAAAAGGTTAGGTCTGGCTTGACATCTCCAATAATCTTTTTTGTCAGGTCAAGTATGTCTTCACTGCTCATAACCTTTCTTGCCATTCCTTGATATGCAATCGTTGAATCATAAAACCTGTCGGCAATAACAATCTTGCCTTGAGATAGAGCAGGCTTTATGCATTTTTCAACATCTTCAACCCTTGCCGCGCAGAAGAGCAATAGCTCTGTCATAGGAAGTGGTTTGTCTATTTCATAGTTTAAAATAAGTCTTCTCAGCTCTTCAGTAAGTGGCGTTCCGCCAGGCTCTCTCACAAATATAAATTTATCTTTTTGAGAAAGAGTAGAAATATACTCTTTAAGTTTCTTGATTTGTGTGCTTTTTCCGCAGGCTTCTCCACCTTCAAATGATATAAAATAACCTTTGTTCATTTTTTTCTCCTTTGCAAAAGCGATTGAAAGTAAAATTTTAAAGTCTTTAAAATTTTTGAAAAAAGCGTTCCGCTTTTTCGCACGCTTTTTGCGTGCACTTTCAATCGCCGCTATTTCACGCTCCAATTTTTCTAATATAAAAGCTTTGTTTCCCGCTCAAACTTTCTCTAATCTGCATGCGGACTAAAAAACAAAATATCATTTATTATTCTTCGCATCCGCAGTCATGATGATGTCCGCAATGTCCATCACAATGCTCATCTTCACAAACATCAACAATTTCAATATATTTGTCAAGATTGTGTGCCTTATAAATATTTTCAGGCATCTGGTCGGTAGTGGTGTAGCCAGGTTCTGCAACAAGCACTTCAACAATGCGGTTAATGACAGTTGCACAAGTAAGCTCAGCCGTCGATGGTCTTTCAATCACAACTCGGGTTGTAGGCTCGCCTTCTATAGTCCAGTCATTGCAGTCATAGTCATTTGGCCCGTAAACCTTGCCAATGCATTCACTTACAATGGTTGTGCCTTCCTTTGTCTCAGTTGTAACAACAGCGCTAAGACCCGAGCAATGTCCTTTAGGAATGTTCATGTTAAGTGTATCAGAGTGCAAATCTTCTTCTGCAATCTGTGGCACAGAACGTTGAGTTTGTCTTGTCACATGAAGCCCAAGTTTAGCACAAAGCCAACCATTCACATTCCACATATAGCAAGGTGCAAACTTCCCAGCACTAATAAGTTTTTTAAGCTCTTCATCAGAGATATTCTCAGGGTCAGCAATTTCTTTTTTAAATTGAGCCTTCGTCAAGCCCACACCATGAACTTTAGCAAGGCTCACACCATAGTCTTCAACGTTATAGCTAGACCTACCTTTAATTTTAACAATTTTGTGAGTTGCTCCACCAATAACACTTATAAGGTTGCCCCAGAAAACGTCTTGATAGCCGCTTCCGCAAATTGTGCAGCCAGTTTCTTTTGCAAGTTTATCAAGTTTTTTAGTAAGTTTTGGGTTAGAATTTTGTGCATAGAAGGCCTCTTCACAAGTAGAAATTGCATTGACGCCATTTTTAGCACATATTTCAAATGCAGGGTAGTTTTCAGCAAAAACGCTCGTTGTAGTAATGATTGCAATGTCAACATCATGTGTCTGCAAAAACTGGTCAAATTCACTTGCATCTTGAACTTTAACATTAAGTTTCTTGTCACTATCAATAAGCTCTGAAATATCCTTTCCAATTATATCAGGATTGATTTCAAAAGCACCAACAATTTTAACACCTTTCTCTAGTGCATATTTGATTGTGTATTTGCTCATCTTTCCACAACCATATTGAACCATAGTAATCTTTCTCATATTTTAACCTCCGTTTTTAGTATACAAATTTTTAATTTTTTTACAAACAAAATTTAAAACATTTTTTATAAGAGAAAAGCGACTAAATTGTTAAAAATAGTCACTTTCTACAAAATTTTATGATAAATAAAATTGATGATTATGTTTTTATAATTTAAAAATTTTTTTATTCTTCTGCCTTGTATTCAATAGGATGCTCATGAAAATAGTTATAGATTGTGCTTGCAAGGGCAGGTGATATTTCTGGTACTGTCTGCAAAAGGTCAATGCTTGCCTTTGAGACTTCTTCGCTCGTGCCAAACGCTTTCAGCAGAGCATCTCGTTTTTTAGGTCCAACACCGGGTATATCGTCAAGCACAGATTTAGTCATCTTTGCCGTTCTTATATTTCGGTGATAGGTTATTGCAAACCTGTGTGCTTCATCTCTTATTCTTTGAATAAGCTTAAGCTCAGCACTGCCAGGCCTTAAAAGCATAGGCTCGGAGCGATTAGGAAAGAATACTTCTTCTTGTTTCTTTGCAAGGCCTATCATATCAATCTTATCAACAAGTCCAAATTCTTTCAAAATTTCATAACAGGAAGAAATCTGCCCTTTGCCACCATCAATGATGATAAGATTAGGCTTTTCTTTAAAGCTTTCGCCGTTTTGTTCTACAAGTCTTTTAAGACGTCTTGTCAAAGCTTCAGCAAGCGAAGCAAAATCATTTGAACCTTTTACAGTCTTGATTTTAAATTTTCGATAGTCTTTTTTGCTTGCTTCTCCATTTTTGAATACCACCATAGAGCAAACCTTGTTTGATCCACTGATATTTGAAATATCATAGCATTCCATACGTTCAGGCAGCTCTCTTAAGTGCAATTTTTCTTGCAAACTCTTGATAGCGCCAATGGTGTTATTATATTTAAGTTTCTCTTTTTCAATGTATTTATTTAGGTATTCCTTTGCATTTACAAGAGCCATATCAAGCAAATTTTTATTTATTCCATGCGGATTTGTGATAATATTGACCTTTTTGTTGAAAAATTCATACAAAAGTTCTTTGTCTTCAATGTTGTGCGATAGTATTATTTCATTCGGCACAAGCAGATTTTGATAATACTGCACAATAAAGTTGAACAGCGTTTGACCTTCTTCAAGTTCAGCGTCAAGACAAGGGTATGAAATGATACCAAGAATTTTCCCACCACGCACAACCATGTTGGTAATAACGCCACTTAAGCCGTCAGTATAGTAGGCAAATACATCCTTGCTGACATCTTTAGGCAGGTTGGCAACCACACGTTGTTTAAGTTTTGCTATCATCTTAAGCCTATCACGAAGAAGAATAGCATTTTCAAAATTTTCGTTTTCTGCTGCCTGTTGCATTTTTTTTGTTAAAATTTCTTCAATTTCTTCGTCATTTCCATTCAAAAAGTTAATAACTCTATCAATTTCTTTTCGATAGTCTTCTTTTGATATACGTTTCGTGCAGGGTGCAGAACAAAGCCCAAGCGAGTAGTTTAAACACTCACGTTTAGCCATAGAAGTTTCTGTGATTTTAAGATTGCAAGTTCTAATTTTAAACGCCGAATTGATAGTTTTAAGTATCTCTCTTGCATCAATTCCTGCAAAATATGGACCAAAATACTTTGCCCCGTCCTTTTTAACCTTTCTCACAATTTCAAGCTTAGGGAAGGGCTCTTTCATATCAATTTTGATGTAAGGAAACTGCTTTCCGTCTTTAAGAAGGATGTTATAAAAAGGTTGATATTTTTTGATTAGGTTGCTCTCAAGTGCAAGAGCATCCATCTCACTCATAGTGATAAAATAATCAAATATATCAACATTGTCAACCATTGTTTGAACCTTAGAAGGCTTAGGGGAGTTTCTGAAGTATTGACTAACTCTGTTTTTAAGGTTCTTAGCCTTGCCCACATATATAACATTGCCGTCTTTGTCTCTCATTATGTAAACGCCAGGCTGAGTAGTCAAAAGTTTCAACTTTTCGCGAATTTTATTATTCATATAGATATTATAAACAAAAACTCCTTATTTTACAAGCAAAAGAGTTGTGAGCGATGGGTTTAATCAAAAATAAACTGTAAAGACTATTTAAAATACAAATTTTTTTTACTTTTATTTAAACCAAAAATTTTTTCAATCATGCACAAAAAAAATTAAAAAATTTTTAAAAAATTTGTTAAAAATGCTTGACGTGGGTTGGGGTGGGTGGTATACTATTAGCGTAAAGATAGCCGCCATAGGCGGCTATCGCGAGCGGCTTCGCCGCGAGAGCGAATGTACAAACTCCAACGGAGTTTGTGAAAGGCTGACGCCTTTGGTACATTTTTGCAGAGCAAAAATGTACACATTCGCTCTCGGGCTTAAGCCCGCTCGCCGAGTTAAAAAATTTGGGGGTTACCCCAGTAATAAAAGGAGAAAAATTATGAGTTTTAAAATTAAGTTAATTTCAACAGTGTCAGCATTTATTTTAGTATTTAGCATGCTTTTAGTAGGCGTGCTGGCTACAACATCAGGGTTTACTATAAAATTAAAAGGCGATATTCAATTCAATATAGCAAATTCAACACTATATATAAAAGATATAAGAATATCAAATGGTTTAACAGAAGGCGAAACAATAGATAATTTTTTGCCAAGTTTTGTTAATGAAAATTTTGAGCTTGATTTAGGCACAGTTTTATCTGATAGTGGAACAGTATCCATTGAAATTGATGTTATCAATACAACGGAGACAGTATATAGTGCGAGTAGTAAGTCAAGTATAGCAGGTGCAGTTTTATCTGTCAGTGGGACTATTGCAGGTGATAATGTGCCTCAAGAGAATGTTTTATCATACACAGGAATTTCTGGGACAGTGCAAATTAGTATAAGTGCTGCTAGTTCTACAACGATAAACTTAAATGAGATTGTTGTAGATATGGCAGAAACAACAGAACCCGTTGGCTACACATTGACACTTAATAACAATGATAGTGACATAGAAGTATGGTATAAAACAGATTTAAATAGTTTAAATTATAGCATACTTGACTCAAATAGCAGTGTCGAGATAAACACAAACAATTCAGATAGCTTTTACTTATATCTCACACTTAACAATGACCCTTATCCTTTTAAAGATAAAACAGAGTCTAGTTCTGAGTCTGCTTCAATAGAACCGCGTAGGTATGTTCTTGATTATCAAGTATGCGTAAACGATGTTTTAATAGGTACATTATCATATGTGCAATCTAGTGTATTGCCGAGTACACAATATGAACCAAACGAAGGGGGTGTAGGAGTTGCAATTCCTGGAGTTGATGTGGCTATGGATGTTTCAGTTCGGGCAGAAGAAAATGATGTGGTGGAGACATCGGTGGACGAGTCGGAAACTATTTTAATTTGCAAAATAACAAAATCTTTAGTTATAGATATTGGATAATCATTTGCCAAATAGATAACTATTTTCATAATTATTTTAATCAAAAAAGCACTATTTTAAATGGGTTGCACCCCAAAATAAAATAGTGCTTTTTGTTATATGGTTGTATTCAATATAATTTTATTGCTGCTTACCATTTTTAAGCAGTCCTCTTTTGACAGGCTCCATTGCTCGCCGCTATTCATATCTTTTAGGGCGTATAGTTCGCTCTTTATTTCATTTTCACCAACAATAAGAATAAATGGCAGCTGCTTGCGGTTTGCTTCCTTCATTTTTGATTTGAATGAGCGATTTTCATAGTTTACATCACAAACAAGGAAACTAGAGAAAAATTTTTGAAGTTTCAAACATTCACAAAGGGTGTCACCCATAGGAATTATTTGAAGGTCGATATTTGTTAATTTATATTCAGGCAACATTCCTGCTTGGTCGAGAAGGTCAAAAAGACGAGTAAGCCCAATGCTTAAACCCACACCAGGCATCTTTTTATCTGTATAATAGCCCGCAAGGTTATCATACCTTCCACCACCACAGACTGTCAAAAATTCAGGATGCTCTGGCATCATGGCTTCAAAAACTGTGCCTGTGTAGTAGTTTTGTCCGCGAATTATACCAATATCAAGAATATAACAACTTTCATCAACGCCTAAAGCAGACATATATTTGTAAACTTCGCTTAACTCTTGCACACCTTTTTGATAGGTTTCATTGTCGGTCAAATTCTTGATTTCATCTAAAATGTCAGCAAATTTGCCGCTTTTTAAGGTGAGATTTATAAGTTTTTCACAATCCTCTTCTGTAACATCAAGACTTATAAGCTCAGTCGCAGCATTTTCTTTTCCAATTTTGTTTATTTTATCAAGTATTGTCAAGATATCTTGCGTTTTATCTTTATAGCCCAAAGCTTCACAATACCCAAAAAGGATGTTTCGGTTTGATATGTGGTTGAGAATTTTAAGCTCAAGCGCCTTAAAAACCTTGTCAACGATTGCAAGACATTCAGCGTCAGCCACAATAGGCAGTTCGTCTAACCCCACAATATCAGCATCGCATTGAATAAACTCGCGAAATCTCCCTTTTTGAGCTTTTTCGCCGCGATATACTTTGCCAATTTGATATCTTTTGAAGGGGAAGGCAATCTCATTTGCATTCATTGCAACATATCTTGCAAGTGGAACTGTCAAGTCATAACGCATACAAATATCGGTATCACCTTTTTTAAAGGCATAGACTTCTTTATCAATAGCTCCGCCGCTCTTAGCCATTAAGATTTCGCTATACTCAAGCACAGGTGTATCAAGCGGCATGAAAGCTGCACTTTGATAGACTTTTTTAATTTTATCAATCATTTTATCAAAAACCACTTGCTTGTAGGGTGGAAGTTCCATAAAACCCGACAATTTTCGCGGGGTTATAAGTTTTTTATCATTCATAAATGCTCCTTTAAGGTTGTAAATTATAGAGAAGATACAAAAAACATTGTTTGCCACACTTTTATATAAATAAATAATAAAACAAAGCTATAAAAAGTCAAAATAAAATGAAATAGTTTTTACAAAATTGCCATATTTTTATGAAAAAAGCAGTGAAGGGTTATACAGTTATCCACAAAAAGTTATCCACATATCCACATGTAAATATTTATACATAAGTGTTAATTTTTATGCAAAATCGGGTATTTTGACGATTTTGGGGGTTATCCATGGCAAGTTATCCACATTTCCACATTGATTTTTCATGAATTTGGCTTAAAACAAGCAAATTTCAAAATAATTTTTAAAGATTGTTGTAAAAACTGCAATATTTTTCTTGACTTTTTAAAATTGATTTTTTTGTCAAAATTTAAAAGTTTGATATAGTTATTATTTAATATATAATTTAAAAGGTTTTTTGCATAATTATAAACAAACTTTGATAAGTTATCCACATTTTTGTCCACATGCATGCCAAAAATATGGCAAAATTTGTAAATTTTTTTGTTTTTATAGGGTATAGTTTTAAAATTTATTCTTCAATAATGTTAATATCTTTCAGCAAATGGCTAGGTTCTTTTTCACTTACAAAGAAAAGTTTATGCAGGGCTCTTGTTGATGAAACGTAGATGATATTTTTGTCTATTGTATTTTTATAGTTTTCGTTATCAGCATTAGGGATAATAACCGCATCAAACTCAATGCCTTTAGCTGTTGCACAAGATGTTATAAGTATTCTGTTGTTATAATCTTCTGGCTCATTAAGCAGCGTACATTTAACAAGCTTTGCAAGTTCTTTATGAAGGGCTGCTGCTTCTTTATTGCATTTGCAAATTATGGCAATGTGGTCATAATCCTGACACTCGGTGTTTATAATGTTCAAAATAGTGTTTGCTTGATTTTTCGTTTTGTATAAAGCAGGCTCTTTGCCACTTCTATTTACAAATTCAATGTCATCAAGCCCTATAAGACTATTTGCAAACTTGGCAATCTCTTTTGTTGAGCGGTAAGTCTTCTTAAGCTCAAGCAATCTGCAACCCAAGAAGTCTGCCGTTATCTGCAAGTATTCAGGTGCTGGGTTCTTCTCAATGCATTGATGCACATCTCCAACCACAATGCAAGGGCAGTTCCATAATTTTCTAAAAAGATAGATATCAACAGGGGTGAAGTCTTGCATCTCATCAATAATAAGGTATTTTGCAGAGAAGTCATGGTCAAAACCATATAAGAAATACTTAATTGCAAGATAAGTTCCTTTGTCAATGTAATCTATAGTAGGCTTTTTGCTCACTTTAAAGCCTTCTCTTGCCATAAAGATTTCAAATATCTTATTGACGTCTCTAATTGGCAGGAATTTATATAGTATGCGTTTAAACCTGTCACGCAATGCCTTGTTTTGCTCCTTTGTATAATGACGTTCTTCAGTGAACAACATCGCATATTGCCAAGCAATCTTGTTTATACGCTCGTATAGGTCAAGCCCTTTGAATGTTTTAAAAAAAAGTTCCTTCGTTTGCTCTGCTGGAAAGTCAATAGTCTCAACGGAGTTGTCTAGGTTCTCTTTGACAACATAAGAAAGGTTTTGTGGGGTGAAGGTCTCAAGGAATGGACCTTTCAAAAATCTAAGCAAACTATCAAGATATTCATAGGATGATTTATAAGATATTTCATCAAGCAAACTTTGTTTAGGATTTGTTGCTATGTCATCAAGCATGCTCTCTCTTGACTGAATAGGGCGTTTAAGTTCAGCCCTAGCAATCTGTGCAAAAGTTGTCTCAACAAGGTTGTCTTCTCCAAGTTGTGGCAAAACTTCAGAAATATAACTTGAAAACACATTGTTAGGTGAGATAATCAAAATATCTTTGCTTTTGATTTGTCCGCGATGTTTGTATAAAAGATAGGCGGCTCTATGAAGAGCTATTGATGTCTTGCCAGAGCCAGCAACACCTTGAACAAGCATGCTGTCGCCAATGTCTTTTCTCATAATTTCATTTTGTTCTTTTTGAATTGAAGAAACAATCTGTTTCATCTTGACTGAAACGTTGTGAGAAAGAATCTCTTGCAAGATTTCATCATTGATTGTCATATCGGTATCAAAGTAAGACAAAAGTTGTCCATCTTCTATCTTATATTGTCTTTTAAGCTGAAGTTCTCCGCTGTATTCAGTCTTGCCAATTTTAAAACTAGCGGGACCAAGGTTGTAGTCATAATACATTGAAGAAATAGGGGCTCTCCAGTCTGCAACATAAAGTTTGTTGTCTTCAACAAGGTTGCCAATTCCAATATATACCTTTTGAACAGTTTTTCGATTTTTTGGTAAAAAGTCTATGCGTGCAAAATATGGATGATCCTTTTGAAGAGTCAATCTCTTGTTTTCTTTGAATACTTCGCTTTCTAACGATTCCACATCTGAAAGGCTGCTATAGATAGAAGAAAGGTCTGTTTGCTTGTCATGAAAGTTCTCAGCAAGGTCACTTACCCCAAGCTTTAAATTTGCTCTGATTGCCTTAAGTTTTTCTTGGCTTTCTTTTATCTTCTTATCTATAATCTTTAATGTTTTTGCAAGATGTTCTTTTTCTTTTATATCCAATTTGATTTCCCCCTTATATAACAACGTTATCACATAAAATCTTGAATATTCAGTTAGTTAATAGCAGGGTAATACACAAAATTTTAATTAGTTTTTTAACCTATGAAATGTTGTTTTGATTGCAAATTATAGCATAATAAGACACAAAAGTCAAGGAAGTTGTCTTTTGAATAGAAAAAATTACAAGGTTATTAAAATAAGGTTGCTTTGCCCGAGAATTTAAAAACTCGGAACGAGTTTTTAAAGACAAAACATGCGTTTTGCCTTTTGAAAGAAAACGCAAAAGCGTTTTCTTTCACATTCTCGGGCAAGCCACACCGCTGACGCGGGAGTGAAGAGTGAAAAATGAAGAGTGAAAAGAGAGTAAGGACGGAATTTATAAAACGGAACAGAAAAACTAGGCGTTATGGACACGCAGGACGATAGTGAGCGGATAATTCGTCCGCTCTTTTAAATTTTTACAATAAGCCTTAGGTATAGTAAATTTGTTTCTCCGCCGCAGGCAAGCGAATGAGTGAATTTTTGAAAAAAATCACAATAGGCAAAACATGCTTTGCCTATCAAAAAACTCACAAGAGTTTTTCATTCGCTTGCCTGCGGCGGAGAAACAAATTATAAGTTGAAGTGAAAAAGGAAGGGGTATATAAGGAAATTATAGATAAAACTTTTCATATAAAGCGGAAATATAAAAATTTATCAATATAAGCTTAAGTTCGCAAATTTTTTTAATTTTTTTAAAAATTTGCTAAAAATAGTTGATAAACATTGCGGGGGGGGTATAATAAGCTAACTTAAAAATATAATATCATTTTTATTGCCCGAAGATGATTTGTAGGTTTTTAAGTTAATTTATTATAAAAGGAGAAAAAGAATATGAGTTTAAAATTAAAATTGGCAATGAGTATAAGTGCCTTTTTCTTAGTTCTTGCAATGCTTGTCACAGGCGTGTTTGCAGCAAGGAACTTAGAGCTTAACTTTGGTGGCACAATAAACTTTGAAGGTGTCAATGGCGAAATTGACGCACTTGTTACAGGAACAGTAACAAACACTGCCACACCAATCACACTAGAAGATATATCAATAGAGCAAGGAACTGAAACAGTCACCGTTCCACTATCATGGCAAAACCTAGACTTAACTTTTACAGATATCAACCTAATAATTGTAGCAATATATGTTCAGAACAGACGTTCTGATAGAAATTTAAATGCAACTATATCTATGGAAGGGATTGCGATGGAGACTGGTGTTGGAGAAGATAATGTATATGGTTATACTTTTACTACTGGAACACAACGGGCTCAAACTAAAACGCTTAATCTTACACCAAACCAGTCAGATAGTGTTGCATTTAGCATACGTATTGTCGATAGATTCACACCTGTTGACAATGTCAACGTAACATTTACAATTTCATTGCAAGATGCAGAGCCAACAGATTAAACCTTTTAATGGCATAATTTTTAAAGACAGGAAGGGCAACCTGTCTTTTTTAATTTACATTTTGTCTATATATTTTTAATTTCTAAACAATATCAATAAAAATAAAAATTTTAATTAAAACAAAAAACTCTCATACTAATTTGTATAAGAGTTTTTATTTAACAATCTATTCATTAGGTTGGTCATCTGTTGTATTTTCATTTTCTTGGCTATTTACTAAAGTTTCTTCTTCTAAATTATCTGTTGAAACTTCATTTTCTAAATTTTCTGCATTTATATTGCTTTCATTTTCTGCTATTTCTTGATTTTGAGCATTTTCATCAATACTTTCACTTTCTTCTTCCTTCTTGGCAAGTGCTACTCCAACAATCTTGCTACCATCTCTAAGTTTCATAACTCTCACACCTTGACTTACTCTTGAAAGCGAGCTTATCTGGTCAACAGGTGTTCTTATAATCACACCATTGTCAGCAATAAGCATAATATCGTCATCGGCGATTGATTGCTTCAGGGCAACAAGTTTGCCAGTCTTTTCGTTAAATATGCCAGCCTTAACACCTTTTCCGCCACGACTTTGAAGCCTATATTCTTCAACGTCACTGCGTTTTCCATAGCCATTCTCAGAAATGGTTATGATTTGAGAGTTTTTCTTAACAATAGCCATATCAACAATGTAGTCGCTTTCGCTAAGTTTCAAACTTCTCACACCTTGACTATCTCTTCCCATGTTGCGGACGTCTTTTTCACTGAAGCGAATAGCTTTTCCGTCATGAGATGCAATCAAAATGTCATCTTCGCCAGAAGATACTTCAACTCCGATAAGTTCATCACCTTCAAGCAGGTGAATAGCTTTCTTTCCAACTTTGCGAATTGAAGCAAATTCTTCAAGTCTAGTCTTCTTGATAAGCCCATGTTTTGTTGCCATAATAAGGTTGCCTTCGGCATCATCTTTTCTAGGAATGATTGTTGTAACCTTTTCACCCTCGCTAAGTATAAGCAAATTGATTATAGCTCTGCCCTTAGCGGTTTTTTGAGCTTCCGGCACTTCGTATGCTTTAATGCAATAAACACGTCCAAGATTAGTGAAGAACAGAAGGTCATCATGAGTATTTGTGATAAACATATTTTCAACATAGTCTTCTTCTTTAGTCTTATGTGCAGTCACACCAACACCGCCACGATTTTGAGATTTATACTCACTTGTAGACATTCTCTTGATATAGCCTTGATGTGTCATAGAAACAACAACATCTTCTTTTTCTATAAGGTCGGCAATATCAATTCCGCCAGCGTCAAGGCTGATTTCAGTTTTCCTAGCATCGCCAAACTTGTTTTTAATCTCTTCAAAATTGTCTCTCAAGATTTTAAGAATGCGGGCAGGGGTTGCAAGTATATCTTCAAAGTCAATGATAAGCGCATCAAGTTGACGCAGTTCTTCATTTAGTTTTTCAACTTCAAGAGAAGTAAGTCTTGAAAGTTTCATCTCAAGGATTGCGTTTGCTTGGATTTCATCAAGTTCAAAATTTTGAGTAAGTTTTATAGATGCGTCTTGCTTATCATCAGAAGATTTGATTATAGCAATCACTTCGTCAATGTTAGCAAGTGCAATAACAAGACCTTTAACAATATGTTCACGCTCTTTAGCCTTTTCAAGTTCATATTGAGTTTTTCTTGTCAAAACTTCTTTTTGATGCTCAAGATAGTAATAGAGCATTTCTTTAAGGTTTAAAATGCGTGGGGTGCCATTTACAAGAGCAAGGAAGATAATGCCGCTACTCTTTTGAAGTTGAGTCTGTTTATAAAGAGAGTTAAGCACAACTTGAGCATTGAAATCTTTTTTAATGTCGATAACAATTCGCATACCTTTGCGGTCAGACTCTTCTTTGATGTCGCTAATGCCGTCAAGCCTCTTGTTCTTAACAAGGTCAGCCATTTGCACAATAAGTTGAGCTTTGTTTACCTGATAAGGTAGTTCAGTAATAATAATTCTGCTTCTTCCACTCGCTGTTTCTTCAATTTCAGCTCTGCCACGCACAACAATGCCACCACGACCAGTCTTGTATGCGTGCTTTACAGCAGCACGTCCCATAATTATACCGCCAGTAGGATAGTCAGGTGCAGGGATGATTTTTATAAGCTCGTCTATATCAATATCAGGGTTATCAATGAGCGCTTGCAATCCGTTTAGAACTTCAGTAAGGTTGTGCGGTGGAATATTTGTTGCCATACCAACGGCGATACCGTCAGAACCATTTATAAGAAGGTTAGGGATTTTTGCAGGAAGCACTGCGGGTTGCATAAGTGTGTTATCAAAGTTAGGGTAGAAGTCAACTGTGTTTTTGTCAATATCTTCCAGCATAAGCCCAGCAATCTTTGAAAGCCTTGCTTCTGTGTAACGCATAGCAGCAGGTGGGTCGCCATCGACAGAACCAAAGTTGCCTTGTCCGTCAACAAGCGGATATCTTATAGAAAAATCCTGTGCAAGACGAACCATAGCATCATAAACCGAGCTATCACCATGTGGGTGATATTTACCCATAACATCACCGACAATTCTTGCGCACTTTTTAGTAGGCTTGTCATAAAAGTTGTTCATTTCACCCATAGCGTATAGTATACGTCTATGCACAGGCTTAAGCCCATCACGCACATCAGGAATAGCACGTGACACATTGACCGCCATTGCATAAGAAATAAACGACCTTTTAAGGTTGTCTACAGTATCGACTTTTTCAACTTTTGTGTCTTGGAAGATTTCGTCCAAAGACTTTTTGCTTTCATGCTCCATTTTTCGCTCCTAGAAATTGTTATTCTTTTTCAATATTCTCTTCAATAACTAAAAGAAGTTTATCTTTTAGTCGCTGTTTGTTCTGCTGAACTTTAATATCTTGCTCAAAGCCTAGCTCGTCTATTGTTATGCCCAGTGAGTTTTCAAGCCACCCAGCCACCAAAAACCTGTGACAGAACTTGGTTGGCTTTTCAAAGCATAGCAGTACCGCGTTTTCGCCAAGCTGGCAATAAATATCTTGCGGATTGAGCGGCTTTAAAACCCTGTTATAAAATTTTTCAATGTAGTCATCTTCGTTTTGCTCTTTAAAGGCGAGATATTCTTGCTCGCTAAGCATTTTGCTCTGCCAAAGCTTGTCAATTTCAATTTCGCGTGCCTTCCATTTGCGGAAGAAACTGTAAGGCGAAAGGTTTCTCATAGCTCGCCCTTCAAAGCCCACCATTTTACCCTCGTCACCAGAAATAGCAACAGGGGAGTATTTTTTTGTATCAATTCTCTTCAAATTTGCATAATAAGATGTTTTCATTTTAAATTCAGCCTTTTTTCTTCACATCTTTTTTGCCCACGTTTGATTTTGTATTCTATCATCTCGTCAACTTCTTTGCCACCAAACATAAGTCTTAATGTTTCCGCACAGATAAGCACATCAGCTGTCTCTTCTATAATGTCTTTTTTAACTTTTTCAAGCTTTTCGCTGTTGCCTTTTGCTCGAAAGTATTTGCAAAGCTCTTTTGTAAGCTCGCTCATCTCTTCAATGGCAAACACATATTGTGTGTCTTCTCCGAAGACCTTTATAAAATTTTTATAACAGCTCTCTCGCTCTTCTCTGTCCATCTTTTCTTCCTTTTAATTAAAAAGTTTTAAAAATGATTTGTTCAAATCCTAGCTATTTTAACTTTCCATATTTTTCTTTTCAGCTCTTTTCAAGGCTCTATCTAATTTATATTGTTTGATATCATTGATTTTATCTTGACCAAACATATATGAAAGCTGACCCATATTTATTGACACATCTGCAATCTCTTCTTGCAAGTTTTCTAGTGCCTTTTGAATTTCAAGTTCATCTCCTGTTGCGACCTTACGCTTATATTTGCATATTGCTTGCAATAATTCGCCCATTTCTTCAATAGCACATTGAAATTGTGTTTCTTCGCCAAAAGTATCTAAAAAAATCTTATAATATTCTTCGTCTTTCATAATTTCTCCCTTTTATCTTTAAATATCAAGGTCATCAACAAGGGTAGCATTTTCTTCAATAAATTTACGTCTAAGCTCGCTATCTTCGCCCATAAGGTCGTTGAAGTATTTTTCAGCTTCAATAGCATCTTCCATAGTCAGCTGTATAAGTATGCGGTGTTCAGGATCCATAGTTGTTTCCCAAAGTTGGTCAGCACTCATTTCACCAAGACCTTTATAACGTTGTTGTGGATAGCCACGGTCATTGCCGTTTGCCTTCCAAGCGTTAAGCTCTTCATCTGAATAGAAGTAGAGTTCTTCTTTGCCCTTTGTCACTTTATATAGTGGTGGTTTTGCCGCATATACGTGTCCATGTTCAATAAGCGGACGCATATAGCGGAAGAAGAAGGTGAGAAGCAGAATCCTAATGTGAGCACCATCAACGTCGGCATCGGTCATACAGATAATCTTGTCATAACGAAGCTTGTCTTCATTAAATTCGCTTCCAATACCGCAACCAAAGGCGGTTATCATAGATTTAATTTCATTATTTTCAAGGATTTTATTTAAACGAGCCTTCTCTACATTCAAAATTTTGCCCCTAAGTGGCAAGATAGCTTGGAAACGTCTATCTCTGCCGGTCTTAGCAGTTCCACCGGCTGAATCTCCTTCTACAATGTAAATTTCGCAGTATTTGCGGTTCTTTTCACTACAATCGGCTAGTTTTCCAGGAAGGGTGGTGTTTTCAAGCACACTTTTACGTCTTGTCAGTTCTCTTGCATTTCTTGCAGCATCCCTAGCACGCTGAGCGGTGATAGATTTCATAATAAGGTTCTTGGCTTCAGCAGGGTGATTGTCAAGATAGTCACCAAACTCTTCAACCATAGCTTTATAAACAATGTTTCTCATCTCGCTGTTGCCAAGTTTAGTCTTTGTTTGACCTTCAAATTGTGGGTTTCTAAGCTTAACACTGATAACAGCTGTGATACCTTCTCGGCAATCTTCGCCAGAGAGTTTTTCATTTTCTTTGATTATTTTGTTTGCAAGAGCATAGTCATTTATAACTTTAGTTAGTCCTGACTTAAATCCTTCAAGGTGAGTTCCGCCTTCTTCAGTATTAATGTTGTTTGCATATGCGTTTATAACTTCGCTGTAGCCATCATTGTATTGAAAACAAACTTCAATTTCATTTTCAAGTTCGCCCTTAGCATTTCTATTGAACTTATTAAAGTATACAGGTGCAGAAAGCAGTGTTTCACGATTTTTGTTAAGATAGTCAACAAATTCAATGATGCCACCTTTAAATTCAAAGGTTTCTTTTCTCTCCTGTCCTTCACGTTTATCTTCAAGAGAAATCACAAGCCCTTTATTTAGGAAGGCGATTTCACGGAAGCGGTTTTTCATAGTGTCAAAGTTGAAAACCGTTGTTTCAAAAATCTCATCATCAGGTAGGAAGGTGATGGTTGTTCCGCGTCTTTCAGTGGCTCCAACAACTTCAAGCGGAGAGATAACCTTTCCGCGAGAGAACTCAATCTTATAGTGTTGTCCGTTTTGATAGACATCAGCTCTCATATATTTTGAAAGGGCATTTACGCAAGACACACCAACGCCGTGCAGTCCACCAGAAATTTTATAACCTTCGCCGCCGAATTTACCACCAGCATGAAGTTTTGTAAGCACAACTTCCACAGCACTTTTGCCTTCTTTAGGAATGATGCCTGTAGGAATACCACGACCATTATCTATAACAGAGCATGAGCCGTCAAAATTGATAATAACGTCAATTTGAGTGCAGTATCCGGCAAGAGCCTCGTCAATAGAGTTGTCCACAACTTCAGTCACAAGGTGGTGAAGGCCATGCTCATCTGTTGAGCCAATATACATACCAGGACGTTTTCTAACAGGTTCAAGTCCTTCAAGAACTTGAATATCACCAGCATCATATTTATCTGAATGCCCAATTTCTTTGCTTTCCTTGTCGGTATCTTCTTTGTCGGCAGCCTTTTCTATATTTTCGCTAGAACTATTTGCACCTACGTTATCGTTTTCACTTACGTTATTATTTTCAGAAGTGTCAGCTTCATTATCAACTTTTTGCTCGTCTAAATTCTTATCAAGTTCCATAATATCTCCTTAAACTAAAAAAGAGCATTTTCACTCTATGTATATTATATATAATATATTATAAATAAATATAAGGAAAAAAGCAAGTGATTTGACAAATTAGGCGGAGACTTTAAAAAAATAAAATGCAAATATTGTGAAAGGTTGTCAAAAAACAAAAAATATGGTATAATCAAGCCTAGTATTACATATTTAAGGAATAACTATGGAAGAAAATAAAACAAAACAATCTCAAAAGAAATCTCAAGAGCAAGAAAACAATGATAGTTTGCAAATCACTCAAGAGAAAATAGCAAATACTGACACGTCATCTGTTGAAGATACTGCAGAAACCAGTTCGCAAACGGTGGCTATACAAGAAAAAGGGGAAGAGAAGCTTTCAAGGAAACAACAATTTATCCAATTTCTAAAGTTCCTTGCTTTTTCTTTGTCTGCAGGAGTAATTCAAATATTATCATTTTCCGTGCTGTATGAATGGACAGGTTGGCTTGCTTGGTGGCCATCTCATCTCATATCAGTCACTCTTTCAGTTATTTGGAACTTTACGTTCAACCGTAAATTCACGTTTAAATCTGCAAGCAATGTGCCACTTGCAATGGTGCTTGTTATAATCTATTACGCGGCGTATATTCCTGCTTCAGTCTTTGGTGGCGATGCGCTTGAAGCTATAGGGTGGAATGGCTTTTTAGTAGAAGTTATAATGATGGTGATAAACTTCATCACAGAATTTTTCTGGGACAAGTATATAGTATTCAACGATAAGGTGATAAACAAACTATTAAGAAAAGATAAAAAAGAGAAAAAGGACAGTAAAACAAATAGCGAAAACTAAAAATAAGAGCGGGTAATCTCACTTGCTCTTATTTTTTCTTATCAATAAATGCAATATTGTTGTTTTTAAATTTAACAAGATAGTTTTGATTGATATTTATTTCGCCTTTAAAAAAGATTTTTCCTTGTGATTGCTTTTTGCTCTCAACTTCCAAGTATTCTATGTCATAGAAGTTATAGCCTAAAATATTTAAAAGCGGATTGATATAGAAAAGGCAGTTGTTTATGTATACTATGCCAATAAAGATAAGAATTATAATAAAAAGCACAAAGTCGCAAACATAAGAAACATCAAGTTGCAGGGCAAAAAGCACGAAGAGCGAAAAATATCCAAGAAAATGCCTGTCAGTAATATTTTCTTTTCTTAATATGATTATTTCTTTTGTTGTGTCCTTGCAATGATAGATATTTATTATAAGCCCAACAATGCCAAGCACAATAAGTATAATCAGCAAAATAATGTTTAGCGTGTTCAGCACATTAAATGTAAGGTTGTCATTTATGATGTCAATGATAAGACGAGTTAAAATCAAAAAATACATTGGCACAAAGGCACTTAAATATAAAAATATATCTTTTATAACTTTCATAAAAATTATTTTGCTTAATTTTTTAAAATTTATTTAAAATGTTTTGTTTTCTTTACATTTTAGGTTAAAATATAATTATGATAATGCTTCCAATAATTTTAATAGGCGTTGTGTGCCTCGCAATGTGCGTTCTATACGCGATTTTTCAAGATGTGGGTGAGTGGCAAGGATTTGTTGTAAGATCGCTCACAGGTTTATTTTTGCTCATTTATGCGGTAATAACGATAAATTTAACATCAACTATAAATGCATTCTCGCTTTTCATAGCAATAGCTGCGGCTATAACAATGTTCTATGAAGGATTGCAAACAAGCAAAATCACAAGCGTGCAGGCAAAGACCATGCTCAGCGGAATTAGTAAGGCACTAGTTTATTTGTCAACTGCACTTGGCATTATGTCACTCGCTGAATTTAACGGACTGGCTTTTGCTGGCGGACTACTTCTAGGTCTTGGTCTAGGTCTTATGGTCTGGGCAATCAAGAAATACAAAAATATATCAGATATTCTTTCAACAATCTTTATATTTGCTGCACTTGGGCTTGGCGTAGGCTTCAGCATAAATAGTTTGATCACAACAAGACATTTAATCAGTGCTATTGTCACAGCTGTTGCCACATTCTTATTGCTTCTAAGTGAATTTTTAGCACACTTCTTAAAGGAAGGAAAGGCAAATTCAATTACATGCTCAACTCTAAGAAATATTGCTTTAATAATGCTTGTAGTTTCAATATATCTATTTAGTTAATTATAATATAATAAAACTCCTACTATTTTATAGGAGTTTTTTGTTGTAAAATACAAGAGAATTTTCTTGCGTAAGATATATTATTTTTTAACAAATTATTATATGATAAGAAAATTTATATGTTTTAAGGGGAGTAATTGACAAAAAATTACAAAATAAATACAAAAAAGTATTGACAAAACGACAAAAAGGGCATATACTATTATTGTGCTTGAAAAAGCTATATATCGCGGGATGGAGCAGCTCGGAAGCTCGTCGGGCTCATAACCCGAAGGTCGTTGGTTCAAATCCAACTCCCGCAACCATTTATTTATAAGGGCTATAGAGATTTTACTGAATATAGAATTATACGTTTTGACTCTCAATTTGACTCTCAAAATTTCAGAAGAATTTATATTAAGCCTTTTAGATGACTAGGTTTTGCCTAGTCTTTTTCTTTTTCAATCTCATACATTTTATCTAAAGTATACTTGAATAATTTTTTATATACACCTTTAGATGCATCCATACAATTATTTAATTTAAGTTTTAATTTATCCCATTTACTATCTGCATTATTATCTTTATATTTTTGACTCTTAGTCATACGAGCTAATATTGGCATTACATATACTTGCAATTTTATATCATTATTCAATAATTCTTTGCTAGTAAAAGGGCATATTCCGTTATGCTCAAGATAGAACAACAATGCTTGTAAATATTCCATACGTTTTTTCTCTTTAGCAATCTTTGCCTCTAGAGCATAAATAATACCACAAGAATTTGAAATTGCCTTATCAATATCTTCTATATCAATATATTTATTTTTCATTTTTTCACCTTTCCTTTTAAAATGGCAAATCATCATTATTGCCACTATACAAAGTAAGTTCTATTTGCTCTGCTTGTTTATTGTATCTATCAAAAACTATTTTTGCTCTTCCGTATTTGTCATACTCAAGCACTTGTTTAATACGTTTTTTACGACCATAAGGTTTTTGCTCACTCTGTGGTATATCTTCATATATAGTTTCACGTTCCACAAATATATCAGTAGGGGAGTTTATACGTATAACTTTACTTAAACGTCTAACAAAGCCGTTATATTGACTTATATTCTCTTCCTGTTCTTGCTTATATAACTCTTTATAGTGAAAGTTAGATATTATATAAACTTTTGTAAAACAAGCCTGTCCTAGAAAGTTAAGCCCACGAAGTTTAACTGGTAAAAAGTCAAGCAAACGGTTCATAAACTGTATATTGAATTGACCAACGCCTTTAAACTCATCTATGACTAATATATCTTCACCTGCATAGCCTGTAAATGCTGAATTATCAAACGTATCAACATAGAAATAGTTTTCATTACGTATTAGGTCACGAACATAAGTTGTTTTGCCTGAACCACTAGGTCCATATATGTATATCACTTCAACGTCACGTTCTTGCTTTTTAAAAAGCTCAGATTTTTTAAGTGTTCTTAATTTATCAAGCTTATTAAATTCTTTTAAAAATAAGCTAGGGTATAATTCACGAAGTTGTAAATCACTTGCACCGCTATCAATCAATTCATAGAAATCTTTTAAATCAGTTCTTTCGCCTTTCTCAGTAAATGTGCCATCTTCATAAGGTCCTGATATACGTGTTTCAGTTTTAGAGCAATAATCACGGCATTGAATATTTGAGCCTTGTGCTTTTTCAATATGGGCAGTAGGGAAGTATCCTTTAATAGTGCTAAAACGTTTACTAATAGTAAAAACTATATATATTTGAAAATGAATAGTTCCTTTTTCTTCGCCTTTTTCACGTTGAAAGATGTAATATTTAAAATGCTCTAAATTCTTTAAATAATTTTGCATTTCTTCGTCTGTTTCTTTAGGGTTATTTATTGTTAAAACCCATCTACGTGCTTGTGAATTTTCTTCCATGATATACTCCTATTTATATCAAGACTTTGACGCGCGTCAAGGTATGCGTCAAGATGCGTCAAGGTTAAATTAAAAAATTAAAATGCTATAAGCCTTTATTTATAAGGTTTTTTGATTTTTAGGCGTCAATGCGTCAAGGTTCAAGGGTAATACTAACCTTGAACCTTGTCGCGTATCCAACTTGTTGGGCTTGGCGAGCCATCGCCCAACAAGTCAAGTTGTATCGAAGAAACAACCTTCTCATGCGGATTTTTAAAACTTGGGCTCTGCCCAAACCCGCCAATACTCTAGAGTATTGGATGAGCTTTCTTCGCTCGACCGCTAGGCAACTCCGGAACGGGTGTTCCGAAGCAGGGCAAGTATGAGCGAAGTGACCCGCTTGTCAAGTAAAAATTTGCATTTATCTCCCGTTAGGCATAAACGACAAATTTTTTCTTGACAAGCTGCTGTATCTCTTCGATTGAGTTCTTTGCTAGTATACACCTTTTATTTTTCTTCAGAAGTCCGCAAAAAGCTTCTTCTTGCGGAACTTCTGATTTTTCTGATTGTTTCTTCATGGCTTTCAGCCACAGTTGTTTCCTTCGATACAATGAAGGTATTTTATTGAGTTGACGTCGCATATCTTTCCAGACATATTTACGAAATCTTTTTAAATGCTTATTATCTATAAAGTCCTCAGTATCTAAAGTAAGAGCAAAAGTTGCTGAATATTGACTAAAAACCTTTTGCAACAACTTATTCCTAGTAAAATCTAATTTTGGTTCTTCTTGTATTTTCTGAAACATTATGCCGCCTTCCTTTTTTGATAGAAATTATCAGGAAGTTCGTCGTCAACTTCCTTGAGATATTTAACCACAGCTTCAAAGTTATCGTCCGTAGGTTCTGCATATTTTAAATCAAAGTCTTCATCTAAATGACCTTCATAGAATTTAGGCTTGCAATTTTGACTGTCGTATAAGGCAAAAACGTTATAATCAGCAACAACAGTCTCTTCAGTATAACAAGTTTTATCTTTCTTACCACTAGCCATATATCTATCAAATAAAGCACTATTATCAATATGTCTTATAGTCCAAGTAAGCTTGTCAACCTTGCCATTTTCATTTTTATGTATATTTAATTTAGCGATTTCAATAAAACTAGCAAGTTCCCGGATATTCACGTCTATAAGCATAGGACGTTGAGTATCGAGAAATATATCTATGTTGTCATGACCATGCTGTTCATACCAACGTGATTGCCAGTCAGGGAAATACATGCTCATTCTTGAATTAAGATATTTTTGTGCTTCAGTGATACCGATAACTTCATAGGGCAGGTTAAAGTGTGTTTTGACATAATTATTTGCGAAGCCTAATCTAAAAGGATTAATACGCCTAGAATAACGACGACTATACCCAAACTTTTTAAATGCAATATCATAATTTGCTGCCACACAATGGGTAGGTATTGTTTTTATGTTTTTAAAACCATTAAGCTTTTTATAAAGAACTTCACGCTGCATAGCTCTATTACGCACTTTATCATAAGCATAAGTATTTAATATATGGGTCAAAAAACAAGTTTTCCCTGTTCTTGGTGGAGCAAATATTATTGTTATCATTTTATTTATTTTCCTTGACAAATTTATTTTTTTAGCATATACTAATTATGTCAAGATTTTGACAGCGCAGTTTATTCTGCGACAGGTATGAACGGAATATTTTTCCGTTCTTTTTTATTTTCTACCTTTTAACTTTCTAACTCTCATTCTATTTGACTTAGAATTTTTAGAAGTCTTAAATAAAATTCTCTTTATTTGAGATATTTCATTTTTATTAAAATCATAAGAACTTTTATTTTCTAAAAAATACTTATTTCTCTTTATTGGCTTATTTCTAAAATCACGAGTTTCAACAAAAGGTTTTATTTTTGATTTGCCTTGTCTATATGTTTTTATAGGAATGCCTTTATTAGACATAGTAAGCTTAACAACTGCTAGTTCGTTATTCCTATTACTATCAACAACTACAACTCGTCTATAATAACCTTTTACGTTAGGTTTTCTATAATTTTCAGCGCCATAGAAATAATTATCTTTTGTTTGAAAAGTTCTTCCATTAGGTATCTTTATAGATATATTTTTCTTTCTTGACATATTAGCTCCATTAAAAGCTTAAAAATAAAGGCAAAAATATATCTTGCCTTTATTTTTGCTTAAGTATTATTTATTTAGTTTCTTGCTTAGGTTCATCGTCAATTACAAGGCCAAGTCTAAGCAAGTTATCAGTTGATGGGAAAAACATAATTTCTTTACCATTTTTTCCCTTAACTTTGAAGCATGCATAAGGCTTTCCACTGTCTTTGCCGACACCTTCAAATACTTCCATGCTCTCAACTACTGATTTTAATTCTTTTGCTAAATTTTCTCTTTTAATAATTTTCATTTTCCTTTTCTCCTTTTTTATTATTTGATTACTTACTTCAGGGCCCTTTGAAATAAGTATCTGGTGAAGCAAGAGCAATAGGAGAGAAATACTCTTGCAACTGGTAGCAGGTTACTTTTAAATTGTTGTAGCCTGCATAAACAATCAATTTTCTATAGCAGATATAACAAGTGCTTTCTTAATACGTTTATACTCACTGCCTGTCCAAAAGATATAGTAAAATTCAGTGGAACGACAAAACATAACATGCTTAATAATTTCTTTTATCTTATCAAATGAATTATTCCACTTGATTTTTATAGACCTTTCATAAGTTACGTCATAATATCGACCTAAAAGAAAACTAAATTTTTCCATAATTAAATACCCATTTCAACATTAGACAAAATAAGGTCAGTCACGTTGACACCGTAAATGTTAGAGCCATAATTAGTAGTAAAATAATCGATATATGATTGATACATAGTCTCTGGAACATATACATAGTCAATTAAACTATTTAAATATGCATCATAAAAATCAACTATTTGCGTTTCATTTGAAATGATAAGATTATGTATAGTTGAACCTAAAAACGCAGTAGAAGATAGCTCTATAACATTTTCAGGTAAAACAAGTGACGTCATTTCTAAAGTATAATATGCACCATCTATTGCAGTTACTGTTGATGGTATAGTTGTGTTGCTGCAAGCTACAACCAAAGTATTTGTTGCAGTTTCAATAATAGCATTGCAGTTTTCTCTGCTATCATAAACAGAATTATCAAGTGATACTACTATTGTTTCAAGTGAAAGGCCACTTCCAATCACTACTTCTCCAATACTTGTCACACTTGATGGAATATATAGCTCTAACAAACTATCACAATTTAGAAAAGCTCTGCTGCCTATAGTCTCTAAACCTTCATTTAAAATAACACTTTCAAGATTAAAACACGTATCAAAAGCATTATTTTCAAGTTCGACAATAGTAGTTGGCAATATTACTGATTTTAGTGTTTCTGAATAATTAAAAATATTTTCACCTATAACTGTCACTTGATAGTCATCACCTTCAATAAAGTTGCCTTCGTCATCGATTGAATATGAAGAAGGAAGTTCAACATAAGCATCATTACCAAAATAACGAACTATTTTATTCTCATAAAACTCATAGTCAGAAACATTGCAAACATAAGTTATTTTTCCCGGTTCGTCAGTTTCTCCTGTATCTTCACTTGGCTCTTCTGGCTCTTCAGTTTCTCCTGTATCTTCGCTAGGATTATCTTCATCCGGTTGTATAGTCTCTTCTTCAGCTATGCCAAACCAAGTATTGACTATACTAGGCTCAATTAAGTAGGTTATACCAACACCTGCTACTAAAATTAGAATTAAAGAAAATATAATTAAATAAGCTTTTTTCATTCTACCACCTCAACTTTTAACATGCCGGCATTTATAGTATCCCAAGCAAGCAAATCAATCGTTCCGTCACTATTTATGCCGAAAGAGAAATTAAACAAAATATCATTATACGTTTCATTTATGTAATAAATATTTGAATTTGATTTTTCAAAAGTAAATGTTTGTTCATCGTTATATGTAAGAGTTATCACTCCGTCTATTTCACTAAGTGTGGCTGACCAAACTTCACGATTAAAACCATCAGTTCGAATTAGTGTCCAAACATTTGAATTAAGAGTAGTAATATACTCAACTTCTTCAGTTGAAATAATATCTACAGAATATGTATCTACGTCAATGTTCGGATAAGACATATACCAAAAATTAGTCATTGTCATACTGCCATTAGCAAAGGTATATTCGACCTTAAAATATGTTTCTGCATCTTCAACTTCAAGTAAATTTAAATAATTTTCTTGAATAAAACTTGTTGGAATATTAACCGTAACAATGTTGTCTTCTATAGTAGAAAAATTTGTTAAAGATTCAGATATATCTATAAAATTAGTTAAATCTGAATTTAAAATTTCAATGCTATTTATAGTAGAACCTGTTATATTCATATAAGAATTAATAACAGGATAAGTCTCTCCGCTTGTATTTGCTGAAGAATAATAAGTTCTAACTGCAGCATTTACATTGTATGTCTCAGTTGTCTCTTCAAAGACTGCGTAAAGAGTGGTATCATTAGGGAAGAAATATCCTTGAAGCTCAATAGGTGTAGAGCCGTCAAGTGACCAACCTGTAAAGTTATAACCTATAAGCTTAGGGTCTTCTACATAGTGGTCAAATGAGCTATCAGCACTTGTAACTACTACGTCGTAATTATTATCATTTACTTTAAATGTAACTATACTTTGTCCTTCAAAGTTATATGACGCAACAAGCTCTTCATAATATGTAACTGTATCTTCTAACGTTGAAACCGTGCTTTGAAGAGTAGATACTTGGCTTTCTAAAGTTGAAATAGTATCTGCATATTCCGTTACCAAATCTTCGCTATCTTCTAAGTCAGATTGAAGCTGCGCTATCTGAGATTGCAAGCTTGAAATAGTAGTGTTTAAACCTTCAATAGTTGATTGAAGCTCAGATATAGTTTCTTGTAAGTCTGCAATAGTTTCTGCATCTGATGCTGTTTGCTCATCTTTGCTGTCAAGCTGAAATTCTAATTCAACAATGTTGCCTTGCAAATTTTCAACTTGTATAATTAAATTATCTATTGTAGTTTCAAGCTGTGTTATATATGCTTGCGTATCTTGGCTATTCAATTCTTGATATTTATCATTGACATTTTTATACATTATGCCAAAGACAATACCGCAAATATCACCTGCCATAAACAATATAATCATTAAATAACCTAAAAATTTCTTCATGTTTTTTCTCCTTAACTATCTCTAAATAGTTCGAACGGCTTTTTGATAAGCCACCATAAACCTTTTAAAAAATAACAAAAACCTAAACATATGTATTTTATAACCATTACAATAACTTTAAATATTAAAGGTAAAACACTTGGTGCTAAAATTGCAATTACTGCGATTATTGCTATAGTGACAACTATACCAACAATAGATGATATCAATTTATCTAACCAATTTTCATTATCAGGCTTATTGTCACCTGTTTGTTTGTTATCAACAACTCCCAAATTATAAGTAATACCATCATTTTCAAACGTTAATTCTAAAATCGTAATATTTTCAACTTTTGTCCAATAAGTTAATACTGCTCCTACCAAAGGCGAAATAGTAAATTCTGTTTCAGTGAATCTCAAAACCCAGTCTTTGCTTTTTACAGCATCTTCAATTTCTTCTTTTAAATCTACGGATTCTACAAACTCATTTGAGCTTTGTATTCGTTCCCAAGAATATTTCTTTACAAACACAGCTCCAGAACTAACACTAGCAACATCTGTATAATTTAAATTTATTGAGATAGGATCAGAGTATTCTCCGTTTATATTCTCGTTTAACATTGGAACTGTTATATATTCAACTTTGGCTGAAAGTAACTTATCAATTGGCTTATCTGTCGAAAATGCTACATATTGGCTATCACAAGCATTTGGATCAAGAAAAAATCCACTTTCATATCTAATAAACCCTATATATTTATCAACTATATTTATTGTATCAGTAGTTATATATGCGTAATAGACTTTTCCATCAACAGTCATGCAAGTCCATTCCTGACCAACCTTATAAGAACATTCACTTATTGTATTCCCTGTATTTTCTTCAGGTAATTCATCAACTCCATCTATAAATTTACGAAATATTGATGAAATAACATAATATCTAACAGAATTTTGTTCAACAGTTAAATCATCAACCTTATATTTTTGTAAAGCACCCGAAGAATTTATATATGTTAAAGTATAATTATTAAAATCTAAATTATTATCAATTCCTTTTGAAATATTTATACTAGTTGCATATTTTATAGCACTAGGCTGATAAACATAGATAAACAATTCTTTATCTTCACTTTCAGCTATTTGAATTACTTGTAAAGAATAATTGTCAGAAATAATAGGGTAATTATCAATGCTAAAATTTTCATCTTTTTGCAAATCGTCAAGAACATTTGAATATTCAGTTTCTGCTGCGTAAACGTTAGTTGTTGCCGACGACATAGGCAGTAAAGAAAAAAGACAGAGTATAAGCATGAAAAAATACGCTAAATCAAATATTTTAAATTTACTTTTATTTTTCCTTGTCATATATTCCGCTCCTTCTCTGTCATCTTTCTTTATTGGCTATGGATTTTTAAATTTAAGCTACAATCACTACATTTGAATAATTGTTAGCTATGTTTTGAAGGTCAACAACTTCAACTTCGTCATCTTCTGTGATATCTGTTTCAGTATCAGCTTGCTCTTCATCATTTACTGTATCGTCAGTGTCATCAATAACTTCTTCAACTTCAGTTCCCCATGATTTCCACTCATCAACTAGTGAGCGGTCATTAACTGAAGCCATAACTAAAGAAGTCACAATGAAAACTAAAGCTACAAAAATGACAAAGCATACTATTGATGAGATTGCTATCTTTGTTTTTTTAGACATTGCTCTTTGCTCCTTTTATTTAGATTTTTTCTTTTTGCAATTCGACTTATATGCTTTTGCATTGTCAGATCTTGCTGTTAGGTAACCGCTACGATATGCCTTTTGTGTGTCAGTTAAACGAATAGGTTTGCCATATTTATTTTTCTTGACAACATGATCATTGGTTGCATGAATACCTTTCTTAAGTTCTGCAGCATATTTGCGACCTTTTTCAGCAGGGTTTAACAAAGTTACTTTCTTACCACGTCTATTTGTTACAACTCTCATTTCTTACTCCTTTTAACCCATCGGCTACACCTTTATCAAAAATTTGAATAAACTCATTTGCTGATATCAACATTTCAGTCCATTCGTTTTTGCAACGATAATAGACACGATAGGCAATATTAAAAGTATTAAGTGCGTTAATCTTAGGCTTTAACTCTTCAATGCCGTTGCACTCATAAATTTTGTTGTTCGACACAATCATAAACTCTTTTTCTTCCATTTTAAACTCCTTTTTAGTTAATTTTTAACTATTCATACTTATATTATATTCAAATATAGAATAATGTCAACTAAATTTTAGTTACTTATTGAATATTTTTTAAAAAAATTTATAATGTTATAAATAAAAGGAGTTAAACATGAAAATAAAAGAACTAAGACAACAATTAAACAAAACACAAGAAGAAATAGCAAAAATATTAAACATTTCACAAAGTAATTATAGCAAGTATGAACGAAATGAAATTGAGCCAGATATTAAAACACTAAAAAAAATAGCCGACTACTTTGACGTCAGCTTAGATTTCTTGTGCGGGAGACCAAGACCTTATGATTTACCTTCCACAACAACTTCAGGACAAAAAGAAGCAATAAATTTAATATTGCAACTAAATGAAATCAACACTATAAAAGCAATCTCATATTGTGCCGGGTTACTTGCAGGGCAAAACTAACTCGGCACTATAACTCATAATTTCTAATCAATCAAAAGAAAACTACTTAAAGGAGAAATTATGAATAAAAAAATTATTGAAACTTTTTTAAAATATAAGCATTCAACAAAACAAACTACTAGAACAAGCAACAAATTGTAATATTGCAATAACAGAATTTTTAAAAGGCTTGATAGATTCTTCTGAAATAGATACTGAAATAAAAGGAGATATTTATCAAGATATGAAATATAAAGGACATAAAATTGAAAAACGAAAAGACGGAAGATGGCAAGCACGAATAAGAGAAAACGGGAAACAACATTTTGTTTATGCAAAATCTCAAATTGAGTGCTTGAATAAATTAAAAGAATTATACAAAGACAAACCAAAACTTATAAAACCGCAAATGAAACTTTTTGAAGCTTGGGAATATTGGTATAACAAATATAAAAAACCCTTAATAAGAGAAGATACCTTAAAAAACATTCGTAGCGTTTTCAAAAATCAATTATCAATTCTTTTAGAAAATAAAAATTTAAAAGATATAAATTCATTAGATTTTAACCTTGCTATAAAAAAAATAAATAAACCTAGAATGAAAGAATATGCTTCACAATATATTAAAGATTTTTTAAAATCACTTTACAAAGAAAAACTAATCAAGTATGACATTACTGATGAAATAAAATCATATCATAGCCCAAGAAAAGAAGGTAATTCACTCACAATCGAACAAAGAAAAATCTTAGTTGAAAAATCATATTTAATAGAAAACGGGGAGATGTTTAGATTTTATTTATTTTCAGGAGTCAGGCCAGCTGAAATATTTTTAATAAAAGATACTGATATTGAAAAAGAGTTTATACATATACCAGGAACAAAAACGGAAAAATCAGATCGTTATATACCAAGATTTAAACAATTAGACGAAGTACTAGAGAAGTTGAAAGACATAAAAGGACCACTTTTCAAAATTAGCGAAACAACTAGAAAAAGACGAATTTATGAATTAAGACAATTATGCGGTTTTCACTTTAATGTGAAAGATTTACGAACAACATTTGCAACAATGTGTGCAGAGAATGGAGTTCAACAAAATGTTATTGCAAAATGGCTAGGACATACTAACGTTACAACTACAAATAAATATTATATTAAAGTTCTAAATGACTATGAGCGAGAGCAAATAAAGAATTTAGAACATAAAATTGACTCTCAAATTGACTCTCAAAACTGCTAAAAAACGGGGAAATGGCAAAAATAAAACACTATATAAAGTGTCTTTAAATTTAAAAATACTTATATATAGTGTTTTTGCCATTAAAACCGCTCTCATAACCCGAAGGTCGTTGGTTCAAATCCAACTCCCGCAACCATGAAAAAGGTTGGGCAATATGCCCAACTTTTTTATTGTGGCAAAAAAGTTAATTTACGACCTTCGGGTTATATCGAGCATTTTAAATTTTTTTTTCATAAGAATAAATAAACAAAAAGCACGGCTGAATAAATAGACAAAATAGACGCGAGATATAATCTCGTTTTCGGTCGTTGGTTCAAATCCAACTCCCGCAACCATAAAAAGTTGGGCGTTTTGCCCAGCTTTTTTATTGCGGCAAAAAAGTTAATTTACGACCTTCGGGTTATATCGAGCATTTTAAATTTTTTTCATAAGAATAAATAAACAAAAAGCACGGCTGAATAAATAGACAAAATAGACGCGAGATATAATCTCGTTTTCGGTCGTTGGTTCAAATCCAACTCCCGCAACCATAAAAAGTTGGGCGTTTTGCCCAGCTTTTTTATTTAATAAAAAGCGGACTTGTATAGCCCGCCTATTTAATCTAAGTTTTCGGCATAGAACATATTTTTAAATTTAACATTGTTTTCAAATAGCTCGTCAAAGGTGCCAATGTCTTCAATTTTTCCGCCATCAAGGAAGAATATTCTATCAACATTACGTATTGTTGAAAGTCTGTGTGCAACTATAACAATAGTGCTTTTACCTTTCATCTGGTCAATGCTGTGTTTAATATCTTCCTGAGCAAAGTTGTCAAGCGAGCTTGTTGATTCGTCAAATATGATGATAGGTGAGTTTCTAAGAAAAGCCCTAGCAATCGCAAGACGTTGTTTTTGTCCGCCTGAAAGCTTGATGCCGCTTTCTCCAACTTTTGTGTCAATCTTCTTAGGCAGCGAATCAATAAACTCTTTTAAAGAAGCTTTTTCAATAGCCTGATAGATTTCTTCGTCAGTCGCGTCATTCTTTGCGAGGAGCAAGTTTTCCTTTATTGTCATATCAAATATGTAAGGGAATTGATTGACGAGTGATATGTTGCTTCTTAAAGATTCTTTGTCAAGGTCGTTGATGTTTATTCCATCAATAAGCACTTCGCCATCACTGACAACATACATTTTGCTCATCAAATTTAAAATTGTAGACTTCCCAGAACCTGATTTGCCAACAAAAGCTACAGTGGTATTAGGCTGAATCTTAAAAGAAAGGTTGTCAAAAATCTTATTGACAGAAAGCACTTTTTTCTTTAGTTTCAACCTGTCTTTTTTCTTAAGTTTTAAGTTGTTTTCGTCATTGTAAGGGTTATCGTATTCAACATAGCTATAGCCCACATTTCTAAATTCAATCTCGCCCTTAACATTTTCTAGTTTCACATTGCCAAACTTTTCACATTCAAAGATTTCATCGTTAAATATTGAGAACATTCTATCACAACAAACTCTGATATTTGTAATTGTCGATGCAATATCTCCAAAGCACCATACAAGTCCACGTAAACTTGAATTGTTTGAATAGATAATCATAAAAGTTGCAAGGGTGATAAGCCCAATATCAATAAAATACACACCTAAGATAAGAAGCAAAGCACCACCAATTTCAATAATGATATTGCGTAAAGTGTAGTAATTCATATTTGTGTTTTCGGTTCTAGCATTAGCAGTGGTGTAGTCACTATAATATTCTTTAGAAAATTTTGTTAAAGCAGGTTCAAGACCAAGCGCTTTAATATCCTGTTCACTTCTAACAATTTCAGTTGTTAGGGATTGAATTTTGTCGCTCTTTTTTCTAATAAGTTTATAACTCTTGTTTAAAAATTTATTTCTATAAAATTCTAAAATAGTGCATACAATCACAATAGCCATAATTGCAAGCCCAATATATAGATTTAAGGTTGCAATGTATATAACCATAATAAGAGAAGAAATGATTTCAGAAACAAGGTCAACAATATTTGAAAGTTGAGACACAATTCTCTCAGGGTCGTTTACAATTCTTTGGACAAATGTGCCAGTATCGTGGTCGGCATAAGTTTTAGAGCTAAGTTTAAATGCCTGTGACGCAAGGTTGATATTAAGGTCAGACATGATGCGGTTTGCATATTTGTTATAGAGCCTACCAGAGATATACCAAGCAATTCTTCTTAAAAGATAAAGTCCTGCACCTATAGATAAACTGATAATTGCATGATAAAATTCACTAAGGGTGATTTGTTCAATAGCTTCTGCCAAAATTATAGTCATAAAAATGTTGCAAGCACTAGCAACTATGTAAACAAAAAGATACATAATTATGCCAAATTTGTAATTCTTTAGATAGTGCCAAATATTTATTTTATTTTTGTTTTCGTTTTTAATTTTTTTCATAAAAAACCTCCGTATAATAGTTTGCATACGAAGGCTTTCACTCTGCATAAAACTTCGTGCGTCAACTTTGTTTTTTATTTACACTTGACGACAGTAAGTGGATAATCCACAGTTTTTAATGCAATATGATATTTGTTTGTTTTTTAAATATTATTTTGCAAAACAAGAACCATTCGCATGGCTAACATTATTATTAAATTTGTTTGTTTTAATTAAGAAATTGATTATTATCATTTTGAATAGTTCTCCTTTTGTTAAAATATTTTATTTCAATCGACAGCATTATGATAAAACATTTTTGTTTTGATGTCAATACTTTTTTAAAGTTTTTTATAAAAATTTTTTAAAATAGATAAAAATAAACCAAAAATATTTTTCATATAATAAATAAAAAGACGAGTTTTTTCTCGCCTTTATATTTTATAAGAATTTTAATTTTTAATTAAATTAATTTAGCACAAATCTATACTTAAATAGTCTATTTCATCATCATCCTGTTTTTTTTTGAGGTTTATTATTGCTAAAATGAAACAAAGGTATCCATAGAAAAGAACCCATTACAAGACTTAATCCATATGCACCTAAGACATAATAAGTATTTTCTAGATTTTCAGAATTTTCATAGCTGAACCTTAGTGGTAACGAAGAAGATTTTAAAACAGCCACAGCATTTTCGTCAGACAATGTTTCATTCAATTTTAAAAAATATTCGGCGTCATTTATTTGCCCAGAACTAAGTTGTTGCTCTAAATCTTTTTGCTCATTTGAAACACTTTCAATATATGTGTCAGTTGTCTTAAAATCACCTAAGATTTCATCTTGATTGTTATTTTCAACCGATGAAAGTGGAAAAAACGATACAGCCAATGCACCGCCAGCAGCAAGAACACAAATAGCAACCATAACATTACTTTTAATCATAATTTTCTCCCTATGTCACAATTATAGCACAAAATTTATGTTTGTCAAGGTTAAATAATTATTTCAAGCTATATTTACTCTTGTCCGTTTTTCTTTGCCATTTCGTCAAGCTGAGATTGATGACGTTTAAAGAAATCTTCTCTTGGCTTTAAAGCTTTGATTTTTCTATTTTTCTTTTTGTCAAGCACCCCTTCAAAGCTGCCAAAAATATAATTCCAATCAAAGCACTTGTCTTTGTCAAAAACAATATAGTCAGCCACATTCTCAGTGCCACTTGGTGCAATAGGGTGAAGAAGGGTGTTTGCCACAAAAATCATTTGCATAGTGTTGACAGTTAGATGCGCAAGTTTTTCTTCTGTCACACAATTATTTATATCTTTAACCCAATATTTGTTTATATTTCTAATAAACACATCAAGAGCATTGTATACTTGGTGGAACTTTTTGTCGAACATAAATTTTTCCACGTTAAGCACCACTTTTTTGCATTCGTCCATTGTGCTTGCATCAATCGCAGACTCTGGAAGCACTCCGTCAAAATGACTTTGTGTTGAATAGAACACCGTTCTTAAAATTCTATTATAAACATTTGTAAGAAGGTTGCCTTCCTTGACAACAGGGTCAATTTCATCATCATTTGCGTCAGGGTCAAACGCCTTAGGTGAAAGTGAAACGTTGTTGTTGACAAGATTCATTGCTAAAAAGTGCATACGAATTTGCTCAGCAGTGTAATGCTCCAAAAATTCACTTGCCATAGGCGGTTTAACTGCACCAGAAGAACTTGCCTTTTTATTCATATAAAGAATAGATTTGATTGGGTTGATTTTTGTAAGACGAAGCTCACCATTTTCTGGGTCAAGCACAGGGTTTTTGCCTTGTGTATAAAGCCACATAGCCTGTTGTGCAGGACCATAGAAATAAATGTTGTCTTCACCTAAGAATTGATAAACCTGTCCATCTCGGTCACACCAATATTTTTTCCATTCATCTTCATCTTTACCAATGCTTTCAAGGTATGTCTTAGTGAAGGTGATAGGAGCCCATAAACTTTCAGGCCAAACATAGAAGGTCTGGTCTTTCACACCATCAATTTCAGGGCATGGCACGCCCCAATCAATATTGCCTGTAAGACGGAAAGGTGTAAGCGTCTTTCCTGTTCTATATCTGATGTTGTTTTGTGCAAGAATTTCGCAAGCTTTTTCACGGTCTTCAAGCTTGTCAAAAACAATGGTCATAGAAGGCGCTTTTTCATTTCTGTCAAGCTCAACAAAATGCGGTAAACTATCCTTTATCTTATTAAAATCTTCAAAGAACTCACGTTTGATATAAACTTCTGGCTTTTTGAAAAATTCTCTAATTTCTTTAACCATAAACGGAGCAGTATCACTTTTTCTGTCAATAGAATCGATCCACTGCGTAAGGATGTCAGTGCATTTTTCAAGGTCAAAATATAGGTTTTCAATCTTAACAAGCTTTGGCTTTTTGCCGCTAAGCGTGCTGATAGGGTCAATTAAGTCCTGTGGAAGATATTGATGCCCAAGGTCACATTCATCAGCATAACCTTTTTCGCTTTGACAATTTTCAATAGGGCACTTGCCTATAACCTGTCGTCCGTTAAGTAGACACTTATTTTCTTCATCATAGAATTGAAGTGAAGAGTGCTTAGACACCATTCCATTTTCATAAAGTTTTTCAATAAACCACTTGCTAACATCTTTGTGAATTTCACCAGCACGCCCAAGAGCAGATGCCCCATAAAGATTGAAGCCAATTTCAAACTTTTCCAAGATGTCCTTTTGTTTGTTGTGATTTTCTGTGATGAAGTCAACAAGAGTTTTGTCTTTCCACTCGCCATTTTCTTGAAGTTTACGGAAGGCTTCCACAGCAGGTGAGCCATAGCAGTCCGTTCCTGAAACAAAAATCACGTTTTCTTTGCCAATTCTATCACGCATAAAGCGGGCAAAAACGTCGGCACGCAGTATCATGCCAAGATGCCCAAAATGAATAAGCTTGTTTCCATAAGGCATACCTGATGTTATAACGGCACGCTTAGGAAATTCTGGTCTAGGTCTTACAAAATCGTTCATAATTTTCTCCTAAAATTTCAAAATAATTATTTTTTTAATTTGAATTATTTTTAATTTAATTTTTTTAATAGATTTTTTATTTTTAATAATTTTTTATTTTTAATAATTTTTTATTTTTAATATTTTTAATTATTAAATTTAACTTTTTATTTCTTTTTTAGTTATTACATATATTTTTTTATTTTTATAGTTTTCTAACATTTTTAATATTTATTTTTTATTTATTTTTTTGAATTTTTTTTAAATATAATTTTTAATTTTTATCATATAAATAATCATTTTTTAAAAAAGCTAGTTTATTTTTTATTCTTGTCAGTGCGTTATCTATGCTCTTCTTTGACAAATTGCCAATTTTTGAGATTTCATCATAACTATAACCTTTCAGATATAGATTGAGCACTTTAAGCTCCATTGAAGAAAGTGTCTTTTTGATTTTACCAATAATCTCAGAAATGCGTTCTTTCTCCAAAATCCTGTCATCAGGGGAAGGCAGGTCGGAAGGAAAAACTATCTCAGAACTATCTTCATCATCTTCGCTGTTTAGTTGTTCCATAATTGGCAGTGCCGACGATAACACTTTATTTTTCTCTGAACTTGCAACTCGCACCGCACTTTGAATTTGATGCTTAATGCATGTGCTTGCAAAGGTTTTAAACGAAGCCGCTTTATCATCTTTGTAGTGCATGATTGCCTTGTATAGTCCTATCATGCCTTCTTGAACAATGTCCTCAATATCGCCGCCTGTAAGAAAGTAACTTCTTGCAATTTGATTTACAAGAGATTTATATTTTGTCAGCAGGGTATTGACTGCACTTTCATCACCATGATGTGCTTTTACCGAATACTCTTCATCTGTTATTTTATCTTCCATAGTTTAACTCTCTTGCCTTTGTCTTAAAATTTCAAAAACCATCACGCCGCAAGCAACCGATGCATTCAGTGAATTTACCTTTCCCATCATTGGCAGTGAGATAACTCCGTCAACGTAATTAAGCAGTGATTTCTTAACGCCAAATCCTTCAGAGCCGATGATAATTGCCTCGCCTTGATTTAACTTTTTGCTGTAAACCATATCGCCGCCAGCTTCACAAGCATAAACCCAAACATCGTTTTCTTTAAGGGTATTTATTGCGTCTTTCAGATTGGTGACGCGTGCAATAAGCATATTTGAAATAGCCCCTGTGCTTGTCCTGATAACTGTCTCATTGACTTGAACAGCTCTATTTTTAGGGATAATTATTCCATGCACTCCGGCACACTCACAAGAACGTATGATAGCTCCAAAATTATGCGGGTCTTCTATTCCATCAAGCAGCACAATAAATGGCTTTTGCCCAAGTTTTCTTGCCTTTTGCAAAATGTCGTCAACCTGACAGTATTCAAAATCAACGCTATCTGCAATGTAACCTTGATGATGACCTGTCTTAGATTTTTTATCTAGGAAAACTCTTGGCACAAATTCAAATTTAATTTTGTTTTGCGCGGCAAGGTTGATAATCTCATCTTTGCGTCCTTGATAGTTTTTATCAACATAGATTTTATTTATGGTAACCTTTGCTTCTATTGCTTGCCTAATAGCATTTTTACCTTCTATAAACATAATGTCTTCTCCATGTTTAAGATTTTATCACAAAACAAACAAAAACACAAGATAATTTGAAGCAATACAAAATAAAATAATAGAGCATATTATAAAATTAAAAAACTTTGTTTAAAACTTTCATAGAATTTAAAGATAAGTAAATTTTAAAATTATAAATTTGAAATAGCATTAATTTATTGAATATATTTTTTAAAGAATAGTTGCTTTATAAATATCATACAAAGTAATTATTATTTTGTTAATTTTATGCAAAACACGAAACATGAAATTTAAAAATTTTAATTTCATTGTTGCCTTTTCGCTCCGCTCGCACGGGCGGTGCACCCTTGACGCACCGCCCACGCTCGCTATCGTCACTCCGTCCGAGTTTTATCAATAAGCAATGTAACACCTCCCACCAACTTTGCTCTTGACATGCGGAAATATTGTGATATAATAAAAGCATAAGAAAAAGGAGAGATAAAAATGAAAGGAAATTTAAAGAAAATAATTCCAACAGCACTATTATCAGTTACTATGACTTTTGCCGCATTAGGCATTGCTGGTTGTTCAAGTGAAAATGATGCTGATGGAACAAATGTAAACGATATGTTTGAGAATAATTTTGATAATGATACCTATATTGCAAATTTATCTATCAACAACGTTTTTATTGTCTACAATGGAAAACTCCATAAGGGTGACGTATCATTTGTAGGAAAGTGGAAATATGGCTATTCAATACCTTTTATCAAAACAGATTGTGGAATGGCACGTATAACAAACGAATATTCAATCAGCCCAGACATGCCACATGACGACGAATACGAATTTGTTTGTGAAGAATGTATCCATGAAAATGAATAATAAAAATAAAAAAGGAAACTCTTAGGGTTTCCTTTTTTAATGCAAAATAAAAAATAATATGTTAAATTTAAAGAAATTATTAGAAAATATTAAAAATATTTCTATATTTAAAAATTTATTAAATCTTAACAGAATATTCTAAAATTTCCTTTAATCTAGTATTGTCATTTTTTAAATAAAGATAGCCTATAAGCACTTCAAAAGCGGTTGCGTATGAGTAGTCAGATTGGCTTGCGTTTTTTGCCGAGTGCTTAGGCTTTGCATTTCGACCGCGACGGACAATCTCACTTTCTTCTTCGCTTAGGGTAGGGAGAAGTTCTTTCAAAACTCTAGCTTGCGATTGAGCTTTACAATATTTTGCAGCTTCAGTATGATAGTTTTCCATTTTCCCGTCATACATTTCAAGGCAATACTCTCGCACAAAAAGGGTATGCACGCTGTCGCCTATAAAGGCAAGCGGCAGCAGATTAGTTTTTAGTAACTTTTCAAGCAGTTCACTATTTTTTGTAGTGTGATTTATAACATCCATAAAAATCCTTTAAAAATATGATTATATTCGGTTTGGAAGAAATGTAGGCGTTTATATATTAGTGATGCAAACTAAGTTTGCCGTCAAACATTTTGCTTATAAAGTTCACCTCGTTGTAGAAAACCAAATGTTAGAAAGTAAATATAGACATTAATAGTTTGATACTAGCAAGTAATAGTTACCCCTTGTGGGTCCAAATTACGACGAAATTTACAGAGTAAATTTCTAGGGGGTGGAAAGGGAGTTGGGAGGAAAACCAAAATTTTAGCGGTTAGCCGTTAGGCGTGCCCGCGTTCTCCGCAAGGAGTTGGGCAAAAGTTGCAGGCTTAAACCCTGAAACTTTTCTCCAAAAAATTTTGGTGTTACCCCAAGATTTATACATTGAAGCGGAACAGCATCACATCTCCATCTTGCACAACATAGTCCTTGCCTTCCATGCGGACTTTACCTTTTTCTTTAGCCTTTACAAATGAGCCCGCTTCCACAAGGTCGTTATAAGATACAACTTCAGCTTTGATAAAGCCTTTTTCAAAGTCGGTGTGAATTTTTCCCGCAGCTTGTGGAGCTTTTGTTCCTTTTTTAATAGTCCAAGCTCTTACCTCTTTCTCTCCAGCGGTTAAGAATGACATCAGCCCAAGCAAATCATAACTAGTTGCAACAAGTTTTTCAAGCCCACTTTCTTTTATACCAAGTTCTTCTTTAAAAATCTCTCGCTCGTCAGGTTCAAGCCCTGTCAATTCTTCTTCAATTTTGGCAGAAAGCACAATAACCTTCGCGCCTTCACTTTCAGCATGTTTCTTTACTTGCTTAACAAAGTCATTGTCTTCTTTTCCCACATCATCTTCACTAATGTTTGCAACGTAAATAACAGGTTTAGCGGTCAGAAGTTGCAAGTTTTTCATAATTTTTTGTTCTTCTTCGCCGTCTATTTCCACACTTCTAACTGGCTTATTATTTTCAAGGGCAGTATTTATTCTGTCAAGAAGGTTTACTGTTGCAATCAAACTTTTGTCACCAGTTTTAACAAGTTTAGCATCTTTTTCAAGAAGTTTGCTTACTTGTTCAAGGTCAGCAAGTGCAAGTTCAAGATTGATTATTTCAATGTCGCGTAGCGGGTCAATAGAACCATTAACATGAATTATCTTTTCATTTTCAAAACACCTTACAACATGAACAATGGCATCAACTTCACGAATATGACTTAAAAATTTATTGCCAAGTCCTTCACCTTTGCTTGCTCCTGCAACAAGTCCTGCAATATCAACAAATTCAATGGAAGCGGGTGTGATTTTTTGTGTATTATAAAGTTTTCCAAGCACTTGCAATCTCTCGTCAGGCACATCAACAATCCCTATATTTGGCTCAATAGTGCAGAAAGGGTAGTTCGCACTTTCCGCCCCAGCATTTGTAATTGCGTTAAATAGAGTGCTTTTTCCAACATTAGGAAGTCCAACAACACCAATTTTCATATTTTTTATCCTTTTAATAATTAAATTTTTCTCTTGCATATTATAACATTTAATTTATTATTAGTAAAGTTAAATAATAAAAAATATATAAATTCTATTTTTTATTAAAATTAAGGATATTTTTTAATAATTTTGCAATAAATATCACTTTATTTAATTAAATTTAATAAATTTTATTTTAAATATAACAATTTATATAACCTTCAAATAATTAAAAAAGAGTTTAATATATAACCCTAAAGTTAATGTTAAACTCTTTTTTTTAACTATTCTCCTTCGCGTTCTGAATCTTCTGTTTCAGGCGCTCTTCTGCCAGCTTCAGCAGCCGCGGCTCTAGCGGCTTCTTCTCTCGCTCTAGCTTCTGCTTCTTCAGCAGCAGCTCTTTCTCTGTCGCCTTTAAGTTTTGAAAGGAATTTGCTTATTCCGCTAAGCCCATTCAAAGCTTTTGACCTGCTAACTTTACCAATATCATTTTCAGTTTTTGTAGAAACTGCAACAGCATCGTGATAAGAACTATCAGCGGCTATTTTAAGTTCAAGACTTTTTGCACTTATCTTCTTATCAAGTTTGCTCTTTTGTTTTTTAAGCTGTTCAAGAAGCTGTTTATTTGCTTTGCTAGCTTTTTCACTAGCCGCACGGGCAGCTTCTGGGGTAAGTCCAGATGTGTTAGACCTTTCACTAGCTTTTTGTTTGAGTTTTTCAATATCTTTATTAATACCAAGTTTTTCAAATAGATATAGGTCAGAAATATCAAATTCCAAACCTTCAGGTCTAAATTCTGGGTGTGCTTCAAAGAATGAAACATCTCCTTCTATGAAGGCATTTACAAGCTCATTTGCATATTGATAGTCAGGGTGCTCTTTGATATAGTCTTCAATAGCTTTAAATTTAGCATCAAATTCTTCTTCAGCCTTTTCAAATCGAGCGAGATTATCTTTGTCTCTATTAGCCTTGCGTTCAGCTTCAGAATTGCCTTCTCTTACTTTTTCGGCATGCTCTTGTTGGTCTTTAAGTCTAGCAGCCTGCAAAATAAGTTCTTTTTCATAGCCTTCTAAAAGTTTATCAATCTGTTCTCTTTTTTCGCTGTCACTAAGTTTTTTATTGCTAATCACATCCACAAGGTCAAGCCCATAAACGCCAGCTCTTTCAAGATATAATTCGGTTTTTTCAATGGCATTTATAAGGTCGTTTTGTTCTTCCGGCTCATCAGGGGATAGTGTTTCGCGAGAAAGGATTTCATTTATTCCTGTTATAAATTTTGAGATATTTGAATCAAAAATTCTTATCTCTCTATTTGCCTTAAAGTATTCTATATTTGCTTTAGTTGGAAGCTCATCTAGAACATATTGCTTAGCTTCTTCATACTCATTTTTATATTCATCAGGAAGAAGGGATAGAATTAGTTTTTCTCTGTCACTGTCAGACTTTGCACTATCAAGTTTAATAGCAAGTTTTTCTTTAAAGAGCTCTTTGCTATCAGCCTTTATAGAAGACACGCGAGACGCACCCGCTTCTTCATCATAAAGAATTTCTGCAAGAAGGTCAACACTTGTATCATATTCAGTTTTTCCACTTTCTTGAATTTCCTTTCTTGTTTCATATTCTCTATCAACAAAGGTTTTTCCATTTCTTGCACGAAGTGAAGTAAGATTTGTTGAAGTTCTTCTATCAATAACTTTATTTTTGTCATCGCAGAATTTAACAAACTCGTTTGCCTTTTTAGTTCTATCATTTTCATTTGCATATGGTCTTTCAACGTCAGAATATTTTGCAATTATATCGTAAATTTTTTCGCCATCAACTTCTCCACGTTCCATAAAAGGTTTTAATTGTGCGTCAAATGCTTGTTTTAGGTCAAGCTCAGGATTGTTTATATGTGCAACGCTAAGAGCCACTTGCATGTTATTTTTTTCTGTTTGAGAAATTGGCAGTTCATTAATTATTCTAACAAAGTTATTATATTTTTCAATGCTAGAAGATAGTTCTTGACCTGCATTTTCAACAGCACTTAAGTCTCTGCCATTGCTATGTGCAGGGTCAAGCACACTTTCAAAAGCTCTTTCATCGTATGCCACAGAGAATGAACCATCAAGCAGAGAGTTCGCAAACTTTTCAGCGCCATTATAAACACTAAGTTTTGTTTGATATTCAGCTTCATTGAAGTCTCTTTTTGCTTCAAGTTTTCTCTCTCTATCAACCTTAAGCCTATTTCTTTGACCTTCAGCTCCTAACTTAATAAGCAAAATATCTCTCTTTTGTTCGTCTGAAAGGGTGGCAAAATATGGAAAAATCTTAGTATATTCTTTGATTAATTCATCTTCGCTGTAAATAATAAAGTCGTCTTTGCCCTCTTTTTTAGGGTTAATATCATAGTTAGCAACAAGGTAAACTTTCTTTTCTTCATTATACCTAACAATAGGGTTGTCACCAGTTTGTCTAGCCACTTGTTTTGTTATTTTTGACAAAGCAGTGTTGATTTTTTCTTGTTTAGCTTTTTGGTAACTATCTCTGCTAACAGAATAAACCGCTGCAGAATATGCAGTTTTACTCTCAGAAGAATATGAATTTGCAGAAACAGATAGAGAAAGGTGCTCACCTAATTTGATAGAAACACTGTCATTATCTATTACAGAGATATCATAATCATGGACGATATCTGAAAGTGATTTTTGATTTAGCTCATCTCTAATAGCATCAGGGTTAATAGCGTCATGTTCAGCTCCTTCAACATACCTTCCAGCATTTGATACAATAAATTCAACAAGGTCATTTTTTGCAAGAGTATCAGCGGTAGCATAAAGAGTATGGCTCTTTTCAACTGTGTTTTCAGTAGGGTTGGCAAGAAGTCCGCCATCACCCAGCAATGAAGCTCCGCTTTCTGTAGTGGTTGTATAAAGTCCTGCAATTCGACCGATATAGTCACTATTTTGAAGAGAACTATCAACTGCTTTCATTTCAGCAGTTGCTTCGGTAGGGTTAAGCATAGAAACTGCGTCATTTACACTTTGAAGAATATTTTTTTCAACTCCTGTAGCAGAAGCAGGTAAGTCTCGGTTAATTTCTTCTTCAAGATTTTTTGCATAGCCATCATAGTATGCAAGACTATACGTTTTCAAATAGTTTTCACTTGCAACAACACAGCTATCAATAGTTGCAACATTTTCACTGTTTCTTGAAATTTCATCGATAGCAGTCTTATAAGCTTTAATATCGTCAACTTTCTTATGTTCTTCATTGTTTTCTTTAGCCTGCTCGTCAATTAGTTTTAAATCAGTATCAATTTGAGAAGCGGCACTTTCAAGTATATTTACAACTTGGTCACGGCTCTCTTCAGGCACATTTTCTATAAGTTGATTGATAACCTCAGTTGTCCCGTCATGAGATAAAACCGCGTTTTGGATGATATCAGTGCCATATCTGTTGAAGAAAACAAGCCTTTGCTCTTCAGTCATTTGCTCAGTGCTAGCAAAGAATTTAAGTCTATATATATCCGCACTTTTAACAGCGTCACGTTGACTTTCAAGAAGCGTTCTCTCTTTAACTTGTGCAGAGTTAAGTTCATTCAAAGCAGAAACATATTGTTGCAAATCTGTGCCGTGAACAAGAGTTCCGTCTCCATTTGCTGCAAATAGGCTTTCAATATTTGCTCTTTGATTAGTATTAAGATTTGAAAAATAATTTGCAGTAAAGTTTTCAATAAGTTGTTGCCTATTTTCAGGGTCAGAAGTCTTTGAAATTTGGTCAAGACTCATAGCCATAGCAAGACGGGTGTCAAGGTTTTCAATATTGTTTAGTGAGTAAATGTTATTGCTGATATCTGTTCCAACAGGTGAGGCAATCCCAACACCGTTTGTGTTATAAAGCGAAGCAAAATTTTTTGCGAACTCATTTTGAGATAACTCTCTATCATACATTTGCTCAAGGGCGGCAATTTTTTCAGTGGAAGCATTTTCAAGAGTGTCAAGTTCTCTTTCATTTTCAATAAATTTGTCACGAGCATTGAATTCTTCATCTTCTTCAGCTTCATAATAGTCGATTAGGTGTCTTATTCTTCTAAATGGGCTAAACACAAGCTGGTCAGCAAATGTGGTTTGAATAAGTCCTACGCTTGCCATAATTGCACCAGATATCAAAGCAGCAAGCCCAACACCAGGTATCATTGAGCAAACCATAAGCCAAATACCAATGGTAGAAAGCGTTTCACCCATAATGTTGTTAACAGTTTTCATGGTATCTTTGAATGCTTTGTTCTTCTCTTTATTGCGAGCCTTTTCGGCGGCTATATGTTCTTCGCGTTTTCTTAGCTGTTCGGCTTTTCTAGCTTCTCTATCATCTCCACTAGGATTTCCGCCACCATTTCCACCGCTTCCGTTGTCGCCGTCGCCATTTCCGCCGTCATTTCCGTCATCTTCAGGCTCGTCACCATCGTCTTCCGGTTCGTCTCCATCGTTCTCAGGCTCGCCACCTTCATTTTCAGTTGGTGGAATATTTCCGCCACCAGTGCTATGTTCAGGGTTTGGATTTCCAGAGCCACTACCATCTTCTGCATCACCAGAACCGCTACCATCGTCGGTGTCGCTAGAATCACTACCATCGTCAGTGTCACTAGAGCCACTTCCGCTATCGCCATCCCTATCACGTCCATCAGGTTCGTCAATATCTGGCACAATACCAACTTCTCCTTCACCGCTACGATATGGCTCAGGGGAGATAGTCTCTTGAACAGATAGATTTCTGTCATTTATCATAAATGAAACGGGATTAGATTTTCTAGTATCCATTCGTTTTGCGTCAACATAGATATCACTGCCATCAATAGGGATAGCAATCTGTTTTAGCCCGTTATCAGCCCCCATATTTTCAGCATTAAAATTTAAACCGCTTGTGTTTGTCAAAATTTCATAGGCTTGGGTGAACTTCGATATAGTTTGCATATTTGATGCACTTGTGTCAATAGGCACAGGAACATAGTAGTAATACTCAGGTTTAGTGGCAGTTTGTATATGCATAGTGAAGTGGTCTCTGCCATCTCCACCATTCTCATAAAGGAAGGTCACCTGTCCACTACAAGGAACCATTCTGCCTTCAACATAGAAGTATCGGATTTCTTTGCCTCTAGTATTTTTTTGCTTAACAAAACAGCATGGCGGTGTATCAGCACCAAAATCAAGTTTAGTTAAAGTTATTCCGTTGAAGTCAACAGTGATATTGGCTTTCATACCGCTAAAATATTGACCTATAACATTTGCGGGCAGTGTGCTTATGCTAGAAACAGTGCTAAACACACTTTGACCTTCTTTGCTTGTAAGCATATCCTTAACAACGCGTCTGTTGAGTGTTATATCAATACATTTTTCATTATTTGTTGTGTATTGATATCTGGATTTCCCTTCGCCGTCACCATATTCAAGAGAGATTGAAGTAGGGGTTGCAATGATAGTGTAAGGTTTTTTATCTTTTGCATTAACAGTGATAACAATTTGGTCGATAGATTTTTTCATAGAAATAGCATTGCTGTTAGGGCTAATTTCAAGACCGTCACCATTAAATAAAGCCTTTAAGCCTTCATCAGCTTCAAGTGACTGCCCATTTTCATCTAAAAATTGTCCAAGCTGTTCAAGTTTAACAAAATAGCTTTTGTTTTTAGGGTCAATTTCGTCATTTTTAGAGAAAATAGACATAATAGAGCGCCCGCCGTTATCTTGCTCTTGAGTTGTAAGGTTAAAAAGAGTTTGCACGCCGCCACTTGTTTGAGAATTGACCATAGTCATTTTTTGAGTAAGCCTTGCCTTTGTCTTTCCATCTGTAGACTTAATTCTAACATTTTGATTTGCAACTATCGGATAAATCTTAGCCATATATATCTCCCTATAAAATATATTTAATATATATAATGATATCATTATAAAAGCCATTTGTCAAGAAATATGGTATCAATATTGCCTTGCAAATTTAAGAGCAGGGCAATATTACTTTGTCAGTGTTTACCATTCAAAAAATTTTAATTAATAGAAAACAAACAAAAATTAAATAAATTTCAGAAAAAACATAAAAATCAAGTTTAAAAAAGTTTAATATAAAATATACAAAACACAATAATTAATTAAAAAAGCATGAAACAAAGTTCATGCCTTTTCGTTATTCAGCTTCATGTTCTTCAACAGAATTTGCCTTTTCTGTCTCTTTAATTTTAGTTATAATAGTTTCAATATTTGTTATATATTCAAGCACTTTTTCGCTGTCAGCACTAGTGAAGTAACGTTCATAGAATTTGGCTTTTGCTTTAATTGAATTAGAAGGGTTTGTGATATTCACTTGGTCAGCTTCTATATCATCAGAAATCTGTGCGGCTTTGGTAGCAATATCTGAGATTTCGTCTGCGTAGGTTGTAACTTTTCCGCTGTTTTTTATTTCAACTTCACCAATTTTTTGAGTGTTTTCATCGATACCACTCGCATTTTCTGGCAATGTTTCGCTTGCCAAAATCATATCAATACCTGTTGTGATTTGATTGCGTATTGTGTCATTTTCAACTGCAGCAGCACTATCAGAAGGAGTTTCACGTTCTTCTTCAAGGTCACTTCTAATTTGACGGAGATTTTCAAGGTTTTTGTCAGCTTTTGCATAGTGCTCATCTCTAGCAGTAATATTCTTCTCTTTGTTTGTTTCTAATTCTTCAGTTTGCTCTTCAACATATTTAATACTACTATCAATAGCTTCTCTTTGCATAGCATTCATAACGGCTCCAAGTTTAAGGTCACGTTTATTTGCAACCTTAGGGTCAAGTGCGCCTAAAAGAAGACTATCAATTTCAAAAGCACGAATATCTTTATTGCTTCCAATAAAGGCTCTAACAGCTTCATTGCTTCTAATAAACATGCAAAGTATTTTAAGTTGGTCAACGCTGAGGTCGTCAAAATCCACGTCTATTGTTTGACCTTGCTCTATATCCATACCAAAAATGGCTTCACCAACTTCTTTAAGTTGCTCAGGGGCAGGGGTATGTTTAACAGTTTTGTATTTAAAGTTTTCAAGAAGGTTATCTCCAGCTTGATATTCACTATCATTTACAATATTTTGAGCATGTTGTTTCATGATTTCAAAGATTTGCTCCATAACCTTTTCTTGTCTTGTTGTGTAAAGATAAGAATTTCTTGTGCCATCACTTTCAACTTCAATTTTTGTTCTAAAGATATCGTCTGTGTGCTCAATAGTGTCGTCACCATTGTATCTATCAATAGCATCAACAAAAGCATCATAAGGATTATTTATACTTTGGTCAAAGATGATTTCAAATTCTTTGTCTCTATCTTCTTCTAAGTCTGATGAGAGTGTGTCTTTGTCTATAATGAAAGAAAAACCATTCATTTTTCCATCAACTTCTTCGCCATCAAAGTAGGCAACAGGGAAGTCTCTTGCAATGTTAAGCAAAGCATTCATAAATTCATCGCGTCTTTCAGCGGCAGGCTTAACAATATCTCTTTTACCTTTAAACCAGTTGCGAAGTATAGCATGCTCATCTTCATTTTCGTCATATTCTTCTTTTAACTCGGCAAGTTTTTCTGAAACAATGTCAGCTTGAGCAAGTTTTTCATCAATATCTTGGATTTTTGCGTTTCGAGAAGCAATTTCATCTATGTTTGCGTCATATTCTTCAACATTTTTATTTACATTTGCACTTGCCTTATAGTTTTCTTGTGCTATTATACTTTCAGCATCAACTCTTTCTGCAAGGATATCGTCACAACGTCTTTGAGCATAAGCTGCACCTTTAACATAAACGTTAGAATTAAACACTTCGTCGTTTACAACTTCAGGATTAAACTCAGGCATTGTGTAGCCGTTGATATCAGCATCAGCATAGCTATTCACTATTTCCATAAGCTCACTAAAAGCCTTGTCGCCTTCTTCATCATAGATTTCTTTCATATTGCAAATACCAACAAAGTTGGCCTTGATGTAAGCAAGCGCTCTAGCTTTTGCTTGGGTTTGTTTTGCAATGCGAGAGTAGGCGATTTTGTCTTGCTCTGAAAGATTTTGCCCACCAGCGAAATATTGAAATAGCCCATCAACTGTAAGCATTGTTGCATTTGCAAAAGCCTGTCTTCTTTGAGCATTCATAGTTTTGATTTTTGTTTCATACTCAGAAGGATTTGCAAAATTTCTAAGGTCACCTGCAAAGTCAACAACGTCTTGTAAGGTTTTGTTAGCAAAATGCTTAGCAAAATGCTCTACAGCTTTTCCTTCATAGAAACCTGATTTGTGTTCAAAATTAGGACGTCCTGTTCTAACCTGTGGACCATCAACAGTTTTTGCAATAGACCTAGTTGCTTGTTTAAGGTCGGCCATTTTTAAGGCTTTTTCACTTTTCAAAAATAATCCAGAAATTTTTGAAACAATGTTTTTAAATAATCCCATTTTTAACTCCTTTTTTTATTAAATCAAAAAATGATTTTTTCATGCTAATATTTTACAATAAATTACAAGACTTGTCAATATAAATCTTTAAAATAAGTTATTATAAGGAGATAAATAAGTTTTTTATGACAGTATTTTATCAAATTTTCATATAAGGAAAAGCTTTTGCATAGCAAATATCTCTTAAATAATTTGACATTTTATAAAAAATCATTAAAATTATATCAGCATTATTGTTTTTTAAGGAGATTTTATGGGACTTTTTGGTAATGAAAACAAATCACAGTTAAAGAAATTAAGAAAAATAGCAGACAAGGTTATTGCACTTGAAGATAAATATAAATCGTATTCAAACGAACAGCTTCGTGCCTGCACTGATGAATTTAAAAATAGATATAAAACAGGAGAGAGCTTAAATGACCTTCTTCCAGAAGCTTATGCGGTTGTTAGAGAAGCGGCAGCAAGAGTGCTTAATATGAGGCATTTCTATGTGCAAATTCTTGGTGGCATTGCACTTCATCAAGGCAGAATTGCAGAAATGGCAACAGGTGAAGGTAAAACTCTTGTTGCAACACTTCCTGCATACTTAAATGCAATCACAGGAAAAGGCGTTCATGTTGTCACAGTCAATGAATATTTGGCAAAACGTGACGCTGATTGGATGGGAAAGGTGTATAAGTTTTTAGGGCTTTCTGTCGGTGTTTCACTAAACGGGCAGAACAACGAGCAGAAAAAGAAGGCATATCTTGCTGATATCACATACACCACAAACAACGAACTTGGCTTTGACTATCTAAGAGACAACATGGCAAGGTCAAAGAACGAACGTGTGCAAAGGGGACTTAACTTTGCAATCGTCGATGAAGTTGATAGTATCTTGATTGATGAAGCAAGAACACCACTTATCATAAGCGGACGTGGAAGCAAGTCAACCGACGGCTATATGGTTGCACAAAAGTTTGTAAAAACTTTAAAACAAGATAGTGATGTTGATATAGATATAAAAACAAAGCAAATCAACCTTACAGATAAAGGTATCAGAAAGGCTGAAAGTTTCTATCATATAGAGAATTTGTCAGATATTGAAAATATAGAGCTAAGCCACTATATCAACAATGCCTTAAGGGCAAACTTTATCATGCATAGAGATGAAAACTATATCGTCAAAGACGGCGAAGTAATCATTGTAGATGAGTTCACAGGTCGTCTCTCTCCAGGCAGACGTTTCAGCTCAGGGCTTCACCAAGCCATTGAAGCAAAGGAAGGGGTTGATATTCGTGATGAAAACCAAACTTTTGCAACAATAACCTTCCAAAATTTCTTCCGTCTATATAAAAAGCTATCAGGTATGACAGGAACAGCAAAGACAGAAGAAGGTGAGTTTAGAACAATTTATAATCTAGACGTTGTCACAATCCCACCAAACAGACCAAAACAAAGAATAGATTACCCAGACAAGATGTATGTAACAGAAAAGGGTAAGATTGCCGCCATTATTGAAGAGATAAAGGAATGTGTAGAAAGTGGTCAGCCTGTGCTTGTCGGCACAATCAATATTGATAAATCAGAACAGCTTTCAAACGCACTTCGTCATGCAGGAATAAAGCATCAAGTATTGAATGCTAAAAATAATGAAAAAGAAAGTGAAATCGTCGCTCAAGCGGGCAGAAAGGGTGCAGTAACAATCGCAACCAACATGGCAGGTCGTGGAACTGATATCTTGCTTGGTGGTAACCCAGAGTTTATGGCAACAAAGGAAATGAGAGATAAGGGCTTCACCGAAGAAGAAATCTTGTATGCCACAGCTTTTAACTATGTTGATGATGAAGCGTTAAACAAGGCAAGAGAAGAATATAACAAGTTCTATACTAAATATAAAGAGATAACAGATAAAGAAAAACAAGAAGTCATCTCACTTGGCGGACTTAAGATTGTGGGCACAGAGCGTCACGAATCCCGCCGTATAGACAATCAGCTTCGTGGTCGTTCTGGTCGTCAAGGGGATCCAGGCTCAAGCATATTCTTCCTTTCACTTGATGATGATTTGTTCAAGAGATTTGCAACTGACAAACTTAGAAAACTGCTTGCATTTTTCAAAGTTGACGATTCAACACCAATTCAATTAAAAGCCATTTCAAAGCAAATTGAAGCATCTCAAAGAAAGATAGAACTTCAAAATTTCAGCATAAGAAAAACCGTTTTGCAGTTTGACGACGTTATGAACAAGCAAAGAGAGATTATCTATAAAGAACGCAACGAAGTGCTTGACGGGCAACCTGTTCATGACCAGATTATGAAGATGTTCCCAGAAGTTGTCACAAAGAGCGTCACAAAGATTATTTCAGATGACCGCCCATATTATGAATGGGATTTAGAAGCACTTAATAAAGAACTTGAAAACGGACTTCTTGAAAAGGATAGCAACACTATCACAGAAGAGTTCATTGAAGGCTGTGACGTCAATGACGTTATAGAAAAAGTGCTTGATATAATCTATAAGAAGTATGATGAGCGTCAAAAAGAAGTAACAGCAATCGGCGTCAATTTTGAAGATATAGAACGTAATGTTCTTTTAAGAATGGTTGACATAAATTGGATGAGCCAAATAGAGAATATGCAGATAATGAAAGATGAAATTCTTTCAAGACAATTTGGTCAACAAGATCCAGTCATGGCGTATAAGAAGGAAGGCTTTGATATGTTCGACTCAATGATTGACAAAATCAAAGAGACCACATGTAAAATTCTGTTGAATGCAAGAATACAAGCGCGTCCTGTTACTCCAGCACCAGAACCTGCAAAGATTATCTTCACAGGCAAACAACTCACACCAGAAGAGAGAGCCGCTCAAAAGCAAAAGCAGAAACTTCAAGTTCAAAAGACAGTATATAATGATAAGCCAAAAGCGGGCAGGAACGACCCATGCCCATGCGGAAGTGGCAAAAAATACAAAAACTGCTGCTGGGATAAAGACCACTAATAACTGGTGAGACACCAAAGCCATAACGCTGACACGCTGAAAAATTCAGCTAACAGCTATGGCACGCAATTTTAACGATAGGACATTAAAATTGCTTTCGGTTTCTCTCCCAAGCCTCTTCCACCCCAGACAAAAATTTTCTAAATTTTTGTCTTAATAAGGACCCACAAGGGGTAGATATAAGTGAAAAATGAAAAATGAAGAGTGAAAAGTTTATTTAGCTCCACAAGGGGGGTGGAATAATTGTAGTTTATGTTCTCATGGAACAAGTAAACTCGGTATTATAGATGCACTAGACGATAGAAAGTGGCTAAGCCACCAAGATAATATCAAAATCTTTTACAAAAAATTCTCGAGCTTTAAAGTCTTGAGAATTTTTTGTAGTGGCAATCGGTATTCTTCCGCCTTTAAATTGCTATTTTTAATGTTTTGCGTATTGACAAATTGAAAAATATTTGATAGTATTATCATGGTTGAAAAAAGGAGAAGAATATGAAAGTAAATGAATTGATAAGCTCATATAAAAAGGATAATAAAAAGAGCCCTATTGAAAGAGATTGGTTTAAGTCTTTAAAAGGGTGTAATTTAAATATAAGTAATGAAGAACTATGCGAAATACTAAAGGCTAAAACTGGTTTTAATTGGAATTATAAAGTTTGCTTAGATGATAAATTTGGACCAGGACCAGATAATCATCCTATGCCATGTGCTATGACCTTATTTTAATAGCAGAAAATAATAAAACACGCAAACAATTTCCATTATTACATTCTTACTATAGCTATGCCGGTGATGTTATAGAGTCAACGCTTTATAAAATTATTGTAAGCAAAAACCAAGCTGAAGAAGGCAAACTTAAAAATGCAAATTGGGCAGAGCTATTTTTAAATGCGGAAAATAGAAATGGAACTCTTTATTGTGGAGAATGGATGAAAGAACCATTGCCACATATTGTGCAAGAATGCTTAACGGAATTTATGCTTTGCGCAGCAAATCAAATGGAGAGTGAAGCTAACAGTTCAGCAGAAGGTGAATCAGAAGGCGAAATAGAGTAATAGTTATTTACTAATATTTATGTCGGCTGTTAAAAACCACAATATAAGAATAGATTTTAAAGATGACAACAAAAAATCTCAGGGCTTAGTCAATTAATTTTGATACTAGCGGTATAAAGGACGCTTTACAACAAAAGATATGGTGTCTTTTATTTTTTCTTGACGGAAAAATAAAACGAATATTTCTGATGTTGTCATAGGTTGTTATTATAATTTTTTATTTGTAAATTTTTAAACATTCATTTTAACCTTGACAACAAAGAATATTCGCTTATACTAGAATAAGAGAAATAAAAAACAAAAGAGTTGTGTGCGTATGATTTTGCCAACACCAACTTTTTCGCTTTAATCTACATTAATTTATGTGTGCTTGTTAGCGAGCCGACTTGTATCAGGACAAGCACATATCTAAATGCTAAAATAAATATTTTTATAATTTTTTTAAAAATTTGATACAAATTAGAAAATTTTATGGTATTATATAAATATGAATAAAAGCGCATATGATATAGATATTTTTTTGAAAGATTATGTTGATAAGAATAGCAAATTTTCTTTTGACAGAGCACTTGCATTAAAAGAAAAATTCAAATATAAAAAAATAACATCAATATTAGATTTAGCCTGTGGAACTGGCTTGTTTTTAAATGAAATGGTTAAAAGTTTTGATTTGGAATATGGTGTCGGGGTAGATTTATCAGCAAACATGATAAAGTATGCAAAAAAGCACAATCAATCATCAAAACTGAAGTTTGTTAAAGGTGATATGACCAATTTTTCACTTGAAAAGACCTTTGATTTAATCACTTGCAACTATGATGCAATCAATCATTTAATTATGTTTGAAGACTGGCAAAAGATGTTTAATAATGTATATTCTCATCTAAAAATCGGCGGGGTTTTTACTTTTGATTACAACACGCTTTTAAAACTAAAAAATTTTAGTAGGACTTCTTATTATGAGTATGAAGAATATAATTGCGTATGGCATAACACAAACGAAAATGATAGGTTTAATTTCGATTTTTCCTATTATATCAAACAAAAAAATGGGGAGTATAAACTGATAAAATCAAGTCAAATTGAATCAACATTTCCTTATAAATTGATTGCAACAACACTTAAACAAATGGGCTTTAAACACATTAAATTTTGCAATAAAGACTTCAAAAAATGTAATCCAAACAAAGTGTTTAGATGTTTTGTTATTTGTGAAAAATAACGAATTTTAGCAAATAATAAATGCTAGGTATTTTGGCTAGAGTTTTATAAACTTGATATTATAAAGAATCTTAATATTAAGGATCTTCTTGCTAGTTTAAAGTTTATAGTTTTTTAGTCAAACATTTTTCAAACTAGTACAAAAAATAGTGGGACAAATTGTTTCCACTATCTTTTTTTGCTAGTTTCAAAGATTACCAGCCTTGCCTTGAGATTTTTTTAATTGTTCTTTATAAAAATTGTGTTTTTTGTTTTGAAAAAGATTTTTTTTATGATACTATTAGAGTAGGAATGTTTATTTTTCAAATAAAAAGGCGATAAAAAGCTTTAAAAATCTATGCAGAAACATTCATTTTAGAATTTAAGGAGCTTTTAAAGCATGAAAACTTACGTTTACCCGGCAGTATTTATCAAAGATGAAGAAGAGAATGTCTATCGTGTGCTTTTTCCAGATTTAGAACTTACAACTGATGGAGCAATAGTTGAAGAAGCATATCTTTATGCAAGAGAGTGTTTGAAAGCCTATTTTAAATATATTGAAAAGTATGATTTAGATTTCAACTTGCCAACAGATTTTGAATGTGTAAAGAAATCGGCAAGAGCGGAAGACTATGTCATGCTTATAGATGCAGTCATTCCAGATAATGAAAAACAAAAGAAATAAAAAGCCTTAATTAAACGACATAAAAAGTTGTTTTACGTAAAATAAAATAAAAAAATATTGATAAATTGTTGACAATAAAGTCAAACTGTGATAATATAATGCTAGCACTTCTTTGATGGGGTGTTAGTTTTTTGTTAGGAGATAAGAAAATGGCAACACCAAAACGTAAAAATATTATTCTTGCTTGCACAGAATGCCAAGAACGCAACTATGCAACAAGCAAAAACACTTCTGCAAATCCTGAAAGAGTGGAAATAAAGAAGTTTTGTTCTCGTTGTGGAAAGAGAACTGTTCATAAAGAAACCAAATAAAACCACAATATAGCAGGGGGTATTATGCCAAAAAAGAAAAAGTCGCAGAAGAAAACCAATAACAATAAGAATGTAAATGTTGCAGCTCAAGAAGATGCTGCAATCCTTTCTGCAACCACAGAACAAAGCGAAGTTCAAAGCGAAGAAATAGCTGAGACCGCTACAGCAGAAGCAAAACAAGAAGAAAATGTATCAAAAAAAGTTGCAAAGGCAGATAAGAATGTAAAAGAAAACAAAGATGATAAAAAATCTGCGAAAAATGATAAAAATAATAAGAAAAAGAACAATAAAAACGACAAAAAAGAAAAGGGTAAGTTAAAAAGAAAGGTTAAAGAAACTTTCTCAGAACTTAAAAAGGTAACTTGGCCATCTTTTGGTGACGTCTGCAAGAAAACAGGTGTAGTTCTCGTTGTTGTTCTTATTTTTGCAGTTGTAATCTTTGGCATAGACTATTGCTTAGGACTGCTTATGGGATTATTGAGATAAGAGGTTGTTTATGGAAGAAAAAGATATGGGCTTAGAACAAAACGAAACAATAAATGACGTTGAAAAAGTTGTAAGTGATGCAGAAAAATCACAAGATGAAGTGACAGACGCTACTGAAGAATATGATGACGAAAAGGCATACAAAGAATTTGTAGACAGCTTGCCAGCAAAATGGTATGCACTGCACACTTTTTCAGGGTATGAAAACGTGGCAAAAGAAAATCTTGAAACTGTTATTGAAAAATTCGGACTTCAAGATCGTATCTTTGATATCGTTATTCCTATGGAAGATGTTGTTGAAGAGAAAAATGGCAAGAAAAAACTTGTTCAACGCAAATCAATGCCATCTTATATATTGGTAAAAATCAAATATGCAGACGACCTATGGCACAATATCACAAGAACACGTGGTATCACTGGCTTTGTAGGACCAAACGGAAGACCACTTCCTTTGAAAGATGAAGATATAAGAAGACTTCATCTTGAAAAAATTAAGGTTGATGTAGACTTGAAGGTTGGCGACAAAGTTGAAATAGTTGATGGTCCTTTCAATGGACAGGTTGGTGATGTAACATCTATCGACACAGAATCTGGCAAAGTTTCAGTAAATATCGTCTTCTTAAATCGTGAAACACCAGTAGAGCTAGAACTTTCTCAAGTTAGGCGTATAAATCAGTAGGCAAGTTATGGAAAATAAACCAGTATTCACGAAAAAAGAAGTTTCCGATCTTATGAGAAGACTAAAGCAAGAAGAAAGGGAAACCGAACGCGACTATGAGACTATTGAAGATAAAAATCGCAGAAAACAACTTGAAAAAGTGTCCTTTGAGCAAAGACAGATGCGTCGTAAACTTCGTATGCAAGAGCCAATCGAGCAAACTCAAGACGACTACGAAGACGAACATGATAGATAATTGCCACAAAATATAAAAGTTTAAATTTATTTTTGTTTAAAATTTAATGAAACAAGATATATTTAAGGCTTAAAGCCTTTCAATATATTGTCCTTGACAAGACAGAAAACTATCAAATAAAAATCGTGGGAGAGTGGAACTGCAACCGCTCAAAACAACCACAAAGGAGGAGAAAAAATGGCAGAAAAGAAAATTGCTGCGGTTGTAAAATTACAACTAGACGCAGGTAAAGCCACTCCGGGACCTCCAGTTGGTTCAACTCTTGGACCTCATGGAATCAACCTAGGTGCCTTTACAAAAGAATTTAACGAGAAGACAGCAGCGCAAGCAGGACTTAAGATACCTGTTGTTGTAACTATCTATGCTGATAGAAGCTTCTCATTCGTGCTCAAAACCCCACCAGCAGCCATCCTTATTATGAAGGCTATCGGTATTGACAAGGGTTCTGCAGTGCCAAACAAAACAAAAGTCGGAAGTATCACAAAAGCACAAATCAGACAGATTGCTGAAACAAAGATGCCAGACCTTAACTGCACATCAATAGAGTCTGCAATGTCAATGATTGAAGGTGCTGCTCGTTCTATGGGCGTAACCGTAGTGGACTAAGGAGGCAGAGATGAAAGTAAGTAAGAAATATGCACAAGCCTCTCAGGCAATCACACAAAAATCTTATGATATCGCAGAAGGAATTAACACACTTTTGTCACTTCCAAAAGCTAAATTTGATGAAACAGTAGAACTTCACGTAAAACTTGGCGTTGATGGAAGAAACGCAGACCAACAAGTTCGTGGTGTATGTATCCTTCCACATGGAACAGGTAAGTCACTCAAAGTTCTTGTTATCGCAAAGGGCGATAAGGCAGACGAAGCAACAAAAGCTGGGGCTGATTATGTAGGTGCTGAAGAAATAGTAAGCAAAATACAAGGCGGTTGGCTTGATTTTGACGTATGTATCACAACCCCAGATATGATGGGTGTTGTAGGACGTGTAGCTAGAGTTCTTGGACCTAAAGGTTTAATGCCAAACCCAAAGAGCGGAACAGTTACTATGGACGTAGCTAAAGCTATCCGTGATGCTAAAGCTGGTAAAGTTGAATACAGACTTGACAAAACAAACAATGTTCACGTAATCATTGGTAAGGTAAGCTTTGGAAAAGATAAACTTCTTGATAACTTCAACACAGTTATCGAAGCTCTTACAAAGGCTAAACCAGCAGCTGCCAAAGGTCAATATTTCAGAAACGTTACAATCGCTTCTACTATGGGACCTGGAATTAAAATCAACGTTACAATGTAACAAGTTAAATGTAACATATAAAAGATAAGTTGAAATTACTTATCTTTTTTTATTTTATCTAGAAAATATTTAGTTTGTTTTTTAATTAATCCAAATTTTATCTAGCAGTGTTTGTTTTAAATTGACTATCTAGTGTTATTATTGTAAACTATAATTATGTTAAAGGAGATTTCATGAAAGTTTGCTACTATGAAAACGAAGAATTAATTAGGCATGAAAAGTCAATTTTTTTAGCAGGTCCAACACCTAGAGACGATGAAACTAAGGGTTGGAGAGAAGAAGCCGTGCAGATATTGACGGATTTAGGCTACGACGGCACAGTGTATGTTCCTGAAAGAGCAGAAGGTGGCTACATAAAAGATATAACGGAAGAAAAATATAAGAAAACAGCAGAGTGGGAACTTCAACGTTTACATAATTCAACAGTTATAGTCTTTTGGGTTCCACGAGAACTTAAGAAAATGCCAGCATTTACAACAAATGTGGAGTTTGGCTTCCATATAAATTACAATGTGGTATATGGTCGCCCAGATGATTCAGAAAAGAATAGATATCTTGACAATCTCTATTTGCGTGAGTGCGGTAAGATGCCCTATAACACATTATACGACACATTGAAGGAGGCAGTTTCACAGGCAGATAAACTGAATGCACAAGAACTAGAATTACTCAAGCTGTTGCCATACAAAAAGAAAAAAGACAAGATTTATTTTACAGCAGACACGCATTTTGATAGCTTAAGAACGCTAGCCTATTCTTATAGACCATATAGAAATGTTGAAGATATGAATTTTCATATTGTGAAAAATTGGAATAGCGTGGTTGTTAAAGATAATATGGTATATCATTTAGGTGATTTTGGAAACTATGATTATGTCAAGCAGTTGAATGGGAAAGTTGTTTTGCTTGCAGGTAACTATGAATTAAATGATTTAAAAGAAAATTATAATAATGATAAGACTGCATTCAAGCAATATCTGATATCTCTTGGATTTTATGATGTTATATTTGATAAGAACTATAATCTAGACCTTCAGACAACAAACGGAGAAAAGGTAGGCTTCAATTTGTCGCACAAACCAACTGATTGCAATAAAACAAAGTTTAATTTATTTGGTCATATTCATGAAAAATGTAAAATCAAAAGCTTTGGTCTTAACGTAGGTGTGGATGCATCATCATTTATGCCAATATCTCTCGAGCAGGTTTTATTTTTAAAGGATGCAATAGAAAATAATTACGACCTAGACGTTTTCTGCACCGACAAAGATTTAAAATGAAAAATTATATTAAATGTTAAAAACATAAGTAAGTTAAGCTTTTGTTGCGTAAAAAAACACGTTAAATTGCGTCAGCACACATTAAATAACCAAATTAGTTTCACTTTGGCAGACTAGTCCAATTTAATAATTTAAAAAGTAAAAATAAAAGAAACAAAAAATAAAAAAAGCTTTACGGTTTGTAAAGCTTTTTTGTTTTTATTTAACCTTTTGTCTCTTTCTGAGAGCGATTGTTATGCCAATTATTGCGGCAACAGCTGCAACGCCGATAATGATTGCAATGATTGCAAAGGTGTTGAGTGGCTCAGACCTTATAACTTTGTATGAGTAGAGCAGGTTGTTAGACATTGTATAAACTTGGATGAAATATGTTCCAGTATTATCAATGGTTATTGTGTAAGTTTCACCATAATTTGCAAGCCTGTCTGCTGTAAAGTAGTGGTATTGAGAGCCAATTCTTATATAGCAGTCGCCCATAGCGTTATAGAAGTTTTGAACGTTAAAGGTTATAGTGATAGTTCCTGTTGTGCTGTCGCCTTCTGCAAGTGATATGTTGAGTGGTGGATTTTGCATATTAAGCCAGAACTCAAAGGTATATCTGCTGCTTGAAGTGCTAGCGTAGGCACTATCATTTGTGTTTACAGTGATTTGATATCTTCCGCTTCCTGTCTTTTCATCAAGATAATTTATCATAAGCTCAGAAAGATAAGTTGTTCCATCAATTCTTATTGTGTCATAGTTTCCTATATCAATAAGGTCTTGAGTGATATCAATTCCGTCTTTAAAGACGCTTTCAATGTAGTAGTTTTTGTATTGTATAAATTCATAAGCGTATCTAGATTCATTTTCATTGATGATAGTGAAGTTATATTCATCTTGTCTTACAGGCACGCCAGTTGTGCTAGTAGCAGTGAATACAACAGAGTAGTAACCAGGTCGTGTGAATGTGTAGTTGTAATTGCTTGCTGTATAGCCTGTGTAAGTGTTTCCATTCAGCCGAACAGAAATTGAAGGGTAACCAGAAGCTTGGTAGTATGAAGAAAGGTTATATAGCGAAAGTTTAACGTCGCTGTTATAAACTGCATTGTCAACTCTTTCTGAAATCACTTCTTCGCCGCTTATTGTGTCAGTATAGGTCACTATAAATGGAACTGAATTTAAGAACACGATATCTATATAAGTGCTAGTGCCAAATAGATGAACGTTAGCAGGTGAGCATGAGTCGTAGAGTCTAACTCTGTAAGAGCCCGCCTTTTCAAGATAAATGTAAGACATATTACCATTAGAGAAGATTGTTGGAGTGATTACAGTATATTCACCATTGAAGAATTTTAAAACTTCCACGTTAATCTTATTCTGTTCAATTCCGTAGTATAAGTTGAAATTGAGTTTAAGCCTGTCAAATGAGCTTTCAGTTTCATTATTTGCAACGATAACAACAGAAGGTGTGGACCTAATTGATTCCGTCGTTCCCGAAGTTGTTTCATAAGTAAATTGTGTTAAAATATTGTTTGTCTCATTGATATAGATTATTGTAAAGTCGCCTCTAGATTCAGCACATTCATAATGATAAATTTCTACGTAGACGTTAGTTCCTGTGGTTTCCACTCTTGGCGTTCCGATTTGCACACTAAGCTCGCCGTTAGGAACAATTTGTAATCTGTTATCTCTATCGGCATAGTCCACACTTACAATATAGTTAACATCATATTCATAACCATAACTATCGGTATATTTCATATCCCCACGTTCAATAGGCATTCCGTCAACTGTGATGTAGTAGTAAGATGTTGAAGAGTCTAATATAGAAAGTGTGAAGATCCTGCAATTATTGACAAATACGTTTTCAGAATCATATTTAATGAAGATAATATACTCGCCTGTGCCGGAGATGGTGTATCCACTTGAAGCTGAATAGTTATCATTTATGTTTTGCCAAGTGTTACCATTGTCTGCTGAGAGATATACACTATAGCCATAACCATCTTGATATGCGTTAGCACCTTCATGATTCAATGTTTGCCCATCCCTGAAACGAACTCTTATGGTTTGAGAGTAGGTTGTAGCAGCTTGAGCAGTTGCAGTGTAAGGTGTTCCGTTGAAGTTTACAGTGTAGTTAGGTATTGTTGCGAAATCTTCACTTCCCAAAGGTTCGAGATTTCTATCAACAAACACGATAGCACCGCCGTTTATATCACTTGTTGAATATGATAGATAAGGAAGCTGATTATAAACTCTTATATGAAGGGTTCTAATTTCTTCATTTGTCTCACTATCGGTCACAACTATTCTATAGTAGTCATCATAGATATTTGCACTAGATGGTGAGAACGCATAAGAATAGATATTGTTGCCAAGATTTGTATAGGTGAGACTGTTTGTAATATCAATATTTTCTAAGTTAAAGATATTGATTGTATAAAGCAGGGTGTTGTAAGCAAAGTTGATAGTGTTATCAGAAAGATAGGTCACATCACCATTGCTTTCAGTGATTTCATAGATGTCAGAGTTGCCGCTTATTTCATTGTATGCAACTTCATTTGCAAGCTGAATTATAGTTGTTTCATTTCCAAAGTTATCAAGGATTTCAAAACGAACTTTCTGTGAAGCATTTGCACCAAGATTTATAACAATTTGAAGAGTAGAGCCATTATTTATTGTTGTAAAACTAATATATGATAAAGCAGTTTCAAATTCTGGAGTAGGTGTCCAAGTTCCGTAAGGTCCTTGATTTGCAATCATCAAAAGGTCATATTCGCCAGATATTGAATTGTATTGAGAAATCGTTATTTGTGTTGGGAATACAAAGCTTGTTGTCGTGCTTTGATATTGAGCTTGAGTTGGCACAGAAATGTTGAGAATTGCAGATGTTCTATTAGGATCCTCCACCTTTTGAGTTGAAATAGTTGCGTCCATAATAGAAAGATAAGTGTTATACGAAGCCCCGTTTATTCTGTTAGTAAAGGTTATCATATGTTTATTTGACGAAGATTCAACATCATCAAATATTGATGCAAGGGTAACTTGCTCAAAGCTTACACCTGTTGAGCTGATTGTAATCCTATAGATATATCCATCATCAAGATAAGGCGAAGTCATGTAGCGAACAGAGCTTTGACCTGCTATTTGAATATAGACAAGGCTCCAAGGGTCAGACATATAACTTAAACTGCGTAACTCAAACCCGCTGTTAGAGTAGATATTGAAACCTTCTCCGATATCTTCTGAAAGCACCGCAATTTCTTCAGAATGTTGAGCATTGGTGTAAGTCAAAGCGTTTACATTGACATTTTCATCTTCTTCAAAAGACGAATTAACAAGATAAACAAGATATACAACCATATTGCCAGCATAGTCCATTTCAACGATTTCATAATATCCACAGCTTAAATCATTTGCACCGCTAGTTGTAAGCTGATAATAGTTGTTAGCAGAGAATGAGTTTCTATCCACCTGAGTATAGGAGTCAAGAGAAGGCACTTCTTCATAATAGATATATTGAGTATCATATCTAAAGCTCGATGCATTTCTAAGAGTTCCAACAAGGGTGGTATTGAAGAAATCTGTTGTAACATTATAGCTGTAGTATTGGAAATAACCGGTAGAAGCGGAGAAAGAGTAACTCATATTTGCTATTTGGTTATAGTTTGTTGCTGTTATAGTAACATCTTCACCGGTATAGTCTTGATAACTTCTCATATTGATTTCTTGATAATTTCTAGTAAATATTCCTGTGGCATATTCGGTGTTAGTCATCAAGTTTTGCAAATTCGCAAGTGGGGCAGACCTATCAAAATAGATAGTTTTTGTAGTTCTATTATAATAGTTGTTGTTATGCCCTTCAAATTCCATAGTAATGGTCAGTGAAGAGTTGGTAGCAGTAATTAAATTAGAGCAATCAATAGTGAAAGACCTAGTATTTCCATTGGCAGTAATTTCAGAATGAGTAACAGGTTGAGAGCCGTTTATGGTTATGTGTGAGAAGTCTTCATTTATTCTCGCCTCAAACTCACTTGTAGGAACTTCCCATTGAATAGTAAGAGAATTAGAGTTTGTGTAGTATGTATTTGTAGAGACTGAAGCCAGCTCATAGCCGTCAGCACTAATTATACTGAAAGCAGGTTGTTGAGAGATAATTTCAAATCCAAATTTATAGAATGAGTAGAAATTGCTTTGTGGGTCGTTGTTTGATTGATAGATTGTCACAACATAGCTTCCTTGTTGGTAGAAGAAGTCAACAGGCGAACTACTTGTAATAATTCCATTTGAAGAGCCTTCATAAAGGTTAAGGAAACCACCATTAGTTGTTCCGTTTGAGAAGTAATATCTTGTAACATTTCTACCATTTTCAATAACTTCAGCAACCACTTTAGCATATATTTCATATTCGGTAATTGAAGCCTGACTATTGACAAAATCTTGTGCTTCAGCTTCAGTGTTAAAGGCTTCGGTTATTTCAATACCTTCAGAGTATACGTGCCATAAGTTGTCAGCTTCAAGTTGATAATAGGTATTTCCATAGAAGGATAGGTTGTCGTTATAGTCAACACTATAAGAATTTGAATTTTCGTCATAGCTTGTCGTTGTAGTAAATTTATATTTAGGAATGTAGAGCGTCATTGGAAGTTTGTTTCCTTCTACTGAGAAGGTAGGTATTTCATCTTCACTTGAGAATGATTCTTTAGTATAGAATGAGCCACCATTTAGTCCTGTTTCAGCGTTGTAGCTTGGGAAAGAAACTTGAATAGAAGAATTTCCTTCACTGCTATACATACTAAGGATTATATCACCACCAACAAGACTTTCAAGAGAAGAGTTTCCTTCTTCACTGCTTACAGCTTCAAGTCCAGATATAAGCCCAAAATCATCAACATCAAAGGTGATGGTTCGTTTGAAATAATCATATTGGTCGGTATCATTTCCTTCAATATATTGTCTTTCAATGATATACCTTCCAACTAAAGGTAAATTTCCGCTTCCAAGTGCAACTGTATAGGTCAAAGTTTCTCCTGGCTCATAGGCAACACTTGTGTCATACTCATAAATAACAACTTGTTGATATTCGTCAGAGATATCATAGTAATAGAAATATTTTCCATCAATTAACTGATAAGTTTTAACATAAGGGTAGTATCTTAAGACAACAGAGCCAAGTGTTGAGCCGTTGTCAGCAAGTGGAATAAATGAAATTGTAAGTTCTTCATCGGCATTTACAGGGATATAGTATGCAAAGCGATAAGTGAGTTCACTTTGAGTAAGGTCAACACCTTCCATTTCGGTAAGGTGAGTGTAAACTCTTTCGCCATCTTCATTGGTGTAGTAATAAAGGTTTCCTGTAAGGTCATAGCTTGCCCAGTCAAGCATCGTTTGGTTTTCACCACTTCCACGATAGACTGAAAGCTTTGAGTCATCGCTTGTCACATTGAAGGTAATGATTGCACTAGGGTTGTTCAAGAAGTCGTTTTGTTCATTTCCTGTGATATATGTGTTAGACATATCTCTTATAAGGATACGATAAGTGCCTTCTCTTGCTTGACCGTCATTGTCAATAAAGTCTATTTCATAGCTATTGATGCCAGAATATCTATTGTAAGTGCTTGAAAGCTCACGGATATAACTCACATCATCAATGTCAACAACAAGATAACTTCCATTATAGCTTGATATACCTGTTGTGATTTGTCCTTCTTCAGAACTTGAAGTTATAGCAGAAATACTGATATTAGTAACGCGTGTAATGTCGTCATTTGTTGTGCTTGAGAAGAACTCAGACAGCCTTTGGCTCAAGTTTGCACTAGCCTCGCTATAGCTTAAAGTATAAGTATAAGGGGTGATTGAACTGTAAGATTCAATATTGTCAAGATAAATAGCCTTGCTATCCGACCATTCAACCCACATTCTAGTTCCGGTTTCAGGAACAGAAATGCTTTGAGAACTTGACATAACCTGTCTTGTTTCATCATTGTATGAAACTCTAAGAACAAAGATAGGACTAGTATTGTCAATCATATAGATTTCAAAGGTAGAGTTTCCAGCTTGGTCATAAATTTCAAGGATATAGAAGCCGGCATTTGATTTAACATAGGTCGCATCAACAGTTGAAGTGAATGATGCTGAGTTTCTATATTCAGTCCAAGATGAAGCACGTGCCAAATCAACCTTGTAAGAAACAGGCAAAGAGCCTTGCTCAATCCAGTAGTCAAGAAGTTGTGAAACTGTTGCAGAGTTAGTTTGAGAAGAGTAGTAGTTAATTTCACTCATAGGAATGTATTTAACATATCCATAGGTTGTAGCACCGCTTGCCTTTTCATTCCAAGAGAAGATAAGTGGTCTGTTTGTGTTGTAAGAAGAGATGTTATCTCCAATTCTATAGGTTGTGCTTGAAGAGTAAGTAACATTTCTTGCAGTAACACCGCTAATCTGGTTTGTGTCTATTGTGAATGTTCTACTGCTTGGCACTGTTGAGTTTGCAGATAGGATTTGAACAGTAAAGCGGGCATTTGCATATCTATTTGTGTTTTCAATCAAAATTCCATATTTTCCAGCTACATTTGCGTTATATTCTTGATAATTTTCAGTATCGTCAGTAGCTTCTTCAAATTGCTGATATGTAATTCCATAACTTGAAAGGTTTGTTATATTTTCATTTTGGAAGAAATAACTTCCGGTTGCATAGTTGTAAGCTGACAATGTGATATTGACTTGGGCATCATAAACATTATTTTCAGCATCATTTAAGATATAAACACTTTTGTTAGTAAAGCCAGAGGTATAAACTTCGTTAAAATCACTATCAAGCACTGTAACCGATGGGGTAGAGTTTGTAATTTCAAAGAAGAATATTTGATAGTGATAGTAATAGCTTTGCAAAGTTCCTGTTGTCGACATATAGTTTTCAAATTGATATTGAATAATATAGAGATATAGTCCAGGCTCATTTTGATTAAAACCTTCAAAATAGTTTTGTCCATCAATTTGATATTCAAGTTGTCCATCGTTTTCAACAGTTGATAGATTATAGATATAACTATTTACTCTAGAATTAGTTGAATTTGTCAAGAATTTGATAGGGGTTTGATTTGTTGTAATAGGCTCTATCAGTCCGTCAGCACTTCCATTGTTTAGGTAAGCTAAGGTCGCACTTCTTAACTGATTATTGCTAAATACTCTATAACTTGAAGGGTTAGCTTCACTTGCATGATTTGCAGGATTTTCAGTATTGCTTTCAATACTGCCCACACTGTCAGGGTTCGAAACCATATAACTATTCACAGCACTTGTGATATCTGCACTTGCAGAGTAGTTAAGCTGGTCAAAGTTGAATGTTTTAAGTTCAACAGCTTCAGGTTGGTTTGTATCTGCATTGATATTTGCATAATCGGAATATACTGCTTGATAGCCATAGACATAAAGTCTTTGATCTTCATTTTGCAGGGTAGTTGTGTCAAGACTATCAGCAAACGGGAGTTCATAAACTGTTTCCACGCCGTTGACGATTGCTTTATAAAGGTATTGGAAAGATAGGTCATAATAGCCAACATCTAAGAAGATAAGTTTGCATTCTTCGTCAATCATGTATGGGAAAACAAAATAGTCATCTTCGCTTATTTGATTTCCATTTTCGTCAACTTGGGTAAGTTCTCCATTGCTATAAACAACAGTGGCAACATGTGAGATTTGATTTAAATCGGTATAATTAACAGTGATTTGAAATCTATCAGGATTGTAGGAGAAAGAAGCTAAGCTGTTTGTTGAGATAACGGTATCACCTGCAAAAGAATAGTTATAGTAATAATATCTTGAGAATGTATCAGAAGAGGTGAGAGTTGATTGTTGTATATTTGAAGATGGCGTAATGTTAGGCAGACCTGTTGTGTTATTAAAGTAAGAGCCAGAGCTAAAGAGCATAAATGAATAGTATAATGTTTGAGTTCCAGGAACAAAAGTAATTCCGCCATTATTTGTATAGTAATAGTTTAAGTTGATAACAAGGGTGTAGATGCCTTCTTGATTTAACGTAACTTGACTTCCGCTTAAATTAATTTCTTCTAAGTTTGTGTCAAGCGAGAAAGATATTTCAAGTTTTTGTGGTGTGATGCCAAGCCCAGAAATTGCGAATGCGACTTCACCACTATCACTATTTGAAGATGCGTAGTTTGTTATAGATTGTCCATAGAGCAGGTTTTCTCCAACTTGTCCGTCTTGCACTTGAGAGTTCGAAAGATTATAGTATAAAGATAGACTGTTTGAGAATGTGAAGTAATAATACTCTTGTGGATTGTCGTCTGTGTTTGCTGTAGAGTCTGTAATGTATGCGTAGTTTCTTTCGACAGCGCCAACTGCAGTAGGATTAGAATTTGTAATCTTGTCATTTGCCGCGATTGTGGCATTCACTTGACTGCCGCTGCCACCGCCTTGCATAAGAAAGATTGTGTCACCAACTGAGCCTGCCACATTTTCAAGCTCTGGCATTTCAAAATACTCAGGCAAATCGTTTGTGATTTGCTGATATGTCGGCGGCTCAGCCAAACTTACTAGGCTATCACTTTTTGGCAGAAAAAGCCCGATACATAAAATTCCTATCACTGAAAATGATAGAACTAAAGAGTTAAACAATCTTTTGATTTTAAACATACGTCACCTCTTAATAATTTTGTATATTATGATTTTATCATAGCTTAGAAAAAAATCAAAATATTTTGACGAAATATATAAGATAATATATAAATAAATATATATTTATTTAATTATTTGCAATATGTATAAAAATAATCAACTTTAATATTAAAATATAAAAAAGGTGAAATTAAATAATTTATTATAAAAAATTTAAAAATATACCATTTTAAAAAATAATTTTATCAATTTTTAATGTTTTTTCATAAAAAGTATATATGAAAAGTTTATCTTTATGTATGATTGTCAAAGATGAAGAAGACTGTATTGAAAATTGCCTATCTTCAGTCAAAGACGCATTTGACGAAATAATCATTGTAGATACTGGCTCAACCGACAAGACAAAAGAGAAAGCAAGCAGGTTTACAGACAAGATATTTGATTATACTTGGCAATTTGACTTTTCAAAGGCAAGGAATTTTTCTTTTGATAAGGCGACATGCGAATATATCATGTGGCTTGACGCAGACGATATCATGCTGCCAGAGTCAGTAGAGAAGATAAAAGAGTGGAAGAAAAATGGCGAAGATTGTGATTGCGTCATGTGCAAGTATATAACGTCTTATGATGAGAGTTTTAAACCACTTTTCGAGTTTTTCAGAGAAAGGATTGTAAAAAACAGTCCACTTTTGCGTTGGAGCGACCCTATTCACGAAGTCATAACGCCAACGGGCAAGATTGTCTATAATAATGATATCTTGGTCTATCACAACAAGAAAAATAAACCCTACACAGATAGAAATCTAAATATTTATAGAAAGATGATAAAAGATGGCATGGTGTTCACGCCGCGTCAACAATTTTACTATGCAAGAGAACTATATTTCAACAACTTGATAGACGAGGCAATCCATGAGTTTTCAATCTTTTTGTCAAGTGGAAAAGGGTGGAGCGAAAACAATATTGAAGCCTGCCTAAATTTAGCAAAGTGTTATCAACTTAAAGGTGAAACGCAAAACGCAATCACTGCACTCTTAGGCTCATTTACCTACGACGTTCCACGTGGTGAAGTGCTTTATCAGCTTGGCAGAATTTTTGAAGACGAAGCAAAATATGATATGGCTATTTATTGGTATAAACAGGCTCTAAGCAGCAACCCAAACACGCAAGGTGGCGGCTTTGTAAATGTTGATTGCTACAGATTCTTGCCTGCACTTCAGCTTTGTGTTTGCTATTATAAGAAAGGTGATGTCATCCTGTCGCAGCATTATCACAATGTCGCAAAGTCAATAAAGCCTAACGATAAAAATGTTTTATATAATGAAAAATTCTTTAATAATTTAAATAAAAAATAATAATTTAAAAATAATTCTTCGCCTTTATCTAAAAGGTGAATAAATAAAAAAGAAAACAAAAAAATGTTTTCTTTTTTATTTTTTATTTAATGCTTTTTTATCTAATATTTTCCCTATTTTTTTAACTTTATTTAAATAGAATTTTAAAAATTGTTCTCTTTTTATTTTAACAGTCAAAAGCACGTGTCCATTTTTATCAAACTTAACTAAAGTCTTGCCAGGCACATCAACAAGATCAACATCAACTTCAACACGTTTGCAGGTGAAAAGGTGTGGGTATGCAAGATAAAGATATGCACAGGTATCATTTGTTGCAATTCGTTTGTCAGGGAAGTTAGGTTCCCAATATGTGCTATACATTTGATATAAAAACTTGCCAAAATCATTCGTGTCACGAAGCCCGTAAACAAAATCTTCAGGTAGATATGCTTCACGTCTGCCCATATCATAAGGTATCATAACAAGTGGAATCTTGCTTTCAAGCACAATTTTGAAAGCTTCAGGGTCAGAGGAAATATTGAAAGAAATATGGTCAGAAAAACCGGGAACTCCATAAGGAGAACCGCCCATAAATACAATGCGTGGAATTTTGCTCACAATATCAGGGTGCTGCGTCAAAAGTCTAGCCACATTTGTTTGCGGACCAAGTGCGATAATAGAGATATCCCCATTTCCTTCTTTAAGCACTCTATACATAGCTTCAATGGCATCTTCTCTGATAGGAGAGTGATGCACTTCTCTTGGCGGGGTGTAGCCACCCATACCAGAAGCAGAGTGTATATATTCTGCACTTTTTCGCTCTCTCACAAGTGGCTTGTCAGAGCCTACTGCAACAGGAAAGTCAACATCAAACCTGTCAAGAAGATGCAAAAGATTTCTAGTAACAAATTTGATATTTACGTTACCAGAAACAGTTGTCAAAAGTTTTATATCAAGTCTTTTGTCGAAGAATGCAAAAGCAAGGCAAGCACTATCGTCTACGCCGGGGTCAGTGTCAATTATAACTTTGTGTTTTCTCATAGCCAATCCTTTTAAGCAGTCGCAAGCCTGATGCCACAAGGCTTATAAAAATATTATATTCTAAAATTAAAATAAAACAAAGCGAATTTATCATTTTAGTTGATAATCAAACAAAAATATGATAAAATAAATCTGCATTTTATAGAGGTCAAAACTTATATCTAAAGATAAAATGTAAATTAAGCCGCCAGTCCACACTCATTTAATTTTACGCCTTTAAAAAATAAGGAGACGTATCGAAGTGGTCGTAACGAGACGCACTCGAAATGCGTTTGTCGAGAGATCGGCACGTGGGTTCGAATCCCACCGTCTCCGCCAAAAAACTATAGCCAAGAATTTATTTTCTCGGCTATTTTTTTATTTATATCATTTTGATAAAAGATTGCCAATTAAGTATTCAATGCTTACATCAAAATATTTTGCTAAATCTATAAGGTTTATGGTTTTAGGAATCAAACCATCACGCCAGCGATAGTAACTATACTCGCTCATTTTTAGGTTTTTCATAGTTTGTGCAATACTTATTCCGCTAGATTTGATTAAGTTTTTTAAATTTTCAAAAAATGGCTTATTGTTTCTATTTGAGAAATCATTGGTGTCACTAAGACCGAATAAAAAATCAAGCGAACAATTAAAATAGTTTGCCATATCTATTGCTATTTCAATTTTAGGGTAATAGCCATTGTTAAAATAACCATTTATAGTTGTTGAAGAAATGTTCAAAGATTTTGCTAGTTGCAGTCTTGATAGGTTATTTTCATCTAAAAGTTCTTGTAATCTTTCTTGAAACTCGTTCATAATTAAAAACTCTCACTACTTTCTATGATTTTATGAAAAAACAATGATAAAAACTTGAATTAGAGAGTTGTGAGAGCATGTAATATTATATCTCTAAATATTTCTCGTATTTTAATAGATATTGACAAATATCCTTAGTTTTTATATAATTAACCTATGAATAACACAATTTTAAAATTTTTAGAAAGACATGATTTTGATTTAAGTTTGATCAAAAAGAAATGTGATTTAGGGGTGAAGTCTTCAAAGGACGTGAACCCAATAATTGCCAAGTATTATATTGGCAAAGGGGAAGAGCAGCAGAGAATCTATGTTGCCGATATTGTTGGTTATGATTATAGTTATATGAATCTGGATAATTCAAATATCATAGATAATATGTCTTATTTCTACAATGAAAATGGCGATGGCTATTCAACAAGGTCACTTTCGCTTTTAGATATTCCAACGGATGAAATTGTGTATAGGCTTATGGGCAGTTTTACAAGAGACCCGATGTATTTGATGGAAGCAGACAAGGGTAAATATGTTATAGATAGCAATGGATTACATAGATTACATATTTTAAAAGCTCATTATTTAAAAGAACTTTCAGAGCTTGAAGAAGGTGACGCTATAGGGCATAAAATCTTGGAAGATAAATATATGGTTGAAACAATGGCTAGAAAAGTTGACTATTTAAAAACTTATTCTTCATTTTTGTTTCAGCAGATAGCAAGGTATTATGGTTGTGATTTTGATATAAGACCGCAGTATGATGACTATGGTGAGCTCACAGGTAAAGTGACGATAGAGTTAAGGGGCAAAAATGAAAAACTAGTTTTGAATGATAAGCAATTTATAAAACTATTGAAAGATGAAATAGCAAACTTTTTAAATGACAACTCTATTTCTAAAAAAGATAAAAAACATTTTATAGATTTTGTAGGTCAAACAATAGAAGAATATGATAGTTTTAAAGAGTATATTAAGCAAAATTTACAAGAAATATATAATGAATGTTTTAGTGATGAAGTGGAAGTTGGTTAATAAAGGAGCAGAATATGGAACTATTAAAATGTGAAACAAGTGACATAGAGAATACCGAAAAGTATATTTTAAAAAATGGCGAAAAAGAGATTGGCTATGGCTATATCAAGGGCGTTGAAATAAACCCAATAGAGATTTTTATTTATGAAAATGAAAGGTCAAATGGCTATGGCAAACTTTTATTTTCAAAGCTTCTTGAAATTATAAAAGAAAAGGAAGCTAAATTGCTTACTTTTGATTTGCCTGAAGAACAATATAGAATGATAAATATTGTAGCATATTCTGGCGGACGCTATATTTCTATAAAAAATGGCGTTAGAAGATATATCTTGCCTATAAAATAAAATTTAATAAATTTTGATTATTTTTTATAAAATTTAACAAAAAACACGTAAAATCATGAAAATTTCAGTAAAAAACGTGTTTTTTTCATTAAAAATGTGCTTTTAAATTAAAAATACTATATATCTTTTAAAGTTATATATAGTATTTCAGAGTGTAGACAAAAATTTCAGGTTGCAGAAAAACTAGCGTAGGCTTGTGCTCGGGTGGCTTAGCCACTTTTTAAGGGCACCCCTAAAATCGTTAGATTTTTGGGGATAAGAAGCAAACGAGTGATATCGCAATAAATTGTGTATACAATTTTTGCCTGAACGTAGTTTGCGACGCCAGCAGGAGTTTAGTAAGCCTAAATAACTGTTTTTAGGCGTTTTACAGTAAACGCAGCAAGAAAAATTTATTTAATTTTTCGGTCGCGACGTTTTTATGCAGCCTGATTTTGTTATTCAATGCTAGTCAATGCCGCCCAAGTGTTAGGTCCAACTATGCCATCAACCGCAAGCCCATTAGCCGACTGAAAAGCACGAACAGCGTTAGCGGTGCGAGAGCCAAAAATTCCGTCAATAGTGCCAACAGGGTAGAGATTACTCTCAAGTAGTTGTTGCAAAAATCTAACATACGCTCCACGATAGTTTTGCCTTAAAAGCGGATAGGTTGGAAGAGTTAAAAGAGTTTTCCAAGTGTTATTTCCAACCAGCCCATCAACAGTAAGTGAGTTCACACGTTGGAAGTCTCTCACTGCATTAAGCGTGTTATTACCAAAAATTCCATCAACACTCAAATTATACCCATAATCATTATTTAAAATAAACTGCAAAAGATACACAAAGTTGTTGCTGCTTCCACTTCTTAAAAGTGGATAATTGTCTAGATTGTCACGTGGAATATAGCCCACATTCAAATAATCGCAAACCCCATGGCAAGCCTCTTCTCCAACTTCAGTAACAAAAAGTGGATTTATCATAAGAGCGGCTTCACGCAAGTTTGTCATAAACCCAGCTTCTATCAAAGAGGACACACAATTAACAGAAGAAAGCACGCCCACGTCAAGCGTCTTTACGCCACGACCATTTTGCGATGTTCCTTCAATAAGCCGGTTATACAAATCTTCAGCAAGTCTTCTGCTATCTGCTGCCTTAGGGTTAGACGGCGAATAGAAAGTTTCAAGCCCAGACGCAGAGTTAAATTCTTCTCCGAAAGCGTTATAGGCAAAGGTCACAAGCAAGGTAAGGTTCTGCGAGTTTATTCGCCTTACTCTTTCTGAGATAGAAACATCTTGAAACTCACTTTTAACGTCATATATAGAAAAATCCTGCCGCATGCAAGCTTCTATAAACTTGTTTTTAGCAGCTCTATTAAATTCGTTTTCATAAATTTGCCGCCCAAGTTGAGGTATGTATGGTGTGCGTTTGCCTGCAGTCGGCGGATTGACTCCGTGCTCATCATTCGCACCTATGTAATAATCTTCGTTTGCCATAAAGTCTCCTTTTTAAGAAAAAATAGGGTAAGGGAAAGTGCAATTTTGCTCTTTAATACCTTTACATATTTATATATGCAAGAAGAACAAGCGTTGTTATTTATAAACTTCAATTAAACTTATTTGACAATAATATTTCAACATGATACAATAAAACAAAAGGGGCAATTATGAATATTTGGACAGATATTGATGCTAAACGTATCACGCCAGAAGATTTTGTGGCATGCATAGAGATTCAGCAGGGAGACAAAACAAAGTATGAACTTGACAAAGAGACGGGCATGCTTATCATGGATAGGGTGCTTTACACCAGCACAAACTATCCAATGAACTATGGTTTTATTCCACTCACATTAAGCGAAGATGACGATCCGCTTGATGTTTTTGTGCTATGTTCTCAGCCGCTAGCAAGACTTTCTCTTGTCCGTTGCTATCCAATCGGAGTTGTTGCTATGACTGATAGAAATGAGCATGATGAGAAGATTATTGCCATACCATTTTCAGATCCGCAATACAACGAATACAAAGACATCTCAGAGCTGCCAAAACACATGGCAGACGAACTCAAACATTTTTTGACAGTTTACAAACAACTTGAGAATAAAAAAGTTAATGTCGAGGCCTTGCGTGGACATAAAGAGGCTATCAAGGTTATTCGTGAAAACATAGAGAATTATCAAGAAAAACTAGGTAAAAAACTATAAGTAAAGAATCTAGCATAAGAAATTACTTTTAATGGTGTTAGTATGAAGGAGAATAGTAATGAACGAAGATAAATTTTTAGTTAATCGTGTTGGAATTTATTTATTATTAAGTAATTTTATATTGACTGTAA
>CALVTR010000007.1 GCA_944362965.1 uncultured Clostridia bacterium
GTTTGGTCACTAAACATTTTAACCGATTGCTACCTTTTTGTTAAGCATTTTTGTTGCATTTAATTTTTCCTTGCGCCCAAATCTAAATCAGGTATTGATTATTTTATAAAACTGTGATATAATCTTCGTATAAAGGAGTGAATTATGGGGAGAAATTGGTATGCTGAATGGGAAGAAGAGAAAGAAAGGCGCGAAGAAGAGTATTGGGAACAACAAATAGAAGAAGCTGAAAGAAAGCGAAAGGAAGAACAGGAAAGGCTAGAAAAGGAGAGACTTGCAAAATTAGAGAGTGCGAATTCTGAACTTAAAGCAGAGCAAATATATTTCATCCCTACAGGAAATGGGCGAGATCAGTTATCTTTTTTCCCGCCTATAATAAAAGCAAAAAAAGATGGAACAACTAAACCTATAGAAAAAAGTGAAAAAGCTTCTATAGATTATTCAGACGATGAAAACGGTGTTTTTTAAACATCGTTTTATTATTTATAGAAAACATAGCTTGTAAAGATAAATTCAAAATAAAACTAATCTATTTTGATTTGACTTAAAACACATTTTATAGTAGAATATAACTATGATAATTTTAGGAATAGATCCAGGCTATGCAATTATTGGCTATGGTGTTATAGATGACTCAAAAAACGACTCAGAAATGGTTTTAGATTATGGGGCAATCACCACGCCAAAGGAAGATAGTTTGCCAGTTAGGTTGGAAGCGATAGAAGCCAGCCTAAAATTTTTGTTTGACAAGTTTAAACCTGATGTTGTTGCCATTGAAGAACTCTTTTATTTCAAAAACCAAAAAACTATTATACAGGTTGCTCAAGCTAGGGGAGTTATAATTCTAGCATGTCAAAAATATTGTGGCAAAATTTATGAATACACTCCGCTGCAGATAAAGCAAGCACTTACAGGGCAAGGTAGAGCTGAAAAAGCTCAAGTTCAATATATGGTTAAGGCAATTTTAGGCTTAAATTCAATTCCTAAGCCAGATGACGCCGCAGACGCTCTTGCTGTTGCGATTTGTCACAGTCAAACAAGCCCAAGTTTAAATCAAAACAAAGTCTAAAACACTTATAAAGGAGATAAGATGATATCATTTTTAATAGGAGTAATTGACGAAAAAAGAGAAAATTATTTAACGATAGATGTAAATGGAGTAGGTTATGAACTGACGGTTTCAAACAATACTTTAGTGTCTTTGCCTATGCCTGGAGAAAATGCAAAAGTTTATACATATCTTTCTGTTCGCGAAGATGGAGTCTCTTTATATGGCTTTTCAACTATTGAAGAAAGGGATTTGTTTAACAAACTAATAACTGTAAGTGGTATTGGGCCAAAGGTTGCCATTACTATTTTGTCCGGGCTAAGCATATCAGATTTGATTGTTGCTATTTCAAACCAAGATGTAAAACTTTTATCTAAAATTAAGGGGCTTGGCAAGAAAACTGCTGAAAGGTTATGTTTAGAGCTAAAAGATAAATTAAATATTCTCGATGCTGGTATAGGCGACAATGATAATAATTTTGATGCAAACTATGATGAATATGCCGTCCAAATGGCAACCGATACTCTTATTAGTCTAGGCATAAACAAAAACGAAGCTTATATGCTTGCTCGCTCTAATGCTGCAAACAGTGCCACAGCAGAAGAAATTATTTCAAAATCACTAAGGGGGTATAAGGGATAATGGAAGAGAATGAGAGATTTATCACAAGCACTAAAAACCTTACTGATGCCGAAATAGAAAACTCTTTGAGACCAACAACCTTTGATGAGTATATAGGACAAACTAAGGTTAAGGAAGCGTTGTCTGTCTACATTAAAGCAGCTAAATCACGAAAAGAAAGCCTTGACCATGTTTTACTTTATGGTCCGCCAGGACTAGGGAAAACAACCTTGTCACACATCATTGCAAATGAACTTGGCTCTCAATTTAAAGTCACATCAGGACCTGCCATTGAACACGCAGCTGACTTGGCAGCAATCTTAACAAATTTAAATCAAAATGATGTTTTGTTTATTGATGAAATCCATAGACTAAACAAAACTGTAGAAGAAATTTTATATCCAGCAATGGAAGACTTCGCGTTAGACTTTATAGTTGGGAAAGGTCCTTCAGCAAGGAATATGCGTTTAAAAATTAAGCCTTTCACTTTGATAGGGGCAACAACAAGGGCAGGTATGCTTACGAATCCGCTCCGTGACAGATTTGGAGTTATTTGTAGGCTTGAACTATATTCAACCGACGAACTCGCAATAATAATCAATAGGTCCGCAAAAATACTAGGCGTCAAAATTGACCAAGATGCCTGCATTGAAATAGCAAAAAGATCAAGGGGGACACCTAGAATTGCCAACAGGCTGCTAAAGCGTGTTCGAGATTATGCTCAAGTAATAGGGCAAGGTCACGTTACAAAAGAAATAGCAAACAAAACCTTGCAAATTATGGAAATAGATGAACTTGGACTTGATACAATAGATAGAAAGATATTATTATCTATAATCAATAAATTCGGCGGTGGTCCTGTAGGCTTAGACACTTTATCTGCAACGATAAGTGAAGATGCAACCACTATAGAAGATGTTTATGAACCATATCTTCTTCAACTTGGTTTCATATCTCGAACACCACGCGGAAGAATAGCATTAGAGCCAGCATATAAACACTTTGGCTTACCTTATGTAAATAAAGGTTAGTTTTGGTATTATAGTTATTATATTATAACAAAGGTAAAGTTGTCGCTGAAAACTAAAAATGCTTCGCTTCAATTTTGTTACTAAGAATAAAATATGCAATATATTTCAACATCTCATAGTTTAAATAAATAACACTATTTTACAATTAAAATAGACTACCATTACAGTGTGTTATTAAAATTTTAGTTATATGTTTTTTAATCTGTGTGTTTTACTCTCGCAACTCTTAGTTTTTAACAACATAAGTTTCATCCAAATACAAAATTGCAGTGTTTGACTCAATCTAATTATTTTATATTTTAGAATTAAATGATTTATTATAAAATTTGCAATAAAAAGAAGGCATAAAATGACTAATATAAACAATAAAGACTTATTTTTAAAAAGTAGCTATTATTATGATTTACCTGAAGAATTGATAGCACAAACTCCTATTGAACCGAGAGATAGTTCAAGACTTCTTGTATATCACAGAACAAGCGGGAAGATAGAACATAAAATCTTTCACGATATTATTGATTATTTAAAATCGGGAGATGTTCTAGTTATAAATAACACGAGAGTTTTGCCGGCAAGGCTTATAGGCTATAAAGATACAGGGGCTAAAATTGAAATATTGTTGCAAAAGCGTATTAACCTAACTAATTGGGAAGTTATTGCAAAGCCTTTTAAAAGATTAAATGTTGGAACAAAGGTTATATTTAGCCAAAATCTATCATGTGTAATTACTGATAAAAAGGACTATGGTAGCTGTAACGTTCAATTTATATTTGAAGGCGTCTTTGAAGAAAGATTAGAAGAAGTCGGACAAATGCCGTTACCGCCATATATTCATGAAAAACTAAAAGACAAGGAAAGATATCAAACCGTATACTCAAAAGTTGAAGGCTCTTCAGCTGCTCCAACAGCGGGACTTCATTTTACACCTGAGCTTTTGCAAAAAATTAGAGCAAAGGGTGTAGAAGTTGTGGAAGTTCTCTTGCACGTTGGGCTTGGAACTTTTAGACCAGTAAAAGAAGATAATATTTTAAATCATGAAATGCATAGCGAGTATATAGAAATGACTGAGGCAAATGCGGAAAAACTCAATAGAGCAAAGCAGGAGTATAGAAGAATTATTGCTGTCGGAACAACTTCAGTCCGTGTTCTAGAAAGCTGCGCCAATGAACATGGTATTATCATACCACAAAAGAGAGAAACTGATATATTTATATATCCAAGTTATAAATTTAAAGTGGTTGATGCATTAATAACAAACTTTCATTTACCTGAAAGCACTCTCATTATGCTAATATCTGCTTTTGCAGGGTATGATGAAACAATGAATATTTATAAAGAAGCAGTAAAAGATAAGTATAGATTTTTCTCGTTTGGAGATGCAATGTTTATAGAATAGGCTATTATGCATTGCATAATACCATATAAAGTAGTATGTATACATGACATAAACTATATATCGGGAATAGATTTAAAGAGTCTAAATTCACACTTTAAATACACAAAACTATAACTAGGCTTAAATTAACTAGAAGACAACTTCTAAGCCTATTTTTAAATTTACTATTTTTAAATTTACTAAAAAAGGAGATAAAATGGGAAAATTTAGTTACGAAATTATTAAAGAATGCCCACATACTCATGCAAGAGCAGGCATTCTTCACACACCACATGGAGATATAGAAACTCCTATCTTTATGCCTGTAGGAACACAGGCGACCGTTAAGGGCTTAAAACCAGAGGATTTAAATGATGTTGGGGCGCAAATCATTTTATCAAATACTTATCATCTGTATCTAAGACCGGGACATGAAATAATTAAAGCTGCTGGCGGGCTTCATAAATTCATGAATTGGAACAAACCTATTTTAACAGATAGTGGCGGATTTCAAGTTTTTTCACTGGCTTCTCTTAGAAAAATAAGTGATGAAGGCGTTGAATTTAGTTCACATCTAAACGGCTCAAAACATTTTATTACTCCTGAAAAAGATATGGAAATTCAAGAAGCACTAGGAGCTGATATTATAATGGCGTTCGATCAATGCACAGAAGCAGGTTGTTCTTATCAAGAAGCTGTGGAAGCCATGAGAGTTACTAAAATTTGGTTAGAGCGTTGTTATAAAGCACACCAAGAGTCAGCACAATGCGAAGATCAAATGTTATTTCCAATAGTTCAGGGTAACTTATTTAAAGACTTAAGAAAGCAGTGCGTTGACTATTGCAAGCCTTATGCTAAATGTGGTATAGCTATTGGTGGGTTATCAGTTGGAGAAGAGAAAAGTGTAATGTATGACATCCTTGATTTCTTGCACCCACTATTACCTCAAGACCAGCCAAGATATCTTATGGGCGTAGGCTCTCCAGACTGCCTTGTTGAAGGTTACGCACGTGGTGTTGATATGATGGATTGTGTTCTGCCAACAAGAATTGCACGCAACGGCACAGCATTTACTAAAAAAGGGAAAATGGTTGTCAAAAATGCCATTTATAAAGCGGATTTTAGACCTATTGAAGATGATTGCGATTGCTATACTTGTAAGCATTATACAAGAGCCTATATAAGACACTTAATCAATGCTGGCGAAATGCTTGGGGCAGAGCTTTTATCTATTCATAACTTAAGAAATTTATTAAAACTTGCTCATGATTGTCGTGAAGCTATCTTAGGTGATTATTTTAAGGATTTTAAGGAAGAGTTCTTAAGTAATTATGATTTATCAAAATCCACGTTCTAAATAATTTTTAGAAAAGTTTATAAGGAGATGTATTATGTCAAATAAAATTATTATGCTTGGCACTGGCAATGGTGCAACACTAGAGCTCTATAACACATGCTTTGTGATACAAAATGAAAAAGGTAATTTTTTAGTTGATACAGGTGGTAGTATTGAAATTATAAATAGACTAAATCAGGCTAATGTTGACTATAATTCAATAAGACATATTTTTATATCACATAGTCATACTGATCATGTTTTGGGGCTCTTTTGGCTTTTTAAGGTGCTAAGTCAAAGCATCAAAAGGGAGATAATTAAAGATAAAATTCATATTTACTGCAATGATGTTGTCTATGAAACTATTAAGGTAGTTTCAGCACATATCTTACCATCTAGTCTTATGGATTTAATATACTCGAATACAACTTTTCATATACTCAATGATAATGATAGTTATGATATAAATGGCGTTAAATATACGTTTTTTGATATAAAAGCAAAAGGAACAAAACAATATGGTTTTGAATGCACCTTAGCTAACAAAAAGTTCGCATTTTTAGGTGATGAAACATTAAATCCTTCTCTCTATAACAAAATTAGAGATTACGATTACGTTATGCATGAAGCATTTTGCCTTGAATCAGAAGAAAGTATTTTTCATGCATATGAGAAAAATCATTCAACAACAAAAAGTGTCAGCGAAGTTATGAATAAACTAAATATTAAAAACATTATTTTATATCATACAGAAGAATCTCACGGAAAAAATAGACAAGAACTTTATACTCAAGAAGCGTCTAAGTACTTTAATGGAAAGGTTTTTGTGCCTAATGATTTAGATATAATAAATATAGTTTAAATATAATCTTCTACAAAATCAATCTTTCTTCTAGAATTATTTGACAAATATTCATCCATTTTGTATACTTATTATGGTAGATTTTTCTATCTTAAAAAGGGGTTAAAAATGAGCAGTTTAAGTATTTTATGCGATGCTGCTGTTACCGCCGGAGTCGTAAGTGGAGTTGTTGCCCTTATTGTAGGAGCAATAATTGGAGCGATAGTTTATAAAATTGTCATAAATAAAAAGATTGACAAGAGTAAAACAAATGCTGTAAAGATTATTGAAGAGGCGTATGCAGAAGCAAAGAACATTAAAAAAGAATCGATGCTTGAAGCTAAAGATGAAGCACAAAAAATTAGAGATCAAGCAAACGATGAAGTCAAAGAAAGAAGAAGTGAAATTTTAAAACAAGAAGAACGATTGAATCAGAGAGAAGAATATATCACGAAAAAAGAAACATCTCTTGATACAAAATCAGAACAACTAGAAAATGAAAAGAGCCAGCTTGAAATCAATAAGCAACAATTAAATGACAAAATCAAAGAGCAAGAAGAAGTCAAAGAACAAATGCTTGCTAAACTAGAAAAGATATCTGGTCTATCTAAAAAAGAAGCAAAAGATATCTTGCTTGAAAATGTAACAGAAGAAGCAAAAAAAGATGCTGGCGTTATAATTAAGAGAATTGAGGATGAAGCAAGAGAGAATGCTGATAAAATAGCAAGAGACATAGTTATAACAGCCATTCAAAAATGTGCAACAGACCTTACTTCAGAAGCCACTGTAACATCTGTTCCACTACCAAATGACGACATGAAGGGCCGCATAATTGGTAGAGAAGGTAGAAATATTAGGGCTATAGAAAGCGTGACTGGTGTAGAGCTTATAGTTGACGATACTCCAGAGTCAATCACAATATCAAGCTTCGACCCAATCAGAAGAGAAATAGCTAGACTAAGCCTTGAAAAGTTAATTCTTGATGGGCGAATACATCCAGCTAGAATAGAAGAAGTCGTTCAAAAGGCAACAAAAGAGATTGAAAAGACTATTAAAGAAGCTGGCGAAGAGGCTTGCAACGAGGTTGGAATTTATAATCTTAATCCAGAACTTATTAAAGTGCTTGGAAGACTTAAATACAGAACAAGCTTTGGGCAAAATTGTTTAAAACATAGTATAGAAACTTCAATTATAGCAGGACTTTTAGCAACAGAACTTGGAGTAAATGTTGCCGTTGCTAAACGCGGTGGTCTGCTACACGATATTGGCAAAGCTCTTGACCATGAAATAGAAGGCACTCATGTATCTATCGGCGTTGATTTGGCTAAAAAATACAAAGAATCAGAGGAAGTTATACACTGCATTGAAGCGCATCACGGAGATGTTCCGTTCCACAGTGTTGAAGCAGTTATAGTCCAAATTGCTGATGCTATTTCAAGTTCTAGACCTGGTGCAAGACGCGAAAGTTTTGAGAATTATATTAAGAGATTGCAACAACTTGAAGGCATATGCAATGACTTTAAGGGAGTTGAAAAATCTTATGCAATTCAAGCGGGTAGAGAAGTTAGAATTATGGTAAAACCTGAGCAGATAAATGATAGTGAAGCTATTGTGCTTGCAAAAGACATTGCCAAGAGAATTGAAAATGAGATGCAATATCCTGGTCAAATAAAAGTTGTTGTTATTCGTGAGAATAGGGTAACTGAAACAGCTAAATAAATCAAGTTTTAAATATCACTATAAAAAAGCAGATTTCAAATAATCTGCTTTTTTATTCATATAACTTTAAATTTCTAATAAATTATATTATGGATTTTATATTAGATTTTTTTGCTAATAATTTTTATAATTGTGTTTGGCTTGCAGTTATTCTTGTTGCCTTTTGCCCAACCTTAGAAAGTAAAATAGCTATTCCGCTTGCAATGAATACCGCAATATGGGGCACACATGCACTATCGCCGTTCACTGCCTTTATTTTAAGCTTTTTAGGCTCTCTGCTTCCATGTTACGCAATTATGCTTATTATACGTAAGATTAAGTCTAAGACATCTGGATTTATTATTGATAAAATTTTAAAAAAATATATTTCAAAGAGTCAGAACCTAGAAAATCATAAAAGCGATTTTTCAAAATACTTTACTCTAGCAGCATTTGTTTCAGTTCCGCTGCCACTAACAGGAGTTTGGTCGGGGAGTTTAATAGCAGGTTTAGCAAATTTAAACATCAACTATTGTTTTATTGCAATTACAATAGGCTCTTTAATATCTGCCGCAGCAATAACTCTTCTTTGCACAATCTTTGAAAATTCAATCGCTTATATTTTTATGATATCACTTGTAATTATTATAGCATTTATGTTTGTAGATCTGTTTATATCACTAATAAAATCTAAAGCGAAAAAGAAACAAAATTCATAAGCACTATTTCCAATATTTGATTAATAGAAATCTTTTCAAATAATATCTAAACGGAAGCACGACTAATATCATCAGTATTAGAATTATAGTAGTTGTTGCAAATTCAGAAAATCTTGCAGGGCTTAAGCCGCAAATGAAATTGATACCAACAACCAATGCTATAGCAATAAATGTAATTAACCACATTTTCCATTGTTGCAACATTGGGTTAGGCATCCAACCTTGATATTTTTTATAATTGTAAAATTTAACACAGATATCTACTATCAATAAAGCCGGCAAGAGAATATATAAAAAGTTAGTATTTGCATTTAAGTTAGAAGTATTGGCAAATATTGCATACAAAACAGCAGATAGAATACTTGCAGTAAAGAAGCAAACTAATGAAACTATTAAGTATAGTTTATTTGTATTGTGTTCTGTTTTTTCGGCTGGCTTTTTATAGACATTAAAAGATATATTTTGATCTTTATAAAATTCTTTTAGATCGCCATAATCATACAATGCATCTGCTCTAACTTCTTCTGAAGCGGAGTTCTTAGTTTTTGAATAAAGACGTGAAAGTATTTCCTTGTGAGAAGGATCGATAGAAGTGTCGCGTTTAGGTGGTGGCATCTTATAATTATCTCGCTCTCGGCTTGCTTCGTTTACTAGCTTAAGTTTTGGCGGTTCAATCTTTCTCGCATGCTCAATTTGACTGCTATCTAATCTATTAGTTATAAACTTTCCATCATCTTTAACCACAGTTTCAGATTGATTATTAGATTTGTTAGAAACTACATCTTGGTATGATTGAGTATTACGGTTAAATCTATAAGACATTTGCTTAGCATAATCATAACCATTATTTGAAGAGTTATATTTGCCTTTAGTGTCTAAAATTGAATTTTTAAATTCTTCTATATTTGACTTCATTCGAGCATTTGATTCACTAATTGGTGTAGGGTCGTCAACTGATATTGCAATTTGGTCTTCTGCAAAACTTTTCTTTCTCTTGTATTTATTTATGTCTTTAGAAATATCATACAAACGTCTATTATATTCTTCAACATCTTTGCTATTTAAAAAGACAGCATCATCCTTTTTACTCTCTTTCTTCTCTTCTTGAATCTCTTTCTCTTCTGTATTTTGCGGTAATGCTATATTCTCTTCAACTTTATTAAAATTGTTATCATTAGTTTTTTCAATTTTATTATCTTCTTCGTTTACCTTGTCAACAAATTCATTCTTTTGGTTGCTATTAATATCTGTAGAAGTAAAAAGCGACTTAATAGAGTATGTATTGGTATTGACTTTGTCTTCATAAACAACCTTATTTTTATTTTCTTCAGTCGTTGTTTGCGATAGGGTGGAGACTTTAGAAGCTTTAGAATCTTCCTTTTCTTCTTCATCGACACCTGAAAAATCAAAATAATCATCGCTATCAGATTCATCTTCTTCATCTTCTTTTTCTTCATTATTATACTCATTGGCATTGTTTGAAGAAAGCTCATTTGTTGAATCATTTAAGTCTGACAAACTTATATCTTTATCAAACATAGAAATATTACTAGAGTTAGAATTAACTATTTTAATATCAGTCTTAAATCCAGTTTCACTAAAATCTCTAAACACATCAATGTTGTTTCTATCAAAATAGTCTTTTAAATCTTGATAAAAAGTGCGACCTTTCTCAGTGATTGAATAGTATTTTCTATTTGGACCTAAGTCGCTACTCTTAAGATATGATGAAACATAGCCTTGTTTTTCCATTCTAGTTAAATTAGAATAAACGCTAGGCTTTTTAAGCTCTATTCTACCATTAGATTTCTTGTAAATTTCACTTATAAAATCAAGCCCATAGAAATCACGTTCCAATAGACAATTTAAAATTAAAAAGGATAATTGACCTTTTGCATACAAATCCATAAAAACCTCTTTATAAAAAGATTATAATCTAATATTTACTAATAGTCAACCAATTTTAAAGTTTTGATGCAACAAAATTTACTAAGTATTATGTCATACATAATAGTTAAAATACTTGGAATAATCTTACAATTTTGTTATAATATAACCTATGGTAAAAATAGTAAAAGGAAAGTATAAAAATGTTAGCTTAAGAGTTGACTATGATTACAACATAATTGTTAAAGCTCCTAAAAGAGTATCCGACTCATATATTCAAAATTTCATCAAGTCTAAGCAAAATTGGATAGATAAACAAATAAAGCGTCTTTCTAATATAAATGAATTTAAGAAAACATACAATTTTAAAGATAATGTATATCTATTTAATAAAGAGATTAACTGGACAGGAAACAAAAAAGCATTCTATGAAAATGCTTTTTATAGTGAAATTTTACCGCTAGTAAAACAACTTGCAGAACAGTGCACGCTATCTTACTCTAAAGTTGCTCTAACTAACTCAAAGCGATTGTGGGGTAGTTTAAACAACAAAAAAGAGATGAAACTTAATTGGAAAATTGTCATATTGCCTAAACCTTTAGCAGAATATATTATTATACACGAACTTTGTCATGGAAAAGAATTTAATCATTCTAAAAACTTTTGGAATTTAGTTTCTACTTATATTAAAGACTATAAATCGAAGAAAAAGCAATTAGATAAATACAGCTTTTTACTTAAAGATAGTGTATTATTATAGGATAAATAAGAATTAAGAATAATTAAGAATATAGGCGGATTCTGCTAGAAAGAAAGCTAAAATAATTTTTTAAGTCTAACATTAAAATTAAAATCCACTATAAGAGTGGACTATTATAAAGAAAAGAGTGGATCTATATACTTTAAAAAGTTATAATGTAAAGCATGGGAGATATATTTTACTAAAAATCATTAAACCAAAAATATAATACCTTAAACATTCTTCAAGTTTAGGGTAGACTATTTCTCTTTTAATAGGGGATATTAAAAATTAATAAATTTTTACAGGGTGAATATCTCATAATATAATATAAATGTTTTTTAATAAGGGGAGTTTATAAATTAAATTTGGTAAAAAAGGCAGTTTAGTGTGTTAAGCCGCTCTTTAATTTGTGCATACTACCACTTGTTTTGCTTATTTTATAAGGCGAAAACTTTTGTATCTCTACGTAAAACACAAGTTTTACGCAGAGATGGGTGCATACTAGCGTTGTTTTTAGGTCTATTTTGTTATTTTATAATAATTATTATTTTTGTATATTTTTTCAAAAAATGTTCCTAGTTTTAAAATCTCAACTTATTGACTTTAATCTTTACTAAACTTATTTTTTTAACAGATACTCTGAAATCTCTTATTTGTTCAAGACTTTATTCATCATCTTATTAAAGCCTATTATACTATTTCCGCATACTTCATCTTTAAAAATTGTCAAATTAGTATCATTTATAGACCTTATATCTTTAATTGATTTTATAGAAAGATAATTCATAATTTTAACAAATACCTTATAAATATCGTCTCCAAAATATAAATCTTCTGGACATGAGCATAAAATGCTTTCCATAAATACTTGATTACACATATTGCCATTAGTGTTATAATATAATGCATTAAATATTTTCAAAATCTTTATAAAATTATCTCCTACGGCCTGTATCTTTTCTTCTAAATGTTTGACTCTTTCATCAATATTGAAGTTTATAAAAACTCTCTTTTTTTCGTTATAATATTTAAAAAATGAACCATCATAGTTGACCACATAAATATAAATTTTTGTGTTTGAACCAAAATCGTCTTTTCCTACTATTTGCAATAGATTTCTATTTAAATATATTAAACTTGTCTCTGTCAAATAATTGGCTATAGCTTTTTGTAAATCATCACTTAAATCATATATTGTATATTTGCTAGGATCAAACTTTAAACTTTCGCTTTTTATATCGACATTCTTCTCTTTATTTTTTTTCTTCTTTCTTTTGCGTTTTTTAAAAAATGTCTTTCTATTCTCCCAAGACCATTTAATTCTATCTTTAAATCTCTTCCATGCACTAACTTTTCTGCTTGTATTTAATTCAAGCTGAACGTTTTGTATACCAAGTAAATAAACAAAAACCGAACCATCAATAAAAGCACCACTAATAAGCTCATTAGCTGGCTGCAAAACAACTTTATTGAGTGTTAAAAATGATACTTTCTCAGATAGATCCTTCAATGCAGAACCAACAATATTATTTACTAACTTGTTTGTATTTCTTATAAATTTTTTGTTTTCTTGTTCTGCTAAGTTGGAAATCATATCTTTTGAAATATTTAAATTTTGCATTTGATTTCCTTTGTTTTGTTATGTTTTTATAAATAAATAAAATGGTATCTATAAATCTTTGATTCTTTAAGATTTATTTGTTTTTAGGATATATTTTTTCTTGTCCGTCCATGTAACGCCTTAAAACTTCAGGTATATTTACACTTCCGTCTTCATTTATATTGTTCTCTAAGAAAGCTATAAGCATTCTTGGTGGAGCTACAACGGTGTTATTTAATGTATGAGCATACTTTATGCCATCTGCAGACTTAAATTTTATGCCTAAACGTCTTGCTTGTGCATCAGATAGATTTGAGCAAGAACCAAGTTCACCAAAATAACGCTTTTGTCTAGGGCTCCAAGCATTTATATCGCAAGATTTAACCTTTAAATCGGCTAAATCACCACTGCAGCATTCCATAACTTCATGTGGAATATTTAAGGTCTGGAAAAATTCTGAAGAAATTTGCCACATTTTATTATACCACATCATTGAATCTTCTGGCTTACAAATAACAATCATTTCTTGTTTTTCAAATTGGTGCACACGATAAATTCCACGTTCTTCAATTCCATGAGCTCCAACTTCTTTTCTAAAACATGGCGAATAAGATGTCAATAATAATGGAAGATTCTCTTCCTTCAATATAGTATCTTTAAATCTTCCTATCATTGAGTGTTCACTAGTCCCAATCAAATATAGATCTTCACCTTCTATTTTATACATCATATTATCCATTTCTTCAAAACTCATCACGCCATTGACAACGTCACTTCTAATCATAAAAGGCGGAATACAATATGTGAATCCTTTTCTGATCATAAAATCTCTAGCATATGATAAAATAGAAGAATGCAATCTGGCAACATCTCCAGTTAGATAATAGAAACCATTGCCACTTGTTCTTCGTGCACTATCTAAATCTAATCCATTTAAGCTTTCAAGAATATCAGCATGATATGGAATTTCAAAGTTTGGAACTTTAGCTTCGCCAACAGTCAATCTTTGCACATTTTCACTATCATCTTTGCCAATCGGGACATCATCGGCTATGATATTTGGAATAGACATCATATAATTTTTAAGCTCGGCAGATAAAGTTTCTTCTTCTTTTTCTATCTCTTCGATGCGTTTATTGTTTGCAACAACTTGAGCTTTAATTTCATTGGCCTTTTCGATATTTTTTTCTTTCATCAAAATGCCAATTTGGCTGCTTAAGCTATTTCTGCTAGCACGAAGTGAATCTCCTTCTTTTTTCAAATTTCTAATTTTTTCATCTAAAACAAGAACTTTATCGACATATTCTAATTTATGATCTTGAAATTTTTTCTTAATATTTTCTTTAACTAAATTAGGATTGGTTCTTATTAAATTTATATCAATCATAAATCCTCCTTATAACTTTAAAATAATTATACAAACATTATAAAGATTAGTCAATCAAATTACAAATTTTAGAAGAAAACTTTTATTTCATTTGCTATAAGCTAAAACAATCATCTTGTTACAAAATACTATATATAGCATCTATTATTTGCATATTATACAATATATATTGTATTTTAGGATATTAAAATCAAAACTCTAAATTTTGATTGATTTAAAATAAACAAAGTGATATAATGAAAACATGAAACAAATGAGTTATTATGAACAAAGAGATTTGCAAAACAGAGTCAAAATGTCTAAATATACAGAAAGACTCCCCGACTATTGTATGGATTTCTTTATAGGTATAGAAAACAATACATCGTCACTTACTAGATACAACTATGCTATGGATTTATATGTATTTTTCAACTATCTATCTAAATATGTTTTTCATAAAGACGAAGAAGCTATCACACTAGAAGATATAAATTCATTAAAATCTAGACACATAGAACAATATTTGTCCTATCTAAGTTATTATGAAATAGACGGAAAGCCATGCAAGAACGACGAAAAAGGAAAAGCAAGAAAGCTTGCTTCCTTAAGAAGTTTTTTTAAATATCTATTCAACCATGATATGATTGATGCAAATATTGCTAGCAAAATAGACACACCTAAGCTTCACAATAAAGAAATCATACGCCTTGAAGATTATGAAGTTAAACGCCTTATGAACACCATAGAAAATCCTAGCGAGCTAACTAAGCATCAACAAGCATATAATAAGAACACATTTGAGCGTGACAATGCCATTGTAACTTTATTTTTAGGAACTGGAATACGTATATCAGAACTTGTTGGACTTAATGTAGAGAGCTTTGATTTTGAGCAAAATGCCTTTTTAGTAACACGCAAAGGCGGAAATCAAACAACTTTATATTTTTCTAAAGAAGTTGCCTTAGCACTTAAGACATGGCTAGAAAAACGTGCAACATTAGAGCTGACAAAAGATGAACATGCTATGTTTATATCATTACAAAACAAGAGAATTTCAGTCCGAGCCGTTGAAAACTTAGTAAAAAAATACGCTCAAATCGCTTCGCCACTAAAGAAAATTTCTCCGCATAAGTTAAGAAGCACCTTTGGCACAAATCTTTATAAAGAAACAAAAGATATCTATATTGTAGCTGACGTGCTCGGACACAAAGATGTTAATACAACAAAGAAACACTATGCTGCTATCAGTGAAGATATGCGCAAAAGCGTTGCAGATAAAATAAAAATAAATGAATAAATTATGAATAATATTTTGATATCTGCACATTATAATAACGTGAAGGAGATATGCTTCACATTATGTAGAAAGAAGTCAAGCTGATGAATTATGAGTTTTGGCTTCTTTTTATTTTTACGTTTAATATGTTGATTAAATCGTAAATATAATACTCGAAAAATAAAAACTTAATTAGAAATTTCCATCTATCAGCTTTGACTTATATTCGAGAACAAATTTTGTAATAAAAAATTAACTCCTTTTGTTATAAAGTTGCAAACTAGCAACAAATACACAAAAAGAGTTAATTTTGTCAAAGAAACTATTTATAGTATAACAAATATTTTTTGAAATTGCAAACATTTATATAGTATAAATCAAAACATAAAAATTAAAGCAACATATCTAAAAGCAGCAATGAGATATATGGCAATCTGCACAAAATATCAAGTAATTTCAATGAAATTGTTTCAATATATAGCGAAATTCATTTATAAAAATAATAAACTTTTATATTTTATATTATTAGTTAATAGTTATAAAAATATAATTTTTAGTCTAATTGTTCAAGCATCCAATCACTGTAGACTCCATAACCTTTGCTAGAATCAGAAAGAAAAACATGCGTAACGGCACCGACAATCTTATCATTTTGCACGATTGGAGAGCCGCTCATTCCTTGAACAATACCACCAGTTAGGCTCAACAATCTTTCATCTGTAACTCTAAACACAATACTTTTGTCACTGCTTTTAGACTGGAAATTGGCCTTTATGATTTCAATATCATATTCTTCTCTAATTCCGCTTACACTTGATACTATTTTAGCTTTACCTGGCTTGACGCTCAATCTTCCACCTATTTTCAAGCATCTATTAGTATCCACTAAATCATCTAAATTGCTTATATTCCCAAATATGCCATAAGGTGTATTTTTTGTTATATTCCCCTTTTCATTCTTCTGCAAAAATACCGCTCTCAGCTCGCCTGGTTTATTTTTAGAGCCCTTATTTATTCCTATTAAATTACAGTCATAAATTTTGCCAGATGATACTGGTATAATTGTGGAACTGTCACCAGTTATAACAGGATGTCCCAAAGCACCATATTCACCACTATCTTTTTTTACAAATGTTAAAGTGCCAATTCCGGATATATCATCTTTAACCCATACGCCCAATTTATATTTATTTTCTTTATTTTTTATAAGCCCCGCTTCAATGTCTTTTACCTTATTATCTCGTATTACTTCTACAGACGTGGTATCTCCTTTAATGTTTTCTAAAACATTAGAGATATCTTCTGCAGAGTTGATTACTACGCCGTTTATTTTTTTGATGATATCCCCACTTTTTAGACTCTTATTTTTTATAACAGCTCCAGAACCTACATCTACTACTGTATCACTGACAACCATCGTTCCATCAGTTTGCAGATAGATGCCTATTGGAACTCCGCCTACATAGACATCTTCATCCTCCAAAACATTGACTTTCACCTTTTTAATTGGAATTAGCCCAAACAATTTAAATAAAATCGTTCCTTCTTTATTTTTATTAGAACCTGTTTGAACTTCATTTTCTTCAAAAGATAAAGATACCATTCTTCCAAATCTGTTATCCTCATTAGCTAGCTCAACTTCATTATAATTAGTATAAAAATTCTCGCTTATTTCAACTAGGTCAGTTATTTTTATATTACTATATATTATAAGCATGCATAACAAAAAAAGTATTACAAACAAAACAGATGGCAGAGCTTTCTTTCCCTTATACATTTATCCTCCAAAATAAAAAAAGACTAACTAAATGTTAGTCTACACGTTTAAAGATATTTTATACATTTTTGCCAGTAAGTTGTCTCATCTCTTTTGCATGAGATAATGCAATATCGCTTACTTTGTCACCGCCAATCATTCTGGCAATATTATAAACTATTTTATCATCGTCAAGTTTTTCAATTTTAGTTATTGTTGAATTGTCTAGTTCAATTTTACTCACATAATAGAAGTTATCTCCAAAGCAAGCAACCTGTGGCAGATGAGTTATGCAAAGAATTTGAGCATACCTAGTTAAATTGTTAAGTTTCTGTCCAACTATATTACCTGTCTCACCACTGATTCCTGTGTCGATTTCGTCAAAAATTAAGGTTTGAGCACTACCGGTTTCTGCAAATATATTCTTGAAAGCCAGCATAAACCTGCTAAGCTCACCACCAGAAGCTGTTTTTGACAATGATTTGAGCTCTTGTCCCTTATTAGCGGAGAATATAAACTCTATATCATCCTGTCCATTTGCTGTTATATCTTTTGTCTTTTCGAATTTGACAACGAAAGTGCTTGATTTCATTCCTAATTCGTGAAGCTCCGCTGTTATTCTTTTTGTCACATCATCGGCAACATGCTTTCGCAAATCTGTCAATTTATCTGCACTAGCTTGCAATTTTTTATAGACAACCTTTCGTTCATTTTCAAGTGTTGCAATAAGCGCTTCACTGTTTTCAAGTTCGTCGAGTTGCGTTTTTGCTTGCTCTAGATAATCTAAGGTCTTTTCAATAGAACCACCATACTTTTTTGTTAAAGATTTGATAAGATCATGACGTCTGTCTAAGGTCTCATATTCATTTTCATCAAACTCTGTTGATGCCTTGATGTCACTAAGCGTTTCGCATATGTCTTCAACTTCATATCTGACGCTGTCTAATCTTTGTTTGCAATCATCAACATTGTCAAAACCTGAAATAGATGATAGAAGCATTGAAGCTTGCTGCAGGCTATTGACACACGCATCAGAGTTTTCGGACAATAGTTCTTCGCAACCATTTACAGCCTGGAATATCTTCTCTGCATTATTTAAAAACTTTAATCGTTCTTCGACTTCTTCATCTTCGCCAAGCTGCAAATTAGCATCTTCAATCTCAGTTATTTGATAAGATAAGAGCGATTTTGTTCTTTCTCTCTCATAGTTATCACCGCCAAGTTTTTCTATTTTCCTATCAATTTCAATTAAACTTTGATATTCGGTTTTAACTAAATCTTTAAGTTGCCTAGCTTCAGTCCCACCAAGCTTATCAAGCATAATAATATGATTTTTAACTTTTAACAAATCTACGCTCTCATGTTGAGAATAACTATTGACAAGAATATCTCCAACTTCTTTTAATACGGCTTGAGTTGTTGGCATGCCATTTATTCTAATAGTTGATTTGCCATCAATATTATAAACACGCGACAGGGCTATTTCATCACCATCAAAGCCCAGCTCTTCGAGCAGCTCTTGTGCTTGCTTTTTTACGTCGATAAAAACGGCGTCAACACGCATAGTATCTTCGCCAGAACGCAACAATGTTTTATCAACCTTTGCACCTAAAACAAAATTCAATGCATCAAAAATAATACTTTTACCCGCGCCTGTTTCACCAAGAAGGACATTGAATCCACTTCCAAAATCTATGGTTAAATTTGATATTAAAGCTACATTTTTTATAGACAATGTTTGAAGCATATCATTCACCTTTTAATTCAACATGTCGTTGAGAGTTACAACAGCTTGACTTGCAAGTGTTGTTGTTGGGAAAATTAACATAACAGTGTCATCACCATTTACAGCTCCCATAAGTTCGTTTATGTTTAACTTATCAACAAAACTAGATAAGCCCGAACCCAAGCCCTTCATTGTTTTTATGACAACAAGGTTCATCGCGACCTTTACTGATATAACTGATTCTTTAAAAATAGATATGTATTTATTTGATATAACTTGTTCATCAGAGCCAACAAAGCAATACTTATACTTACCAGAACTAGACAAAATTTTTGTAAGACCAAGCTCTTTGATATCTCTTGATATAGTTGCCTGAGTGATATCAAAGTTTGCATTTCTAAGTTCTCTCGCTAGTTCATCTTGGGTTTCAATTTCCTTAGTGGAGATAAGTTCCAAGATTTTCGACTGTCTAGCACTTCTTGCCATTGTTGTCTCCTTAATCGCTATTCGCCTTTATTTATTAAGGGCAATAGCATTTATGAATATTTATGAATTTATAGATATGCATCTATTTTTGATTATTATACATCATTTTTTATAATTATGCAAGTGATTTTTGTATATTTATGCATTCATTTTAAATATATATTGCATAATATGCAAGTTTATAAAATCGGTTTTTATAAATATAACCCTTTATGCATTTTATAAGTAGATAAGTAAATCGTTTTAAACAATCTTATTGCATAAAAAAAGAGCTAAATTTCTTTAGCTCCTTTATCTTACCCTTTAAACTATTGTTCTCTTTTAATTTGAATAAGCTCTTCCTTCTCTAAGCACTCATCTACTAGTGACTTTACATCTATATACTGCTCTTCATTCTCCGCCTGCTTTATGGTTGGCTTTATAACAGGATTCTTCGGCAGGAAAACTGTGCAGCAATCTTCGTAAGGCAAAATGGAAGTGTCATAGGTATTTATATCTCGCGAAATCTCGATTATATCTTCTTTATCCATAACTATACATGGCCTAAAAATTGGCTTTTCTTTTACAACGCTTCCCGTCACTGTCATACTCTGCATTGTCTGGCTTGCAACTTGTCCTAAACTTTCGCCTGTCACGATAGCCCCAAGATTGTATTTTTCGCAAATGCGTTCAGCCACACGCATCATTATTCGACGCATGATTGTTATCATAAATTCTGGCCTGCAGCGTTTGTGTATCTCTTCTTGCACTCTTGTGAATGATACCACATGCAATCTTATATCTCCTGTATATGATGTTAGCAAGCTTGCAAGTTTTACAACCTTATCTTTCGCCTGCTCCGATGTATAAGGATAACTGTGAAAATGTAATGCTTCAAGCTCCATGCCACGTTTTGCCATCAGATAGCCAGCAACTGGACTATCTATTCCACCAGACAATAGTAGCAGCCCTTTGCCAGAACAACCTAGCGGCAGACCACCTTGACATTTGATAATCTTATCAAAGATATATGCCTTATGATTCATTCTTATATCAACATGAATCTCACATTGTGGATTATAAAGGTCAACTGATGAGTTTTCGTTGTTATCCAGAATGAGCTCTCCTAAATCTTTAGCGAAATCCATAGAGGAAATTGGAAAGGACTTATCAGCTCTTTTTACAAACACTTTAAAAGATTTGTTTTTGCAGTCAATCTTAACCACTTCACTCTTTATTGTTTCAACTTCAGCGTCAACTTCTACTGCTGGGCTTAGGCTATATAAGCCAAAGACCTTTTTAAGCTTTTCTATTATTTTGCCCTGTCTTTCTTGTGCATAATTTGAAATAACATATCTCCCAAAAGTCATTTCCAATTTAAACTCTTCACCTTCAAGCATAGATTTTATGTTTTTTATAAGCGTGCTTTCAAAATAGTTTCTGTTGTGCCCTTTTAAATATAGTTCTCCAAATCTCAATAAAATAACATTCATTTCACTTTCTCCAATATGGTATAGTATGTATCAATTATTTCATGACATGCTTTTCTTATTTCATCTAGTTTAAGTTCTTCACTGAAAGATACTCTTATATGCGATTTAATTTCATCTATATTCATACCCATACTTTCCAGAACACGGTTGCCCGCCTTTTTAGTTGAGCACGCACTTCCAACGCCAACATAGATATCTTTATCTTGCAGTGCTCGCATAAGAGTCTCTCCGTTTACGCCGCTAAAACTCAAACTTAATATATATGGACTTTCGGTTTGTAAATAGCTCACACCATCCGCCTTTTCAATATTTTCTATAAAACAATCTTTAAGGCCTTTTACATATTGATAATTTTTCTCTACGTCTATGTTCTCTATCGCATATTTCATCGCCATTATGCATGGAACATTCTCTGTTCCTGAGCGATATCCACCTTCCTGCCCACCACCATAGACAATATTTTTTAATCCACTAGGGTTTTTAACATATAATACGCCTACCCCTTTAGGTCCATGAAATTTGTGAGCTGAAATGGTATATAAATCAGCGTTAAAATCTTCTATATTAAACGGCAACTTGCAAAAGGCTTGAACTCCATCCACATGCAACAATGCTTGCGGACAACGTTCTTTTCTAATCTCGCCAATTTTTACAAGGTCATTCACTGCACCCGTCTCATTGCTCACATGCATAACAGATATAAGCCTAGTTTTATCATTAACAACTCGTCTAAGCACTTCATAATCTACTTGTCCATTTTTCGTCAATCCAACAAAATGCACTATATGCCCTTGACTTTCTAGAAAACGTGCTACATTGTATACACTCGGATGCTCACCCAAAGAAAAAACATACTCCCATTTGCCGTTGCGTTTACTCCCAATAATTGCAAGATTATTACTCTCAGTTGCTCCACTTGTAAAAATTATGCTACCTTTAGTTGTTCCTAGTCTTCGTTTAATATGTTCTCTAACACCATCCAATTCTTTTGCAATTTCTATGGACTTATTATAACCTGCTGAAGGATTAAAAAAAGATTGGCAGGCATATTTTTTGTATATGTCCGCCCCACCTTCAAACATTTTTGTTGTTGCTGCATTATCTAAATAAATCATCTTAAAGAAGCCCCATACTTATAGCTGAAAGTTTTAACTATCTTTTGCACAACCTTGTTCACTTCTTCATCAGTAAGGGTCTTATTCATATCTGAAAGCTTAATCTTAAAAGCAATACTCTTTTTATTTTCGCCAACGCTTTGACTGCGATATATATCAAAAATGTTAGCATCATAGAATAGTTTACCGCAAGAAGATTTTACAGTGTCAAGCATCTCTGCTGCTGTTATTTTTTCATCAACAACTATTGCTAAATCCCTTTCAACTATAGGATACTTAGAAATCTCTTTAGCTTCAATTTTCTTTACAGGCAGGCTAGCCAAATAGTCATCATCAATTTCAGCATAAACTACATAGTCAGGTATATCATAATTCTTTGCAACCACTGGATGAATTTGTCCAAAAGAGCCAATAAGTTTGCCATCTGCGATTATATCAGCCGAAATTCCCGGATGCAAGTATGGTTGTTTTGATCTAACAAGCTTATAGTCCACTGATGTTTTATTCAAAATCATTTCAACCATACCTTTTATAAAGTTAAAGTTCATATTTTTAACTGTTTTAAAGGTTTCTTCACAAACAGCAAGTGCAATCATATCCTTCTCTGTTGGTAATTTTTCAAGTGGAAGTGTATCTGTTAAATAAACTCTTCCACATTCAAATATTCTTAAGTTATGATTGCCAACGCTAAGGTTATAAGCGATATTTGTAAACATAGAATGTGCCATAGACGTTCTCATGCAAGAGATATCTTCACTGATAGGATTTGCTATTCTTATAAGATTTTTTCTTTCATCTGTAAGCAAAAGTTTGTCAGCCATATCACTTGGCACTAAAGTGTATGAAACATTTTCATAGAAGCCATTTGTTACAAGAGCATTTCTAAACTGTCTCTCCATTAAAAGTCTTGGATGATGAAGCCCTTCTGTAACTGCAGAATTTTTGAAAAGTTCGTAATCAACGTTATCATAGGCATCATAGCCATAAAGCCTTATAACTTCTTCGGCTATATCGTAATCATTTTCAAGGTCTTCCCTATATGGTGGCACAATGCAAGTTATTTTATCGCCAGCTATAGTGCTTTCAATGCCAAGATTATTAAGAATTGTAAGCATATCTTTAGAAGCTATTTGCAAACCCAATATATCATTGATAAGTTTTACTGATACTACAATTTTTCTAGCTTCATTTTTCTGTGAAGCAATATCAATCATGCCACGAACAATTTTACCGCATTTAATCCTTGAAATTAAATGTAAAGCTCTAAGCATACCCATTTCAGCATTTGCGACATTGACGCCCTTTGAATATCTTGCAGAAGAGTCAGTTCTAACACCTATTCTTCTGCTTGTAATTCTGATTGATTTCAAATCAAAAACTGCACTTTCCAAAACACATTTCTTAGTGTTATCATTTATACAAGAATTAGTGCCGCCTATAACGCCAGCTATAACCATAGGCTTTTCACTATCAGCTATAACCATAATATCTTCATCTAAATCGTAAGTATTATGATTTAGCACTTCAATTTTCTCGCCAGATTTAGCCTGTCTGACGTTAATTTGACTGCCACCAATAAGTTCTTGGTCAAAGGCATGCAAAGGTTGTCCCATTTCTATTAAAACATAGTTTGTGATATCTACAAGCGTGTTTATCGGCTTAATTCCAACCGCGTTTAGTCTAGCTCGCATCCATAACGGAGAACGCTCTATTTTTACATCGGTTACAGCTGCAGCCATATACCTAAAACAGTTTGGAGTTGTAACTTTAACATTTACGTAGTCTCTTACAGTGTCTTTTGCGTAAACATCAATATCATAACTTAAGTTGACCTTTCTCATATATAAGCCATAAAGTGCACATACTTCACGAGCTATGCCTATAACGCTCATGCAATCCGCTCTATTTGGTGTTATGTTTATATCAAAAATAACGTCATCAAGTTGTAAAGCTTTATCTATAGGCTGTCCAACTTTCATATCGCTTGGCAAAATTAAAATACCATTTACGCCGGCACCTTCAAAATAATTTTCATCTATACCAAGCTCTTCCCCTGAACAAAACATTCCGCAAGATTCAATGCCACGCATCTTTGCTTTTTGAATTTTAACGCCGTTGACAAGGTCTGCACCTGGCAAACTTACAGGCACAACCGCTCCTTCAAAAACATTAGTTGCTGCAGTGATGATTTGTGTTATTTCCTTTCCTATATCAACTTGACAAACAACCAACTTATCCGCTTGTGGATGCTTCTCAATTTTTAAAATTCTCCCTACCACAACATCATGCAAATGCTCGTTTTGATATATTATCTCTTCAACTTCCATACCTGCAGAAGTCAATCTTTTTGCCATGTCTTCTGGTGATGCCGTGATATTAACAAAATCCTTTAACCAATTATATGTTACTTTCATTTTCTCTCCTTGATTATTTCATCTGATTAAGAAACCTTATATCATTTTTATAAAGTGATTTAATATTGCTGATACTATTTAAAATCATAGCCGTTCTATCAAGCCCAAATCCAAAAGCAAAGCCTCGATATTTTTTACTATCAATGCCAGACATTTCTAAAACCTTAGGATTAACAACGCCTGCACCTAAAAGCTCAAGCATGCCACTTCCCTTGCATATATTACAACCTTTTCCATGACAGTTAGGACAAGATACATCCACTTCAATGCTTGGCTCTGTGAATGGAAAGAATGATGGTCTAAATCTTATCATAGTATCTTCTCCATACAACCTTTTCATTAGGATTGTAAGCATAGATTTTAAGTCAGCCATAGAAATATTTTCATCAACCACTAAGCCTTCTAATTGATGGAATATTGGGCTATGCGTAGCATCACTATCGTTTCTATAAGTTTTGCCAGGGCAAACAATTTTAAATGGTGGTTTTCTCTTTTCCATCTCCCTTGCTTGAACGGCAGAGGTTTGAGACCTAAGCAGTATCTCGTCAGTTATGAAGAAGGTATCCTGCATATCTCTAGATGGATGATTTTTAGGAATATTCATAGCTTCAAAATTATAGTAATCCGTTTCAATTTCTGGCCCTTCAACAACTGAAAATCCCATGTCAACACAAATATCAGTAAGCCTATCAATAACATCTGGAATTGGATGCAAAGCACCAACTTTACCAAATTTTGAAGGCTCTGTTATATCTATCTTTTCTTCTTCAAGCCTTTTATTTAATGCTTCCTGTTCAAATTTTTCACCTTTTACCTGAAGTGCTTGTTCTATAGCAGTTCTTACTTCATTTATAAGTGCACCTAACTTAGGTCTATCTTCTGGAGACACATCTCTCATACCTTTAGAAGCCGAAGTGATAAGACCTGATTTCCCAAGTGCTTTGATTCTGACATCATTGAGTTCTTTCTGTGATGAAGCACTTTGAATTTCTTTGAGCAAGTCTTCTTTTATTTTTACAAGTTCATCTAACAACATATATTTCTCCTTTATAATAGTAACAAGATTCAGTTTTTTAGACTGCTATTTTTCTCTTGCTTTCTAAGAACAATCTATTATATGACTGTTCTACTCTAAAAAGCTAAAAGAAAATAAAACAAAAGCCTTCCATCGTATTAGGACGAAAGAAGGCTTCTTCGTGGTACCACCTAATTTTGATTGCTAGGCAATCCTTATTTTAAGTCATTAACGCAGACATAAACGGCAGAAACTACTTACTTCTGTTTGTTGCAATAATTATCAAAACTATGCAAATTTTCAAACCAAAAGTTTCATAATTGCAGCTAGAAAGTGAATTCATAAATTCTATCATATTTGCCTTTCAGCTATAGGCAAACTCTCTAAAATGCTTCAAATTTATTACTAGTCTTTCATCTTTGCTTTTATATCAATTCAAAGTATAAAATAAATTTAAAATTAAGTCAAGCAAAAAATTTATTTTTATAATAAATCATTTTGTTTTTACTCTTGCAAAACATTTGCTAAAACAAATTTATTGTATTAAAATAATACAAAAGGAAGATATTATGGCAAAAAAGTATAGAACATATATCATAACTAAGCCCTATAAAAGTGTCTATCATTTCCTAAAAGATAATCAGTTTTCAGAAAACTATATCACAAATCTACGAAAAGAAATGGGCAATATTAGAGTAAATGATGAAGAAGTTACTATTCGTAAGATGCTGTTTACAAATGACAAGTTAGAGATAAATGTAAATCCTAATACTAAAACAAGTATTATGCATTGCATAATACCACTAGATATTGTATATGAAGATGATTACTACTTAATAGTAAATAAACCAGCTGGTCTTCCATGTATGCCAAGCAAATCACACTATTCATGCAATCTCGCTGGTGCTATTTGCTATTACATGAATTCAAAAGATGACAATTTCACCCTTAGGATTATCAATAGGCTTGATAAGGATACAGAAGGCTTAATTATTGTTGCAAAAGACAGTATTTCGCAAAAGGAAATAAAAAACATCAATAAAACTTATTATGCAATATGCGAAGGAATTATTGATAAAGATATCGTTGTAAACAAAAAGATAAAAACAGTAACACATGGAAAACTAAATGAGCATAGAAGGATTATTGCTGCAGATGGACAGAGTGCAACCACTTATATAACCCCCATAAAATCATTAGAGATTTTAAACAATGGCTCGCAAGAAATGATAACTTTAATAAAAGTTACTTTAAAACACGGAAGAACTCATCAAATACGTGTTCATTTATCTAGTATTGCCCATCCATTATTAGGAGACACATTGTATGGAACAAAAAGCGATTTAATCAATCACACCGCCCTTATTTGCAATGAGATAAGCTTTTATCATCCATTCTTAGATAAAACCCTTACCTTCTCTATCCCGCTTTCAAATGACTTTAAGAAAATCATATAATAGAGCGTTATTTAAGAAAAGGAAGTTTCTTTTTTGCATAAGATATATATTCCTTATACACTGCAATAATAACTTCATCACTCGGTTCTCTCCAATAATTTCTGTGAGTGTTTATTGATTTTTTAAGTTTTGTTATCTCACATCTTAGATCTTTAATAATCTTTTGTTGTTCTGCTTGAGTTTTCCCTAGCATCTCTTCTTCAAACCACTTTTCAGGACTTAGCATCATATAAATATTCCCCCTTTATTTACCTTAATGTTATAAAGACATACATTATCACTTTTTCTAAAAATTATGAGATATAGTCTAGTCATCTTTCTTATTCGGTTATTGTTTAAATATGTTGAAATTATACTTATTAAATAATAACCTTTAATAATTTGTTCTTAACTCATAGATAATTATATTTTCTTTATTAACCCCAACTGGTTTGTCAAAGTAAGCAAATTCAACTATAATCTTGAAGTTTATTTTCTATTATGTATTCGTAAACTTTATCAAAATATGGAATTTTATTCAGTGTTTTATCATCAAAAATGTCTGTCATAATATTAAAATCTGGGTTTTTAATAGCATCTCTTACTGAATATTTACTATTGGTAGAGAGTATCGCATTTACACTTGTATTTGAAAAATATATTTCTCCCACTAATAATTGATTGTCTATGTAGTTATAAGAACTGACATTGATTGAAAATAATTCATAACCCGAAATTTCATTTAAAATATCATTAGGCTTAACCTTTAATTTAAAAACACCGCCAACTTTTGATTTATCTCTAATTGCATAATAATTCGCAGGATATGTTTTTATAAAATCTTCAACTTCATTTATTTGCGAAGAATTAAAAATCCTTTCAGGAAAATGATTTAATCCTAATTCAATAATTTTATTATAACTTTCAACTTTATTTGATATTTTCATACTTATATTCCGTTAAAGCAAAATAGCATATTTCAGAATTTATGTCAACAAAAAAGAGAAGTTTGGATTTGACTTCTCTCTTCTTTATCTTAATTGTTGGGTTTGGATATAATTTTAAATTATTTTAAAGTCGTCCAACATTTGGTTGGTGGTGCGACAAGTGATAAAGTATCCGAACCGCCCACAAGTCCAAGTTGGCGTAGGTTATGTGTAATTAAAAGTAAAATTAAAACAACCTTTTTTGATAATTATTAAATAGAAAAAAGATAATAAAAATTCATAGGAATAAATATAGCCTATCTAAAAAATTCTTAAACTTAAATTGATTGATTTTCATATTTCGTGCTTTGGTAAAATTTTTTTGCCTTATAAAAAAGTTCATCTTTTAAAAACTCTCTAGAACGACGATTACTTTTAAAAATATCTAAAACAAAAGTTTTGGCATAATTTTCAACAAAATATTTAGTAACTAGATAATAGCCAGAGTACATATCACCTCTCGTTAATAAATCTTCACATGTAAAATCAAAAGGCAAATCTTCGTTTTCGTGTTGACCACTAAGATATGTGGCAATTCCATCGCTTAAATATTTTTCTGTATAGCCACAATTATTGACCTTCTTAAAAATATCATTCACATAATGAACATATTCGTGCACAATCGTCTTTTTATAATACTCTAAAGCCTCTTTATGTGCTAAATATTTAGCTCTATGTTCGGTATTTTTAAAGTCATGTAATGAAAGATAGATTATTTCATTGTTTTTATAGAAACCTATCATCCATTTCTCAGATTGTCCCCAAGCTTGTCTTGATAAAACATCAAATTCTTCTTTTGTCGGAATAATTTTAACCACTAGTTTCTCTTTTGGCATATTGACTTCAAAAAACTTGTAGATATTGTCAACATGACTATCTAAATAATCAGCAAGCTGTTGAATTAAATCTCTATCACTTTCTTCAAATTTAAAAACTGCCCTTTCGCTTTCAAACTGCATATTAAAACCCCAAATAATCTTTTTTATTATTTTTGCAAAGATTCAAATTGTTTTTTGGTGCGGGCGGTGGGAGTCGAACCCACACCCTTTCGGACTTGCCCCTTAAACAAGCGCGTCTGCCATTCCGCCACGCCCGCAATTTAATTTACTATATAAGTATAATAAATTGCTGTTTAATTGTCAAGCATTTATTCAATTTTCTTTATTTTATATTAAAAAAATTTTCTAAAATGACTAGGATGATTTTATAGATTTTAAAAATTGACAAAACAAGGCTTTTCCCATGTTTGCTATTAAAAATAAAGCTCTCATTCTCATAATATTAAAACGCATTAAAAATATTTGAGAGCTCTTTTAAAATCTTTGCTTAAACTATGTAAAAAATAATTTATAAACTATAAAACCAATCACTTCAAGTCTAATTTTAAAGTTTTGTTTTTAGCCTTTTATTGCATAGTGCAACAATATTTAATCCTGCGTGTTTTGAAACTCTTTTAACCCTTTTTCAAACTGAGTTTTAGACTCTGGATCTAAACTAAATAGAAGTCCAAATAATTGACCAACATGCAACTTTTCTTCTTTCACAATGTCGCTTATAGTTTCCTTTACACTATCATTATTGGTTTCCATTAAATGATTTTCATATTGAATTATAGCGTCAAGCTCTCCTATGATATCTTCACGTGCATTTTGAATGGTTTTAAAGTTATTTGTCATATCATTTGTGTTATAAATATTAAATAGTCTTCTCATACAACCCCCTATAATTTATGTATGACAAGATTTCTAATTTTGACAATAAAAAAGCAACTACTCTAGTAGTTGCTTAATTTTAACAAACTTCTTTGTTATCAACTGGTTTTCTAATAAATTCAGGCTGGCCATTCTCGAACTCTATAAATTTATCAGTAACAATTATCTTTTCAACATCTTTATAGCTTGGCGCATCATACATAAGTTTATTCATTTTGCCTTCAATGATAGTGCGAAGCCCTCTAGCGCCAGTTTTAAGCTCCATTGCCTTTTTAGCTATGGCGCTAATTGATTCCTTAGAGAACTCTATATCTATGCCATCAATCTTAAACATAAGTTTATATTGTTTTATAATAGAATTCTTAGGCTCTTGCAATATTTTTACTAAAGCTTCTTCGTTAAGCTCGTCGAGCCCAACTACTACAGGAAGTCTACCAATAAACTCAGGTATAAGTCCAAATTTTATTAGATCGTTAGGCTGTATATCTTTGATATAATTTCTCTTATCCTTATCTTCTTGAGATTGAATAAGAGCATTAAAGCCAAGTGTTGTGTCATTTTCACGTGCTTCAATAATCTTATCAAGCCCAACAAACGCCCCGCCACAGATAAATAAAATGTTCGTGGTGTCTATTTGTATCATTTCTTGATGTGGATGTTTTCTTCCGCCTTGTGGTGGCACAGATGCAACTGTGCTTTCTAGTATCTTAAGAAGTGCTTGTTGAACACCTTCGCCAGCAACGTCACGTGTGATTGAAACATTTTGCGTTTTTCTTGCAATCTTATCAATTTCATCAATGTAGATAATGCCACGCTGTGCCTTTTCAATATCATAATCAGCATTTTGTATAAGCTTAAGTAGTATATTTTCTACATCATCGCCCACGTACCCCGCTTCTGTCAAAGTTGTTGCGTCAGCTGAAGCAAATGGCACTTTTAAAATCTTTGCGAGAGTCTTTGCAAGAAGAGTTTTCCCAGATCCTGTAGGTCCAATCATAAGAATATTGCTCTTCTCAAGTTCAACATCCCCATCATCTTCAGACTTAGTGAGATTATAGTTTAGTCTCTTATAATGATTATAAACAGCTACTGCAAGAACTTTTTTGACTTCATCTTGCCCTACTATATATTCATCAAGTTTTTCCTTTATTTCACTAGGTGTTGGCAATTCAATTTTTTCAAAAGTGGACTTCTTTGTGACGTCAGTTATTATGTCCTTGCATACTTCTATGCATTCATCACAAATGAAAGCATCGCCGTTAGGACTTGCTACCAATTTTTTAACATCTCTTTGGCTTTTTCCACAAAAACTGCATTTACAATCTAATTCTGACATTAAGCCTCCTTATTTAGTTTTTTACGTGAAACGAAAATCTCGTCAATTATACCGTAATCTTTTGCCTCCTGTGCTGTCATATAGTTATCTCTATCTGTATCTTTTTCAACTATTTCAATAGGTTTACCTGTGTTTTCGCTAAGCATAGTGTTCATTCTTTCTTTGATGTATTGAATATGGTTTGCTTGAATTTGAATATCACTTACTTGCCCTTGAGCTCCACCAAGTGGTTGGTGAATCATAATTTCGCTATTAGGCAATGCAAATCTCTTTCCTTTTGTTCCGCCAGCAAGCAAGAATGCCCCCATTGACGCAGCTCTACCAACACAAATAGTAGAAACATCACACTTGATATATTTCATTGTATCATATATTGCTAGACCTGCAGAAACGCTTCCGCCAGGGCTGTTAATATATATGAATATATCTTTATTTGGGTTTTTACCTTCTAAGTAAATAAGTTGAGCTACAACGATATTTGCAACATTGTCGTCTATCTCTCCGTTTAAGAATATGATTCTATCCTCAAGCAAACGAGAATAGATATCATACGACCTTTCACCATTCCCTGTTTGGTCAACAACCATAGGTATCAACATAATTAGCCTCCCTAAAATTTTATAATTTATTCATTAGATGCTTAACTTAATTCTTTTTTAAGCAAAAGTAAGCATTAATAATAGCATTAAAATAATTTTACACAAATTATTTATTTTTAGACTTGATAAAATCTAAAACTTTTGTCATAATTGCGTTATTTTCAAAGTATGCATAGTCATCCGGAGACATAGCTTTCTTAAAATCTTCTGCTGTCATTTGATATCTTTCAGCATATTCTCCAATGGTCTTATCAAGCTCTTCACTTGTTACAGTCATGTTGTTCTCTGATATAAGCTTTTGAAGCACTAGGCGAGTTTTAATATTCTTCTCAGCATCATCTTCTCTTTCTTTCTTGAATGTATCTAAATCTTTACCAACATATTCAAGGTAAGCATTCAAATTCATTCCTTGATGAGATAGTCTATGTTCAAAGTCTTCAATCATGTGATGAACTTCATGCTCTATCATAGATTTTGGAACTTCGATATTGCTCTTTTCTGCAATTTCGTCAAGTAAAGCAACTTCATAATCTCGCTCAGCTCGTTCATCAGCCATTTTCTCTAAGTTTTCTTTAATTGACTTTTTGTATTCTTCTAAAGTTTCAAATTCAGTTGTATCTGACACGAACTTATCATCAATCTCAGGCAATTCCTTCTTTTCAACCTTTTTGAGTGTTACTTTGAATACAGCTGGTTTACCTTTCAAGTTTTCAGCATGATAGTTTTCAGGGAAAGTTACCTTAATATCTCTTTCTTCGCCTTTCTTCATTCCTATAATTTGGTCTTCAAAGCCTTCAATGAAAGTATGAGAACCAAGCTCTATTCTATAATCTTTAGCTTCTCCGCCGTCAAATTTGACGTCATCTACATAACCTGTGAAATCAATAGTTGCATAATCTCCATTTTCAGCTGCTTTGTCTTCTTCAACAAATCTTGCATGAGCTTGTCTTTCACTTTCAAGTTCAGTTTCTACTTGCTGGTCAGAAACTTTAACCTTTTGTTTCTTTGCTTTAAGACCACTTAGCTCTGGCAGTTTAAATTCTGGCATTAAATCGAACTTTAAAACCACTTCAAGCCCTTTATCAGCTGTAAATGTATTTTCTTCAACACTTGGTTGAGAAACTGGTATTACATTTGTGTTTTCGCTTAAGAACTTTGAGTATTCATCTGACACTGCATGGTCAAAAGCATCATCGAAGAATATAGTGTCTCCATAGTTTTGTTCAATTACCTTTCTAGGAGCTTTACCTTTTCTAAATCCTTGAATATTGAACTTACCTTTATTTTCTTCGTAAGCTTGTTCAACTGCTTTTTCCCAGTCTTCTTTTGAAATGTTAATCTTTAAAATTCCTTGTTTATCTTTCTTTTCAAATTTATACATAATTACTCCTTTGTTTATAAATAAATTTTTATCTATGCGTTTTTAATAATAACACATTAAATAAATTTTAGCAAATAAAAATAAGTTTTTGCAAAAATAAAAGCTGAGAATAATAGCGAATTGCTATAAAGCTATCATTCCAGCAATACATGCAGCTATAACTGATACTGCCACCAATATTTTTGCTATATCAATTATTTTATCTCTTATAAGAGATTTTTTATAATCCTTTTTGAGCTCTTCAATATTTTCATTGACTTCACTTGTCGTCATATTTGTTGAATTGATAAGGTCTATACAATAGAATTTGAAATCTTCGTCAAAGGATTTATAGTAATCGTTTATATATTGAAGAATGAAAATAACAATCCAATAGATACATAAAACTATAAGAAAACTTAGTGCAAAATAAACTAAGCCACCCCACAATGATTGCAGTGACACAAACAAAATTATAAGCACAAGTAATATCAAGGTTACTAAAAAATTTCTCATAGTTTTTTTCTAAATAGTAAGAATAAATAACACGACAATGGTGACAACAAACACTACATAACAAACAATCCAAGCAATCTTCTTGTGGTTTTTAACCCAAGAAAAAGCTAAAATTATACATATAAGGTAAGCTATAACTTCACCGACAGACCTAAAAGCCGACGACAATGTTACGTCACGCTCTAAAATCAATGTTAAAAGCAGTGAAATAGCAATACAACCTATTCCTATATAGGCAACAAAAGATAAAACGCTATTAAAATTAAAGTTTACTTTCTTCTTATCTTTTTTTGTTTTCTTATTGTTTTCTTTTATAGCAGGCTCTTCAGCTTTCTGCACCTGCAACTCTTTCTCGTCCATAACAACTTCGCCTTATTTGCAAATGTGACAAGCAAGGTCAACAGTTTTATTTGAATAACCCCACTCATTATCATACCAAGACACAAGCATAACAAAAGTTGGGCTAATCATAATACCAGCATTTACGTCAATAATTGAAGTTCTGCTGTCGCCAATAAAATCAGAGCTTACAACGGCGTCGTCAGTCCAACCCAAGATGCCTTTCATTTCCTTCTCAGAAGTTTTTTTAATTACTTCAACGATCTCTTCATAGGTTGTTGGTTTTGATAGCCTTGCAGTCAATTCAACAACAGATACATTTAGTGTTGGAACTCTAAAACTCATTCCTGTAAGTTTACCCTTAAGTGATGGAATAACTTCCCCTACGGCTTTAGCAGCACCTGTTGATGATGGTATGATATTATAAGAAGCAGCCCTTCCACCACGCCAATCTTTTTTAGAAGGACCGTCAACTGTAAGCTGTGTCGCTGTTACCGAGTGCACTGTTGACATTATACCTTCTTCAATACCAAAGTTATCGTTGATAACTTTAGCTAAAGGAGCTAAGCAGTTTGTAGTGCATGATGCGTTTGATATAACTTTCATTTCCGGTTTGTATTCTGTGTGGTTTACACCCATAACAAACATGGGCATATTTTTGCCAGGTGCAGAAACAATCACCTTTTTTGCTCCACCTTCAAGGTGTTTTACCGCATCTTCGTATTTTGTAAACTTCCCAGTTGCTTCAATCACAACATCAACATTGTGTTTGCCCCAAGGAATGAGATTGGGCTCTTTCTCTCCATAAAAAGATATTTCATTTTTGTTTACAATAAGTTTGCTGTTTTTTACTTCGCAACTACCTTCAAATTTACCATGAATTGTGTCATGCGTAAACATATACTTGCCATATTCTAAGTCAATAAATGGGTCGTTTATAGCAACAACTTCAACGTCATTGCGCTCTGCAACGACTCTTAAAACAAGCCTTCCAATTCTACCAAATCCATTGATTCCTAATTTTACTTTTTTATTCATTTTCACCCTCCTCATTAAAATCACTATCAATGTCTAAATTTTCATTATCGCCCTCTTCAGCCATGTTATCTTCTTCATCTAGTGTGTCGTCATAATCAGCAAATTCATTGTCTGAATCAAATTCATCGTCGGCTGCAACTTCAGCAGCAAATCCAAAATTCTTCTTCCCTACCATACAATTAAATATTGTCATAACAAGCAAAATTAAAACAATCATCACACAAATGACGTCAAGACAGAAGAGCAATAGCCCAACAATGATGTTTACTGTGGCAAAAACACTTACAACTGTCGTCACAGCAGCACCAACAAGCAGTGCGACCAAAGAAATTATAACATTCCTAATATTAAGCTTTTTATCTGCTTCAGTCTTTACAGCATCGCCTTCAACAATTACTGTTCCCTGTTCTATACCCTTCCAGCGGTCTACACGGCTGTTATAGCTTAGGTTACTTGAACCTAATATCACAGTAGAGATGTCTTCTGCAAAGTAAATTGCTGATGTATCACCATCATAAAGCTTAACACCTAAGCATAGCTTTAGTATTTTTTGCCATAAATCTACAAAGAAATTTTTAAAAGCACTTGTATTTTTCCGACATGTTACAACATCTTTGTTTGAATTTAAAAACCCATTCAATTCATTTTCAGAAATTGGTTTTCTTAAAATCAAAATACTTCCAATGCTTAAATACTTTTGCAATGAGTTTATTATTTCTTCTCTATTTGACCCGTCTTGAAATTCCACCTTATAAACATTATCACCTTCTATCATGTCTAGTTCCCTTATCTGTGAACTAACCACACCAATAAATACACCAACATCTTCGACATTAGTAAGTCTAGCTAGAATTTTTCGATAACGTTTTGCGTTACTAACAATAGGAACAACAACATTTAACATAAGCACCTCAATATTTCTTTATTCTTCTTGCGTGTCTTCCACCTTCAAAGTCTGTTGTTAAAAACACCTTAACCATTTTAATAGCCTTTTTGGGCGAAGTGTATCTGCCAGAAAGACATAGCACATTGGCATCATTATGTCTTCTTGCAAGAGAAGCAAAAGTTTCATTCATACATAATGCTGCTCGAATTTTAGGATTTCTATTGGCAACAATACTCATTCCAATACCCGTGCCACAAATATATATTCCCACATTTTTCGGATCTTCTGCCACTTTAGCGTTAGCTGCCTTTGCAAAATCTGGATAGTCATCTGGCTGCTCTCTTGAATAACACCCAACATCAATAACAATAATATTTTCTCTGTTAAAAAATTTCTTTATCTCTTCCTTAAGTAAAAAACCTGCATGGTCACTTGCTAATATTATCATTTTATCATCTCCACATTTTTAATTTTTCAATCAATTTGTTAACGCCATTCAAAATATCTTTTGCAGTATCAAAATACACACTTTCATCTTGCCCATAAGGGTCCTCTATATCTTTTCCAATCAAAGATTTAAAGGAAATAACTTTGTCAGAATTTATGAGCTGTTTTTGCTGCTCAGTCATAGTGATATACAATGTATTTTTATCAATTTTCCCAAGTTTAACAGATTTTTTATTTGCACTTGATGCATGGAGTTTTTTTAATGCAATTTTAGCATTAGGATTTATATTTTCACCTGTCGCATATACTCCGCGAGAACTGATTTTCAGCTCTGGAATATTATCCTCTTTAGCCACTTTTTTCATAAGTCTTTCCGCCATAATTGAGCGACAAGTATTCCCTGTGCAAACAAAGCAAATTTTTATCATAAAACTCCTAACATTTTAATTTTATCATAATAAATAAAAAAAACAAAACAAAATTTGTTCTATTTTTTGTTTTGTTTTGTTAAATTTAGTCTTTTATTATGATACATTTTGTCCAAACTATATTTTTCACGCATGGATGGAATAAAACAATGCAAAGCTATATCATCAAAATCAAACACAATCCACTCACCCTTGCTAAAGCCTTCAGGATACTCTTCCATTTCCATATCTTCCATTAAAGACAAAGCAAACTTTTTATTTGCTTGTTGATTTATATTTGAAACGATTAAAACATAATGGAAATCTTGAGAATTTTCTTGAATATTATAAACAGCAATGTCCTTACATTTTTTCTCTGATAAGTAATCATATATTTGCCTTATTCTTTCATCAATTTCCATATTCACCTCATACAAATTTTTATAATTATAATAGAAAAAAATTAATATGTCAAATCAAAATTGGTTTATAATAAAAAAGCATCGTTTAGAATTATAAATCAAGGTCTATAATTAAATTATGAAGAGATTTTTATTTATAATACAAACTTTCATCAAATGTGCCTTAATCTTTTTAATTGCTTTTATATGGCTTAGATTTATTTTTGACGCGTTTTGGCTATCGCTTATAATTTCTTTTGTTATAACGCTTGTAATAGAGCTATTATCAGTTTTTTTAACACGCAAAAAAGGAGCAAAAAACAATCTTAAAATAAAAGAAAAAGAAGACGCTGAAAATATGTTCTTTTCCTTAGCTCAAGACAAAAATAGACTAGATTTTTTTTATAACCTTGCAAAATCAAGACATTCAAATGTTCTAAAACTCAAAAACTATATAGAAATATCTCACAATGATTCTGCTAAGGTTATATTATATCCATTTATGAAGTTTCAAAAACTTACTCAAGATGATATAATAGAGATAACAAACGGATTAAAGACATTCCCTGATAAGCTTGTTATCACATGTAATGAATATGACAAAAGTATATTAAATTTTGTGAAAAGCTTTTCTTTCGAAATTGTCGTTGTTGACAAATATGAAACTTATTTTGCACTATATAAGGAGTATGATTTTTACCCTGAAGTTACAGTGTTTCAGAAACAAACAAAATATAGTTTTAAAGATTTTCTTTCATACTCATTTAATCGCTCAAAAACAAAAGGCTATTTACTTTCAGCACTTGCTCTTTTTGTGATAAGCTTTTTTGTTCAGATGTCTGTATATTACTGCATAACAGCAACCCTTTTATTGTTCTTTGCCCTACTCTCCTTCACAAATAAAACGTATAACAAAAAAATAGAGAAAGAGCTTCTCTAATTCTTTATTATCTTATGAAACAGACAAATTTTATGCATTCATTTTTGTATTTATTTAGTTATCTTTTAATAATATTATGGTTTATATAAGTTCTATATGCTTAAAATCTTTCTTTGAAGATTTCTTATAAATAACAATAATGCCGCCTATAACTTGAACAGGCTCTGCACCAAGTTTGTCACAGATATCATGCATAGTTTCTTTTGGAGTTTTTTCGCAATTTTTCAGCACTCTTATTTTTACAAGTTCACGTGCTTCTAAAAGTCCATTTATAGCCTCATAAGAATTATCACTTAAACCTTCCTTCCCAATTTGCATAACCGGTTCAAGTGCGTTGCCAAGCCCCCTTAAAAATGCTCTTTGTTTTGTTGTTATCATATATTCTCCTTTATTATTTTATAAGTTTTAAATCACCATTTATTACGATTGGATTAAATGCAATAAGTTCATCTTTCAACATTCCTTCTGGCAGGTCATTTATAAAGAATATCTTTTTGCCTAATCTAAAAGTATCATAAATTTCTAGGAAAGTTGCCCCACCAATATAATTCTTTTGCCCATTTTTATCATAATTTAAAACTAAAACTGCATCCATATTTTTTATAACTTCTTCGCTATGTTTTATCATACCAGCCTTCCATGTTGCATGAGCACTTGTGCCACGATACTTAGCTTCGGTTTCTGGAGCATCATGACAATTTGGCATAAATACTTCATGCCCCAGTTTTTCTAGTTCCTTTTTAAAGTAATTTAGTTTATCATAAAATGCTTTACTGCAGACTAATAATATTTTCATTATTTCCCCTTTATTTAATTATTTTAAATAACTTAACTACTCACTATACTCAAAAGCGATGTCCTTTATTTTTACTGTATCACCATTCTTTAAACCCTTCGCCTTAAGCATATCAATTATTCCCATTTCTAGTAGTCTATTTTGAAAATAAGCAAACGACCTTGTATCTGAAAGCACGACTCCCCGAACAAAATTATCAATTTTGCCACCACTTACAACAAAAGCTCCTTCGTCATCACGGGTTATTGTAAGTGAATCATAATCTCTCTTGTCAAAGTTAATTTCTTCAACCTGTAAAGGCGGTTTTTTAGGAATTTTGCTAAGCTTTTCTAGAGTCAATAACTTAAGCTTATCTATACCTTGATATGTTGCACTTGAGATTAAAATATAATCTTTATTATACTTCTTTGTGAAACTATTTAACCTTTCATTTAAAGTATTTTCATCAACTAAATCCGCTTTCGTGAAAACAATTACTTGCTCTGTCTGAGCAAGGTCTTCGCTATATTTTTTAAGCTCATTATTTATTATTTCATAATCATCTAAAAAGTTTCTTCCTTCACTTTGTGATATATCAACTAAATGCAGTATCAGTCTTACCCTTTCAACATGTTTCAGAAAATAATGTCCGAGCCCCTGCCCTTCACTTGCCCCCTCTATAAGTCCTGGAATATCAGCAACAACAAAGGTTTGACCTTTTACTTCACAAACACCTAAATTAGGATACAAAGTAGTGAAAGGGTAATTTGCTATTTTAGGATTTGCATTTGAAATACAAGAAAGAAGAGTTGACTTACCAGCATTTGGAAAACCGACTAAACCAACATCTGCTATAGTTTTAAGCTCTAAGATAACTTCTCTAGCTTTCGTTACTTCCCCAGTCTGAGAATAATGTGGTGCCTGCTTTATAGAAGACTTATAATATGCATTACCATGACCGCCCTTGCCACCTTTAAGTGCAATATACTCCATATTATCTTCATATAAATCAGCTATAATCTTATTAGTCTCGGCATCTATAATCACAGTGCCACAAGGGACTTTGATAACAACATCTTTACCATTTGCACCTGACTGTAGCTTTTTCGCCCCATTTTCACCATCGCCTGCAACGAACTTTTTATGAAACCTAAAATCATATAAAGTATTTAAGTTTTGCGTAGATTGAAATATTATACTTCCGCCGTTTCCGCCTTCACCACCATCAGGACCGCCTTTAGCAGTCATTGCGTTACGCAAAAAAGAGGTAGAACCATTTCCACCATTTCCAGCTTTTATAGTTATTTTAACACGGTCTAAAAACACCTTTCCACCTCTTTAAATAAATATTTTTAATAGCGACAATCTAAACCATATATTTAGTATTATGTCTAGCATAATACACTGTATATTTTGTATTATTGACTATTATGCATTGCATAATAGCTACATATATTTGTAAATGGACATTCTTTGCAATTAGGCTTCATTGCCTTACAAATGTATCTTCCAAAATGCACTAGTTGAAGATGAAGTTTACCCCACCTGCTCTTATCAAATAATTCCATAAGTTTAAGCTCACATTTATAAGGATCTTCGGTTTTCACTAGTCCCAACCTATTGCTAACTCTAAGAACATGGGTATCAACCGCAATGGCATCACCCTTAAACGCTTCAGAATAGACTACATTGGCAGTTTTACGCCCTACTCCTGCTAGAGTTTGCAACTTATCATGATCATTTGGCACTTGTCCATTAAACTTTTCTATCAAATCTCTACTCATTGATAAAATATTCTTTGCTTTATTATGATAAAAACCACATGAGTGTATTTTGTTTTCAAGTTCTTCTTGTGAAAGCTGCAACATTTTTTCAGGCGTGTTGTAATCTTTAAACAATTCCTTAGAAACAATATTAACTCGCTTGTCAGTGCATTGCGCTGACAATATCACAGCGACTAATAACTCATAAGTAAATTTATAGTCTAGTTCACACTTTGGTTCTGGGAATAACTCATCAAGTTTATCAATAATTTCTTTAGTGTTTTTCATTATACCTTCCATTTATCAATAAGTTATTTTATATCTTCCCTATTTCGTTTAAGCCTTTCAAATTATTAATTTTAATTTTTACTTCATCAATGGGAATAGGACTGTATCACGAATATTTGGCAAATCAAATAAGAACATAACAAATCTGTCAATACCAAATCCAAGTCCTGAAATTGGAGGCATGCCATGTTCCATAGATAAAAGGAAATTCTCATCAAGGTCCATAGCTTCATCGTCCCCCGCATTTTTATCGCGAAGCTGCTCTTCTAAGGTCTTTCTTTGCATAATTGGATCTACAAGTTCTGAATACGCATTGACAATTTCAGCCCCACAAACTACTATTTGGAAGGCATCTGTAATTTTATCATTAAGGTCATTCCTGCGAGCTAAAGTTTTAAGAACTGCTGGATAGTTATATAAAATAGTAGGTCCAACAATGTTTGCTCTTATCTTTCTCTTGTAAACAAAATCTATAACCGCTCTGACTGATTTGCATTCTTCAAGTTCGGCGTAAGTAAAGAGTCCTTTTTCAACAACCTTTTTCTTATATTCATTGACGTCATCAATAGATAAGCAGTCAAAGCCTAGAATCTTGTTCATTTCTTCAACATAGTTTATCTTTTCCCACTCTTCTTTGCCAAAATCAATAACATTTCCTTGATATTCAACTTTTGTAGTGCCTACGCATTCTTGCATAAGTTTTTTAATGAACGATTGGAAGAATCTTATATTGTCTTCATAATCCCAGTAAGACGCATACCACTCAACTTGAGTAAATTCTTGAAGATGAGTTGTGTCCATTCCTTCATTTCTAAAGTCTTTTCCAAGTTCAAAAACTCTATCAAAGCCAGCTGCAATACATTGTTTGAGCCACGTTTCTTTTGCTATACGCAAATTACATTCCATATCAAGTGCATTGTGATGAGTAAAGAAAGGTTTTGCACTTGCACCAGAAACGTTGGTTTGCAAAATTGGGGTTTCAACTTCAATAAACCCATTATCTTCAAGATATCTTCTTATAAATGACTCTATTTTACTACGTGTTAAAAATACTTTTCTAGAAGTTTCATTTGTTATTAAATCAAGATAGCGTTGTCTATAAATAGTCTCCGTATCAGTAAGTCCATGAAATTTTTCTGGGAGCGGTCTTAAAGTTTTTGAAAGCAATGTTATTTTTTCGCACTTCACAGTTACTTCACCTGTTTGAGTTACATAGACTTCACCTTCTACGCCTACAAAGTCTGCAATATCAATCATCTTTTTATAAAAATCATAGGCTTGTTCGTCAAGTTCGTTACGTCCTACAGATACTTGTATTTTTGCATTTATATCTCTAATCTGAAGAAAACCAAATTTACCCATTACGCGTTTAAAGATTATACGTCCAGCAATTTTAACATGCTCTCCGACCTTTTCTCTAGCTTCAGCTATTGTGCATGTCCTTTCGAATTTAGCCTTGTATGGAATCTCTCCCATATTTCTTAAATCTTCAATTTTCTTTCTTCTTATATCAACTTCATTTGATAACATTTGTTGCTCTTGCATCTATTTTCTCCTTGTTCATATTTATCAAAAGTTATACATTTTAAAGTAGTATCATTAAATACCTTAAAAAACAAAAAAAATTAATTATGACCACCCAAAAGTTTGTTATTATCCGTATTTAGGTTTTATGTTTCAAAAACTAATAATCATAAAAACATTTAAATAGCTATTTAAAAAATAAAACACTTAAAAGTCTACTTTTGATAGTTTATATTACCAAAAGTCGAGCCATGCACAACGTAGTTTGTATTTGAGTAAGACTGATGGTTATTCAAACTTTGCGATGTGTGGGCGACAGCTCACGAAATTCGCAAGAATTTATAAAATTTTATGCTAATAAAATTTTAACATCGCATAGTTTAAATTATCAGAAGTCGAACTTGCTTGCAAGGGTGAGACTAATGGTAATACCTACTATACGATGAACACAATTTATTGTGTATTTTGCGTTTAGCAAAATTAAAACTTAACTTGTTTAAGTTTTAACATCGCATAGTTTATATAAACTTAGCACAAAAATAAAAATAAGTCAATTATTTATACTTATTTTTATAATAATGATAATTCTTATATACCCTATTTAAATAATTTTCTGTTTCTTTATAAGGTATTTTTGTAAGAGTTTTGCCATCGGTTGAATATTCTTTATTTAAAAGCCAATTTGACACATTGCCTTGACCTGCATTATAAGCACAAAGCCCAAGTTCTGTGTCACCAAAATATTCAATTAAATAACCTAAATAATATGTCCCTAATTTAATATTATACTCAGGCTCATACAATTTCTCTTCACTATATTCTTCATTTAGTTTTGTAGCTACCCATTCTGCAGTTGTCGGCATAAGTTGCATAAGCCCTATTGCACCTTTTTGCGATTTAACGTCATTTTTAAAACTACTTTCACTATTGACAACTGATGCAACCAGTGCACTGTCAACATTATAAGAATTTGAGTATTCCACTATTGTATCGGCATAGGTCATCGGATAAAAGTATGCATAAAAGCAGCCTATTGTATAAGTTAAAAATATGGCAATAATTGATAGAATAAGAATTGAATAAGCCGTTCTCATAAATATATTTTATTTCTTATTTAAATAAAAATACATTGAAAGATACAATAATTAAAACACTGCTTACATCTTTTCAATTCTTCTATAATTACCATTTACATATACCCTATAAAACCCATAAAAAGACCTAAATGGTTTTGTTTTTAAAAAGTTTTGAGCTATTGGATACAATCTTTCATCAAATCTTACCGATATACCACATGCTCTGCCAACTTCTTTTGGTGTATTTATTACTCCCGCATAAATTCCATTTGACTTGAACATATTAGCAAAATAAAGGGTCTCATTTCTCGATGTGAAAACTGCTATTATAAATTGCATTGCGGCCTCCAATATGCACAATTTCCCTTCTAAAACACTATATTGTATTTATAAAGGAAAGTTGACAAAATGATATATTTAGACAATAGTGCTTCAACATACATTAAACCTAAGGAAGTTATAAAAGCAGTAAATGATAGTATGCTGTCGTATACAGCAAATCCTGGCCGCAGCGGACACAAAGCAAGCATCAAAACTGCTTTAAAAGTTGAAGAGACAAGAGAAAAACTTGCTGAGCACTTCAACGTTGAAAGCGGACAGAATGTTATTTTTACCTATAACTGCACTCAAGCCTTAAATTTAGCTATCTTGGGCTCAGTTAAAACTGGTGGGCATGTTATATGCACTGAAAACGAACATAATTCTGTTTTAAGACCACTTGAATATTTAAAATCACTTGGCAAAATTGACTATTCAATCGCCTATCAAAAGAATAAACTTGGGATTACTCTAGATGATATTTTGCCACTTATTAAAGAAAACACCTATATGATTATATGCAATCATATCTCTAATGTGAATGGAAGTGTTGCCGATATAAAAAATATAGGCAAATATTCCCGTGACCACAATATAATTTTTCTAGTAGACGGAGCTCAAAGCTGCGGACATATAAAAGTAGATATGAAAGAGTCAAACATTGACTACTACACTGTTGCCGGGCATAAAGGTTTCTACGCTCCACAAAGTATAGGTTGCCTAATTATGAACGATAAATATCGTCCTGAACCAATTACATTTGGTGGAACAGGCACTAATTCACTAGAATTATATCAGCCTGATATATATCCAGAAAGACTTGAAAGCGGCACAATATCTACCCCACTCATTATTGGGCTTGGGGCTGGACTCGATTTCGTTAAAGACAACTTCAGTGAAATTACAAATAAAATAGACGATTTGACAACATATTTGAATTATGAATTAACAAAGATGGGCTTAACGTCATACACGGAGCCTGAAAATTCGTTCGGCGTTGTTGCTTTCAATATTAAGGATTTAGATTCAAGCGAAGTTGCTGATATATTAAACGAAAAATATGATATCTGTGTGCGCGGTGGCTTCCATTGCGCCCCAATAAAGCATAAAGCGCTAGGCACTTTAGAGCAAGGTGCAGTCAGAGTATCCATTTCTTATTTTAACACCTTTTCAGAGATACAACGTCTTATCTATGCTGTTAAGCATATCTACAAAGCCTGTGATTAACTATTATGTTTTAGTTATATTTTCATTACATAATAGCTCTAAAAATAATGCCATTAACAAAAAAGAGAGAGCCAATCTCTCTTCTATTTATACCTATATGAACTAACTGAATTGGCAGAACAAATTCGCCATACGTTTTATTACTTATCAGCTTTTTCGTCTTTAGGAACGATGCGTTTAAGGTCAATTCTGCCCTTATCGTCAATCTTGATAACTTCAGCTTCAATAACGTCGCCAAGCTTCACTACATCTTCAACTTTATTTACACGTTTATTTGAAAGTTTAGATATATGGATCATGCCTTCTTTATTTCCGCCAAATTCAACGAATGCACCAAAGGTTGTTATTCTTACAACTTTTGCATCGTATACATCACCGACCTCAACATCTTCAACTATCCCAAGAATAATTTTCTTAGCCTTCTCAGCCATTTCAAGATCTTGAGTTGCTATGAATACTTGTCCGTCGTCATCAATATCAATTTTAACGCCAGTTTCATCAATGATCTTATTGATCATTTTTCCACCAGTTCCGATAACGTCTTTAATTTTATCTGGATCTATATTAAATGTGATTATCTTAGGAGCATATTTTGAAAGTTCTTTTCTTGGCTCTGGAATTTCTTCAAGAAGTTTATTCATGATGAACATTCTACCTTCTCTAGCTTGTTTTAAAGCAGTTGTAAGAATTTGTTTGTCAATACCCTTTATCTTGATATCCATTTGAATAGCAGTTACACCCTTTTCAGTTCCTGTAACCTTAAAGTCCATATCGCCTAAGAAATCTTCAAGACCTTGTATATCAGAAAGCACTGCAACTTTTCCGCTTTCATCGTCTTTAATAAGTCCCATAGCAATACCTGCAACTGGACGTTTAATTGGAACGCCGCCGTCCATCAATGCAAGAGTTGAACCACAAACAGAAGCCATTGAAGATGAACCATTTGATGATAAAACTTCTGATACAAGTCTTAGTGCATAAGGGAACTCTTCTTCTGACGGAATAACAGGCTCAAGTGCTCTTTCGGCAAGTGCACCATGACCAATTTCACGTCTACCCGGACTCTTTATCCCCCTAGCTTCACCTGTTGCATAGGCTGGCATATTATAGTGGTGAACATATCTATTTACTTCTTCGTCATCAAGGCCATCTAATTTTTGCATATCAGATACTGTGCCAAGTGTTAAAGTTGTAAGCACTTGAGTTTGTCCACGAGTGAAGATTGCACTGCCATGAGTTCTTGGAAGAACACCCGCTTCACACCATATTGGTCTTATTTCAGTAAGTTTTCTGCCATCAGGTCTGATACCTTGATTTAAAATCTTAGCTCTAACCTTTTCTTTTGTCATTTTATAGAGAACTTCGCCGATATATTTTTCGCTATCTGGGAATTGTTCTGCAAAATGCTCTTTTGTTTCTTTATCTACTTGGTCTTGTCTTGTTTGTCTTTCATATCTATCAAATGTGTCAAGAGCATAATCAAGTTTTGCATCTGCAAACTCTCTTACAGCCTTATTGATTTCTTCTGGAACAACTTCATAAACAAGATCTTGTGCAACAGGCTTGCCAATTTCAGCCTTAACTTTCTTTTGAAATTCTACTATCTTCTTTATTTCGTCATGGGCAAACATGATTGCATCAAGCATAGTCTCTTCTGGCACTTCTTGTGCACCAGCTTCAACCATTAAAACGGCTTCATCTGTTCCTGATACAGTTAAATGAATAAGAGATTTTTCTCTTTCTTCGCTATTTGGGTTTATTATAAATTTTCCGTCTACTAAACCTACTTGAACAGAGCCCGTAGGTCCCATAAATGGGATATCCGAAATAGTAAGTGCAAAACTTGAGCCAAGCATTGCAAGTGGTTCTGGAGCAACATCAGGGTCTACTGATAATGCTGTTGCAACAACTACTACATCATTATAAAAGCCTTTTGGGAATAATGGTCTTAAAGGTCTATCAATCAGTCTTGATGTTAAAATAGCCTTATCAGATGGCTTCCCTTCTCTCTTTTTAAATCCACCAGGAATTTTTCCCACTGAATACATTTTTTCTTCGTAATCTACTTGTAATGGGAAGAAATCAATGCCAGGTCTTGGCTCTTTTGACATTGTTGCATTGACCATAACCACTGTTTCACCGCATTTTACAAGACAGCTGCCATTTGCTTGTTCACATAATCTGCCTGTTTCAAATGTTACCTTTTTGTTTCCAATTTCAATTTCAAAAATTTTTGTATCTTCTTTCATATTAACTCCTATTTTGTGTAATTAAAAAAGGGACGATAAAAACATATCCCCCCTTTTTTATTAAATTATTTTACTTCACGAATACCAAGTTCTTTGATTAAATTTCTGTAAGCTTCAATATCTCTTTCTTTAAGATAGAGCAAAAAACCCTTTCTTTTACCAACCATTTGAAGTAGTCCACGACGTGAGTGGTTATCTTTTGGGTTAGCTTTAAGGTGTTCGTTTAAATGATTGATTCTTGCTGTAAGTAAAGCTACTTGAACTTGAACAGAACCTGTATCATTTTCAGAAAGCTTGAATTTATCAATAATCTCTTTCTTTTCCATTGTTTCCTCCTATTTGTATTTTTTCTCCTTTTACAAAGCAAGGCGTCAGAAGGTCTCGAGCAAAACTGTGTAAAAGGTCCATCGACTTTTTTAGTATAACATAAATAATTTTATTTGTAAACTTATTTTCCCATTTTTTTCAAATTTTATTTGTAAAATTGTTTCTTCCTTTCAATAAGTTCATCTATTCTTGCGATATATTCTTCTATAAACTTGACGTTGGCTTCTCGCTCTATCTTATGTTCTAAATTATACACTCTTTTGCTTATTGCGTTTGCACCAATGCCTATTATTGTATTTGTTTCTTCCATACTGTCTATGTTAAACATGCAGATGCTATTATCACGGAAATAGCCAACATTTTCAAGATCGCTTAACTGATTTTTTTGCCTATATAAGTAATATGGTTTATAGCCATTTTGAATTAGCGTTTTCTCGGCATAGTCAACCATTTTGAACACATCACGATCTTCTAGCTTCTGCTCGTTGTTTTTAAGCTCTGCTCCCTTCTTGACTGACAAAGTGTGAATTGTTATGTTATTTGGGTAAAGTTCTAATGCCGTTCTAATTGTTCTTTTAAAAATGCCAAGTTTCTCGCCTGGAAGCCCTGCAATAAAATCCATGTTTACTTGGAAGTCTCGGACAAGTGCCTTGCTATAGGCATCAAGCACTTCGCTATTTTTTTGTTTCCTTCCTATTCTCTTTAGTGTTGCTTCACAAAATGTCTGCGGGTTGATTGATATTCTAGTCACATTATGTTTTTTAAGAATATCAAGCTTTTCATCTGTTATCGTATCAGCTCGTCCACATTCAACGGTAAATTCGCTTACAGGAAAATTTATCTCTGATAACAGCCTGTCCAGCTGTTTCTCATTTAAAACAGATGGTGTGCCGCCACCTATGTATATAGTTCTTACAATATAGGCTTTATTTTTTATGATATCTTTAACTGAGTTTATCTCTTTTATAACAGCATCTATATAATCATCGACCTTGTTTTTTACTCTTTCAAGTTCGCTTGATATAAATGAACAATAGACACACCTTGTTGGACAAATTGGAATATTCACATAAATATCAATAAGGTTATCATTTCTTATAATGCATTTTTGATTTTTCAAAATACTTGCAACAAGCTCTGCCTTATCTTTAGAAACAAAGTAATCTCGCTCTAAAATCTCAGCAACTAGATGTTCTTTCATTTCGCCATATTCTATTAAATCTCTAGCAAGCTTTGTTGGTCTTACTCCTGTGAGAGAACCCCACGCCAAAGTTGTATTGAGCTCTTTTGACAGAACTTGATAAAGCTCATTTGCCACCTTTCTTTTTCGTAGTGACTTTTTTCTTAGCTCACTTAAAGATTTGTCAATATCATAAGTCCAAGAATAGTTGTGTGTGACATCACTTGATGCAAAGGTAAACTCATTTGTTATTTTATCTATGTTATCTATTTCTCTATGCTCAATTTTTATATCTTCTCCCACATTAAAAAGATTACAAAGGTCTTGAAGACAAATAAGCAATTCTTCTTTATTTGTTGTTACCATTTTTCGCTCCTATATACACTTGTCACATTCCTTAAGTTTCTTATGGAGTTTATCGCACTTTCAAGCTCTGCCTTATTTTTAACTTCTATTCTAAGAGAACATATAAAAGAGTCTCCTACATCCTTTGCGTCAAACCCCCTTATATTTATCTTAAGTCCTGTGATTAGATTTGTAAGTCTGCCTATGTTGTTATCTGATTTTTCAGCAATAACTTTAATCGTCGCCATAAAGGTTGCATTTTCTTTTACTTGCCATTGTGCATCTATAAGACGTTCTGACTCTAAGAATCTAAGATTAGGACAATTTGACCTATGAATTGTCACACCCCTACCGCGTGAAATGTAACCTATAATATCATCGCCTTCAATAGGACTACAGCAGCCCGCAAATCTTACTAGCATTCCGCTATCGCCATCTACAAGCACGCCGTCCTTATTTCGCTTTAAGTGAACAACAGTTTCGGCTTTAGGAAGAGTTATATTATCATTATTATATAGATTTATAAATCTGCTTGCAACCTGACTTGATGTCATTGAGCCAGCACCTATAGCTCCATAGAGTTCTTCCATGTCTTCCATATTATAACGGCGGAGTATCTCTTCTATATACTTATCAGTCAGTAACTGTGATAGATTGAAGCCCTTATCTTGAACTGATTGATTGAACATGGCTTTGCCTTGTCTTATATTTTCAGCCTTAAGCTCAGTCTTAAAGAATGCTTTTATCTTGCTTCTCGCGCCATTGGTTTTAACGTATTTAAGCCAATCTCTTGATGGTCCTTTACTATGAGAAGATGTGAGTATCTCTACAATATCGCCATTGCATAAAAGCGTTGTGATTGGTTTAAGTTTACCATTTATCTTTGCTCCTACGCAGCTGTTGCCTACATCAGTGTGAATTGCATAAGCAAAGTCTATAGCTGTTGCTCCTTCTGGAAATTCTATAACTCGTCCTTTTGGTGTTTGAACTATAATTACTCCGTCATACAAATCACTTTTTAGCGTTTCTATAAAGTCTTCATTAGACATATTTTTTGCATTTTCTATTGTCTGTCTAAACCATGTTAGTCTGTCATCAAAATCTGACTTCTTGTCTTTTTTCTCCTTATATAGCCAGTGAGCATATACCCCAAATTCCGAATCTTTATGCATTTGCTTTGTTCTTATCTGAACTTCTAGTGGATGCTGATTTTCTACTATGATTGTTGTATGAAGTGATTTATAGCCATTAGGTTTAGGATTTGCTATATAGTCTTTGACTCTACCTATCATAGGCTTATAAATAGCGTGTATTCTGCCTAGCACTGCATAGCACTCTTCAACAGTATCTACAATAACTCTCATAGCAAGTATGTCATAAATTTGGTCAAGGCTCAACCTTTTGTTATAAAGTTTATTAAATATAGATGACACGTGTTTTATACGGCTGACAATCTCGCCTTTTATTTTTAAATCGTCTAATATGGCTTGAATTTTGCTTTTTGTAAGTCTAAGCTGTTTCTCGTTTTCTTCACGCTTGCTTTCTATTGTCTCTTTTAAGCGGTTATATTCTGTTGGATGCTCAAGTCTTATAACATTATCATATAAATTTTGTTTTAAATCATCAAGACCCATTCTTTCTGCGAGTGGCACGTGAATATCTTTGACCTGTCTTACAAATCTCCACTGATTATCATCAAGCGGAAGTTGCAACTTGGAGATATCATAATAAATGCCTGCTAGTTTTATTATAACTACACGCATATCATTGCTCATTACAATGAACATTCTTCTTACATCTTCAATTTCTTCGCTAAGAGTGAGCTGATTTATATCTTTTATAGTCTTAAATTCTGAAACTATCTTCTGTTGCTCTTTTGTAAGCTGAGTGCTCACTTCGTCGCCATCTTCTGGATATACCTTGTAAAGTTGATAACATAAAAAGGCAAGCACAGATGATTTGTCTAGCTTTGTTTTTACAATAAAATCCAGTATAACATCAATCCTGTCAAAATTCAAATCATGCTCTAACATAGATTTAATCAGTTGTTTTTCTTTCTCAGTTACCTGATAATTATTGTATATTGTGTTTTTTATCTTATCTATTAGTTGCCTGTCTTCCATAATCATTCTCTCCTTTAAAAGTGTTTTTTAGAAGCAATAGGTTATTATATATGCTGGACTGAGTTAAATCTTTCTTAACGCTCTTGTTTATTTTTAATATGATTTGCTCGCCATCTTCAATGTTTATAAACCCTAGTTGATTAAATACTAAGAGCGAAGCATAAAAGGTGTTAAATGAAATGTCCTTAAAATCACATCTATCATAGAGCTCAAATACATTGTAGATTTGCCTGTTTGACTTTGAAACAAGTGCTTTGAAAATACGTGCAAAGGTGGTTCTGTCAAGATCTATGCCAGCAAACTTTCTTGGATCGCCCTTCTTGTCGACTGGAAGATAAATCTCGGCGTCAGTCACTTTATTTAACGCCGCTATAAAATTCATGTCTATAACAGGTGATAAAAATACAATCTTGTTAAAATTCTTTGCCCAATTTATACCTTTAGGAGACAAAAGAAAAGAGTTGTAGCCGATTTCTTTGTCTTCATAAATGCCATATTGATATATACCTTGCGTGTTATAGTTTTTTGCAAATTCAACATAATCAAAACATGAATATGTGACAAAGCATGTGCCAAAAACCGATGTAGTCGTTCCGCCAACAAATGACAATAATTCTTCTTTAGGATACAATTTATAATGTGAATCACCATTACCCTTTATAACAAGTTGGTTCAGCTCTATCGAATTTAATTTCTTATATGAATCTTCCACAATAAAGCTTCCGCCATCGAACTCGGTGACAGTGCCTTTCATTGTTTTAGGCTGAAATTCAAATATAAAAGACTTTTTCCTAGAAAAAGTTATCTTCACTATGCTATCTAGAAAATTAAAATAAGTAAGGTTAAATTTGCCAATCTTTATATTTGCGTGCTGCGGAAACTTCTTCATTGGCAAAATTTCAACATCTTGTGCTGTGATTTTGAATTTAGGACGCGGATTGCTGCAGCCATAAGGCTCTAATATCGCAAGCTCCTTAACAAATTCTGGGGTTATTTCTTCTTCGGTTATATCTTGGTCATAATATTTTATAGGAATAAATACTTCATCGTTAATATGATTCAAGGCAAAATCATTTATCTTTTGTGAAAATAGCTCATAATTACTTCGCTTTAAAGATAAGCCTGCAGCCATAGAATGCCCGCCAAAAGTCTCTAGAATATCTTTTAATGACGACAAAAGCTCATGTATATTTATATCGTCAATGCTTCTGCCTGAGCCGCTCAAGATGTCACCTTCTTGGGCGAACAAAAAGACAGGTTTATGATATTTTTCAACAAGTCGTGAGCAGACTATGCCAAGCACGCCCTTGTCCCATTTTTTTGACGCCAGTGTGATTACCCTTTGATTGCGCATATCGACTTTAGCAAGTGCTTTTTCGCAATCTTCATAGATTTTATTGCAAAGTTCTTGGCGTTTTGTATTGTGAGATTTGATTTTTTCAAGGTCAGCCTTAATTTTTACAGGATCTGTTTCAAAATAAATCTTAAGAGAGTCTTTTGCATCACCCATTCTGCCAGATGCGTTCAATTTTGGACCTATCTTAAATGAAATATCTGTGGCATTAGGCTTTACAAGAGATATATCATACTCCTTAAACATCATTTTTAAGCCAATAGGAAGATATTTCTCGCACATCTTTAAGCCTAGCGATACTATGGTTCTATTCTCGCCGATAAGTGGCACTATATCTACAATGCTAGCAATAGCCGTTACAGGCAAAAAGCACTCGGCCTCTTTTTCGCCAAGCAGTGCCTGTGCAAACTTAAATGCAACGCCTGTGCCGCAAAGCTCTCTAAAAGGATATTTCTGATCTGGGAGTTTTGCGTTGACAACTATTGTGTCTGGCAATATATCTGGTATCTCATGGTGGTCTGTTACAATTATCTCGATGCCTTTATTTTTTGCGTATTCAACTTCCTTATAGCAAGAAATACCGCAGTCAACTGTGATAATTAAGTTGGGCGAAAAAGTATCAGCTATTTTATCAATTACCTGATTTGTCAGACCATATCCGTCAATATATCTGTTAGGCAAATAAAAATCTGCCTTTATGCCAAACTGCTTTAATGCCTTAAGCATGATGGAAGTTGCACTTACACCATCAACATCGTAATCGCCAAAAATAAGCACTTTGTCTTTTAATTCTCTGGCTAGTTTAACCCTGTCAACTAATTGCTTCATTCCCTTTAAATCAAAAGGATTGTGCAAAACTTTAGGATTTAAAAACTCTTCAATATCTTCGCTTGTATTTAACCCCCTTAATAGTAACAATTCTGTAACTCTTTCAGACAAATTAAATTCTTTAGCAAAATGCTCTACTTTATCGGCGTCTTTATTAAAAAATTTTTTAAAAATCATAATCCGCCTTTAATCTTTCTATGATTATATTATATTTAATTTATAAAAAGATAGCAAGCAATTTGAAAGACAAACTTAAATTTTTAAAACAATAAAATTTTAATCATCGATTGTGCTTTTACATTTTTGCACGAAAAAAGCGAAGCTATGCTTCGCTACTAATCTTTATTTTATTACATTTTATAGATAATTCTATGGCAGTGTTCACAAGTCAATATGCCATCATCTTCTAGTTTTGAGATATTTGCATAAGGAAGTTCTATATGACAACCACCGCAAGAATTGTTTATAATTGGAACAACAACTGGGAAGATGTTTTCTTTTCTTCTCTTCTGGTATGCTTCAAAAAGCTTGCCATCAAGGCTCTTTGCAAGTTTCTTTAAGTCATTTTCAATTTCATTTTTCTTATCTTCCACAGATTTTACATCGTTATCATAAGCAGCCTTACTCTTGGCATACTGTTCTTTGCAGGTGTTGAATGTTTTGATAGTTTTATTAAAGTCTGCAAGAGTGGCATTTACATTTTCTGCAAGAGATGTTAAATTACGCTCAAGAATAGCAAGGTTTTGGGCAAGTTTATCTTTTAAAACGCTGAGTTTATCAAGCTCTTCTTTTGACATCTTCTCAAGGTCTTTAGACATAAACTCATCCATTTTGTCTTGTTGAGTCTTGAATTGTTTTTTGACCTTTTCAATTTCTCCGAGAAGTGCACCTGCTTTCTCTTCAAGTTTATATGATCTATTTTGAGCATCTTTCATACTTTCATGCATTTTGTTTGCCATAACCTTATTTTCATTACTCTTTAGTTGACGTTCAATCTTAAAAAGTTCTCCGTCCAATTTTTGATACTCAAGTATTCCTTTTAAATCCATCTATTTTCTCCTTTAAACAAATTCTATTACTATTTATTATTAAGGCAAATAGCCGATAATGACTATTTTTATTAAAATTTATTTTTATGTTTTCTTTTAACCTTTATTAGTTTATAAAATCAATCAATTTTTTGCTACGATTTGGGTGTTTAAGCTTTCTAAGAGCCTTAGCCTCAATCTGACGAATACGCTCTCTTGTAACGCTAAATTCTTTGCCAACTTCTTCAAGAGTTTTAGCCTTTCCGTCAATAAGCCCATAACGCTCGCGAATAACTTGCTGCTCACGCGGAGTTAAGGTTTCAATAACTGCTAGAAGCTGCTCGTGTAGTAACTTTTGAGAAGCAACTTCCATAGGACTTTTTGCACTTTCATCTTCAATAAAGTCGCTCATCTTGCTATCTTCTTCTTCGCCGATTGGTGTTTCAAGTGATACTGGATCTAGTGCACTCTTTTGAATTTCAACAACCTTATTTTCACTTATGCCCATAGCTTCAGCAATTTCTTCAAGCGTCGGTTCGCGAGATAATTTTTGGGTAAGTTGTCTCACCGTTCTTCCATATCTGTTGATTGTTTCAACCATGTGGACAGGCAGTCTTATAGTTCTTGATTGGTCAGCAATGGCTCTTGTGATTGCCTGTTTAATCCACCAAGTTGCATAAGTTGAAAATCTGAAACCTTTTGTGTAATCAAATTTTTCAACCGCACGCAAAAGTCCCATATTGCCTTCTTGGATTAAGTCAAGAAAAGAAAGCGAATTTGTGCTTGCCCATCTTTTAGCAATGGATACAACAAGCCTTAAGTTTGCCTGACATAATTTTGCTTTAGCTTCTTCATCACCTTCAAGAATTTTCTTTGCAAGTTCGATCTCTTCTTCTTGAGAGAGAAGTGGAACTTTGCCAATGTCCTTTAGATACATCTTTACAGGGTCATCAACTGCTGCAAAACCTGAAAATTCATTGATATCAAAATCATTGTCAATGTTTTCATCTGTCTTAAGAATTTTGATATTGTTACTTTCAAGCTTTTTAATAAACTTTTGAATTTCTTGAGCTGATATATCATACTTTAATAGTCTTGAATAAACATCTTCTTCATTGATTGAGCCTTTTTTAGTTGCTACATCAAATATCCTTTTAAGCTCCATCTCTAATTTATTGTCTGACATAAAAATCCTCCATTTTTCTTTCTTTTAATGACTTATTAACATTTACAACTTCTTGCATGATTTTAGCCTTCTCACTTAAGTCTCTTGACTCGTCAGCTTTCTTTGCAAGTTCTGCCTTCTTGTTTTCAAGTTCTTGTTTTGCTAAGCTCCACAAGCATTCATCAAAATAACGCTTTCCCATACCTTTATATTCTTCAAAGTTCATGCCAATGCAATCCTTTAAAATAGGCGTCTGGTCAACATCAAAATAATCAAAATATGAAGATATTGGAATATTCTCATATGTTTTTTCAATAATGTCCACATAACGCGGCAACAGTTTCTTATAGTCAATATTTTTATCTACAAAATCTTTTTTATATATAAGCGAACTTAATATAAACTTTATAGCTTTAATATTGCCATTTTCTCTGCTTATTAAAACATTATCAGTTATATTTTTATCACTTTTTGAAGCCTGTCCGCCCTTGATTTTTTGTAGGTCACGTCGCAAGACATCGATTGGTATATTTGTTAAATCTCGGACCTTATCAAGATAAGGCTCTTCTTCACTGTTTGACCTTAATTTTGCTATATGACCTAGTGCTGCAACAGTAAATTTTCCCTTTTCATCGGGCTTTGACAAGTCGTAATTTTTTTGTTCATATTGCAAAAGATAATCGGTGATTGGAAGTGCATTATTTATTAAGTTACTTAAATAATCTTTGCCATATTCTTTTAAAACCTCGTCAGGGTCATGTTTATCCGGAAGCGACACAATCGTAACATTAAAACCTTCATCTTTTAAAATATCTATGCTTCGAAGAGTTGCTTTAACGCCTGCCGTATCACCATCAAAACACAATACCACATTGTTTGACAGCTTTTTAAGTTCGTGGGCGTTCTCCTTTGTAAGTGCCGTTCCCATACAAGCAACCGTTGATTTAAAGCCAGCTCTATGCATGGCAATAACATCTATCTGCCCTTCAACTATAATGATTTTGTCAAGTCCACCCTTTTGTTTTAAGGCTTTTACCAAGTTGATTCCAAAAACTACTCGCCCCTTTTGAAACACAAGCGTTTCAGCAGTGTTTTTATATTTTGCATAATCAGAATCACCAAGCACTCTTGCACTAAAACCAATACACTCATTTAAAGAATTAAAAATCGGAAATACAAGCCGTTTGCCCATAACATCATAGTAATCGCCGCTAACTTCTTTAGGCTCTTCTTCAATCGAAACATTAGTTTTATCATTCTTGTCTATTAGTGACTCTTTTGCGGCGTTTTCTTGCAGCTCTATATTTTTACTATCTTGTGGCTGGTCGTTTGTTTTTATGTATTCTTCACGTTTTCTATCGTTATGCCGAGCAACACCAGCTTCAACCATCTCTTTGTATGTAAAACCTTTATTACGAAGATAATTTATCATCTCATTCCAGTCAACCGCATAGCCCATTTTGAAATCTTCAAGCTCATGACGCGTGAAATTTCTCTTCTTAATATAATCTTGAGCGGGCTTCGCTACTGGCAAATATAAATTTTCTTGATAGTGTTTATACGCGGCATCTAAAAGCTTTAAAATTCGCTCCTTAAGTTTCTTCTTTTCTATAATTTCTTTATCTCCAACAAATTCAGGAACTTCCATCCCTGCATTTTTAGCAAGAATCTCCACAGCTTCCGCAAAGTCACATGATTCATATTTCATTATGAATGAAATAACATCACCGCTTTCTTTGCAACCAAAGCAATAATAAAAGCCTTCGTCTTCACTCACGGCAAAAGATGGCGTTTTTTCATTGTGAAAAGGACAACACGCCCAATACTTATTACCTTTTTTCTCAAGACGAACATATTTGCTTATAATAGAAACTATATTGTTTCTTTGCTTTAGTTGATACAGCCATTCAGCTGGATACCCTTTATTTTGCAATATAAAAACTCCTAAAATATGCCTTTTAGTCTTATTATACTACAAACTTTTTAAAATTCCTTTTAAAAAACAAAAATTTATTTATTTTTCTATAACTTAATATGGAGCTATTACTTATTTTGATATGTTTTTAGCACTTTTATATTTGCATTCAAAAGCTTTTTGTTTTGTTATTTGTAAATTAATCGCTACTTATTTAACTTTTTGGCAACCTTTTCACAGTCGCAACATATTCCATTATTCAACCTAAGTGGTTTAAAATATTTCTTTATAAAATCACTACTCATTGAATATTCTCCGCCTACATGTTGTGGCATGTCTGGGTCATAACCTACTACATGGCATATACAGCTTTTTAAAATATAAAAGTCTTCATCAACTGAAACAATATAACCTACTGAAAAAATATCAAGCCTATCTGGATCAGTATATATCTCACATAACTCTCCTTTCTCCATTTAATTTACTAAATCTGATTTTTGCATTGCTCACTCCTTTTCCATCAATGATAATAAATATATTAAGCAACAAGTTTTATGTCTTAACCTTCATGATTCGCTTTAGTTAAGTATAACATAAATTTTTGCGTATGTAAAATAAAAGCAAGGATAAAACCTTGCAAAAATTATTTGAATTTTTATTGAATTTTAGTTAAATAAGCCCGCCTTGAAGGTAAACACTTGGTATCTCTCCGACAATTATACTTTCACAAAGGAGCACTTCAAGTTCAGTTGTAAAATTTTGTGTCATACCCGGAAGCACCATGCCTATTATTGATGAAACAACAAAATATAATCTATGAATAGTTTGGTTGATACCAGCTTCATTAAATGATGATTCAACTTTTGTGTTTACCGTTCCAACTGGCACAAGTTTAACCGATACATCTGGTCCCAGTCCAAAAAGGAATGGTATGCCCGTGAAAGTTCCTAGTGTTATGCTTATACCTTCGCTTCCAAGTGTGTTGAAGTTTGATTGCACTTTCTCTGTGATTTCTCTAATTAGTAAGTTAACTTGAACTGTATCGACTTCTATAAGTTCAACTTTATTTTCAGATGAATAGGTTATTTGAACAAGGTCATTGTAAGTTAAATTTTCGTCAGACATAACATCTCCTACAACACTACTTATCGTGCTTGTTGCAACTGACCTGACTTTTTCTTGGCTCAAATTAACCACAATAGGACAAACAACTTTAAAATAATATACACAAAAAAGAATGATAATTGCAAGAATCACAATTAACACTATCCTAAATTTTGCTTTTTTAGATAGCCCTTTCTTTCTCTTTTTAGAGACAACATAATCTGGCATACAATAAATATATGACAGATCCTATCAAAATTTGACTAAATTAATAAAACACACTATTATGCAATGCGTAATAGTTTATATAGTATTATTTATGCGTGACATAATACTATATAATCTAGTTTTTCGTCTTTGACTTGAATATTAAGCTAAATATAAACGCAAACAAAATTGCTGCAGCTATTCCACCCGCCGTTGCTTCTAGCCCACCAGTGAATGCACCTATAAGACCTTTTGATCGAACAGCTGATATTGCACCTTTTGCAAGAGAAGCTCCAAACCCTATAATCGGAACATTAATACCCGCTCTTGCAAATTCTGATATTGGGTCAAAAATGCCAAAAGCCTCCAATACAACACCAATGATAACAAAAGTCACCAAAATTCTAGCTGAAGTTATATTGGTATATATAATAAGCACCTGTCCTAGCATACACACAAAACCACCTATCAAAAATACCCATAAATAATACATAACACTATCTCCTTTTTAAAATGTAATTTAAATTTTTAACTTTCGTAATCTTAAAATCAAAAACCAGCAGAAATTCTAATTTGTATTAAGCATTTTATTTAAAATACTGAAAAACAAAAGTTTTGAAATCATCAACTTACCCTGTTTTACATAACAACTTGCAAAAAAACTTTTATGGGTAAACTAACATGACTAATATAAATCAAAATTAATAATTTCCCTAAAGCACTTTAACTTTATTTCTATTAGTTAAATTATGTTTACGCCCTATTTTCTTCTACTATAGGTTAAACTTTGCTTTTTAATTTATCTTCATTTGATTTGCTGATTGATTGTCGTTCAGTCTTTTTAGGTTTATTCTGCACATTTCGATTAGATGTTGTTGATGTTTTAACATCTTTCACGCTATCATCACACTCAAGAACGATTGCATGGCACACTCCCGGAATTGTCTCGCCTTGTTGAGTAGCCGTTGTTGACATCAATGCACCTGTTGGCATAAATAAAACTCGTTTATATTCTCCTGTTCTCAATTTCTTTATTATATAAGAGTTTAATACAGTCGCACTGCAACCACAACCACTTCCACCTGAGAGCGTATTTTGATTTCTTGTATAATACATTTGTCCGCAGTCGTTGTAATTTAAACCCAATTTTATTCCTTGATCTTCCATCAAATCAATCAAAATTTCACTTCCAAGTTTGCCTAGATCACCAGTCACTATAAGGTCATAGTCATCTGGCGTAGTTTTAGTATCGCGAAAATGAGCAAGCATTGTATCCATTGCCGCTGGAGCCATTGCAGCACCCATATCATTCACATCATTGACACCATAGTCTATCACTTTCCCAAACGTCGCCATTGTTATTCTAGGTCCTTTCCCCTGACTTGATATAACGCATGCACCAGCACCTGTGACAGTCCATTGTGAAGTAGGCGGACGCTGATTTCCAAGTTCAAGCGGAAACCTAAACTGTCTTTCCGCAGTTGAAAAGTGAGAACCAGTTGAACACACTATAGTATCAAATTCCCTTCCATCAATTATTGACGCAGCTACCGCCATGCTTTCAGCCATAGTTGAACACGCCCCAAATAATCCTAAAAACGCAAAGTCAAAATCTCTTGCTGCATAAGATGATGAAATAATTTGATTTAATAAGTCTCCTGCTAAAAGCAAATTTACGTCACTAGCTTTAATTTTTGCATCTTCAATAGCACCAACTATCGCAGTTTTTTCCATCTTCATCTCAGCTTTTTCATAGGACTTTTCGCCAAAGGTATCATCTTTCATTACGTAGTTAAAATAAGGTCCAAAATTTCCCTTTCCTTCTTTAGGACCAACTATAGAATAGCTCCCAATAATGACAGGTTTATTCTTGAAAATTACTGTTTGATTAGTATACATACCGCCTCTCTAATGATAAATATCAATCATTTTCATGAAATAAATAGTTATTTTTATATAATTAAATATTATAGTATTATGAGTATAACATTATATGAATAGGTAAATTACCCCTACTATAAAACTTGCAACAACACCGCTTACAATCACGGGTCCCGCAACTGTAAACATCTTTACACAAATACCATAAATTATGCCCTCATGCTTAAATTCTAGTGCTGGTGAAGTTATCGAATTTGAAAAGCCTGTTATTGGCACAATAGATCCACCACCTGCGAATTTGCCAATTTTATCATACACGCCTATACCTGTTAGGAATGAAGCAATAAAAATAAGCACAATCAAAGTATAAGCCCATGCGGTTTGCTCAGCCATGTTTGGAAACCATAGTAAAATTAGGTCATTTATGCCCTGACCTATACAGCATATAATTCCGCCAACTAAAAATGAATTAAAAAGGCTTGGCCACGCCTTCGTTTTTGGTATCTTAGCCTTAACATACTTGTTATAAGCTTCATTTCTTTTCTTTGCGTCCATATATTTATCCATAAAATTCTCCTAAAGATTTATTGACATTCTTAATACTTCTTAAACATTGAATAAAAATAAATATTCTACACAAAATAATTTATCTCAAGGAGGATATATGAAAAAAATAATTTTGGCTTCAGTTGGCGTTATATTGGCACTTGGAATGACTGGTTGTTCATCAAATAGTGCTAGCCAATCTGTGAAAAATCTTAATGCTCAACTTGATCGCGTTGACAACGCTGTTGTATCATCCGTCAGTGATGATACTAGCGAAATATCTAATTCCAACAATACAGCTTCTACTGATAATTTAAATTATCTTAGAAATAAAGCATACAATGATATGCTTGAGGAGCGATATCTTAAAGATGAGATTTTATCTCTTAGTAGCTTTCTAAAATCAAATCAAAACACAAAATACAAACTTGCAAAAAGTGATATAAATGCTTTAAAGTCATTGACTAGCGATTTGAGCAAATACTCAACTTATTTGAATGACTCAAAGTCTACTGTCAAAACCTATGTTAAGAAAATAAAAAATCAGTCTAGAACTGATGCAGAACATGTCTCAAGCTCATATCAAGCACTCAGCAATGTTATGAATGAAAGAAAAGCCTATTTAAACAACCTATTAGATACTATGAATGAAATTGCCGATATTTTATGTAGCAAAGATGTCATCAGCTCACAAGATAGCGAGCAAAATGATACCAATAATATTGAGCAAAACGAGTTAAACTCAAACAACTATCAAACTCAAGACTATAATAGTTACAATAATCAATATTATACGCCCAATCGTTATACTAACCAACCACAAGGCATTGACTATAATATAAATAGGCAAAGACCTGTTAGAAATAGTGAAAGCGAAGATAATCAAACTAAAAATAATCGAAAAGGGCTTACAAAAAATATTGACACCTATAATACACAGAATGTTAACGATGACAATTCAAACAATAATAGTGATACAAGCGTAAACAATAGCACAACTAACAATACAGAAAATAACAACAACCTAAATAGAAACAATCAAATAAATAGACCTATAAACAATGGATATCCATACCAATATAACAACTATGATAGTTATTATGGTAATCCATATTATAACAACCCTTATTATAATGGTTACAACAATTATTACAATCCTAATTTCCGTTATAACAGGCGTGGATTTAATCCTAACAGAAACACAGACACTTATTATCCATTAAACAGAAACATTGACACATATAGAATGAATCCTAATCAATACGCATTGAATACAACAAGTTTGAATGAAGAAAATGCTGAAACTACAGATAAAACAGTCACAACGGAAGAAAAAGTAGAAAATAAAGAAAACATAGGTGCTTACAATAAAAATGAAAATTTAACTCAAGAAGAAGCACCAAAAATAAGTCATGTAATTAGAAATGTAAAACAAAAAAATGCTAGAAATAACGATACTAAAAATTTCAAACAAGACGAGAGCAGCATCAAAAACAATAGCACAAATAATTCCGTTACAAGAAATACACCTAAAAAATTAATCAGAGAAGATAAAGAGCTTAACAGCGACGAAATAAAGCCTGTGGAGAACAAAGAAAAAGACATTGACCTTAACAGCGTAAGAAATATAGAAAACACAATAAACAGAAATGAACCTATAAATTCTGAAGTTTCAAAACAAAAGACACACCCTATAAAAATTGAAAATAATGATAATTTAATGGCGACATTCTTTAAAGATGGTAATAAAAAACTAAACGATAAAAACAATCACGTTAAGGAAAAAATAGGAACAGCAAAAGAAGTTCAATTCACATAGCATAAAAACATGGCGTTTAAGCCATGTTTTTTGTTTATCTGTATATAGCTAGTATGCATGCATAAAAGACAGTATATATAGTATTATGAAGTGAGCTTTTGTTTTAAATTGTCTAGTATCTTGTTTTCAAGGCGTGAAACTTGAACCTGAGAAATATTAAGTTCCTTTGCAATCTCGCTTTGAGTTTTGTCATAATAATATCTAAGCAAAATTATCTTACGATCTCTCGCATCTAGTTTTTTAACAACTTCCTTTAAGGCTATATCATCAACCATTTTGTCATTGTAATCTTCTTGCTGTTCTATACGGTCAACCATACAAGCAGAATCCCCGTCATCTTCTATTGGAGTATAGATCGACACGGGCATCTTTGCTGAATCCATTGCCATGATTATATCTTGCTCTTCCACTTGAAAATGCTTTGCAAGCTCTTCTATACTAGGTTTTCGTTGCTCTTTTTCATAAAAGCTTTCAATATATTTATTAATTTGCAAGTTTAAGGTTTTTAAAGCACGAGATACTTTTATAGCACCATCGTCACGCATAAATCTTTTTATTTCCCCTATCACCATAGGAACAACATAGGTTGAAAACTTCACATTGTATTCTGGGTTGAAATTTTTAATGGCTTTCAAAAAACCTATGCAACCTATCTGATAAAGGTCATCATACTCAACACCTTTGTCTTTAAAACGCTTTATAACACTTTTAATTAGCGGCGAGTTTTCTTCTATAAGCTTTGTTTTTGCTTCTTGGTCGCCATTTTGAGCAAGTTTAACGAGCAATAAAACCTGCTCATTATCAAGAAGCATCGCTCACCTGCACTGCATTTGATGCGATTTGTTTATACATGGTTACGACTAGACCTTTATCTCCGTTGTGCTCAACTTCAACCTTATCCATAAAGCTTTCCATAACAGAAAAACCCATGCCGCTGCGTTCTTCACTTGGTTTTGTGGTGTAAAATGGTTCGCGTGCCTTGTCTATATCTTTTATTCCTATCCCTTGATCTTTTACTACAATCTTTATACAATCACCTTCTATTTCACAGCGAAGGTTTATAACCCCGTTATGTTTTGGATAGGCATGCACAACACAGTTTGTTACAGCTTCTGATACAGCGGTTTTTATGTCGTTTATTTCGTCAATAGATGGGTTTAGTTGCACACAAAAGCCAGCCACGCATAGACGAGCAAAGCTTTCGTTTATTGAAATCGCTTTAAATGTTACTTCCATGAAATTTGAACTTTTCATCAACAATTCTCCTTTATACTATTTTGGGCATAATCTCATAAAGCCCTGTCATTTTAAAAATCTTTTCCGCATGCTTTGATGGGTTACAGATAAATATTGGAATATGTCTGCTTTTCATTCTTTTATAACGACCAATCAAGACACCTATACCTGTGCTGTCCATAAACTCAAGTTCTGATAGGTCAATTATGATTTGATTGAAATCACTGCCAGAGAACAATTTGTCAAGCGTCAAGCGAACATGCGTTGCTGAGTGCTCGTCAAGTTCGCCACACAAGAGAACATAAAGTGTTTTGTTGTATACTTTGCTTTTTATGTGCATAACTCCCCCTTTTGCTGAGAATATGATAACATATAAGAAAATGCAAAAAATTAGAGCTTTTGCCGAATAAAAAGGATTGTTGACTAATCTTTATAAACATAAATTTGAAATAGGATTTAAATAAAATATGCTGATTTGTTTCTAATGGAAAAACTTATAACAAACAAAAAACACCCACTATAAAAGTGAGTGTTGTATAAGAAAAATAGTTTTATTTTGCTTATTTATTATTCTTTAGATTGATAATTTGAAAGCAGCACGGGCGGAGCTACTGAGATTGATAGTATTAGTGTTGAAATAGCCCGTCATAGAAACATCATATGCACGATAACAAGACCTATCGTTCGAACGGAGCCAATAAGAGTATCCCCACGACCTGTCTGTATCACTTCCTGTTGTATCTGCACCTAACAAATGATATGCTTCATAATATGATAATAACCAAAATTTGTCTGTATCTTCTCTACTATAGGTTATTGTTGCTCCCGTCCAATCATCCGGTGAACCCTTAGGAAAATCTACATCCTGTGGATTTGTTGTTGAATTTGACATGTCTGTATATAGGTCTCCGAGTGTTCTTCCTATTATGTCTGTATATATTATATCATTATCTGGGTCTATATGCAGGTCTGTGAACATATTTGATTGTGCTCCGTATTGATTTGGAGTTCCTGTTGAATTATATGAACCTAAACAACCTTTATATACAGTATTTCCATTTATATATTGACGTATGTTACTTGTTGAATAGTCATCGGCATCTATGTTATTCCAGCCATTGAAATTATGGGTTGCATCTGCGTAACTCCTATATGTATAATCATTATTAAATGATACACATAAGCCACCTTCATTACTATTTGGACTGACACTATAACTAGAATAATAACTTTCTAAGATAAAGTAACCTTCACCTGTTGGGCGGGTGTTTCTGTCAAACTCATAGTGATAAGCAACAGGGGCTGTTTCTGTATCTGCGTTATATGGTGTCTCTTCTTCCGCAAAATATCTCCAACGTAGATATTCACTTTCTCGTTTGCCTTCAGCGTTATCTGAAGTTGTGGAGTATGTTCCCATCTCTACATACCAATAGCCTTCTTCGGTATATTCACTTACTTCACCTTCTTCTGTTACTTGAAGTAGGTCTTCCTTTTCTTCAAATTCCACTTCTAAGCCTGAGATTTGAGTTGCCGAGCCTGTGTTGTTGACTGTGATTGTAAGGTCTTTGCTTGTTCCGCTTGTCAACTCTTCACTTGGGTTTTGTGAAAGGTATAGGCTTGTTGAGCTTATTGTAACACCGCTTGTATTTACCCATGTTACCCTATTCTTTATATAGTTTGCGTTTAATGATGTCATCGAGATTGTCAGTGTTGTTTCGCCTGTGTTGAAAGTTATATTTGATAAATCTATTGAGCCGTTTAATAGGCGACCACCTTTTAACTCTGTGATTGTGTCTTCACTTGTATCTGTTTTTGTTGTTACATTGCTTACATATACAACTAAACCTTCTAGGATGTTTAATTCCTCTAATGTTATTACTATTCCATCAAGCGAAACACTCCCCATGCTTCCATTAAATTGGATTGTTAAGGTTACTGTGCCTGAAATGCCTTCATAAGTTGACACGTTTGCAATAGGCACTGAATCTCCATTTATTATTCCATCTGTGGTCAATGTCACTCCTCTGCCGCCTGAAGCCGTGGCTGAAAATGTTGTTGATGTGGTATTTATAAAATCAAGATATAATTTGATTGAGCCGCTTGATGAAGAAACAATACCTAGATTTAAATCAAAGGTTGCATTTGTATAACCTGGCATAAAATTGTCTATTGTCTCCGCTTCCCCTGTTGGCTCAGTTTGAAGGCGGATGTCTTTAACATATAAGGATGTGTCTTCAACGTTAAACTCAACTGTGCCTTTAAGGTTGATTGTCTGCGTTGCTGCAAACACGCCTATGATTAAAACCCCTAGCATAAGCATAAATAATGAAATACATGAAATTAGTTTTACTTTTAATGACATAACTTCTCCTTTTAAATAAATCTTCTAAGTTTGATAAAGACAAGATAAGACAAGATAGGATGATTAATAGTCTTATTATACATTTTTTGCAGCATCAAGTCAACTAAAAGGATGATATTTCGTCCTATTTTTTATGTAACTGTATAGTAAAATATATAAATAATTTACTATTATCTATTTTTCTTGTGTTTGGTGGGCTATGAAAACTATAAATGATGCAATCGTTGAAAGATTATACAAATATATGAATGAGAAAAATTTAACTCAATATAAGCTTGCTCAGCTTAGCGGCATTCCTTTCCCAACATTAAAAAGTATTATGCAAAGAAAAACGGCAAACATTACTCTTAAAACTGTTATCTTGCTTGCACGCGGCTTAAACATTAGTCTCAATGAATTCTTAGATGAAACAATTTTCAACTGCGATAATTTAGATTTAGAATAAAATATTCTTTTGCAACATTCTATACATTATTTCATATTTTGTTTATACAACAACAAAATATTATAACAATGTGATAAAAAATTTATTGATAAAAAATCTCAAAAAAAATTAAAAAATTTTATGATTTTTCTTGACATAGGGCTCGTTTTATATTAAAATATCTTTGCAAACTTATTGACCGGGGTGTAGCGCAGTTGGTAGCGCGCGTGGTTTGGGACCATGAGGTCGGGAGTTCAAGCCTCTCCACCCCGACCACTTAACTTAAATGTTAAGTTTGTAATTGGGCCTTTAGCTCAGTTGGTTAGAGCAACCGGCTCATAACCGGTCGGTCCGGGGTTCGAGTCCCTGAAGGCCCACCACTTTTGATTTTCTCAGAAGTGAACCAATTTTAAGTATTAAGCTTAAAGAAAACAGGTCGAATCATTTGATAGATCGGTTAAACAAAAATGATATTTCTTAATATCAATCCACATTTATTGTGGCTCGGTAGTTCAGTTGGTTAGAACGCCAGCCTGTCACGCTGGAGGTCGTGGGTTCGAGCCCCATTCGAG
>CALVTR010000008.1 GCA_944362965.1 uncultured Clostridia bacterium
GTTTTAACAAAACTACAAGAAGAATTAAAAGAAAAGAATAGAGCAATAGACTTTATTCTAAATGCAATGGAAAAAGGAATAATAACAAATTCAACACAAGAAAGACTTATGAAACTTGAAAATGAAAAAGCAATACTAGAAGATAAAGTTGAGTATGAACAAAATCATAAAATAAAACCACTTAAAAAAGAGCAAATTGTAAATTTCTTAAAAGTATATGCAAGAAAGCAATTTGATAACAAAACTGATAAAAACGAGTTCTTTAATAATTTTATTTTGAAAGTATTACTTTATGATGACAAAATCACAATAGTTTACAACACAAGTTTAAATCCAGCCGAAGAAATATATAGCCGCCCTAATGACGATAATAATGACAACAATAATAGCGATAACGGAACGACAATTTATAAGAAAGAAATTGAAATTTCTGACGAGGAAAATAAAAAATTGCCGTTTGAGTTCAAACGACAATTGTTTGGCGGAGAGATAGGGATTCGAACCCCAGGAGGCTTTCACCTCAACGGTTTTCAAGACCGCCGCTTTCGACCGCTCAGCCATCTCTCCATATTTAGATAACAATATTATTATACACAATTCATGTGCATTTTTCAAGCGTTTTTTAAATATTTTTTTATTTTTTATCGTCATTTTTCGACAAATTTACCTTTTGTCTATTGAAATCACGCTTTTATGGTGTTATAATATTTCTATAAAGTGGGCGGGAATGATAAAAAAGAGAAAATTATGTAAATTGGCAAATATTGGCTATAACCTTTTAAAGGTTGGAGCTTGTATTGCGATTTGCTTTGATGCCATGTGTTTTGGCAATATTATATTAAACCACAGCGGAGATAAAAGATTTTATAAATCCCTTTTTTATCAAGATGCAAAGCTCGAAACAGGCGGGAATGAAATCCTGGTTATTTTACATGATTTCTCTGATGAGAAAGCATATATTGTTAAACAATCCATTCGAGAGATTGATTATTTATCGGCCAACCTTAACTATGTATTTGCAGATGAACAGTATATTGAAACAGACCAAGTGTTGAACATATACAATAATTGCGATTTAAGTAACATATCGGCTGCTGGAGTTTGCGTGTCAAGATTTGACCAAATGACGGCTTCTATAAAGTATCCTTTAACAATAAAACTTGAAAGGGGACTTGTGAATATGGTTGATGAATATGACAACAACGTCACACTTTTATCGGCGGTAACTACGCATGAAGTTATGCATACGCTAGGTTTTAATGATTTAAGAACAGACAAGTGGCTTGGGAAGTCGATAATGTATTGGAATATTGACGATTCAAGTGACAATGGTGTGAACAAGTTGACTGAGAGCGATAAACAGGCAATAATAGACAAATACGGACCTTCCACAGAAGAGATTGAAAAAGAATAATAAAAATGCTGTATTGTATTTAAAATAATATACTTATTAGATAGCAAACACTATTTTTAGAAAAATTTTTATGTAATATGAGCTCTACAAAAAGTAGAGTTTATTTTTTTGTTATTTTATCTGTTAAATTTTTAGGTAACGAAAAGTAGGTTTACTTTTGTTTGAAAAATATGCTATATTATAGACAAAAGGAGATAAATATGTTTTTGTTTAATAAGAAGCATAAGATTGGAGATACAATCGCAAAGTTAAGAAAAGAAAAGGGGTGGACGCAAGCAGAAATTGCGGAGAAATTGCAGGTAAGTGATAAGGCGGTTTCTAAGTGGGAATCAAACAAAGGTGAGCCAAGTATAGAATTTTTGCCGAAACTTGCCGAGCTTTTTGATGTGAGCCTTGACTATCTTATGACAGGGAAAGAAAAAAAGAGAATGTGGTAACAATAAGCAGGCTTGAACTTTGTGCTAAGAAAGATGATGTAGAATTATATAAAGAATTAAAATTATCTTTAAGCTATAAAGATGAAAACGGCAAAACCATCTTTGACTATGTATTTAAATATGAAAGTAAAGAAGTTTTTAAATATCTTCTAAATAGTGCCAACTTTGAGCATTATCTAAATGGACATAATCCAGATTTTTATGAAAGTCTCTATTATATGAGAATAAAGTGTGGGGATGTGAAAGTTTCGCGGGATTTAATTAGGCTAGATTATGAAAAGTCAACTATTAACCATCATCTAGGCGAATATGAGAAGCATATTGGTTATAATGGCTCTCAATATGTCCATGTGCCAAGAAAAATCATCAGTGACCGAATTATTGATATGATTTTGTATGATAATAAAATCGACCAATCTATTAAAGAAGCAATGCTGACAAATCACCATGAAAAAAATTTTTATTCTCCTGCCTTTTCTTATCCATATCTAGTTCATTATGCAGTTTGCAAAGGTGATTTTAAACTGGTAAAAGAGCTACTTGAAAAAGCAGTTGAATTTAATCTAGAAAACAAAAGTATAGAATACTATCAAGGTCGTTATATAGGATATGTTGACATTTCAAAAGAAACATTTTTAAAATTGCTTGAGCAAGAAAAGTATGATTTAATTGAGCTTGCCAATCAATGCAATAAAATATATAAAGAAAAATATTCAAACAACACTTTATACAAAAATGATGCTTTTGTGTTATCTAATGATGAAATTGAGGCCAACAAGATTAAGCATGATAGAAATTTAAGCCAAAAGGAGAAGGACTTGAAATTATGCTTGCATGATGGCATTTTAAATATAGACGAGCTTCTTGCGACTAAAGACTATAAACTTATAAAAGAAAGTATATTTAAATATCCAACAAGTTACATAGAAGTTTTCTATCCACTTTTGCAGAAGAAAAATTATAGAGAGCTATTTCGTCTTGCCGTTGATATGAACATTGATAGCACTGGCATAAGAAACCAGCAGCTAGATAAATTCTCCGAGTTTGTCACTAAAGAATTTTGGACCAACTATAAGTCTGCGTCAACAAGCTGGGAAAAGAAAACGGTTGATGAATTTAAGAAAAGACAAGAGCCTAACATGAAATATTTTCAAGAGCAAAAACAAATTTCACGTGGACTGTTGAATATAGGTCGAAATCATTTAAAAATTGAAGACTGCATGCAAAAAATTAAAGAAGGTAAAGACAAAATTCTTGAAAATTTGTCTTTTGAACAAGAGAAAAATAAACTAACAAAGAACCTAACAAAAGATTTCTTTTTAAATGAACTTGAGAAAGGTAATATTGACAGAGTTGTTATAAACTTATGCGTTAAACTTGAAGCCATTTTAAAATATCAATATAAACTTGAAGGCGATTTTCAAGAGATGCTTGATAAGTTTTCGGGCAAAGCAAGTGATACAAATATGACAACACTACTTAATAAACTTAGAATGTTTAGAAACAAAATTGTGCATGCGATGGCGACAGACATTGATATATCAAAAGATGAATTGAATAAATGCATTGAATATATTTGCAAATTAGATGATAAGGAGTAGACTATGGATAAATATCAAGAAGTATTGGTTAATGAACGAAGCAAGTTCTATGTTGTTGCAGAAGACCCAAATGGCAATTTTTGTAATGATTTTTTAGATAAAAACATATCTATTAGAGAATTTAATGCAAAATTGACCGATACTAAAAGTAAAACTTATAGGAAAGAGTTAAAAATAGATGACGACTTAGAGATTAAGCAACTTGATGATATAAATATAAAAAAATATTTTCTATTTTTGTATAATAAATATTTTGAAAACGTGAGATACACTCAAAACAATAAAGTTATAGATGCATATGTTAAAACGCAAGACGATATGACCGCCTTTGGTATAGTGATAGATTTTGATAATAGAATTGAAAACATAATCATAGAATTTAAATATAATATGGCAGACCCATTGACAGTGAAGTTAGATTTTCAAGAAGCGGATAAAAATGCCTTTTATGCAAGAATTGAAAACGCACGGCATGAAGATTTAATCAAAAAACTTTCTATCTCACATTCTTGTGGGCAAGATTTAGTTACAATTAAGTTTCAAAATTGTAGTGACAATGTGAAATACACAAAGATTAGCTTATTTGATGATAAAAAACTTCTTATGGGAGAATTTAAGGTTGACGAAGGCATGTTTTATAAGTCAATCACAAACCTTGCCTATGGAAAATATTATTATAAACTTGCACAGTTTGATTCTCAAAATAAATTGATTGTTGAAAGCGATTTTGTGGAATTTAGACTTTCTGCACCAAATTATGGTGGGAAAAATCAGGTTTGTAATTAATAGTTGTTTAATATGCAATAAAAAATAGTCTTTATAAAAAGTTAGCTATGTTTGCAGACTTTTTTAAAAGACTATTTTTATTTATAAAAATTTATCTGTGGATTTATGATCTTTCTACGTCATCATCGCCATCTTCATTTTCGCTTGGTTGTTGATTTTGGCTATATTGTATTAACTCATTAAAGTCAATTATCGGTTAACCTTGCTTGCAACCTAAACTAAAATATTCAAGGCAACCTTGCCCAAAAACTCTTCCGATTGTAAACTCAAAATCTCCGTCCTTAATGTTGAAATGAAAATTAGGAAAAACTGATTGCTTGTTTGTAATAGGTTTTGCTTTTCCCGTTTTTTCACAATAAGCCTCAACTGAATCAATCAGCAGGCTAATAGCTGACGCTTTAACTTGCTCTGCTTGTGATATATCTTTATTATAAGGTAGCATTTGCGAATTAAAATCAGGGTGTGTTTTTGAAAATTCTTTTAGCCAGTCAATGTAATCCCTGTGGCTGATAATTTTTTTAGCTTTCTCTACTCTAATTTTTAAATTTTCTATTATTTTTTTAGCAGCAGCTTCACTTCCTTTATTGTATTTAATCATTTTTTCTCCTTTTTTGCATATACTCCATATTTATTATATTATATATCGTTTTCTATGTCAAGGTTTTTTATATTTAATTCAAAAGGGCTATTTTTAACTTTAGTAAATTTATTTGTGGCTGTGGTGTTTGATTAAACCGACGGCTTTGCTTATTTCCATAACTATGATAGGAACTATTGCTAGCCCTATTGCTATAAGATATGCGTAGTATGGAAGATAAATCATTCCGAATGCAGTAAGCACGCCAGGAACAAAACATACAAAGCAAATTAAAACGATTGAAATTAAAGTTACAATATTAAGCTTTTTATTTGAGAAAATTCCAATTTTGAAGATTGAATGTTCCGAGCGCATATTGTAGGCGTGCAAAATTTGAGAAAGGGCAAGGGTAATAAAAGCAAGAGTTCTTCCACCTTCGATGCTGCCACTTATACTTCTTCCTATTACGAAGCCCGCGATTGCAAGTCCGCCAAACATAACACCTTGTAAGATTATTCGCAGACCATATCCATGAGCAAAAAGACTTTCATTTTTAGGCTTTGGCTTATGCGTCATTATATCTTTTTCAACATTTTCCATGCCAAGTGCTATAGCTGGCAGGGAGTCGGTGATAAGATTTATCCATAGAAGTTGAATTGAAAGAAATGGTGATTGTCTCCAAATTAGCATTGTGAAGAAAACCGCAAGCACTTCGCCTATATTCGTTCCAAGCAAGAAGCCAACAACTTTTTTGATATTTGCGTATATTCCGCGACCTTCTTTTACCGCATCAACTATGGTTGCAAAGTTATCGTCTGTAAGTGTCATGTCGGCAGCACTTTTGGCAACGTCTGTGCCGGTTATACCCATAGCACAACCAATATCAGCAGCTTTAAGGGCAGGGGCATCATTGACACCATCGCCGGTCATTGAAACAACTTCACCTTTCTTTTGCCAAGCCTTAACAATGCGGATTTTATTTTCTGGCGAAACTCTGGCATAAACTGCGATATTTTTGACTTCTCTGTCAAGCTCTTCTTCGCTCATTTCGTCAAGCTCTTTGCCTGTGATTGCACGGTCACCTTCACAAAGAATACCAAGTTCTTTTGCGATAGCTGATGCAGTTGCAATGTGGTCGCCTGTTATCATGATAGGTTTAATTCCTGCCTGCTTGCAAACTTCAACAGCATGCTTAGCTTCAGGTCGGGGGGGTCAATCATTCCAATTAGCCCAAGAAATGTCAAATTATTTTCAAGATTTTCACTTGTTACTTCGCTTGGAATTTCGTCAAGTTCTTTATAGCCAACGGCAATCACACGCAGTGCATCATTGCTCATTTCGGCATTGGCTTTTTCTGCTTTTTCATAGTCAATTTGAGCGCACTTTCCAGCCATAACATCAAAGGCACCTTTGACGATTGCGATAGGTTTTCCATCAATCATATTGATTGTTGTCATAAGTTTACGGTCAGAGTCGAAAGGGATTTCGGCTTGACGGGGATAGAGTTCGTTAAGTTTTCGCTTAGAAGCGCCAACCTTATATGATGCAAGCACAATAGCGGTCTCTGTAGGGTCGCCGATATGTTGCTCTTTGCCGTCAACAAAATTCACGTCTCCATCAGAACAAAGAGTGCCATAGGCAAGCAGTTTTTTAACATGTTCGTCTGCTGCTGTTGTAAAATCTTGTAATCCTTCAATTTCTGTGTAAGTTTTAACAAGTGTCATGCGGTTTTGAGTGAGCGTTCCTGTTTTGTCAGAACATATTATTGATGCGCTCCCAAGTGTTTCAACGGCGGGAAGTCTACGAATTATCGCGTTTTTCTTGACCATACGTTGCACACCAATAGAGAGCACAATAGTAACAATGGCAGGCAGTCCTTCAGGTATGGCAGAAACTGCAAGAGATACCGCTGTCATAAACACTTCCATAATTTCCATGCCATCAATAAGTCCAACTATAAATATGATGACGCAGGCGGCAAGTGCGATAAGTCCAAGATATTTGCCGAGCTTTGCAAGTTTTGCTTGGAGGGGAGTTTTTGTCTCTTTTTCTCCAACAAGCAGTCCTGCAATTTTGCCCATTTCAGTATTCATGCCCGTGCCTGTCACGATAGCAGTTGCAGTGCCATAGGTTATTGAGCAGCCCGAGAACACCATATTGTCTCTATCTCCAACAGCCGCGTTTTCAGCTACCACTGCATTTGCATCTTTTTCAGAAGGAACGGATTCTCCTGTCAATGCGGATTCTTCAGATTTTAAATTGACAGATTTGATAAGTCTTGCGTCAGCAGGAACAAAGTCCCCAGCTTCTAGGTGAATAATGTCGCCAGGCGCAACGTCGTGAGAATTTATCAGTTTTTCTTGACCATCTCGCAAAACTCTCGCATGCGGTGCAGACATATTCTGCAGTGCCTCGAGTGCTTTTTCTGCCTTATTTTCTTGAAAACTCCAATAAGAGCGTTCATAATCACAATAAGAAGAATTAGGGCTGGTTCAATAAATTCTTGTGGCTCTTTTTCAACAATGGCGACAACAAATGAGATAATGGCTGCAATAAGCAAAATTATTATCATAACATCTTTGAATTGTTCTAAAAATCGGACAAAAAAACTTTTTTTCTTCTTTTCCTTAAGTTTATTTTTGCCGTATTTTGCAAGCCTTTCTTCAGCCTCCTTGCTGCTAAGCCCGTTTTCAATATCAGTTTGATATTCTTTTGCAAGATTTTCTATTTCTTCATCTGTCATCTTTAAACTCCTATAGTGTATAAGTAATTATAATATATAAATATTATAACAATATAATTGTCTTTTTATTATGCCTAAATATCCTTGCTGTTATTAAAATTTTCATCCGCTAATTTGGTTTTATATCCGCTATTTGTCTCAGGTCTAAGTGCGTTAGGGTATTGAATATCAGTTTTAATATCGGATACAATTTTTTGTAATTTATTGGAAATTATATAGGGATTTTCAATGTCCCACAAAACTTGTGCTTTGTTGTTGCTTGTTATATAGATGTCTCCCACTTTAAGCATTTTATCAATTATTCCAACTTTCAAGTTTATATTTTCAATTTCACTATAATAAATATTGTTTATATCAATTCCAATAATTCCGCTTTTTATAATAATTCTACTATTTGTGAAAGCATATTCAAGGTGTTTATATTCTTTATTTGCTGTGATAACGTTCTTAAGCCATAGCCAAACAGGAAAAAGGTGGAAGAGAAAAAATACACATAAAAAGATTATTGCTATAGTAGGCAGGGCATCAAAAACGCCAAAACCTATCATTAAACCAATAAAACTTCCGTCAATAGCAAGCCATATAAGGGCAAGTGGAAGCATTTTTAGGATAGAATTTAAAATATAGGCTTTCTTTTTTGGCTTTCCACGCCACAGAAGTTGCTCGTCGTCAAGAATGAGCTCTTCTATATTATTTTGGCTTGTGTTGTCATAGAAAAAATTTTCATCATATTTTTTCATTGTAATCTCCATTTATAATAGATTTTTTGTTTATTATATAACAAATATACCATAATTTAACTTAAAATAGAAATAAAACGCACAAAAAAGAAATAAAAATTTCAAAGCTGGAGACAATAAAATAAGCAAAAAAATAAAATAAAAATAAAATCAAAAAAATAAATAAAAAATAAAAAAAAATAAAAAATATTACGAAAAATTAAGAATTTTGTTAGTAAAAAATAAATTAATGTGTTATACTAAAATTAATTTAAAAGGGGAAAGACTATGTTATCATTATTGGCAAGTGTTGACGACACTTTAAGAACCTTCTTTAATCAGCTAACTGAAGCATTGGGCTTTAATGGCTACCTTGGCTTAGTTTTAGGGGTAGAAGCTTTATTTATCATATTATTTGTGATAAAATCAGCCTTTTCTTATGAAGCTAGATTAAAAAGAAGTCTAGACAAAGCAAACAAATGGCTATTTAAAAACAAGAAAATTGATGTAAAAAACATCAAGGATTTCACAAATATTTTAAAGAAAGGACCAAAACGTTTAATTTACTTTTGGCAACAATACATACTCTATAGAGAAGGAGAGCCTTCCCTTTATCTATCAGAAGATAATTTGATTGGCAAACCACTTAAAACAAGTTCGTGGGCAAGCAATATAAGAAATTTAGGGATTATCACAGGTGTATGGGCTGTGGTCAGCTTGATTCTTGGACTTGCATCCCAAATGACTCAAACATTTGGTTTCCAAGCTATAGCTACAGGGCTTGTTCTTCCAGCTCTCGTTGCAATCTTGGGCGTTATTGCAATCATAGGTCTTAAAGCAAGAAGAGTTGCAAATCTTGATGATACCTATCATATTTATCATATCTTTATAAGATTTTTGACTAATGCCTGCGTAGACCTTACTCCATATCTTGATTTCAACCTTCTATTCACAGAGAAGGAACTTGCTAATGGAAATCCACAACTTCGTGAATACTATGAAGCCAGAGCAAGAAAGATTAAAGAAGAATTTGAAAATGCTCAGAAGAATGACGTTCCACTTGAGACTTATCAATTTGAAAATGTTGGAGTAGACGGTGCCCTTCTTTTAAATCGCGCCATGAAGGAAAGCGAAACATATATTTCTAAGAAGAACCAGACACTCTCTCAAATCGCACAGATAGAAGCACAGAAAGATGCGTTAAAAAGAAACTATGAAAATGTGCAAATGGATTTGCAAAGAAAAATTCAAGCATCTAAAGAAAATATTGATAAATTGATTGAACAACAAGCTTCCACAACCAGCCGTATTGAAGTTGGACTTTTAAGACAACAACAAGAAAAGGAAGTCAATAAAAGAGCTTCACTTCAAAAAGACTACGACCAAGAAGAAAAGAGATACCTTTTATCTAAGAATGAACTTGATAAGGAGATAGAAGAGCTTAAAAAAGATTTGGATGCAGGGCTTGAAGATGTGCAAAAGGGCATGACTGCAGAATATCAAACTTTCTTTGAAAAGGTTATGAAGAGTGCATATCAAGTTGCTGAGGCAAAGGTCAAAGACGAAAAGAGTTCCCTTGTCAGCGAAAGAGATAAAAACGAAAATGAGCTTGTCAGCGTTCAAACACAAATTAAACGTCTTAAAGACGAAAATGACACTTTAAGAAACAGACTTTCTCAGTATGATGCAAACTATATGAACGAGTCACAGCCAACTGATCAAGGTTATTATGATGAGCAAGGCAACTATATCTATAGTGACGGCTCTTATCATGACACAAATGGCTTGTTCCATGATGTCGATGGAAAAGTATATAATATGAATGGCGAACTTGTTTCACAGGACTATAGCCCAGAAGAACAAGAACAGTTAAAAAGAGAAGCTATAAAGAATGACCAAATCGAGTCATTTGGTGCTTATATCGACGACAACAATGAAGTTTCGCCTGCAGCTCCAGTTGAAGAGCCAGAAGGGGAAGAACAACCAGATGCTGAAAGTGAAACTGATGCTGCTGAAGAGAGTGAAGAAGCTCCTGCAGAAGAAGTGGCTGAAACCCCTGCTGAAGAAGTTGAAACGGAAGAGCCACAAGAGAGTGAAGAAAGCCAAGTTTTGGAAGAACCACAGCCAGAACCAGAAATAGAAGAGCCGGCAGAAGAGCCTAAAGAAGAAATGGTTGAAGAACCAGAAGAGCAACCAAAACAAGAAGAAAAGGTAGAGTCAAAAGAAGAGACCGCACCTGCAAAGAAACGTGGTCGTCCTAGAAAAACAGTTTCGGCAGACGAGCCAACTACTACCGAGCCAAAGAAACGTGGCAGACCAAGAAAAACTCAAACAGAAGAGACAGTTTCAACAACAGCTAAGAAGCGTGGTCGACCTGCAAAAACAACAAGCAAAGCAGCAAGCACTGCAAAGTCAAAAACAACAAGCACTGCAAAGAAACCTGCTAGTGCGAAGAAAAAAACAACAACTTCATCTGCTGCTAAAAAGTCAACGGCAAAGCCTAAAACAACAGCCAAGACAACTTCAACAAGTCAAACAGCAAAACGTGGCAGACCTAGAAAAACTACAACTGCCACAGAGCAGGTTGCAACCGAGCCAAAGAAGCGTGGCAGACCAAGAAAGCAAACTCCAGAAATAAGCGGAAGCTTCCTTGATAAAATCAATGAACTTATCAATCAAGAAGAAAACCGACTTAAGAGCATGAAGGCATATTTTAATTCTGAGATAGACCAAGCCCTTGAGCCAGAAGAACAAGATAATATAAATCATGAGAAAGATGATATTATGTCTGCTGTTGAAGCGCTCAAAGCACAAGCAGACCAAGCCAAGTCAAATGGACAATCAGAAGAGCTTTCAAAAATCAATAAGCGTATCGAAGATTTGATTAAGGAGCTTTCAAATATCAATTCAGGCGAAGAAGGTGGCGAAGGAGCAAATTCAAATACAGCACGTTAAGTTAATAATAAAAGACAATTCCATAAAAAGAGTTGTCTTTTTTGATTTTTTAAAACAGGTAAAAAATTTAAATTTTATATATTTGTTTGACTATAAACTTATAATTGTTTAAAATAATAATAGAATATTTTTTATTAGTTAAATGACCATATTTTAAACAATATATAATAATCACTAAAATGTATATAATAAATAAGGAGATAGAGTATGGTAAAAGGGAAAAATCTAATTTTAACTTTAACTTTTATGCTATTTATCTTAGGTGCTATTCTTTTATCAACTCCAATAGGTTATACTAGGCAAGAAGAAACAAACAACACCGCAGTAGGCGAGCCATCTGTTACATACTCAATAGATTTTAATCTAAATGGCGGAAACGATGAGCAATACGAAACAATGACTGTTAGCTTCGGCGATTATATTGAGATAGCGGCTCCAACGCGAAGCGGCTATAAATTTCTTGGGTGGATTGCAAGCGGACTTGACACATCAACTGCTAGATTTGGCAATACTAGCCGTGCAATAAACAGCTGGGGTGACAGCTCAACAAAAGTGGCCGCTCAGTATTTTAAAAACCTTCGCTCCACCGAAGGAACTGTCACTCTGACAGCACAGTGGTCAGCCGTGTCATATGGAATTGAATATGATCTAGCGGGTGGAAATTTCGGGACATACCATCCAGACTCAGCCGAATTTGACGAGACGGTGATAATATCAAACCCAACTCAAGAAGGTTATGAGTTTGGCGGTTGGAAGGCAGAAAACCTATCAACAGCAACCGCAAAGTATGGTTCATCTGAGTAAACAGAGATCTCATGGCAAAACAGCTCAGCTACAGTGTCAAGCGAATATTTCACAAATTTGCAACAGGGAGCAGAGACTGTAACACTTTACGCGACATGGCGCAGCAGCACATATACAGTGGTATTCGATGGCAACGGTGCAACAAGCGGCAGTATGGCGAATCAGACTTTCACATATGGATTATACCAAAATTTGACAGCCAATGCCTTCTCAAGAACGGGACACACCTTTATGGGTTGGGCAACCAATTCAACTGCAACAACGCCAGACTATATCGATGGGCAAAGTGTTCGAAACCTTACAACAGGAAGCACAGTCACACTGTATGCGGTGTGGGATGCAAATGAATATACTCTTTACTTTGACGCCAATGGCGGAACAGTGAGTCCTTCAAATATCACCGTCACATATGGTAAGCCATATGGCTATCACAATGGCGGAGAACTTCCAATTTCAAAAAGACTTGGGTATTTACTTAGTGGTTGGCAAATTACTAGTGCATCAAGTATTGATTTGCTTGGGTGGAGAGTTGCGTCTGATATCTATGAGTTTGATGAAAGTGTCACGCTTGTTGCAGAATGGAATGAAACATGGTATCACTATCGCACAGAACCAGAAGGGAGCGGCACAGTTTCAGATCCTTATATTATAGAAACCCCTAGAAACTTAGGTTGGCTGACAAATAGAGTGGCAAATGGTGATACTAGGGCACGTTATGCTGTGTGTAAGCAAGTAGCAAATTTAAATCTATTGATTCCACCAAGAACAGGAGCATTAATAAAGGAGTGGTATCCAATAGGAACAGAGCAATATCCATTTTCGGGAACTTATTATGGCAATGGCTATAGTATAGATATATTACTAAATGGAGATAGTGTATCTGTAAAAACTGCGCAATATCAAGAATATACGGGGTTGTTTGGGTATATAAGTAATGCAACTATAACCGGGCTGTATTTAATGACGAATAAGCCGGATGGTGAAAGGTATACAGGTGGAGTCGCGGGTTATGCATACGGCTCAACAATAGAAAGCTGCGCTTTATTTACTCAAGAATTTGCGGATAATACCACAACACGTGGAGCGATAATAGGATATGGCAGTTATTCAACAATTAGAAATTGCACGGTGTTCGAAGCCACAACTTCCTATGGCAGCTTAGGACTTGCTAGTGGCAATGTGACGATAGAAAATTGTGTTTATGTTATAAATGGAAGAAAAGGCTATACAGGCTCAAACTTTAGTGGATTTGTTTTTATAGACAACATGAAAGCACCACTGCCGGTTGGTGTATCTTGGCTTGCCGAAGGCGGAGTGCCGGCGTCGCTATCAACAGTTCGCTCATGGGCAAACAGTTAAAATGAAAAGTTGCTAAAAAATATTGTGATTATTTTGAAAAAAATAAAAAATTGCTAAGAGAAAATTCCTAGCAATTTTTTTGTTTTATATTCGCTTATTTATATTTTTTATATCATGTGATAGACTTTAAAGTCTACTTTGCCACAATCCTAAGCTCAACTATAGCGCTAACTTCAGGGTGGAGTTTAATATTGATTTTATAACTTCCTATGGTTTTAAGTGGCTCTTTAAGTTCAATTTTGCGTTTATCTATTTCATAACCTTGTTTATTTAGTGCATCACTTATTTCCTTTGTAGTAACCGAGCCAAAAGTCTTTCCGTTCTCGCCACATTTAATTTCAATGAGTAGTTTCACAGAAGAAAGCTTTTCAGCCATAGCCTTTGCTGCCTGTTTTTCCATTTCTTTATGATAGTCAGTGGCAGATTTTTTAGTTTTGTTTTCACTTATTGCACTGTTGTCGGCAATTCTTGCTTTACCTGTTTTTAAAAGAAAGTTTTTTGCATAACCATCTGCAACTTCCTTTATTTCACCTTTTTTGCCTGTTCCTTTAACGTCTGTTAGTAATAAAACTTTCATTTTCTCTCCTTATGATTTAATTTTATTGTATTTTGTTTGAAAAGTCAAATGTTTGTCAATAATAAATAAGTAATAAAAGTTAAAATAGTCGCAGCTTTTCGCGGCAAATAAGGAGAAAATATGGATATAAGATGCAGAAAAACAACTTGCCTATATAATGATAGGTTCACATGCAAAGCCAAAGATATACTTGTTAATAACAATGTGATTTGCTCAACATTTCAAAAGGACGAAAATAAAAAGGATGTCGCTGATATAACCAAGCATCTCTTTGAAAGAGAGCCGGATTTTGCACCACAGCGAGATAGCAAAACCTTAGACATAAAGTGCAAAGCAAATTGCCTATTCAATCACAATGGCAAATGCGTATCAAATGGCATAACCTTAAATTCAATAAAAGAAAAACCCTATTGCGTCAGTTTTTTAAAGGATTAACTTAACGATTTTTTATGTTATTTATAAAACACTTTTTCCATGCTTGCATTTTAAGAAGTTTTAGGCTATAATCTTTGTATGAAAAAAATTAAGTTTAAGTCTAGGGAAGTGGTTTCAAAAGCCCCAGAGCCAGAGAATAAGCCCGAAATAAAAAAGGAAGATGTCAAGCTTTCATACAAAGTGTATGGGCAAGATTTTTTGCTGAGCGATGCTGACTACATTGATTATTACCGCACGCGAATGAAGATGATGACAATGCGGTTCATGCTTGTGGGGCGTATTGACGACAACGGTGTATATAGAATAAAGGATGAGATAAAATATGACCTTATAAGTATGCTAAAAGAGATAAGCGACGAAGACGAAGATTATATTCGCGGTGAAGCATACTTTATGAAAAAATATTTTTATTTCCAAATTGACATTACCCGCGATGGACTTAAAGCGAAGGCGTCACTATATCTATCAGAGTTTGTAGACGATTTTCTTGATGACGAATATATAGTGTCGCATATTGCAGACTTTGAAGACGTTGACGACCAACATTTTGTAAATAAAGTCAAAGAAGCTTACAACTTAAAAGACGTTGCTTTGAAGAATGATGAACTCAAAATTCCAAACCTTGCCGTGCTTATGCAGGATGAATATGATATAGATAAATATATTGGCGGACTTTATGATATAGCTTCTCAAATATACCTTATGCGTATGCTTAAACTGCTTGAAGAGAGTGGTGACCCTGCATGTTTAGACATTATAAAGCGTTATAAAGAACTTTCTGTTGATATAGACGAGCAAGAGAATGAAGAGTATGAAAGGCGAAATATAAACAAAAACACACGTCTTAAGGCGCTGCTTGATAGGGCAATTGACGAAAAAGGTGGGCTTGATAAGTTAAATGTAAATAAGGAAAAGCTTAAAAATATCGTTCATGAGATAAATAAGTCAGTGAAGGCTATTGATGGTCTGCAAAAGAACCCTGCAGCTATTGAAATTTTAAGACCAGATAGTCCTAAGTCAAGTGGTGGCGGAGCACCTAAGAAGGTTGCGGGAAAGGCTCAAGCAAAGAAGGCAGGAAGTAAAGGGCAGTCTAGCAAAGCAGACAAAAAGCCTTCAACAAAGAGTGTTGGAAAAGGTCCAACTAAAGAAGAAAAGAAAAAGGAAGAGAAAAAGGATAAAGGTGTTGCATACACCGGCAACCCTTATGAAGCAATAGAAGCAAGAAGAAAAGAAGAAGAGAGAAAAAAGGCGGAAGAAAAAAAACGCGCAGAAAGAGAAACAAGTAATAGAAATAGAGATAATAATGCTGATACTCGCGACCCTGCAGTTAGACCTAATGATAGAAGAAGAGATGAGAGTGCACAAGGCGAAGAAACGGCGAGTCAAGCTGAGCCACCTGCTCCAATGCTTGCTTTCGCAGTGGTAGAATTATCAGAAGAAGAAAGTGGGCTAAATAATGCCGAAGGCTCTGCAGCCGCAAATGAAAGTAACGAAAATGAAGAATTAGAAAATGCCGAAGGTTCTGTATCTACAGCGGAAGAAGGACAAGCACCAGAAAGGGTTGAAAATGTTGAAGTGCCAGAAGAGACGCCGAATGTTGTGACTGAAGTTAGGGTTAGCAGCTTTGTAACGGAAATTAATATTAGTGAAGTTGGCGGAACTGCTGAGCAATATCCGGATGAGCCAGAAATGGAATAAAAAATTATAGAAAATAAATAAAATATTTAAAAAATAATAAAAATAAATTGAAAAAATATTAAAATGCAATTTATAAATTAAAACAAAAATCTCTTAAATATGCAGTAAATCAGTTTTTGTTTGCTACATAATTAAGAGATTTTTTATTCTTATTATTTTATTATTTTATTATTTTATTATTTTTTAATTTTAAAATAATATTTTTTTATTTTAATCTATTTTTATTATTTTTTGTTATATATTTTATTATTTTTAATTTTTAATAAATTCTAAATTATTTTATAATAATATTTTTTTAATTTATCCAAGCAAGAAGCCTTGAATAATCATATCTTCAGCTTCTTCTTGGCTTAGCCCAAGCGTCATGAGTTTTATAAGCTCATCGCCAGCAATCTTTCCTATGGCGGCTTCATGAATAAGTGAAGCGTTTGAGTCTATTGCGTCTATCATAGGCACAGATACAATACGTGCCTTATTTAAAATGATGCCGTCACATTCAACATGACCAAAGCATTGGTTTTTGCCTATTAAGTCTGATTTAAATTCTTGATAAGAAGTATCTTTTGCAACGCTGTGGCTTACAACTTCAACGCGGCTGTCTTTTCCAAGAAGTTCAACTTTAAATTGAGTTTTTGCTGTTTGCTCGTCAGTTGTCAAAATGTTTTCCTGTATGTGCAGAGTGGCATTGTCATAGAGTTTTGCACTCGTTTTTCGGACGGTAGATGTCACACCATCAAGCTGCAAGGTTTCCATTTCCATATAAGAATTTTCTCTCATGATAATTTTAGTCACAGGGTTTAAAATCTTGCCACCGCTTCCGTCACCTTCACCAACGTGCTTTTCAATATATTTAACTTTGGCGTTTGCTCCTATATGGAAAGTGTGGATGCCGTTATGCATACTTGTTTTGCAGGTGTTGTTGTGTATTCCGCAGCCAGCAACAATCAACACGTCAGCATCGTGACCGATATAGAAATCGTTGTAAACAAGGTCGCTTAAACCCCCAACGGTGATTATAACAGGTATATGCACGCTTTTATTTTTAACGTTTGGCTTAACAAAAATATCAATTCCGCTTTTATTTTTTTTTGGTCTTATATCAATATCTTTTGTTGTATTTCGGACAGCAGCCTGCCCATTTTTGCGAAGATTAAAAGCTCCGCTTGGTATTTTGTGCAGGTCTGCAATCTTTTCAAGTAATTTTTGCTCTATATTATTCATTGTCTTCTCCTTGTAGTTTGTGGCAGGTGCGACTATTTAAAAGTGGAGAGATTTCATTTAGCGAGCCAATTTTCTCTATCTGACCATCACGAAGCAATATGATAGTATCGGCAATTTCAAGAATTTTCTTTTGATGGCTTACTATGATATTGCATGAATTTTTAAGTGATGTAAAGATTTTTGTAAGCTGCTCGAAGCTCCATAGGTCAATACCTGCCTCAGGCTCATCAAATATGTTTAGCTTTGAATTGCGTGCTAAAACCATAGCAAGCTCAATACGTTTAAGTTCACCACCAGAAAGTTTGTCATCAAGCGGTCTGTTGATATATTCTTTTGCACAAAGCCCCACCATAGAAAGATAGTCGCAAAGTTTGTCAACGGTGTTTTTCTTTCCTGACGCAACGTCAAGAAGCTCTCTCACTTTAAGCCCTTTGAATGTAACAGGTTGTTGAAAGGCATAACTTATTTCAAGCTTAGCCCGCTCATTTATCGGCATATCTGTTATTTCTTGTCCGTCAAAAAAGATATGCCCACTTGTTGGTTGCAAAATGCCCATGATAATCTTGCTGAGTGTGGACTTGCCGCTCCCATTAGGACCTGTAATAACGTATATTTTGCCGTCTTCAAATGTGACATTTATATTTTTTAGTATATTGTTTTCATTGTCAGGCTCGACAATGTTGTAACTTAAATCTTTTATCTCTAACATGCCTTGATTATATCATTCGTGCTTTTTATTGTCAAGCAATCTTAGAAGAGATGCAAAGGAGTATCTTTTTTAAGAGTTAAAGATAAGAAGAGTAGTTGTCTTTTTATGGGGCAAGCGAATGCGTGAAGTTTTGCTAAGAAAATTTCACAAGGACAATTTGATTGTCCTTAAAAAACTCGCATGCGAGTTTTTGCATTCGCTTGCCCCTATTTTCTCAAGCGGTTGCTAAAAGATAGCACTCAAAAGTCAGAGTTTCCAAGTAAAAAATCGATGCTAACATTAAAATATCTTGCAATTTTGATAAGCATATCAAAACTACATTCACGTTCGCCATTTTCCCAATATGATATAAGCCGCTCGCTGATAAATAAGTCATTTGCGAGTTGTTTGCGTGAAATAGCTTTTTCTATTCTAAGTTCTTTTAACCTTTCTTTAAATTTATTCATTTTTAAATTTTAGAACAAAAAGTTCCGAAAAACTCGACATAGAACATTTTGTTCCATATAATTTATATAGAAAATTCAAATTTATGTATTAACTTTATAATATTGAGCTTTAAGCAGCCCATAAAGTGGCAGTGATAAACTAGGCGTTATTGATACACTAAACGACAAAAAGCGGATAATCCACTGGAACAAGTAAAAATAGGCGTTATAGATAGAAAAGACGATAGAAAGTGCCTAAGGCACAAAAATTTTTAAAAAAATTTAAAAAATTTGTTAAAAATGCTTGACACGCGTTGCGGGGGGGGTGAGTAAACTAATAGCATAAAGATAGACGCGATAGCGGCTATCGCGAGCGGCTTCGCCGCGAGAGAAGGCACGAATATTTTTGCTTGCAAAAATATTCAAGAAGGCAAAAATTCTTGCCTCCCAAAAGGCTAAAGCCTTTTGTGCCTTCTCACGCCTGCAACAAAGCCCACTTGCAAAGATAAAGAATTAAACATAAGGAGAGATATGAAAGAAGAATATATAAGGTATACGCTTAGACTTACCAAAGAGCAGAACGAGCAACTGAAAAACTTAGCCAAGAAAAACGGCTTGACGTCAGCAGCAATGATTCGCTTTTTGATAATGCAGTTCATAAACAAACCAAATGTTTGACGACTGTCCAATGTGCTGTACTGAAAAGATAAAATTTATTTTCGCTCTCTAATGCTAGTGGAAAAATCGCACAAGGCTAAGGGACACAAAAGTTGATAATATAAAAATTGAAAAGGAAGGTGACTTTATGAGTTTAAAAATCAAATTGATATCATGTATATCACTATTTATGCTTATGATAGGAGTTTTAATCATAGGCGTGTTTGCGGCTACTCAGCAGCAACTTACAATGCAGGGAAGCGTAAGCTTTAACGTTCCTGATAAAAGTTTGTATGTGAAAGACGTTAGAATAAAGCAAGATATGGCATCAGAGCCTACATCAATAGATAGTTTTATGCCAGGGTACATAAATGGAGATTTCACTTTAGACCTAACAGGAATATCAGATGAAAATAATTATGGATCATTCTCACTATACTTTGATATAATCAACACAACCGACATTCAGTGGACTATAACAAAAGTAGAACTGCCTACAACACTCACAAATGCAGGTGTGTCAGCAAGTTATAGCGGAGTGATACCAACAAACAATTTGACTGACACAGATGATGATGGCTATAAAAACTTTGACGCGTCCACACCAATAGACGACTCGCTTATCTTAACCATCACCGCACCAAACTCCAGTACCATCAACCTTGAAGGAATAGTTATAACAATTGATGATTATGTGCTACCAGTAGAAATATCTGTTTATACAAATGATGCAAACTTAGGCACTGTAACAGGTGGTGGAATGGTGACTACAGGTCAAGAAGTTTCAATTTCTGCTGATTTCACAGGAAGTGCAGATGCTGACTTCCTAGGCTGGAAGACAAATTTAGAAGATGACACTTTTGTTTCAACCTTACCAGAGTATACTTTCACTTGCACTGAAGAATTCCCAACAACCTATTATGCAATATTTGAAGAACCAAATTTATATTTAACTTTTGATAATCTAACAGAAGGAGAGGCTAGACTTCGTCGTTGTAAAGCAGGTGCAGTAGATATTATTGTTCCATCATCAATATATAGATCATCAGCCGCATATAACGTTACATCAATATATAGTATATTATTGTCTAATTCTGGAGCTTTCTATCAAGCACATTCAACCCTTCAAAGTGTTCATTTACCAGAGACTATAACTAGTATTAGTGCTTCTACATTTTCTGGTTGTAGCGAACTTATAAGTATAACTATACCAGAAGGAGTATTAAGCATAGGAGATTTAGCCTTTTATCAATGTAACGGACTTACAAGTATAACCTTGCCAAGCAGCTTAACAAGAATTGGTGTTTCTGCTTTTGAGGGGTGCAGCGAACTTACTAAAATAACAATTCTAGGAGAAGTAACAAGTGTTGGGGATTATGCCTTTTATCAATGCAGCAGCCTTACAAGTATAACCATTCTAGAGAGTATAACAAGTATCGGGTTTGAAACTTTCTCTGGTTGTAGCAACTTAGCAACTATATATATAGAAAATTCAACAATAGCAAATGGAATAACAAGTTCAACATCATATGGGTATTTAACAAATTATGCTGACACACTATATATTAAAGACACAATCACAGTGACAAGTGTGCCAACTGGCTGGGTTGAAGATACTAGCGGAAGTGACGAAGCTGGTTATGTGAAATATATAAAAGGCTAAAGAAATTATAAGCTATCAAAAAACTAGGGTGATTTTAAAAGCCCTAGTTTTTATTTTTAAAATATTTTTATAGAAAGACAAAAATTATATAATTCAATTAAAAAGCTATTTTTTAGAAGATGGTGAAAGATTTAATTCTCCTTCCTTATCTATTGTCATATTTTCGCTATTTGGCACAAGTGGAAGCCCTGGCATAAGTGATATTTTCCCAGCAATAACAACTATAAAGCCAGCTCCATTTTTAAGTTCTATGTCTCGCACGTGAAGAGTGAAGTTTTGCGGCACGCCGAGCAGTTTATCGTCATCAGAGAGCGAGTATTGCGTTTTTGCAATGCATATAGGCATATCTTTTGCAAGTTTCTCAAATATTTTTATCTTTTCGACTGCCACAGGTGAGTATTCTACACTTGAAGCCCCATATATATTTTTTGCAAGTGACAATATCTTTTCTTTTATAGTATCTTCAATGTTATAAGCAAATTTGAGCGGTGTGTTTTTCTTGTCGCATAGTGCTTTAACCTTTTTTGCAAGTTCGATGCAACCGTCTCCACCTTCAAGATAAGGAGAAGCAATCTCGGCAGAGCAGGCTATACTTTCGCAAAAGTTTTTTACTTTTTCTAAATCTGCATTGCTGTCGCCGTCAAACTTATTTATAGCAACTACTGTCTCTTTACCAAAAACCTTTCTAAAATTTTCTATATGTTTTCTAAGATTTTTAAGTCCGCCATTCAAACTTCCGTCTTGGCTATGAGCTTTCAAAGCCTTGATTGTTGCAACAATCACAACAACACTTGGGTTGAGGTTGTTTAGCCTGCACTTTAGGTCGATAAACTTTTCGCCGCCAAGATCACCGCCAAAGCCTGCTTCAGTGACAACATAGTCGCCAAGGCTAAGAGCATACTTTGTTGCAATCACCGAGTTGCAGCCGTGTGCAATATTGGCAAAAGGTCCGCCGTGCACAATGGCAGGTGTGCCTTCAAGCGTCTGCACAAGGTTAGGCTTTACTGCATCTTTTAAAAGTATAGCCATGGCATCTTGCGCCTTTAAGTCCCTGGCAAAAATAGGCTTTCCGTCCTTTGAAAAGGCAACTAAAATATTGCCAAGCCTTTGTTTTAAGTCTTCAAGGTCATTTGCAAGGCAAAGAATTGCCATAATCTCACTTGCCGCCGTGATAACAAAGCTATCTTTTCTTTCAACATTGTTTTTAAGTTTCTCTTGAGAAATGGTTATCTCTCGTAGAGCCCTATCGTTCATGTCCATACACCTGTGGAAAAGAATTTTGTTTTCATCAATATTAAGTGCGTTGCCGTGGAATAGGTGATTGTCAATAAGGGCACAAAGCAGGTTGTTTGCCGATGTTATCGCGTGAAAGTCGCCTGTGAAATGCAGATTTATATCGTCACTAGGGGTAAGTGATGCCTTGCCGCCGCCTGTTGCCCCGCCTTTAACGCCAAAGACAGGTCCAAGTGATGGTTCTCTCAACGCAAGCACAGCATTTAAGCCAAGTTTTCTCATGCCGTCAGCAAGCCCTATAGAAATTGTGGTCTTGCCTTCTCCATACTTTGTTGGATTTATTGCCGAAACAAGAATTAACTTACCCTTAGGCTCTACCTTTTCCAGCTTAATCTTAGCTTTGTAGTTGCCATAAAGCTCTATATTTTCTTCATTTAGTCCGATTTTTTTTGCTATATCAATTATTTTTTCTGTCATTTTATCTCCTAAATAATATTTTATCACAATAAAAGAAAATTGCAAAATGATATAATGCCCGCATTTGTCGCTTTCTATAATTAAAATAGGTTAAATTATTTTTATTTAAAAAATTATTTTTCAAACCTGCAAAAATGTGATATTATATTGTTATGAACATGACGGACATTATTTTTCAGGCTAAAGCCTATCAGCTTATATGCCAAGAGATTGCAAAGGGAACGCTTGCAAAGGCTGTGCTTATTATTTCTAAGGACAGCGTTTATGGCTATGAATTTGCAAAAATGGTGGCAGTTTCTCTTCTTAATAATGGACAGCAGTTAAAAAACGAAAACTTCACTCGTGTTGAAATAGGCTCACACCCAGACGTTAAAACCTATCCACAAAAAGATAAACTTCTTGTAAGCGATAGCGAAGAGATTGTGCTTGAAAGTTATGCTCTTCCTGTGCTTGCCGACAAAAAGATTTTTATTATCAAAGACTTTGACAACTCTATGGAAGCGGCGCAAAACAAGCTTCTTAAAATACTAGAAGAGCCGCCGCATAACGTCTATTTTATTCTGACTTGTTCAAACTCAAACCTTGTGCTTCCAACGATAAGGTCAAGGTGTAATAAGTATGAGCTTGCAAAACTTTCGCAAGAGCTAATTGAAAAATATTTGCAAGGCAAAGACAACGCATCTCTTATCACTAGTCTTAGTGACGGCTATATTGGAAGAGCGGAGTTTTTATCTAAATTTAAAAATCTTCAACATCTCTTTGATAGCGTAGTTTCAGTGCTAACAAAGATGAAAACAAGCAAGCAAGTTCTTTTGTTTTCAAAAAATCTTTTGATGTATAAAGATAATTTCAGTCTTTTGATAGAAATCTTGTCACTTGCACTTGAAGATTTGCTTATCTTAAAAAGTGGTGGAAGCAATGTCCGCTTGCAGACAGTGAAACAAGATTTGATAAATGTGCAAGGCGAGTATAGCATAAGAGCTATTTGTGAAATTCAAAGTTTGCTTGACAAGGCTGTGAAAGAGCAGTCTTACAACGGCAACGTCACACTTATAATAGAAAATTTATTGTTGAATATTTTGGAGGTTAAATTTATATGCAAGTAGAAGTAGTTTCAGCAAAATTCCATAATGGTAGCCATAGCTATTCATTCAGTCCTAATGGACTTGACCTTCATCTGAATGATATGGTGATTGTGGAAACTGAAAAAGGCAAAGATATAGTTAAAATTGTTAAAGAAAAGGAACTTATTGACGAAGAAAAGTTGCCAGAGCCACTTAAAAATGTGTTAAAGGTGGCGGACGAGAAAGATATTGCTATGGCGGAAGAGAACTATAAAAAGGCAGAAGCACTACTTCCGGAAGTTAAGGAAATTGTTAAAGAAGAAGGGCTTGAAATGAAGGTTATCAATGTTGAGTGCAACTATAACTTCTCAAGGCTGACAATAAACTTTACCGCTGACAATAGGGTGGACTTCCGTGACCTTGTCAAAAAACTTGCCGATAAGTTTAAAACAAGGATTGAACTTCGTCAGATTGGACCACGTGACACCACAAGAATTTTAGGTGGGTATGGGCCATGCGGGCTTGAGTGCTGTTGCCATAAAGGGTTTGGCATAAATGACCATATCTCTATAAAAATGGCAAAAAATCAGGGGCTTAGTTTAAACCCGAACAGCATAAGCGGGCTTTGTGGGAAAATGCTTTGCTGTCTTGCCTATGAAAATCAATACTATGTTGACGTGCTTAAACTTATGCCTAAGGTTAATAGTGTGGTCAGCACTCCTGATGGGCAGGGCAAGGTTATGTATAACGACCTTTTGAAACAAACTGTCACGGTTAAGTATGAAGATGAAGAATTTAGCGAGCTTAAGGAATACCCGCTTTCGGAAATTAAATTTTAAAGAACACTTATAAAAGTCTTCTTTAAAATTTTTGAAAAAACCTTAGGGTTTTTCACGCTCGCTTGAAAAGCGAGCATTTCCGAAAGCGGCATTCCTTTTAAGCTCGCCATGTTTTCAAGCGGATTTATTATATGGTGCATTTGTCATTTAGTTATATCTATAAAAATATAGTTTGTCATGAAAGGAGTAATTTATGAAGGTTGAAATTTTAAAAGATGAAAGGGTGGAAGATTTACAATGTGAAGGGCTTAAGATTATTCAAAATAAAAACTTTTATACCTTCACGTCAGACTCTGTGATACTTGCCAACTTTATAAAACTTAAGAAAACTGATAGATGTGTGGAAATTGGCACAGGTTGTGGCGTTATTTCAGTGCTTTTAAGTGCAAAAACGCAATTTGATAAGATTTATGCCTTTGAACTACAAGACGAGATGGCTCGTCTTGCTGAAAAGAATGTGCTTTTAAATGACCTTCAAGATAAGATATCAGTTATCAGCGATGATGCCAGAAATTTCAAACAATATTTTCCACAAGAGTCCTTTGATGTGGTCTTTTCAAATCCGCCTTATATGCATTCAAGGTCGCCAAGAAATGCAAATCCTGTTGTTGATAAAGCTCGCCATGATGTAAGCCTTCCACTAAATGACCTTTGCTCCACCGCATATAGTATGTTAAAATTTGGTGGAAAATTCTATGTGGTTTACACCGCAACGCGTTCAGCCGAACTAATTTATGCCCTTATGCAAAACAACCTAGAGCCTAAAAGAATGTTTTTCACAGAGAACGGTAAAGGCAAGGTTGTGCTTGTTGTGATTGAAACTGTCAAGGGTGGCAAGCATGGCGTTGAAGTTTTGCCGCAGCTTGAAACAAATGATTTAAACGGCGAATATCTAAAGGTTTTGCACACAAAATTTTTAAAAAGAGATTAATATATTTTAATAAAAATTGAATAGAAAAATATAATCAAATAATTTAATAAAACAAGAGATTACGAAGTTTATTTTAAGTCTCTTGTTTTTTTATGCACTTATCCACATAAAGAAGCTATCCACAAAAGGTAAAAAAACAAAAAAGTTATCAATAGTGGAACAAACAAAATTTGCATTATAGATACATAAAACGACAGAAAGCGGATAATCCGCAAAATTTTTCAAAAAAATTTTTAAAAAATGCTTAAAATTTGTTGACAAGGGTTGCGGAGGGGGTATACTAATAGCAAAAGATGGACATACTATGTCCATCGCGAGCGGCTTTGCCGCAGAGAGCGGAAACGAAGTTTGAGTTTCTGACTTGCCATGTCGGACAGTCGTCAAACATTTGGTTTGCCGCGAGTGTGAGAAGACATGTGCATTTTTTCAAAATGAACAAGAAGGCAAAAGTCTTTGCCTTCTGAAAGGCTTATCAGCCTTTATGCCTTCTCGCACTCGCGACAAAACTCGCTCGCAAAATGGGTAGGAGAATATGAAAGACGAATATATGAGATATACACTTAGGCTAACCAAAGAGCAGAATGAGCAACTAAAAAACCTAGCCAAGAAAAACGGCTTGACGACCGTCTCAATGATAAGGTTTTTGATTATGCAGGAATTGAATAAACAAACTTAGTTTGCACAAGCCTAACGCTTGGCGGTTGTCCGACAGGGTGAATTGAAAATAAAAACTTTATTCCCGCTCTCTTGGAACTAATAAACTTGAAGTTATGAATGTTCTAGACGATAAAAAGTGGCTAAGCCACCAAACCAAATGTTTGACGACTATCCGGCAGAGTGTTTTGCGAAAATAAACTTTATCACCGCTCTCGTAAACTTAGTTTCTCGCCAAGCGTCTGGCTTAGAGAGCGGGCGGATTATCCGCTTTCTATCGTATGGCTTGTCTATAATGCTAAGTTTTATCAGTTCCAAGAGAGCGGTGGCAAAATTTATTCTTTAAACTCAATCTGCCGGATAGTGATGCAAACTAAGTTTGCCGGACAATCGTCGAACATATGGTTAAAGAGAGCGGAAACAAAGACTATTCTTTCATGTCACTTTATCGGATAGTCGCCAAGCGTCAGGCTTGAAAAATCGGGTAGTGATTTGACGGCATCGTGCCGTCACCACTGAGATAGACTTTATTAAATATGCTATAGTGTGGCTGTAAAATGCAAAATCTGAGCAATTTTGCATAAAACAACAACGTTTAATCAAACTAAAGAAAAACTCAAAATTTAATGGAAGGAGAATAAAGTTATGAGTTTAAAAGTCAAATTAATTTCATGTATATCACTATTTATGCTTATGATAGGGGTGCTAATCATAGGCATGTTTGCAGCAACGCAACAACAACTTACAATGAAAGGTAGCGTAAGCTTTGTTGTGCCTGATAAGAGTCTGTATGTGAAAGAAGTTAGGATAAAGCAAGACATGGTATCAGAGCCTGAGAGTATAAGCAGTTTTATGCCAGGATACATAAATGGTGAGTTTAACTTGGATTTGACAGGAATAACCGACGTCAACACCTATGGCTCTTTTACCTTGTATTTTGATATTATAAACACAACAGAAAGCTATTGGCAAATAGCGGACGTGGATTTAGGAGACCTAACAAATGACGGTGTGTCAGAAGAGCATGGTGGAATAGTAAGAGTGAATGAATTAATAGACACGGATGATGATGGCTATAAAAACTTTGACCCTTCAACTCCAATAGACGGCACACTGACTTTAACAATCATAGCACCAAATGTAGACGCAGACAATCCTGTTGTTTTAGATGGAATAGTTTTCACAATAAATGTATTTACACCACCAATGGTTGAGACAATAGTAGTAGGGCAAACAGCTACCGGAGAGATGCTAGGCACAGCTGAAAGTGGAGGCTATGCAATGGTTGGAGAAGAAGTCACCTTGCATGCAGGCTTTACAGGCAATGCAGATGCCGATTTCTTAGGTTGGAGAGCAGGAAGTGAAACAGGAGAACTTGTATCAACTCTTACAGACTATAACTTCACCTTCACAGAGAATTCACCAACAACCTATTATGCAATATTTGAAACAGCAAATAGTAATTTGACATATCGTTATACCACTTCATCAGGCACAGCAAGTGTATCAGATTGCGTTACAAGTGCAACTGAAGTAACAATCTCATCAGCAATATATAGAACTTCCCGTTTACCTTATGAATTTAGTGTGACAAGTATAGGTGATGGTGCTTTCAATGGTTGCACTAGTTTAACAAATATAACAATTCCATCAAGCGTGACAAGTATAGGCAGTGGTGCTTTCTCTAGTTGTAGTGAACTTGAAGCAATAATAGTAGAAGAAGGAAATACAGTATATCATAGTGATGGGAATTGCTTAATAGAAACGGCAAGTGGAACGCTTATTGTAGGTTGCAAAAATTCAGTAATGCCAACAGATGGAAGTGTGACAAGTATAGGTGAAAGTGCTTTCTCTGGTTGCAGTGGACTCACAAGTATAGCAATTCCAAACAGTGTGACAAGTATAGGTAATTCTGCTTTCTATGGTTGCAGTAGTTTAACAAGTATAGAAATTCCAGATAGCGTGACAAGTATAGGAGCTCAAGCTTTCTATGGTTGCAGTGGGTTAAGAACAATAATAATCAATGCGATAGAACCGCCGACACTTGGAAGCAGCGCAATAGATACCAGATATGTAACAGAAATTCTTGTTCCTGCAGAGAGTGTTGCAGATTATCAGAGTGCAAGTGGTTGGGCAGATTTTGCAGATATAATTTCTGCTATTGCATAAAACTAAATATATTTAAAATAAATAAAAATAAAAAAATCTTCTATTTTTTTGGGGTGAACTTCATTAATATAGGAGATTTTTTTGATTAAAGTGCTTATAAATTTCCTTACTTCATTTAAGATAATTTTAAGGTGGGCTTTTTCTGCCTAGCATATGATAAAAATATTATTTTGCTTAATAAAAATTTTAAATAATTTATTTTTTTCAAAATTGAATTGATTTTGAGTAAAAAATATTACAAAATTTTGCGTTTATATATTGACTAAAAGTTTGAGAAGTGACATAATATATACAAAGGAGAAATGGTATGAAGAGTTTTGTAAGAGCTATGGATAACCTTCCACTTATCGTAAAAATTATCTTGGCATTGCCTATGATAGATATCGTATGGGTGGTATATAGACTTATAAAGTCAATAAGCAATGAAAATGTTTTAGGCATTGTGCTTGGTGTTTTGCTTTTATTTATTGGTATTCCATTTTTATGGCTTATTGATATAATCACACTCATTATCAACAATAATGTTTTGTGGTTTGACTAAAAAGGCTACAAATTAAGCAAAGATAAGAAGGCAAAAGCTCTTCTTATTTTTTATTGTAAAAATTTTTGTAAATTAGATAAAAATGTGTATAATAATTATAGATAAAGACAAAATTTTACATATTTAGATGTGATAAAACTATCCACAAGGCAAAATTAAACTTAGCAATACATATTAAAAGGAGATACTTATGAATAATCTTTATGGGCCATTTGATTATGATGACGATGACGACGATGACGATTTTGATGATGACGAAGATTTTGACGATGACGACGATGATGACGACGGTTGGAACGGGCATTTTGGAGAAGATGATGGCTTAGACGATGATGACGACGACAAAGACGACGATGATGACAATGACGAAGACGATGATAAAGACGAAGACAAAGATGACGATGGCGAAGGTGATGGCTTTGGGGAAGATATAGGCGATGGCTTTGGAGACGAGCAAAATCCAGATGGAACGGACGCAGATAACCCCGACGACGAAGATGGGAAAAAGAAGAAAAAGAGAAAAAATGACGATGAGGACGTTGACGTTGAAGGCAAAGGTGAGTTTGGCGGTGAGAATAAAAGAATTGAAAAGGCAATAAAGAGAAACGCAAATACATTTACAACATGGGCAGGAATGCTAGCGGTTGGAAATCACCCAGTTGCAACATGTCCTAGTTGCCATAGGAAATCAATCTATATGAGCAAGACCGCAACCGATTTGCTAACCTTTGGGCTTGGTGCAATGATTATTGGTGTGGGATTTAGGTTTGTTTTCTTCTGTATGAATAATTATGATGAATGCAAATATAGTTATCAAAATGGGAAGTGTTTTTTCTCAGAAACCGCAAAACCTACATTTGAAAGTGGGGCAAGAAACTATCCTTTAGCCATGTTTAGAAATTGTGACAAAAAATCTGTAAAAAAGAAAAAGAGATAGAAAAAAGATAACGGCTTAAAAAGTGGTCGTTATCTTTTTTTTAAAAATAAAATACTTACGTTTTATTTTTGCTTTAATTTTTACTTAACTTTCATAAAGATTGTTATTTAAAAACACAGGCTCGCAAGTGATATTTATGCCAAGTTTTTTAAGTGTCTGCTCTTCTGCTGGGCTTAAGATGTATGTGCAGTGTGCCTCGCAGCCGCTTAGGGCTTCAAGTTTTTTGATTGCCTTCTTTGCTTTTTGATTGTTATGTGATGAAATAGAAAGGGCTATAAGCACATCGTCAAGTGTTAGCACGCTGCTTGTTGCGTGAAGATACTGCGTTCTAAGCTTGGTGATAGGAAGGAGTATATCGTCTGAGATTATGTCAAAATCATCTCCCATTCCTGCAAGAGTGCGGAGTGCGTTCAAGACAACTGCTGCACTTGCTGACACAATCTTTTTATTCTTTCCGTATACGATTTCACCATTTGGCAGCTGGAGAGCAACGCATGGATAGCCACAAGATTTGCTCATTTTTTTAGATTTTCCCACAACGGCAAGGTAGTCAGGAGTGAGTTCAAGTTCTGCCATAAGATATTTTGTTCTCTCAACTGTATCAAAAGATGCTTGTCCGCGTTTGTAATCACATTCTGATTTTAAATAGCGTCTTACAACTTCCTTTTTTGCCGCCTTTTCAACAACAGCCTCATTTGTTATTGCACTTGCCACCATATTGACACCCATGTCAGTTGGAGATTTATATATTTCCTTGCCTGTGATTTTTTTGAGTATATTTTTAAGCACAGGGAAAACTTCAATATCTCTGTTATAGTTGACTGAAAGAATGCCATATTCACTGAAGTGATATGGGTCTATTTGATTGATATCTTTAAGGTCAGCAGTTGCGGATTCATAGGCGATATTGAGTGGGTGTTTAAGCGGAAGATTCCACACAGGGAAGGTCTCAAATTTTGCATAGCCTGCCTTTATTCCATGCTTATAGTCGTGATACATTTGACTTAAGCAGGTTGCAAGTTTTCCGCTTGATGGACCGGGTGCTGTGACAACAACAAGTGGTCTTGTGGTTTCAATATATGGGTTTGCACCATAGCCTTCGTCAGAAACAATAACATCAACTTCACTAGGATAGCCTTTAGTGTAGCGATGAAAGTATACCTTCTCGCCGTGTTGCTCAAGTTTTTGTGCAAATTTTGTTGCACTTGATTGACCTTTATATAAGGTTATAACAATGGAAGAAACATAAAGCCCAAGTGCCCTTAAGTTGTCAATCAGCCTGAGCATTTCGTTGTCGTAGCTTAGCCCTAGGTCCGCTCTAACTCTATTTTTTTCAATGTCGTTTGCTGATATACAGAAGATTATTTCAACATGTTCCTTAAGCTTTGTAAGCAGTTTTGTTTTAATATTAGGGTCAAAGCCAGGCAAAACTCTAGCCGCATGCAGATCGTCAAACAGCTTGCCGCCAAACTCTAGATAAAGTTTGTTGTTAAACATCTTAATTCGCTCAAGTATCTTTTCACTTTGAAGTTTAATATAAAGATCATTGTCAAATCCTATTTCTTTGCTCATTTTTGTTTCTCCTTTGCTTTTTTATTTTGTTCAATCATTGTAACAATAATATTATAGATTTCATCAGCACTCTTGTCCCATGTTCTATAGAGCTCAGTGCGAACGTTCTTGCTTATTTTGCTATAAAGTTCTTCGTCGGTGAGTGCATCTAAGATGAGTTTTGCATACAGATTTTTGTCATCTTTTGAAATATAGCCTGTCTCGTTGTCAATTATTCCAGAGGCAGCACCAGTGCTATCTAAAAAGACAGTTGGCGTGCCTTGCGATGCAGCTTCAATTTTTACAATTCCGTCTGTATCGTATTTTGATGGGAATAAGAATAAATCACTTCGAGCATAGATTGCTTTTAGAAGTTCTTTATCAGTAATCTTTCCTGTGAAAATAACAAACTTTTCAAGCCCAAGCTCCATTGCCTTCTTTTTAAAATACTCTTCATCATTTCCACAGCCCACAATCAGCATTTTGAAGTTTTGAAAATCATTTTTTAAAACTTGAAGTGATTCAAGTATAAAATCTATATTCTTAAGCTTATTTAGCCGTCCGACATAAAGTAGTATTTTTTCACCAGGTGATAGCTTGAATTTTTCATTGACAACTTTGCACGCTTTTTCGCTGTCACTCACTGGCGTCATATCAGTTGCATTATGCACAACTGTGATAGGCGGCTTTAATTTATAGTCATTTTTAAAAAGGTCTCGCGTATATTCATTGACGGCTATGGCAAAGTCGCATTTATTAAAATTTTTCAAGAATGTTTTTAACAATATTTTTGTAAGTAGTTTTGAATGTGTTGCGTTATATATGTCTCGTTTATATTGTGAGTGAAGATGGCAAAGGGCGGGGATGTGGTGTTTTTTCGCATATTTGATTGCAGCACCTGCCATATATGTTGGCGAGTGGCAGTAGACAAGGTCTAACTTGCTGTTTTTTAACTCTTTTTTGAATTTTTTGTCAAAAAAGGGCATAGGAAGGTCATAATCTAGCGATCCAAGTGGGCGAGATTTAGAACGAACCACTTTATAAGGGTGTTCTATTGTGTCTTCAGTCTCACCTGACATCTTAACTGTAAACACTGTTATATCAAGCCTGTCCTTCAGCGTTCTAGCCAGATTATCAACCACTGTTATAACGCCGTCAACCATAGGATAAAAAGCATCTATAAAAATTCCGATCTTATATTTGTCCATGAAAAATCCTCTTTAATAAGTATAGTAATTTTTAGGATTTTTTCATAGTAATTTTATAATTTTGTCAATATTTTTTATAATGTTTTGCTCTTTTTCATAAAGTATGCTAAAATACTATGGAACAATTTTAATAACATTTAAGGAGTATATAATGAGTAAAATAGCAATAGTAACAGACAGCAATGCAGGAATTTCACAAAAGAAAGCACAGGAACTAGGCTGTGTTTATGTTATTCCTATGCCATTTACAATAGACGGAGAAGAGTATTTTGAAGATATAAACCTGTCGCAAGAAGAGTTCTATCAAAAACTCACAAATGATGCAGATATCTCAACATCTCAGCCAGCTATTGGCGGTATCACAGAACTATGGGACAGGCTTTTAAAAAGTTATGACTATATTTTGCATATTCCTATGTCTAGTGCACTTAGTATGTCCTGCGAGACTGCTAAGAATTTTGCAAAGGACTATAATGGCAAGGTGCTTGTTGTTGACAATAAAAGGATTTCAGTCACACAAAAGCAATCTGTTCTTGATGCTTTAACACTTATAAAGCAAGGTAAGACCGCACAAGAGATTTATGAAGTTTTAGTTGAAACTGCAGCTGATTCAAGCATATATATCATGGTTGACACGCTTAAATATCTTAAGAAGGGTGGAAGGGTCACACCAGCGGCTGCCGCTATAGGAACAGTGCTTGGAATCAAACCTGTTCTTCAAATTCAAGGTGGCAAACTTGACAGCTTTGCAAAGGTGAGAAGTGAAAAAGTTGCAAAAAATAAGATGATTGAAGCAGTTAAAAACGACCTTAAAACACGCTTTAAAGAATATTATGAAAATGGTGAAATGGAGCTTTTTATGGCTTACACAAATTGCCATGACAAGATTATGCAGTTTACAGAAGAAGTAAAAAAGGCTTTTCCTGATGTCACACTTACGCACATTGACCCGCTTTCACTCAGTGTATCATGTCATATCGGCAGTGGTGCAATCGCCATTGCTTGTTGCAGAGTTTTGAAATAAAAAAGGTGAAATATGAAAAATAAACTTAAGGGCAAGGTTGCCGTTATAACAGGTGCAAGCAGCGGTATAGGCTTTTCAATAGCAAAGTATTTTAATAAATATGGTATCATTGTCTATGATATATCAAGAACAATAAAAGAGCATTCCGAAATTAAGTCTGCTTGCAGCTGTGATGTCAATGCCACCGAGAAGATTGACAATATTTTGAAAGAAATATTTGAAAAAGAAAAACATATTGATATCTTTGTAAACAATGCAGGTTTTGGTATTGCTGGAGCGATTGAAAACGCAAAACCTGAGAATATCTATGCTATCACAAACACCAATCTTGCTGCCGTTATGGCGCTAAGCGGACTGGCTGTTAAATATCTAAAGGCGAGCGGTGGTGGAAATATAATCAACATCTCATCAGTTGGCGGCGTTATACCACTTCCTGTGCAAGCTGCTTATAGTGCAACAAAGGCAGGCGTTGAAGTCTTTTCACGCGCTCTTGCAAATGAAGTCAAACCTTATAAGATTAAGGTCACCACAATCTTGCCAGGCGACACAAAAACTTCCTTCACATCTTCAAGAATAATTGACAACGAGGGCAACACAAAAGAGCAAGAGAAGATTGCAAAATCCATTAAAAAGGTTGAAAAAGACGAACAAACAGGAAAAAGTCCAGACACGGTGGGCAGGGCGGCTGTTAAAATTTTGAAAAAGAAAAACCCGCCACTAAGAAAGACCATAGGCTTTTTCTATAAATGCGCAGTATTTCTTCCAAGGATTTTGTCAACTAAACTTGTAAATTATATAGTTAGAAAATTGTATCTATAATAAAAATTTTAAATTTTATTTTAGATTTAAAATAAAAAACTTTATCTTATAAACCTATCGTTTAATTTGATAAAGCTTTTTTCTTTATTCGGATTTTTTATAGCAAAGATATTTCTTTTTTCTTTTTAGTATTTTTTCTTTTGTGACCTTTGTTTTTATTGAATATTTATTTTTTGTTTTTAAAATATTTTTGGCATTTGTAACCTTATGTTTAAATATAGAAGCTTCCATCATAAAGTTGCCATCGCCTAAAGTTTCTGAAACAGCTGAAGAAAAAACAAAAGCGTTTTCATCAATCTCTTTGATAAGTTTTTTCATTTCGTGGGCTTGTCCTTTCGGAATAAGTGAAAGAAGCATTGCTTTTTCCTTGTGAGAGAACATCCCTTCTGCATCAATTTTAGTCACTCCGCGATGGAATTTATTTAAAATAGCTTCTGCAACTTCTTTATCTTTGTCGCAAATAATATAGAAAGACACCACGCGTTTTGAGTCGTCAAGCACAAGATTAGTTGCCATAGAACTTATAATTGTCATAATAAGTGCATAAAGACCAATATATAAACTTCCCGTTGAGATAACACTTAAAACAATAACTACTGCATTTATGCCGAGCAGGCAATAGCCTGTTTTAATTGCAGGGAAAAACTTGTTAATAAGTGCACCTAGAACATCGCTTCCGCCAGTAGAGCCACCATATCGCAGTGCAAGCCCAATAGTCAGTCCCATTATCATACCACCAACGATACAATAAAGAAGTAGGTCGGCATTTTCAACATCCGCAAGTCCAGGTATTGCTCCAAATTGCATGCTGAGTGTATAACAACCTATTCCAACACCTGATAGAATAAGAAACTTCCAACCAAAAACCTTAAGAGCAACAGCAAATAAAATAACGTTGATAACAAGATAGATGACGGATGTTGGTATGTTTATGTCACCCATTAAAAACAAATTATGCACAACTAAAGAAAAGCCTGAAATGCCCGTAGGGATTATTCCAACGGACTCAAAAAATGTTTTAAAAGCAGTGCCACCTAAAAGTCCAGCAAAGGCAATAATAAGAATTTGCATAATAAATTTGGCAACATTTTTATTTATTTTTTTATTTTTCGTTTTATTATTCATAATTAAGAATATATCATTTTTTATAAATTTTTAAAAATAAATTAGCAATTTTTTTATTATTTTTGATAATTTTTTGATATTTATTTTAATTTATTGACTTATTTTTTAAATTATTGTATACCTTATATATATGGAAAAGTGTTTGTTTATTTATAATCCACTAAGTGGCAAGGGAAAGGTTGCCAAAAATGAGAGCAGGATTGTCAAGATGCTTGAAAGTAAATTTATTGTTGACGTGCACCGCTCAAAATATAGTGGTAATATTGGAGAAGTAGTCAGTGAAAAAGGGGATGGCTACGATATCATTGTCATCTCCGGCGGCGATGGCACATTGAATGAAGCGATAAATAGTATTGCACGACTTGAAAAAAGAGTAAAAATTGGCTATATCCCTGCAGGAACAGTGAATGACGTTGCTCATAGTTTGGGAATACCGCGCAGCATAAAAAAGGCAGTCCAAAATATTCTTGACGGGCAGGAATTTAAGCATGATATTTTCAGAATGAATGATAGATTCGGCATCTATGTATGTTGCTCAGGGCTCTTCACCGAAACAAGTTATGCAACCGACCAAAACCAAAAGAAGAAGATTGGCAAGGTCGCCTATGCGCTTTATGGGGCAAAAAAAATTTTCACAACGCCTGCTGTTAAATTGAAACTTAACTATGATGGTGGCGAGATTGAAGGTAAATATGCACTTATGCTTATTTTAAACTCAAAGAGCGTTGCCGGCTTTAAAGTAAATAGACATGCTGAACTAAACGACGGGCTTGTTGACGTTGTTTTAATCAAAACAAATAAAGATAAGGTGAATTTTCCTGCCGTTTGCCGTGTTGCAAAATTTTTTCTAAAAGGTGTTGAGCATAAATATAACAAAAATATTCAACATTTGCAACTTGATAAATTTAGAATTGAAACCCAGTCAGATACTATCATAAACCTTGATGGAGAAAAGATAGGAAAGGGTAGTTTTGATTTTGAAGTTATAAAAGAAGGGGTAACGATAATTGTGCCTAATTTGAAAAAATTGACTAAAAAAGTTGAAAATATTTGATTTTTTAGGTAAATTTTTATAAATTTTCGCATTTTTAAATCAAAAAAGCTGAGATTTTTTACTCAGCTTTATTTTTTGTCATTTTGTGCAAGGTATCAATATATTCATTTGCGTCATGCTTAAAAGAATAAATAGGGTCAGCATCTATCGATTTTGCATTTTCAATTTTTAGTAAATCTTGATAGATGGCAAGTTTGAAATTGATGCGTTTTGTGCTGTCATTCAAAAATTCAATCTGTGCTTTTATATCAGCCTTTAATTTTTGCAACATTTGATATCGCTCGTTAAGTGTGCTGTCGCCTTGCTTGCATAGGGCGATATATTTTGCAATATCAGCTATTTTCATTCCGCATTGCTTTAAACACTCAATGGTCAAAAGCCATTCTATATCTTCATCCTTAAATTGCCGAGTTCCTGACGCAGTTTTCTCCACAAATGGAAGCAAGCCTTCTTTATCATAATATCTAAGTGTTGAAGCCGGCACACCTAAAACCTTTGATATTGTTTGAATAGAGTATCTCATAAAAATAAATCCTTTTTCTTTATTTAAACTTAACTTTAATCTTTATTAGTATATCAAACAAAACAAATTCCTGTCAAATAAAACGAACCTAACGCTCGGCGGCAAACTTAGTTTGCATCAACGTCCGGCAGTGTGAGAATAAGAGACAAACTATATTTCCGCTCTCTTGGAACTGATAAGCTTAACATTATAGACAAACTACACGATAGGAAGCGGATAATCCGCCCGCTCTCTTGGAACTCAAAAACTCAGTTTATAGACACACTGGACGATAATATGCGGATAATTCGCCAAACCTAGTTTGCATCATTGTCCGGCAGAGCGAGTTGGTAGTATAAACTTTAACACCACTCTTATGTAAATCGCAAAATCCACCCCTTGCGGGTCCTTATTAAGACAAAAATTTAGAAAATTTTTGCCTGGGGTGGAAAGGGAGTTTTAACCCACAAAGTCAGAGACTTTGCGGGAACCCAAGTTGGGAGGAAAACTGAAGCAATAGCTATTAATCTTGAGAGCGGAGAAAGAGTTTAATCTTAGGCTTGATTTGCCGGACAATCGCCAAGCATTTGGCTTGTGCCCGCGTTCTCCATTCTAGGAGTTCGAAAAAATTAAAAGTCCAAACCCTTTAATTTTTTCGAAAATGTTTTGGTGTTACCCCAATATAAACGACAAAAAGTGGCTAAGCCACAAAAAATTTAAAATTTTTTAAAAAATTTGTTAAATTTGCTTGACGTGGGTTGCTGGGGGGGGGTATACTAATAGCATAAAGATAGACGCGGCAAGCGGCTATCGCGAGCGGGCGGCAGACCGCTGACGCGGGAGTGAAAAGTGAAGAATGAAAAGTGAAAAGAGCATGCGGGAAATGATGCAAACTGAGTTTGCCGCGAGAAGGCACGAATAGTTTTGCTTGCAAAACTATTCAAGAAGGCAAAAGTCTTTGCCTTCTAAAAAACTTACAGTTTTTGTGCCTTCTCGCTTAGTCAAAGCCCGCTCTCTCGCAAAATGGGCAGGAGGAATATGAAAGACGATTATATAAGGTATACGCTGCGGCTTACAAAAGAGCAGAGCGAGCAACTGAAAAATCTCGCCAAGAAAAACGGCTTATCAACCGTCTCAATGATAAGGTTTTTAATTATGCAAGAAATCAACAAGCAAACTTAATTTCATGCCAAGCATAAGGCTTAGAGAGCGTAAATAAAATTTAAAACTTTTAGATATGCTTAATCGGACAGCCGTCGAACATTTGGTTCGAAAAATCGGGTCGTGATTTGACGCCATTGTGCCGTCACCTCTGTGACATAGGGATTACAAAAGTGTTAAAATGTGGCTAAGATATGCAAAAAGGTCAAAATTTGCATAGAAAACGAGAGAAAACCCATACTAGAAACAAAAATGGACTTGCAAAATCACCCCTTGCGGGTCCAAACACTAAAATAAGTTCACCCCTTGCGGGTCCAAACTTTACCCACAAAATCAAAGATTTTGCGGGAGCCCAAAAGACGAAATTTACAGAGTAAATTTCTAGGGGGTGGAAAGGGAGCTTTAACCCACAAAGTTAGAGACTTTGCGGGAACCCAAGCTGGGAGGAAAACCAAAATTTTATCTGTTAGGTTAGAGAGCGGAGATAAAACTTGAAATTTAGATGCACTTAATCGGACAGTCGCCAAGCGTCAGGCTTGTGTCAGCGTTCTCCGTAGTGAGTTAGACAAAAGTTGAAGGTTGAACCCTTAAACTTTTGTCTAAAAAATTTTGGTGTTACCCCAATATAAAAGGAGAATAAAATATGAGTTTAAAAGTAAAATTAATTTCAATGGTATCACTACTTATGCTTATGCTAGGTGTTTTAATCATAGGTGTGTATGCAGCTACGCAAACAATAAATCTTAGGGGTAGTGTGGAGTTTGATATTGGCGACACAAGCCTATATATAAGAGATATACGTGTGCAGACAGAGCCAACGGGTTCGGCTGAGACTATAGACGATTTTATTCCGGGTTACACAAATCAGTCAATAGACCTTAACTTAGGCACAATTCAATCAAACAGCGGCTCAGTCAATGTATACTTTGATTTTGTGAATACCACGTCAACAGCTTATTCTGCAACAGCCACAGGCGGAAGCGGCGTTGTCTTATCCACAGATGGAATAATATATAATTATCAAGTGCCAACAACGGAAGTCACAACAGCCGATATTTCAGGCACAATAACTTTAACAATACAGTTTACAGGTGGCACAGCTGGTAATGTTGATTTAGATGGAATAGAAATATCAATAGAAGAGTATGATTTAACAGAATACTCAGACTTTGCTTTTGGTATTACGTCAGATAGCACAGGGGAAATTGTCGGTTATACAGGTGCAGAGACTAATGTTGAAATACCTGAAAGTTTCTATATAATGACAATGGATACAGGAGTCGAAGGTTATACTAAAACATTTGAAAGTATGGAAGAGTTTTCAACCTTTATGAATGGGCAATACACTCAATATATATTGTCAGCAGGATATTATTATGTGACAACTCCAATATCAGAACGCACATTTGTGAGAGACTTTAATTCGTATATGGAAACATTGATAGGAATGGCAGGCGGAGATACAGCACAATTATTCCCAGTGACATTGGAAGCAACTAATTTTGAAATAACTTATTCAGATATTGCATCATTGGTTGGAGATGCTCAAACTGATTTCTTAATATCACTATATGATAGGTTACGTTATGAACTCATGACAGGTGAAGTGAGCGAAGTAATTATAGAATTTAATAGCGGTGAAAGGTTTGAAATAGATGCTTCAAATGTAAATGTAATAGATGATGAAATACTTGCAAGCGTAGGAGCAAACAGTATTCCTATAAATGTTAGCTACTCAAGTTTAAAAAATTTCTATGTTGAAGGCGATGACTACCTTGTGACTAGCATAGGCTCCAGAGCTTTTTATAGAAATACAAATATAGCAAGGGTTACGATTCCAAATAGTGTAACAAGTATAGGTAGTAAAGCTTTTTATAATTGCGATAGTTTAACAAGTATAACAATCCCAGATAGTGTGATAAGTATAGGCGAACAAGCTTTCTATAGTTGTGATGGTTTAGAATATAACGTAGATGACTATGGAGTAAGTTATTTAGGGAATGATAATAACCAATATTTATATCTTGTAGATGCACCAACAACATTAACAAGTTACACTATAAAAGATACTTGTAAGCTTATAGGTGAATGGGGTTTCTCTAGTTGCAGTAGTTTAACAAGTATAGAAATTCCAGAAGGAGTGACAATTATAGGAGATGGTGTTTTTTATGGGTGCGATGGACTTGAAACAATAACAGTAGCAGAAGGTAATAAAAATTATGTAAGTGTAGACGGGGTATTGTTTGATATAGATATGGAAACAATAATGGCATATCCAGCAGGTAAAACAGATGTTACTTATATAATTCCTGAAACTGTGACAAGTATAGGGACTAGTGCTTTTTCTAGTTGTAGTAGTTTTACAAGTATAACAATTCCAGCAAGTGTGACAAGTATAGGTGAACTGGCTTTCAATGGTTGTAGTAATTTAACAAATGTGAATTTTTTGGAAAATAGTCTATTGACAAGTATAGGGCAAGCTGCTTTTCAAGATTGCAGTAGCTTAACAAGTATAGGAATCCCAGATAGTGTAATAAGTATTGACGGTTTTGCATTCAATGGTTGTAGTATGTTAGCAAGCATAACAATTCCAGAAGGTGTGACAAGTATAGGACAAGCTGCTTTTCAAAATTGCAATAGCTTAACAAGTATAACAATCAATGCAACAACACCGCCGACACTTGGAAGCGATGCAATAGAGACCAGATATGTAACAGAAATTCTTGTTCCTGCGGGGAGTGTTGATGCATATAAAGCAGCAAGTGGTTGGGCAGATTTTGCAGATATAATTTCTGCTATTGTTTAGTAGAAAAATAATCAAATAAAGAATCTTTTATAAAACACAAAAAATCTCTTATGTTCGCAAGGGCTTTGCGAGAAAGCATAAGAGATTTTTTATAGTTACATAAGGCAGTTTTTAAAATAAGTTAATCTTAGTTTAGATAGTTTTTAAGTTGTGCTGATTGTCTATAAAGGCTGTTAATAAAACTAATAGATATAATTGGTTAAAGATAAAGTGTAGTTTTTCCTGCCAAGCTTTTGTCATAAAAGGCTTGGCTTTTTTGTATATTAGTTGAAAGGGGGACAAGTGGAGATATTTATTTTGTGTCTGCTGGGGTTGGTGCAAGGGCTTTGCGAATTTTTGCCTATCTCGTCAAGCGGGCATCTTGTGCTTTTGTCGCAGCTTTTTGGAGTGGAAGACTCGCTTTTTGTCAGCATAGTGCTCCATATGGCAACACTCCTTGCCGTGCTTGTGGTTTTCAGAAAAGATATATGGCAAATGATTAAGCATCCGTTTTCTGCCGAGAGCATGAACATTGTTATTGCCACTATTCCAACTTGTATAATCGTTTTGATTTTAATGCCCATTGTTGATGCATCCTTTGGCGGAAGCTATCTTGCTTTTTCCTTTTTGATAAGTGCCTGCCTTTTGCTATTTTCACAAAATTTTGCAAAGAAAAAAGCAATTCAAGGCACTTTTACTCGTAAAAATGCACTTATTATGGGTATTGCACAGGGGCTTGCGGTATTTCCGGGAATTTCACGTTCTGGCACAACAATCTGTGCAGGGCTGCTAAGCGGTGGAGATAAAAAAGAATGTGCAAAGTTCTCTTTTTTGATGAGCGTGCCAATCATCATCCTTTCAATGATAATGGAGATTGTCAAAATATCTCTTGGCGGGCAGACGATAGCGGTGAGCCCAATCGGCATGATACTAAGCTTTTTGATAGCTTTCTTAGTGGGCATACTTTCAATCAAAGTTATGATAAAGCTCACCGAGAAGGCTAATTTCAAGTGGTTTAGCATATATCTCTTTGCACTTGCCGTTATAACAATTTTTGTGATTTAAGTTTGTTACCTTATGCCTTATGGCAGTTTAGCATAATTTAAAATTTATTTTTATATGATAAAAGGGTGAATAATTTGAGTGATTTTCATTGCAAAAGTATAAAGGAATGTATAACACACCTTAACAGCTCGACAAACGGACTTAGCGAAGATGAGGCTAAGGCTCGTGCGTCTTCCATGCCAAAAACTGAAAATAATTATAAAAAGCATGGCATAGTCAGCAAGTTTTTTGAGCAATTTTTTGACCTTATGATAATAATCTTGCTTTTTGCCTCAGCGGTTTCTATCGTTATTGGTATCATAGAAGGCTCGTCAAGTGAAATAATTGACGGCTGCATCATTCTTTTTATTGTGCTTATGAATGCCATCTTTGGCGTAGTCCAGGAGTATAAAGCAGAAAAGTCACTTGAAGCGCTCAGCAAACTGACTGAGCCTGAAACCTTTGTAAGACGCGGTGGACAGCTTATAAAAATCAATACAAATAACCTTGTGCTTGGTGATGTCGTGTCGCTAGAAGCGGGTGCGATTGTTCCTGCAGATTTAAGACTTATTGAATCGCACCAACTTCAAATAGACGAAGCTTCTCTTACTGGCGAGAGCCATGCGATTTCAAAGGACGCCGAAAGTCTATGCTCGGCTTCTGCTCCAATAGGTGAGCGAAAAAACATGGCATACAAAGGCACAGTTGTCACAAACGGGCGTGGTTATGGACTAGTGGCAGCAATAGGTGAAAGCACCGAGCTTGGTAAGATAGAAAGGGCTATCAAAGATAATCAAAAAGAGCTGACGCCGCTGCAAAAATCCATCAAAGACGTTGGAAAAATTCTTACCTATCTTGTGCTTGGGGTGGCGGTTTTAACCTTTATCATAGAAATTTGCATCAACCCCGCAAATATTATGGACGCCTTTCTCACGTCTGTTGCCATATCAGTTGCGGCAATCCCTGAAAGTATGCCCGCGGTGATAACAATCATCATGAGTCTTGGCGTTGCACGTCTTGCCAAGCAGCGTGCAATTGTTAAACGTATGCACTCGGTTGAAACGCTGGGTTGCTGTGATGTTATATGCTCTGACAAAACGGGCACAATCACGCAAAACAAGATGGCTGTCACATTAATATTCTTTGACGGCAAACTGCAAGAGAAAAAATTTGTTTGTGATAAAAATATGTTGCCTTTCATAAAATGTGCTCTTGCCTGCAATGACACGTCGCTTAGCAAGGGGAAAATTTTAGGCGACCCAACTGAAGTGGCACTCACCGAGTTTTGTGCGAAGCAGAAATTCAACAAATTTGATTATGATAAAATTCTCAAGCGAATAGACGAACTGCCATTTGACTCCAACCGCAAGATGATGAGCGTTTTGATTGATGATGACGGGCAAAATATAATGTATACTAAGGGTGCACTTGACCGCATTTTGAACGCTTGCGAATATATATTGCAGGACGGCAAGGTTGTGCCGCTTTCAGCTGAAGCAAAATCACAGATTTTTAAGGCTAATGACACGATGTCAAGCGGAGCATTAAGGGTGCTTGCTCTTGCCTGCAAACAGGTGAAAGACAGAAGTGATTTTAAAGAAGATGGGCTGGTATTTTTAGGGCTTGCAGGCATGATAGACCCACCACGCAAAGAGATTAAAGACGCGGTGAAAAAATGTAAGCGTGCAGGTATGAAACCTGTTATGATAACGGGAGACTATAGCCAAACAGCCTTTGCAATAGCCAAAGAGATAGGTCTTGCAAGCGATTTTTCACAGGTGATAACGGGTAGCGAAATTGCAAAGATGAGTGATAGAGAGTTTCAGAACGCAATAGAAAGATATTCAGTTTTTGCTCGTGTCAGTCCAGAAGATAAGGTGCGAATAGTGGAAGCGCTTAAGGCAAAAGGTCATGTGGTTGCCATGACGGGTGACGGCGTAAATGACGCACCTTCACTTAAGAAGGCAAATATTGGCATAGGCATGGGAATAACAGGCACTGATGTTGCCAAAGAAGTCAGCGACCTTATCATAACTGATGACAACTTTGCGACCATAGTTGTGGCTGTGGAAGAAGGGCGAAAAATCTATCAAAACATACAAAAAACAGTCAAATTTTTGTTCTCGGCAAATTTGGCAGAGCTGTTCTCACTTTTTATTGTCACGCTGCTGTTTCCACAATATATTTTCCTTTTCCCTGTCCAAATTCTCTTTGTCAACTTGATAACCGACTCACTGCCAGCCATAGCACTTGGCGTTGAAAAACCAGAGCGTGACCTTATGGACATTCCGCCACGCGACCCAAAGAAAGGACTTTTCTCAAATGGCATAGGTTGGTCGATAGTAATTTTAGGGCTTTTCCAAACTCTCTTTGTTGTGCTAGCTTACGTGATAGGTATTCTTTGCTACAACGAAGGCATTGCAGTAACTATGTCCTTCTACACTCTCAACATAATTCAAATGTTCTATCTTGCGTCAATGCGAACAAACTCCAGCATTTTCAAGTCAAAACCATTTGAAAACAAGTTTTTCTTGCTTGCGGTTGCCTTCTGTTTTGTTTTGATTGGGCTGTTTGCTTTCACGCCACTTCAGTCGCTTCTCAATTTGAGAACATTAAATCTGACGCAATGGCTTATTATATTCGGCTTTTCATTTGCCATGCTTATTGTAAGTGAAATTTATAAAGTGATAGAAAAAAGAATCCTTGCAAAGAAATCTTTAAAAATAAAAAAATAAATAAAATAAAAAATAATTAGAAAAAATTAAATAATAATTGAAAAAATGATAAAAAATCAAAAAATCTCTTTAAAATAATAAAAAAGAGATTTTTTATTTTTTTAATTTTATTTTTTATGTTAAAATTTGCTAAGGAGAAAAATATGATAAATAAATATAAAGATTTAGTTATAGACCACTATAACAATTATGAAGAAGATGAAAGATTCAACAGAAAGACGCAATATGTGGAATTTTTCACAACCATGCATTATATAGAAAAATATTTGAAGAAGGGTATGAAGATACTTGAAATAGGTGCCGGCACAGGTAGATATTCAATAACTCTTGCAAAAATGGGCTATGATGTAACAGCGGTTGAGCTTACATCAAAAAATCTTGAAATTATGAAGAAAAACGCAGAAGGAATAAAAAATATCACTTGCCTGCAAGGAGATTGCCTTGAACTTGATATGCTTCAAAATGACACCTTTGACCTTGTTTTAAACTTAGGACCAATGTATCATCTATATACACAAGAAGACAAAGACAGGGCAATAAGTGAAACACTTCGTGTTTGCAAAAGCGGCGGAGTGTGCATATTTGCCTACCTTACTCATGCATCTATCGTGTGGGGTTATGGCGTAAGAAAGGGTAAGCTTGCAAACCTTGAATATTGCCTTGAAGATGACGGTAAGATAACTGATACGCCAGAAGAGATATTCACATCTTACTATATTGAAGATTTTAAAAAGCAATTTGACGGCACGGATACAACTTTTATAGCTAGCGTCGCAACTGATGCAATTTTTCCAATGATGCGCGATTATATAGATGATAAGATGGATGAAAAAGAGTTCAATATTCTACTCAAGTGGCATCTTGCAACCTGTGAACGCCTTGACCAGCAAGGATACAGCTCTCACATGATTTATATTTGCAAAAAGAACTAATAAATTTTAAAACATAACAAAAATTTTTTTTAAATTTGTGTTTTTTGCTTGACTTAAAGTTTACTTTAAGTGTTATCATGTGCGTGAAAAGGGGGTTCTATGATAGGTTATATAACAAAATTAAGTGACAAAATTCAAAGAGATCATGTCAGGTTTAAAAATAGATATGGACTTGCTGTTGCAGGCGACCTTTACTACGATAAAAACATTGACAAGGCAAAGAAATATCCAGCAATAATTGTTGGAGCACCATATGGCGGGGTTAAAGAGCAAGGACCATGCGTCTATGCAGGGGAACTTGCAAAACGCGGCTTTGTGGTTTTGACTTTTGACCAATCTTTTATGGGTGAAAGTGGTGGAGAGCCAAGAAATGTCTCATCACCAGATATCTTTGTTGAAAACTTTTCAGCCTGTGTTGACTTTTTAGGTCTGCAAAACTTTGTTGACAGAGAAAAGATAGGCGTTATCGGCATATGCGGCTCTGGCGGTTTTGCACTCTCAGCCGCACAGGTGGACACAAGAATCAAAGCGGTTGCAACTTGCAGTATGTATGATATGACGGTTGCAAGCAGACTTGGCATGGACAAACAAGCGGTTCAAGCAGGAAAAGAACGTCTGTCAAAACAACGTTGGGTTGATGCGGAGAACGGCTATCCTGAGTATATTCCATCTTTCCCAGAAGAGCCTATAGACAAAGTGCCAGCTGAGCTTACCGAGCCAACGGCAGAGTGGTTTAGGTTCTATGCTTTAAAGCGTGGACATCATCCATATGCACGTGGCGGTTTCACCACAACAAGCAATATGGCGTTTATGAATTTTAAGCTACTTAACTATATTGACGAGATATCGCCACGACCAATACTTTTTGTAGTAGGTGACAGAGCACATTCAAAATTCTTTAGCGAAGATGCGTATAAAATGGCAAAAGAGCCTAAGGAGCTTTATATTGTCAAAGATGCTGAACATATTGACCTTTACGACCGCACTGACCGAATACCATTTGACAAACTTGAAAAATTTTTCAAAGATAATTTAAAATAAATCACATAAAAGTTTTTAAATAAATAAAATACTATCACTAGAATAGGTAAAATAAATGTATTTTGCCTATTTTTTTATTCAAAAATAAAAAAGTGCTTGCAAAGAGCAAGGCAAATATGTATAATAAAGAAGTATCAAAATTTATTTGATAGTGATATAATAATTCTGTATTTGTGCGGTTTTATGCGGTTTTATTTTTTTAATTTAAATTAAAAAGATATAATCACTATACACAAAGAAAACAAACTATCAAAAAAATAAGGCATGAGGATATGGCGGAACCGGGTTCCCTTGCAATACATTATTGCAAGGGTGGTCTTAGCAGACGCGCATGGATTTAAATCCAGCTTAATCAAAAATTGATTAAAGTCTGCCTATCCGCCAAATAAAATTAAAATTTAAGATATGCGGCTATGGCGGAATTGGCAGACGCGCTGGATTTAGGTTCCAGTGGGAAACCGTGCAGGTTCAACTCCTGTTAGCCGCACCAAGTGGCTATATGTCTTATAAATAAAGGCGTATAGCTTTTTTTATTATATTTGTCAAATCTTAAAAATTAGTCAATTTGACCAATTTTAACAAAAATTTAGCCTAAAAAGTTTGGTCAGGACTTTGGTCAAATGGCTAATTTAAATTATATAAATTATTATATAATTTAAGAATTTTGTCCTTGCTTAACCCATAGTCTATATCAATGTAATTGTCTTTAGTTATTCCTGCTGTAGTGTGTCCCATCTCTCTTGAGATTATGAGTGGGTCTTTCCCTAAATAAAAACAGTTAGTAGCAAATGTATGCCTGCATGTAACCAGGCTTCCATTTATTCCTAGAAATTTTAAAAATGCTTTGAAATGATCAGCAAGAAGCTCGTTGGCGTATGAATGGAAAATGTCCAGGTTATCGGTAACTAATTTCTTGGCGTCTTCACTTAGCTTAATTTTTTTGTATCGAACTTCTCTATCTCTACCTTTTAAATTTCGAATAGTTAAAATGTTCTTGCTATCAATGCAATTTTCTATATTTTTAAAATCTATTTCATTTTTCCTAATTCCCGTAATTAAGAAAAATAGAATAATAGGCTCAAATGGCTTACCTTTCAAATTGTCCAGGATTGTTTTTTGTTGCTCGTAGGTAAAAGCAGGTTTTGACTTATATTTTTGATTTTTATAAACAATCGTGTTGAAAGGGTTGTAATTTATAAGTCTTTCAAGCGTGGCATATTTAAAAAATGCTTTAAGCTGAACAACAAGTTTGTCTTTGGTTCGGTTATTTTCAACATTTGCCAAAAATTCCAGGATAGCGTCCTTGTTAAGTTTTTTGATGCTAGTATTGTGAATTGGGCTTAGTTTTCTTCGTAATATTTGAAAGTCATCTCGAGTAGTATCAGCAATAAAAGGTTCTTTGTTCTGTTTATACCATTTGTCCCAACACTCAATAAATGTTTGTGGCGTTTTTGAGTAGGGGTTTGTTATTTTGCTTTTTAGTTGCCGTATTTTCTCATTTAATTTTTTATAACATTCAATTTGAGTTTTTCCATAAACTTCAATGCTAGTTCCGAAAATTTGCTTTCTACCAACATATCTTTTTTCAGTTGGTCTATAATAAATATTTTTCATCTCCACATCTCCTTTTGGTTTTGATATGGAAATTTGACGGCTATGATTGTCTTTTGTGTTTAAAACAATGATTTTTTCTCTCCTGTGCTTGGCTATTTCATCTTCAGCTTCGGCGTAGCCAATAAGGACTAAAAGTTTTTGTTTTGTTTGAAGCGAGCTGTCCGCAGCTGCAGAAGCTGATACGAGCAGCTCTTCAAGCGTTTTTTATATTTTCCATAAATTACTCCTTTATCATTTGTTCAATTTTTCCATAACTTCGTTGATAGGCTTGTTGGCAAGTTTAGCTACAAAACCTATAGCAATCAAGGTTTCATCGTCATTTAGGTCCTTAATCATGCCGATTAGTTCTTTTTTCTTGTCTGACAAACTGTCAGCAAAGATTAGGTTCTTGTTTTGCCGTCCGCACAAATAGTCTAAAGAAACGTCAAAGAAGTCGGCGATTTTGATGAGTGTTTCAATGTTGGGTTCTGCCTTTCCTTCCTGATATTTATAAATAGAAGCTCTGGAAACATTTAACAATGCAGCCATTTGTTGCTGTTGTATTCCTTTTTCTTGCATAAGTTCTTTTAATTTCATAATTGCCTCCTACGAAAAGTTTACTTTTTTTATGCAATTAAACAACTTATAGCAACTTTTAGTAAAAAATTATAAAAAAAGTTGCATTTTCTCTTGACAATGCCACTTTTAGTATTTATAATAATTAAAAATGCAACCAATAGTTGCATAAAAGGAGCGATTATGTTAGGTTTTAAAACAATGTTAGAAGCAACAGACAAAATTCCTATCAATCCTGATGGAAGTGTGAAACTACCAGGAGTTCAAGGGTTTATAAAAACTATCGGTAAAGATAAAGAAGATCTTACACTTGCTATGTATTTGGCTTATATGACTGGTTATTATGGAGAACATAAAAGGCAATTAAGAAAAGGAAAAGTTGGATTAGATATCTACGAAGTTATGGGGCAATAAAAAATCACCCCGAAGGGTGATAAAAACTACTTTTTCTTTTTAGCTTTAGATTTCGTAGTTTTTTGAGATTTGTTAGACGCCTGTCTGTTAGCAATAGAAACTGAACTTTCAACCATTCCAGTTTTCTTTGTATTGTTGGAGCCGATATTTACATATTTTTTTGAGTGGTCATATACAGGCTTAGAATTGTTTTCAGAATCAATTTTAATACTTTCATCTTTTGCGGCGATTTGTCCAGATATTTTAATAAGACGCTTTTTCTCTTCTTTGTCGTAGTATTTCCCAGATTCAATCAATTCCTTTTCTGTTGATAGCTCGGCAGAAACTTTCGCACTATGAACTCTTCTTATCCTAGTAAATAAATTCACTTGTCTTCTCCTTTGTAAGATTTTGATAACATAAGGCAATCGACATGCCGTTCAATAGTTATCATACCAGTATAACAAATTTATTTGTAAAAGGCACAAATTCGACAAACTTCGCAAGTAGCCCTGACGAGTCTTTGAAAATTAAGACGAAACACCGCAAGGTGTCGGCTATAAGCCAAGGAGTAAAGTTATGCAACTAATCACAGCATTAGGTAAAGTAGATTTGCCAGATAGTTATGCTGATGAGTATAAAGAAATGACTGATATTGAGTTGTTGGAAGAATTAGTGAGGCAAGATACTACTGATGATGGTTTTCTTGATCCAATATTAGTTTCAATTTTAATTGATAAGAAATTGTTATTCAAAGGCGAAAGATTGAGTGATATTCAAGCAAAAATTCAAAATTTAAAGGAGCAAAAATTATGTTTGAAAAACCTAAATTAAATAAAAGCCAGGTTGGTGAGCTAAAAGAAATGTTTTTAGAAAATGAAATAGGCATTGAAGAATTACCGCAACATGTTCTTGCCGAGTTGTTAAGGGCTGCGGTCGAAAAGATTGACGATCTTGAGAACGGCGGCGAATATGACGAACGCGACTGGGCTGACAGCCAATTTGACAAAGAGTGCATAATTGAAGAGCTTTTCAAAGAACTTGAAACAAAAATCAAAAACGGTCTTTATGAATAGGAGTTGATTATGATTATAGTTTTACCTACAACAAGTCAACTGAACATTGTTGACAATAAAAACTTAATAGAACGGAACACACCATGTGAAGAAATGACCAAGTCATTTTTTACTTCGCATGGTGTTTTTTGCTTCACTTATTTGCAAAAAGGACAGCGTTGCAGCTTATGGTCAGGGAATATTGAAAAATTGCTATTGCTATTTTTCACTATCAAAAACGTATCGAATAAAGAGTTGATTTTCTTCCCAACAGACAGTGACGAAGTGATCACAATATTTCGGGGGATAAAATGAAAAATAAAAGTTTTTATGTTTCAATTCCTAGAATTGTACTGCTATCAAAACTGCTTACTGACGAAGAGAAAATTCTCTATGCCGTTTTAACGTTATGTGTTATTCCTGAGAAAAATTATTGCAATATCACAAATGCCGAACTTGCTAAAGCTCTTAACACATCTGAGCGAACAATTTCGTCAAGGTTAGAGTCAATGCAAAAGAAAGGTTTTGTACATTTAACTATGAACAATCATTTACATAGGCGTTTGGTTTTCTTGAGAACTCCACTTAAAGAAGGAACCTTTGAACAACCGCCAACAGAAGAAGAGTTAGAACCTAAAAAGAAGCTGTTGCTTGAAGCTTTCAAAAAAGCAACAATCCTTGGCAATATTGATTTTGAAACGCTCATGCAAAGGTTTATAGATTCACCTTATCTTGCTGAAGTTAAAAATTGCGACACGCAATTTGCATTGAACGAAGAGCAACTGATGTTTCTAGCTGATTTTAAAAAATCTTATCCAGGAAAGAAGATAGACGCACAGCTTGCCTATTATAATAACGTCAACTTAGAAAACTTAGCAAAGACCATTAAAGAAAGCGAGTTTTTGTCAACAAACGACAATTTATCGCTTAAGTGGGTTTTAGAAAATAGCGAAGATATTATTGCTGGAAAATATAAAGATTATGGCGTAAGCCTTGAATTTAAGGCGAACTTCAAGGGCAGGACGTATGCTCCAGGTGAGTTGAATAAATATTTCCAAAACATCGACGAAATCGAAATTTAATAAAAGGGGGTTTAAAGACATGGAAAGTATTTTGAGATACGTTGAATGGTGTAAGAAAAACAATCTTAAACCGAGTAATGCAGATAACATTTTTGCATATTCAAAACTTTGCCGTAATGAAACGGCTTAAAAGGGGGAAATCATGAGAAACAAAACAACAAATAAAGCAGCAGTTGCTTTCACTTCAATAGTATGTTTTGTCTTTTTTGTAGCTTTAGTTTTCATTGTCACATCACTAGTTATGGCTTCAGTCAATGACCGCTCACTAGTTGATGAGTGGAAATCATGGGGCACTGAAGTTGAAGAAGTTGTTGATGACACAACTGATGAAACAGATGACACAACAGATGATGAAGAAATTGACGACAGCTTTGATATTGTGGTTGATGACAAAGTAGAAGGTGTTGTTCAAAACTTAGCCAACAATTATTCAAATGTAGTGATTGTAGCTTAAATTTAAAAGTCGAAAGAGTCAAGAATATTTTAAATTTTGACTCTTTAATTTAAAGGGAAAATAAAATGTCAATTGGTAAGAAAATAGGAATAGCGTTTGGTGTTTTAATTTTAATTCTTTGTCTTGGAATATGTTGTTGGTATTTTTATTTGCTTGAGTATGGCGATAAGAAAATGACTTCATCTACTATCAATGTTGGAACTTTAACCCCAGCGGATAATTCTCAAGCAAGCAAATATGTGCTAACTATAGACTATAAATCAAACGTAAATAAAAATGGGCTTGAAATGTTTGATTTAAAATTAAGTTATTTTACTGATGAAAATAGAGAACACATCTACTCTCAAGGCGTTCAATATGTTGCAAACACAGTGGACGATTCAATTGAGTGGGTTGATTATGATAGTTACCTAACATATTTAAGTAATGTTGTAGAAAATTCTGATGGATATGTTTTAGATGATTTAGAAAGTTACTTTGATTTTTTAAATAGAAATGGTGCTATCTCTTCATATCAATTACATAAGTCAGGAGCTTTATTTTGGCAAAAAGAATATATAGCAGCATACTTCAATCCTTTTGTTGATAGTTTAAAAACTTCAAAATATAGTTATCAATCACTTGATGATTTTGATAGCATAGGCTCAACAAATCCAATAAATGAAGAATCATACTTTTTATTGCAAACAGGAGAAGATGAGTATGTATATATGCAATTCAAAGGTGATAACTATCTTAAGTGGGAAGACTTTAAAAATGCTGATGATTTCCTGGGTGATTCTAGAAAAATAGGAAGCTCTGGAAAAACAAATTATTACAACAATAATAGCATTGATTTTCTTGCATATCAACTTTATCAAAGTGTTCAAAGCCTGCCAGCAGGAACTAATGGTGCTTATGTTTTTGAATTTGGTGAAGATATGTTTAAATTTTTTGAAGTAAATACTGACGGTTCATTTGGTGCTGAAATATCAGCAGAAGATACTGACCTAGTTATCAATAAGCTTAAATCTTACTACACAATTTACGTCACAGTATCTGCCAATGGTGCAAGAAACAGCAATGACTCAATGTTTGGGCTTCTTCATGGTAGTTCTTCATATTCAATAGACGGCTCGGGTTCTGAGTCAGGAGACTACTTTCAAGGTCGAACTATTATTGATTGCGACGTGTATGACTTTGATTTGGTATTACTTACTAATAATTCCTATGGACTTAAATTAAAACAAAGCTTTATTGACGAGTATTTGCCTTATGCTAATGATATTTACATTTCAGTCAATATTGATGTTTCAATAATTGAAGCTGCAGGCTATAGGTATTCAGGAATATTGCCAGATAGTGGGCTTAGTTATTTCAACGTGCTTGAGACAAACGAAATAAATGCAGATAAGGAGGTGGCATAATGTTTTCACTTTTATTTGATAGTGGCTTTTGGTATGACCTAATCTTTATTGTGCTGATTGGATTTATTATCTTTCTTTGTTTCAAGTATCCAAATTCAAGAGTATATGTATTCTCATTTTTAGGTATTGTGTTCGTTGGCTTCACGGCTTATTGTGGTATACAATTAAATTTCTATTATTCGGCTGAAGGTGGTGTTTGGGGCTATATCAATGGTCTTATTGACAACAACACAGCAACAACCGAAGTGACTGACACGATAAAATACTCTCTTGAAAATATAGTTCTTACTCAAAATCCAGACGGAAGTTTCTCAGCAACAATTTATAGTGACGATAAATTTGAACTTAAACAAGATACGTCTTATGGCGTTTATGTAAATGATGAACCATGCACACAAGTTGACTTTTCAAGCAATTTCGTTCGTGCGGAATATCGTTATGCTTTTTTAGACAATGACCTTGAAGTATTGATGGACGACACACTTCAATTTAACATAGCTTTTTATGAGAATAGTTCATCATTTACTTTAACTACACACGGCGGGCAAGAAGCAGTAGATTATTGGAACAAATACTTTTCAAGAAATAACCTAGTTGTTGAAGTTAAGCCAACAGATTACACAAAAGATAATCAACTTACTATAAATGGCTCTTATGACGAGTATGTCACTCTTAACTATTATGTTGACGATGAGATTAAATATACAAATATATATCTTCCAGGTTATCATGTAACATCAATGCCAATACCTGCAGATAGTGAAAATAAACTTTTTGCTTATTGGGCAAATAAAGAAGGTGAAAAGGTTGATGAATTAACAATCACGCAAGACACTGATTTATATGCAGTTTTTACTGAAACTTTGGTCGTTTTGGACACCCCTAAAGAAATAACTTTATTTGCTGATTATCATACTTCTGTTGACGAAACAATAAATCTTAATGATTATGTTGATGTGGATTTGACGGGCAAAAATATTACAGTAGACCTTAATCTTCAAATTCAAAATAGCGTTGGGGAAATGTATTATGTCGAAAATCTTAAATTCACAGATAGCACTCATCTTGACGCTATAGATAGATATGGGGATTGGCTTGATGTTGATTTGTCAAATTCAAACTTAAAGTTGTATTGCTCAAGTTACACCAATAATTCGGGCACAAGCAATCAAATTCAGTGGCTTGTGGTAACTATAAACAATATAACTGTTACTACATTAAGTAACTAAAAGGAGAGAACATGAAAAAATTTATAAAATCATTTTTAATAACGTTAGGTGTTATTGTATTTGTTCTAGCTGCAGGCTTTGGAATAACCTATGCAGTAGACAAAGATTTTGCACTTGATTTGCTCGATAAGATAGGCATACAAATAGAGCAACCTGTTGAGCAACCTGATGACGAAACTCCAGGCGGAGACATAGAGGTTCCAGGAGAAGACATAGAAATCCCAGGAGAAGATACAGGCGAGACAGAAGAGCCTGAGAATCCAGATGACAGCGAAGAACCTGACGACACAGAAACATACATTTGCAACGTTTCAGACTATGAGTTTGACGGTAATACTATCACGGCTTACAATGGAGACGATAAATATATTCAAATACCATCTTCTTATTCAATTTCAGGTACAGAAATGGTTAAAATGACTTTTGATGAAATGGAATTTCAAGAGTATTTAATGATGAACTTTGAAGATATTACATACCCGATAACAATCACAGACGCCAATAGTGAGCAATATACCTTAAATAGCGAGATGGATGTTTTTGAAAATCAAGATATAGTATACCCTGTCTCTTTAGATGTCGAAAAACCTATTTTTGTTGAAGGTAATGACTATCAAGTTTCAAGTGTTGGCGGCTTTGCTTTTTCTAGAAATGAAAATATAGAGGGCGTTATTATGCCAAATACAATTAAACAAATATTAGAAGAGGCTTTTTATGGATGCAGTAATTTATCTATTATAGAATTTTCTAATAAATTAGAGATTATAGCTCGCAGTGCTTTTGCTTTTAATTCTGCGATTATATCTATAAATCTTCCAGCAAGTTTAACAAAGATTGAAGATACTGCTTTTTTTAATTGCAACGGTCTTACAAGTATAACTATTCCAGAAATCGTAGCAAGTATCGGTGAGCGGGCTTTCCAAGAATGCAGCAGTCTTGAAAGTATAACAATCAATGCAACAACACCGCCAACGCTTGGAAGAAATGTAATGCCAAGCAATGTAAAAATCATCTATGTCCCAGCAGAGTCCGTAGAAGCATACAAAGCTGCATGGTCTGATTACGCCGATAAAATTTACTCAATAGAGGAACTCAAAATTGCGTAAGTTAAAAGCCATAAAAATAGCAACCTATGTACTATTTGTTTTAGCCTTAATCATAGCAATAAGCTTTATTTCGTTAGATTTAAAGCTTACTGCTCATGCCTTGCCGTACAAAGCTCCTGAAGATATGGAAATAGAATATGACATAACTAGACCTCCAAATATTAGTTATCAGAGTTTAACGGACGAAATCAACGATTTGTTTGATAGTCCAAGCTATAAGCTTGAATTTACTACATTTTCAGGAGCCGTTAAAGGCAAGTGTAATCTATGGACGAGAACAATACAGTTGCAAGAGAATTTAAATTATGAATACTACACATTTTGCTTAACGCATGAGCTTGTGCATTTAACGGAGTTTAACTTGCAGGAACGATACACAAACCTAACAACATTTTACACATTATACAACAGTGGTAATGATTATTTTCAAAACATAGCCCTATACTTTGCTGACCTAGACCTAAATGGAGCATTTAGCGAAGAATATAGCTTTGTTGGTTATTTAGATATTCAAATATTACATCAAGAATAAAAAATTTAAATAAAAAACAAAAATTTAAAAATTAGGGGGGATTTATGAAGAAAAACATAAAAAACACACAAAAAACAATAAAAAAGGCTAAAAATACGCCTAAAACGGCAACAAGGACAAGCTCGGCTAATAAGTCAAGACAAACAGCCAAAGTGCCACAGAAACAAAATAACAAGGTCAATTTTTCAGCTAGCAATGCAAAAACATCTACAAAAACAAAATCAGCACCAAAAACTAAACGTAAGGTTAAGGCAATAACGCTTTATTATGACCTATAGGGAGAAATAATGTCTAAGCAAAAAAATATATCTAAAAAGGTTCCAAATGGAAGAACTTTGCAAACTAGAGATGAATATTTAGGTAGTGGTAAAGGCAAGAAGAATATTAAGCCAGATCATCCAAACTCAAATGACCTATATAGAAGAGTTGGTGTTGTTGATAGCAACAATCAAAATGAACTTGCTGTAATTAAATTGGGAACTAAAGGACGTCATTCTTTAGAGAGTTATTTGACCGGGAAAAGTAAATATAACGCTTATATCGAAATTGAAGACAACAAAGGAAATAGAATAAAAATTGATGGTGTTAAGTTTGTTGAAAATTCAACTAATAGAGATATAAGCAAAAAAGATGTTATAGAAATGAAGAAAAAAGCTTTAAAAAATAAAGAAACATCATCACGACTAAGGAAGGAGAACAAACAAGCTTTACATAAATTAAAAAATAGAACATAAAAAAGAACTCAGTTACCTGAGTTCAACATCCTGTAATGGGCGTCCCCATTCAGCGTCATGGCGTTTCAGCCAAGTTAATTATAAGAGCGACTTATAATTAAAAATCAATCTTGTTGATTCATTATTAGTATAGCAAATTAAATCAAAAATTGCAACAATAATTTTAAAATTTAAGGGGGATTTATGAAGAAAAACATAAAAAACACACAAAAAACAATAAAAAAGGCTAAAAATACGCCTAAAACGGCAACAAGGACAAGCTCGACTAATAAGTCAAGACAAACGGCTAAAGTATCACAGAAGTCAAATAGCAAGGTCAATTTTTCAGCAAATAAAGCAAAAACACCTGCAAGAACGAAATCAGCACCAAAAACTAAACGTAAGGTTAAGGCAATAACGCTTTATTATGACCTATAGGGGGACAGCATGAAAATATATAGCAACGCTCATAAAAAAGCCCTTGAATTAAAAAATAACATGGACAATATCACAAGGGAGCATGAGAAATTTCTTGAAAAGGCAGAAAAACAAAATTGGAACAAATCTTTTGATGCAGTAGAAGCTGGGTTTAATCGTGCAGAAGATGAAGCTTATGCAAAATATTACAATCATATGCACCGCTCATTGTCTTTAACTAAAGATGATACTACTTTCCTTGATAAAAAATACAAGGAAGGCTTTGCAGATGAAAAATATATAAATGATATGTTTAGGTTAAAAGCAAAAAAGCAAAAGAAGGTGCAACATGGACATAAACAAATCAAGAGAAAATCTAGATAGAAAAAAGGAAAATATTCAAAAAGGAGAATTCCCTTCAGAGTTTCCTTTTTGGGCTAGGTTAAAGATAGGGAAGAAACGTACGACTCTTGTAATTGATGAAGATATAGCTTTCAATAAGAAAAAGAATAAATTTGAAGAAGGATTTGTAAATAGAGAGGCAACACATACCTATAAAAAGGAATATGAAGAAATATTTCCGAATCCTGATCCTAACGATGATAGCCCTATGTATTTAAGAAGACCAACAAAAAAGCCCAAACGATTGTTTGAGCCACACAATAAAAAGTTAGATATGCCACAACATTTAAAAGATAGATATAGCAAAAATAATAACAAAAAATAAAAAAAGAATTACAATTCCGGCCTTTCGCCTATGCCTTATAAATAAGGTCAATGTAATTCTATATAAAATATACCACAAAAAGATATTTATGTCAATACTTTTTGCAAAATAAAAAAGATGAGATACCGGTAAAAGTTAAACTAATCCGTTCCTATCAACCATCTTTTCATTAATAGTATATCAAAAAAGATTAAAAAATGCAATGATTTTATAAAAAAATTAGGGGGATTAAATATGGATAAGGTTATAAAAAATTTTGTGGAAAAAGACGGAAACAAAATAACGATAGTTAAATCAGATAATGGTAGATATTTTAACGAATATACAGCTCATGGAGCTGGAGCAGGTCCTTTTAAAACTTTAAAAGATGCTGAAAAAATGTTGCATAAACATAGACCTACAGCAAAACTTCAAAGAAACATTAAGGATTTAGTAACAAAGAATGTAGATAGATTAAGACTAGGAGAAACAACTTGTGTAATCAGAGATAAAATCACAGGAAAGGAAAGACTAGCAGAAGGATCCGTAGTAAGAGTTCCATATAAACCTACTGCTACAGCAAAAGATAAGAAAAAGTATGGTAAAAATATGGTTTATGTCATCTATAGAGATGGTGAAGAAATAGTTTCATATAGACAAAAAGCTAATCAAGTTTCTACTAGAAGAAATGTAAAAATTAAAACAAAAATAAAATAGGACAAGCTGCAAATGTTTGAAAAAGGGAAAAAGGAATTTTTTAGGTATAAAGGCAAAAAATTGCCAGTATACGACAAAATAGAAGAAATGCTAGCGGATGGGCTGTTTTCACGCACGGAAGTTATCATAATATGGGGCAAGAGAAGGACGGGGAAAAGTTCTCTTGCAGGCAAGTTCATGAGCGAATTTATGCGGCCAGAGATAGCTAAACAAGACGTCGAAGTCTCTAGGCAAATATGTGACAAATTAAACGAAGCAGGCTACTCAATCCGTCCACCCAGCGATCATACAGTTTTTTGTGATACATTTTTTGAAACAAAAGGTTTTATGAGAAAATCAAATTCAGCATATCAATTTAACTTTGTTGGCTTCGGCTTGCCTAATGAGATTCACTCCACGTCTTTAATATGCCCCAGTGGACGATATTTTTCAGATGAAACACAAGATTTGTTTGACAGTCATCTTGGAGCTTTGCCAACATTTGTAACGAAGGCAATAGAACTTTCAGGGCAATATAAGTTATTCTTATGTTTTATAGCTCAGCGTCCAATGCGTATACATAAAGATATTCGAGACCTAGCCATATTTATTGAAGTTGTAGGTATGGTGAACGAATATAGCAAATATGGCTATTTATTAGCGTCATATTGGGTTTGCAATATAATCTATGACAATTCTCAGCTTGAAAGTTATTTGTCTAGTAAAGATGAAGAACTTATAGATAAACAAGTTGTTTTTAAATATCGTGGCAATATATTTAACTGTTATGATACTAACTACTTTATTCCAATGTTTGTTCGTGGTAAAGAGAATGAAGGTTTAACACTTATTAAAACTACCAGGACGAACTATTCAGCTGCATATTTTAAAGAATACTTTGAAAATCGTGTGGTTGATATACCTGAAACTTACCGTGGCAAAAAGCCAAAGGAAAAAGCAAAAAAGGAAGAAAAAGAGAAAAATAAAGATAAGGAGCAAAAGGAAGATGAGCGAAATGACGGAAAAGCGACAACGTAGTTTTGAAGAGCTGCGAACAAAGGCTGATTATTTCGAAGAGATAAACAGCCTAGCTGCATTAGCTTCTGAATTAGCAGGTGCTAATGATAAAACAGTGAAATGTATTGAAGAAGTTATTCAACTTGTTATGCAGGCTTTTAAAAAGAAAGAAAAATACGTATTAGCCATTTCAAGTAAGTGGAGAAGACGTCAAGGTTTATTTTCAAAGATACGTGATACTTTAATCGAACGCCAGGAAAATAAGCGTTTAAAGCAGGAACTTGAAAATGAAAAGCTCATCAAAGAGCTTGAGTCCTATAGAAATAAGGCGGAAATTGACGTAGAACCGGAAGTTGAAGAGACGCAGAGTGCAGACAGCAATTCTTCTTTATTAGCCATAAAATCTTCTACAGAAGTGTCTGTAGAAGATAACGGAAGTGAAACTGAAGTGCTCGAATTTTAGAATTATCAAAAGAAAATCATGAAACAAACACATATAGTGATAAACGCCGAAAGCGAAGCGGGCGTTTTCACTATGTGTTGAGAAATGATTTTGATAATTCTAAATAGAGCATGAGATGGAACAATTTATATAATAAAACCTTATATCAAAACGCGTCAGCGTTTTGCGATTGCGTTTTCGCAAATGCAATTTACACAAATTTTTTAATTTTTTATTTTTAAAATTTTTTAAAAATGGAGTGGAATATGTATAGAGAGTGTATTTCAAAAAATGAATTTATAGCTATTAAAAATTATGCAATACGCATAAAAGACATAGTATTATTTGATGTAAATCCTAAAAATAAAACTATTAAAGTAACGTTACGAAATGGTACTAAACTAAAAGCAAAATTTAAGTCAAAAATAGAATTTAATGTTTGTTTGGATTCCGTTTTTCAAACCATATCAGTAATAGATTATCATCATCCGTTAGAATTTTTTAATAGGGGGTGGAATGTATGACGCACAAAGAAATGCTTAAAGCGTTATTGCAGCAAGACAATGTTGATCAAAAGACGCTTGCAAAGAAGATAGGCGTGTCGCCGTCTCAAATAACGCGTTGGCTTGCTTATGCTGAGCCTAGACTTGTACATTTTCGCAAAATTGAAGAATTATACAAGCAAATGGTCGGCTAGAATGAGCTGTAATCGATTTTTAAAAATATTTTTTGCGAAAAATCTGGCAAAAGTGCAATTTTTCTTTAAAAGAATTGCTTATGCCTTTATATAGGGGGTTAAAATGGGTCTTAGTGTATATAACCAGGTTGACAATAAAAAATACTTCAGCATTTCAACCATAAATAAGCTGACATTGGAAGAAAAAGGCATAAATCTACCAATATCTCAATTCAAAGCTATAGTCAGAAAAAGCCCACCACATATGAGTATAGCAACGGGTTCAGATAGAATAATGGGACGCTGCAGACGAACTAACATCTATAGGTATGACGATTTTCTTTATTTAGCTGAGAAAAAGCAGGGGTGAGCCAATGTAAAATATCAAATTTTTATTTAAATTTAACAATAATTTTTTTAAAAACAGCAGATTTTGATCAAAAAAAGGTATATGCAATGTGCTATGCCTTTTTATTTTGTCTAAAAGCGGGTGAAGAAAACTGCTAGCGATATAGCAAAATATTTCTACCACTAAAAGAAAAGTAGCAAAAGAAAATTATCCATATAGTTTATCTAAATACATATTTTTATTCATAGAGAAAAAATAATTACTAAGTTCTATTAAAATAAAAATATTATTATATATAATATATAATATACTTAATATTATACATGTTTGAAAAGGCGGAAGGAATAAAAAGAAAGTTTCAGCTATGTTACCATGTTCGAGTTTGTCATCATACAAACTGATAAAAGGGCGACCAAGTCGCCCGGCTAATAAAAGAAAAAATTATAAAAATAGTTTGGTCACATACAAAGTGCTTTGGTCAAAAGTTTGGTCATAGCCGTCAAATTTCCTTTATTTTAAATGTCTACAATAATTGGTGCGGAGCATTTAGGTTCCAGTGGGAAACCGTGCAGGTTCAACTCCTGTTAGCCGCACCAAACAAAAATAATCCGAACCGATAGGCGAGGATTATTTTTGTTTGTACTCTTATTTCTTATTTTTTCGTTTTTCATTTTTCTTTTAATTTCGGATTATTTTTGAAATAAGAAAGAAGAAAGAAAAAAAGTTATAGGGTATTTAAAGCTAAATTCAAAACCATATTTCTATTTTTATTTTGAAACTTGATAATTGTATGATATAATTGTTTTACAGTTAAAGAGGTAAATTTAATATGAAAGTTATTGTAGAT
>CALVTR010000009.1 GCA_944362965.1 uncultured Clostridia bacterium
AATGCTCAAATTGTGGATGGTATAATGGCAAAATATATAGCGAATTCCCTGACAATGTTATATTTTCAAACTTAGTTCCATTAAACAAAGCAAAAAAATTATACAAGGAAAATAAACCTATGAAACCCGATTTAGACGATTTTCTTGAAGCGTTTGAACATTATGGTGAAACAGGATTTGACTATAAAAATGTTGGTTTTTCCTTATTTAGAAATGGCGAAAATGGCATTGAATTTAGTTGGGGACCCGAGCCATGTGGCACAATATATTTCAAAGACAAAGAAGATTTCATTAAAAACGCAAAAATAGGCGATGACTACGTTCGAGATATATGGGATAAAGTTGAAAATCCTTGTTATTTATAAAGGTTGTAATGATGGAAAATAAAAGTATTTACGATGAAATTTTTGATAAACCTTGTTCTGTTTGTGGTAAGATAATAAAAAAAGATATTTATAATCAAGGTAGTTGTCCATATTGTAAATGGAAAAATAACTTTTTAGCTGATGAAAATCCAGATAGAGTTATCTACCCAAACCTTATCTCACTAAATAAAGCGAAAAAACTTTATAGCGAAAGTAAACCATTTGAGCCTAATTTTGAAGAATTCATTGAGGCATTACATGGTTATAGTGAAATGCAATTTGAATATAATGGTGTTTATTATGCTGTTGAACTTGTTTTTAATGATAAAAGCAAACCACAAATCAGCCTTTATAATTCTCAAACAAAAGAAACAACATTATTTAAAGACGGTGAAGATTTCAAAAACGATGCCAAAATCGAAGGTAAACTTTTAAAAAATATATGGGATGAAACAACCGACAGATATTGGCTGCAGTAAAACTAAATCAAAGCATATCTAACCGGATATGCTTTTTCGTTATCCTTACTTAGACCTATTTTTATGACCATAAAAACTTATGTTCTAGTGAAAAATTATAGCAATTATTTGAAAAATTTTTAAATTACAAAAAAATTCCTATTGACATTTAGTTAATTATATTTTATTATAATTATATAAGAAATTAAACCCCTGCTCTTAACAATAAAATTATAAATTATTATAATGTGGTTAAAGGGAGAATACTATGGAAGAAAAATGCGAAAAATTCGCCATGCTTGTTGACCAGCGTGACCAAAAGCTAGAATTGCACTTTCATGGGGGTATCGTTGCATTTCAAGAGAGTTTGATTGAAAGGCAATGGTATATAGAAAATATCTCTCCGCTTGACCATGAGATAAAGGCCCTAGCAAATGAAATTTTGGCAGAGCTAAATCTTCGAGAAAGGGTTAAAAATATTCAGTGCATCTATGCGAGTGACACGCTTTACAATATTTATCAAAAATACAGCAGGCAGTATGCAGAAGAGCGTGAATAAAATTTATATTTGATAGCATATGCTGCGTGGTATAATTATAATAAAGATAAGGAGAAAAAAAATGACGGAAGATGCAAAAAAATATTTTAATAGCATGCAAAACCACGAAGATTATCAAGGTAAAATACATCTTCAAGATGGCAGCACAGAATTTAGAAGTGGCACAAAAAACAGTTTAGAGCTGAATATTTCAGACCTTGACTTTGATATCAGCATTATCTCATCAACATATTTTTCTGGCTCTCCTTATTATACAAATACAAATGGAAAAAAGACAAAAAATCTTCATCTTGAAAAGAAAAACAACTTTGTTATAACGATTTCTGGTAAGCCGTTTTTTGAAAGCACCACCCTATTGCCACTTGATAACGAGCATGATGATTTAACTAAACGCAAAAATATGGATGAAATATTAAAAGGCGTTATAACCTGTCATATACTCGATAAAATTGTCCCTAAGTCAGAAAAATCTCTAGAAGAGCTGTTGAAAATGAGCATTCCAAGACTCACAAAAGAGCGTGACAAGTTGGCACAAAGTGCACACAATCTATATACTTCTGCTTACGATACAACCGCTCTTCTTGCATGCTTGACTGATGAAGAAAGAGAAGATAAAGAGCAGAAATCTCATCCACTTGATAAAAGTTTTCAGGAGACACTGGACGAACTTTATGGAAAGGGGCGCTATAACCTTGACGAGATTCTTGAAAAAGCCTATCAAGACGCAAAAGTAAAGGAACAAGAAATTCTAGAAAAGACTAAGAAAAAGCGTCAAAAAAAAGATAGAGCTAAAGGTGTAGTAAAAATTATAGCAAAGCCTGTGATCACACTTGCAAAAGGCGTTAAAACAATCGCAGCAAAAATCAGCGACTACAAAATTGCAAAAGCCCAAGAAAAAGAGCAAAAAATGAAAGAAGAAGAAAAACAAAATCTTATACAGTCTTTAACAGACGAAGAGCGCTCATAAAAAACTTTTTAAATATCTAGTTTTTAGCTAGATATTTTTTATTTTAAAAATAAAAAATAAAATATAATCAAAAAAATTAAATAATAATTAAATAATAATTTAAAAATTATAGAAATTAATATTAAAAATAAAATAATTTAATAATTATTTATAAAAAAATTATTTTTTCTTTTAAAATTTGTTATTTTGAAAATAACACTTACTTTTTTCACTTGACAAAAATATTTTTTTGATAAATAATTATCTTATGAAAACACTTATTGCACTTTTTTCTATGGTTATTTTTGCAAGCATGAGTTTTGCCCCGCAAGACCAAGTGACAATCATATCTTCATATAGTTATCTCTATAAAGAAGCATCTTTTTCGTCAAACAAAGTTCAACGCGAAGGCGGCGACCTTCTTCTCATGCATGGTCAAAGCCTAGAAGTGATAAGCGAAGATGGCGACTTTGTGCAGGTCACACTTTCAATAGATGAGCAAGCGTATCAAGGCTATATCTACAAATATTATATAACAAAAAATTCCGCACAGATTGTCTACCCTGTTTTCAACGGTTCTGTCCGCACGGACGGTGCTGTTATATACGATTTAGACAAATCACCAACAGAATACACCGCACAAAAAGAGCAGGGAGTATATATCTACAGCGGCTTTGATGACGACGAAGAATACACGGCAGTTCAAATAGTTTTGTCTGATGGCAGCTTGTATAATGGCTACCTTAGAACGGTCGACCTTGCCCCAGACGGAGTCAGCCCGCTTTTGATTGTTGGAGTTTCCTTGATTGCCGCATCTGTCACGGTTATCCTTTCTCTTGTATTTATCAAAAAGAGCAAGAAAAAATAATTGGCAGTCAAGATTGATTATATAAAATCTTCTTAGTAAAATTAAGCTAAGGAGATTTTTTATGAATAATATTTACAATGATTTAGAAAAATTAAAAAAAGAAGTTTGGTATCTATCATCGGTCAACATACCAAAACTGCAACAGCAAATTGACGAAAACGGCGGAAGCAATCTCGCCGAGCTTCAAAATAGCATCACAGCCGTCAGCAATAACGTTTCTGCCCTTCAGACCAGCGTCACTTCGATTGAAAGCGACATTTCTGACATAGAAAGCACCATATCAACGTTGAATGGAAGTGTAAGCACTATCAATAGTGACATTTCCAGTCTTGAAGATAATGTGTCGACCATCCAAAGCAACATTTCTACGCTCGAGACAAACCTGACAGGATTAAATAGCAGTGTTTCTTCTATAAATACTCGTGTGACAGGTGTTGAAAATAGCGTTTCTTCTATATATACCGACATAACAGCAATAGAAAACAATGTCTCTTCGCTAAATACTTCCATTGGCAGCCTAGAAGGTTCAATTTCAACTGCAAACTCTAATATATCGGCTATAGAAAGCGACGTGTCTTCAATAAGCACTTCCATTGGCAGCCTAGAAGATTCAATTTCCACCGCAAACTCTAATATATCGGCTATAGAAAGCGACGTATCTTCGCTAAATACTTCCATCGACAGTCTAGAAACTTCGGTTTCCACTGCAAACTCTAATATATCAACTATAAATGGAGAGATTGATTCCATCCAGACTTCAATTTCTGGCATAACAACAATGCAACAAGATATAGACGCACTAGAATCTTCTTATCAATCTCTGCAAACATTGGTTTCAGAACATGCAGTTGATATTGTGACAAACAAAAACAATATCACACTTTTAGAAAATCATGCGGATAGTCTGCAGGTAAATCTTGCAACGCTTGGCGGAAAATACAACGACCTTGAAGACGATATCGGAACTTTAAGCACGTCACTTACCACCCTTTCCACTAGCCTAGACAGTCTCGAAGAAGTTGTCGACGACCTAAGCACCGGCAGCTCTAACAGCAGTTATGTTGTCATTTACGACAAGGATAGCGAAGATTCAACCATCAATCTTAACAGACCAAATGGAATCTTGCTCGGCTCATCTGTAATGATTGACCTTTCAAGCTATACCTACCTACGCTTTTTCTTCTCTATGGACAACTGCGGCGCTCAAACCTATATCAAACTTACCAACAGACTGCGTTCTGACCAACTTGTTATGGCGGGGTCTAATAATTCAAATAGATACCATGCGGTTAGAATAATCATCCCTGTTTCGCTTAACAAACTCAGCGTTGATATCTTCACAACATTTGAATTTGACAATGCCGGAAATATGACGAGAACTCTTCGCAGCAATGAAAGCAATTTCTATATCTATCGAATAGAAGGAATTATATAGCCATTTGCATCGCAATAAAAAACCTTTTGTGGATAAAAGTCACAAAAGGTATTTTTTTATTTATTAAAATTGTGTTTGAAGCTGCCCTGAGATAAAACCATAAACAATCAAAAAGATAACAAAGGCAAAGAAAAGAATTGCACAAATGGCATTTATTCTATGCCAAGGATTGCCCACTTTGATATCTTGAAGATTGCTGTTGAAGGCAAAGATAGTCCCCATTGCATAGGATATTGTTATTATGCACATCCACTCATTGATAATTTCAAAGTATTTAAGCACAAGACCAGCAATAGCCACAAGACACGCCATGATGCCAAGTATTCTAGCCATCATCATCTTATGTTTAAGGTGTTTTGCGTAATAATTCATTTTCCGCCCCCCTATTGACGTTTCTTTATAATAATTTTAATAAAACCCCGCATTTTTGTCAAGGAAATTAAAATTCTGGAATAAAATTTTCGCTGGCTGAGTCAAAATCTTGAATATAACCATTCTCTAGCCCTATTTTTTCTGCATGAGCAACCACAGTTTTATATTCAAGTGGATATAATTTGCGTTTTATCGAAGAATTATTGTAAGGTGTAAACTGGCTCATTATGCTGACGGAAGGCTCGCTTATGTTTTCCTTTATAAAATCTAAAATTCTTATGCTGTCAAGCACACTTCCCGGAAGCACCAAGTGCCTAATCAAAAGCCCGCTTTGCAATATTCCGTCCATGCTAAAAATATTGTCAGGTTTAAGTTCACTCATCTTAACGATGCTCTTTCTTGCCCACTCAAAATAATCTTCTGCCCGCGAATACTTCTTTGCAAGCTCCTTTGAAAAGTATTTAAAGTCTGGCATAAACACGTCCACCACACCCGCAATCTTTTCTATTATCTCCGGCTTTTCATATCCACTTGAGTTCCACACGAGCGGAATAGGAAGTTTTTTATTTTGCAGAGCTTCAATAATCTTGCTTGAAAAGTGGGTTGGCGTGATAAGGTCAATGCAAGAGAAGCTATCAAGGTCATACGATAAAAGCAAATCATAAAACTCGCTTGGCGTATACTCTTTTCCAATGCTTTTATGTGATATCTCATAGTTTTGACAAAATTCGCACCTTAGATTGCAGCCCGAAAAAAATATTGCAAGAGCACCCTTGCTTCCACTTATACAAGGCTCTTCCCACATAAAATTCTCGATTATTTTTGCGATTTTAATATTCTCTTTCTCGCCACAAAACCCTGTTTGAATATTTCTATCAACACCGCAATTTCTAGGACAATCAAAACATTCCATAAAAATATTATATCTAAAATAAATAAAATATAAAAATATTTTAATAAATTATTATAAAATTATAGAATTTTTATTATATTGTTTAAAAATTTAAAAAATATAAAAATTAAATAATTAAAATTATATTGAATATAAATTAAAAAGTTATATTATAAAAAAATATATAAAAAATAAAAAAATCAATATAAAAATTGATTTTTTGTATTTTTTCAAATATTATTTAATTCAATTATTGCAAATAAATTATAGTAATTCCGGGATTTGCCTTGTTCAAATCTTCGTCACCATAGATTGTTTTATCTTTTTGCAATATCTCAAGTGTTGTCGGGTCAAACATATTCCACTTATCGCCGCCAAAATAATCTTTGATTAAATTTTGTTTCTTCCACCTTTGAAGTTGACGGCGAAGCTCCACAAGTATAGTCCCGCCCCTGCCATGCGAGCCATATCCATGCAAGACCTTAACCGCCACAAGCCCTTCTTTCTTTGCCGCTTCAAGCTCAATTTCAGTGATGGCGAGTGCATAGTCAACTGTAGGCGAATTTTGTTTCAAATCAATAAGTCTCAATTTCTTCTCCTTTTTATAAATTTTATCACCTTTTATAAAAATTCGAAAAGAAATTTTATATATTTATTGTTTGACTTCAATTTAGCAAAACTCTAAAACATTTTCATTTATTTTTTAGCTTTCACCTATCCTTCCATAATCATTTTGTCGGCAATAAGTGCAATAAGCTCACCATTAGTTGGCTTGTCATTGGAGCTATACACTTTAAACCCAAAGAGCGAATTGATATTTTCAATCTTGCCGCGATTCCACGCAACTTCTATTGCATGACGCATTCCACGTTCCACCTTTGACGAACTTGTTTCAAACTTCTGCGCTATTGTTGGATAGAGTTTCTTAGTGATGGAACCAATAATCTCAGGCTCTTCAACCGCAAGCTTGACCGCTTCTCTCAAGAACTGGTAGCCCTTGATATGCGCAGGTATGCCAATACTGATAAAGATATTTGAAATTTTTTCATCAAGTAACTTTTCACTTTTCTCTTCCCCTGTGTCTTTTTCATTCACAATATCAAGTATTCTCTCTTCCAAATTTTCAGGACTAATCGGCTTAACCATAAAATAGCTCGCCCCTTCCTTTATTGCCTTTGACACAAAGCCACTATGCGAAAGAGTGGAAATAAAAATCACCTTAGGCACATTCTCGCCCATATCTTTTTTGATGGTCTCAAACACTTTAAAACCATCCATTCCAGAAAGCAGAGCTTCCGTTATAAGAAAGTCAGGTTTCTTCTCTTCCACGTCCTTAACCACCTGCTCTCCATCACTAGACATGCCTACCACAAGATAGTCGTCCTTGCCCTTAAAATACTCTATAAGAGCATCATCTTCGCTGTTATCAGCAAAATAAATTTTGATTTTTTTGTTATCACTTTCCATAAAATTCTCCTTTTACCCTTAAAATTCAACACTTTTTTAAGACACTTTAAAGATAGCACTTTTTCTCTTTATTTTAAAGAAGATTGAGTGGTATAAATTGCCGAGTTATGACTGAAATTGTCGTAATATGTTGGAAAAAGTCAAGCTCTCCCCGCCGCTCACCACAAAAACCATAAAAACCGACAATGTTTATAGGAATTATTGCCCTGCCATTTTTAATTATTCAAAATATTTAAAAACTTCAAAAATTATTTTTAAAACTCTTTTTTATAAAATTTTTCTCTCCAATTAAAAAAATCTCTTAATTTATAAGAGATTTTTTTGTTTTTTGTTTTTGTTGCTACACACCAACAATCTGATCCGCATATTTGCCCCAAACAGGATCTGCTTTATAATCATCTAGGCTTTCAGAAGGAACTTCTATAGATGTTGTTGGATTGAACTCAGCATATGACGTAGGCGGAGTAGTTACTCCAAGTCTTACATTTGCATTTACAGGAATGGCTAAATAACCTATATATGTTAAATTTGTGCAAGCACTAAGGTCTACTAATTCACAACTCTGCAGAGATTCTAAAGCATAATCTTCCAATCTTGTCACGCTTGCTGGAATATATAACTCTCCTGTTGTATTATAACAAAGATAGAAAGCATAATCATCAATTGTTTTTAAATTGGTGCAATTTCTTAAATTTACACCTTTCAACTCAAAGCAGTTTATAAATGCAGAGTCTCCTATTGTTTCTACGGTTGAAGGTATTGTTATAGTGCCAGTCAAATTTAAACTTGCAAAAGCATATTCGCCAATATTAATCAAACCTTCTGGAAGTGTCACTTTTGTGATAGAAGCATCAAAAACTGTGCTTGAAAAAGTAGTTTCACTATCACCAGCGGCTATCGATGTCACTGTATATTTGCTGCCTTCAACAAACTTTCCTTGATATATTGAATAGCTGTTTGGAATAACAACTTCTGTTTCTGTGCCGTTATATGAAACAAGTTCGCCCGTGCTATCTGACAAATTATTGAAAGTAAAATCAGTAATTTCTTGTGGTATATACTCGTCTATTGTGATAACTATTCCGTCTAGCACAACAGGATTGTCTGCGTCAGCATTTGGCGCCATGATTGTTAAGGTCAGTGTGCCATCAGGTTTAGTGCTATTGTTTATAATAGTATCTTCGCCAGCTCCTACTTCTACATAGCCACCATGCTCTTCTGATACTCCGTCGGAAACAAGAGAGCCTAAATCTACTTCCGTTATTTGCCAAAAGATATCCGTTGTATTTATCATATCAAAATACAATGTAAATGAACCATAAGTGTTCTCTTCAGTTAAACCAGTCAAATCTAGGTTAAATTCTCCATTTATGTAGCCCGGCATAAAGCTATCTATACTTTCAGGCTCTGATGCCATATCTTGCTTTATCCTAACGTCTTTCACATACAAGCTTTTATCAGGAACGTTAAAACTTACGCTCCCCTGCATTGTAAGTTGCTGTTGCGTTGCCGCAAACACGCCTATGATTAACACTCCCAGCATTAACATAAATAATGATATACATGATATTAATTTTACCTTAAGTGACATATCAAAATCTCCTTTTATTTTTAATTCCTATGCACTTTTACTCCCACTAAATTTGACAGAGCGGAAATAAAGTATATATCTTCAACTAACCCTGCCGGACAACCGCCAAGCGTTAGGCTTGTGCAAACTAAGTTTGCTTGTTTAATTCCTGCATAATTAAAAACCTTATCATTGAGACGGTCGATAAACCATTTCTCTTGGCTAGATTTCTTAGCTGCTCGCTCTGCTCTTTCGTGAGCCTTAGTGTATACCTTATGTAATCTTCTTTCATATTCTCCTACCCATTTCACAAGCGAGCGGGCGTTAGCCCAAGAGCGAATGTCCAAACTCCATAGGAGATTGTGAAAGGCAAAAGCCTTTCGTAAATTTTTGCCTTTGCAAAAATTTACACATTCGCTCTCTGCGGCAAACCAAATGTTTGACGACTGTCCGACATGGCAAGTCAGAAACTCAAACTTCGTTTCCGCTCTCTGCGGCGAAGCCGCTCGCTCGCGATAGCCGCTTGACGCGTCTATCTTTATGCTATTAGTATACCCCCCAACCCACGTCAAGCAAATTTAACAAATTTTTTAAAATTTTTTATATTTTTTGATTTGAGAGCGGAAATATAGTCTATCTCTTATTCTCACCCTGCCGGACAATCGTCGAACATTTGGTTCGGTGGCTTAGCCACTTTTTATCGTGTGGCTTGTCTATAATGCCGAGTTTATCTGTTCCAAGAGAGCGGTGATAAAGTTTATATTTTAAACTCAACCTGCCAGACAGTCGCCGAGCGTTAGGCTCGCGGACAGTGATGCAAACTAAGTTTGCCGTCAAACATTTGGTTCGCAAGCGAATGAAAAACTCTTTCGAGTTTTTGATAGGCAAAACTCGTTTTGCCTATCGTGATTTTTTGCTTCTTCAAAAAATCACCCATTCGCTTGCCCATGACAAAGAAAGCTCACAGCATCAATATAAAAAAAATAAGAGCAGTGTTATTTTTACACTACTCTTATTTGCGAATATAAAATCATTTATTTTTAAGTTCAACCATGTATGCGGTTGGCACATTTTCAACTTTAACTTTATCTGAAATTTCCACCCCTGCTATTGCGTAAATTTCATTTCCATAGGCAAGCACAGGCAAAGAATCGCGGACTCTAAGTGGTATTTTTTTATCTATCAGATAAGACTTAAGTTTTTTGCTGCCGCCGCCAAATTTAACAAAAACGTCGCCATCTTGCCTAAATCTCCAAATCGCATCCTTAGGCACCTTACGATAATCTAGGATGATTTGTCCCGGCTGGGCTTTTACGTCGTATTCTTTCACGCGTTTAACAACAAGTTTGTAGTCATTAGGAAGGTCAAATTCCCCGCATTTGAAAGGCGCTTCAAATTTTGGCTTTTCAACATGTTTATTAAATATAGTTATATAGTCATACTCTTTTGCCACAGCGGCTTCAAACGGAAGAGAGATTCTTTTCCCGTTCTCAGCATTAAGAGCAAGATTTTTTATCGAATCGATATGTTTTTTCTCTATATCTTGAGTTATACCAATAGACTTAACCGCTTTAAAGATAATTCGCGTAACAATAGCATTGTCATAAAGAAAATAGGAAGTTGGAATTTTGACAGCCTTATCTTCTGTTATGATAGCTTCGGCGTAAATTTGCTTGTTTATAAACTCGTCATCATCCTTGATAGCCTGCCCAAAATTTACAATCGCCGTAACTGCATTAGGCCAACGCGAAGTGATATCTTTCATAATAACATTTCGCACAAAATTTCTATTATATGAGATATCTTCATTTGTGTAGTCCTCAACATAGTCAATGTGATTTTCATTGATATAGTCATAAATCTCATCTTTAGTTGTGTTCAAAAACGGACGGACATATATGCCTTCACTAACCGGCGTCATGCCAATGCCACCAGTCGCACCCGCTCCCCTAAAGATATGCATAAGAATTGTTTCCGCTTGGTCGAGAGTGTGATGCGCAAGTGCAATTTTATCTACAAGTCCTTTTTGAATAAGTGACTTAAAAACCCCATACCTTGCCTGCCTTGCCGCCGTTTCAATACTCAAGTCCTTGTCCTTTGCTATCTTTGGAGCGTCAACTCTGAATTTATAGAACCTAACGCCAAGTTCTCTCGCCTTTTCTTTAACAAAGTCTGCGTCGAGATAGCTATTTTCGCGTATTTCATGGTCAACATGTATGGCAACAACTTCTATATCAAACTTCTCTTGATTTGTGGCAAGATAATGAAGAAGAGCCATAGAGTCACTACCCCCGCTACAGCCAACACCTATAATCTCTCCGCGTCTAAAAAGTTTGTTCTTTTCAATAAATTCCTCGCAAGACAACATAAAATTCTCCTTATAAATCTTCTTTTTTGTTAAAAGTATTATACACTATAAAATTATATTGTGCAATATATAAAATAATAATTTTATAAAAAATTCGCAAAAAAGTGAAAATTACTATTATATAACCTAATATTTTATTTTTAAGTAGATAAAAACAATTTAAGCAATCTTCATATATCAAAAAATGACGCAATTTGTCAATATAAACCCATATGGCGTCAATATGACATACTCCCCAGAAAAAATTTTCAAATTTTTTATGAAAAGTGCTTGACAAAAAATTCAAAATATGTATAATAGACAACATAAATTGGGGGTAAACAATGACAAACGAAAATTTTAACGAGCTTACTGCGAAAATTATAAGCGGAGATAAGACTGCCGAGCAAACACTTTATGACGAAGCTTTTACGCCAGTTTATGAGCGAGCAAAATCATATTTTTCAAATGGAAAACTTAGCAATATACGAGAAAACGAACTTGAATACAGAGCTGAGCGTGTTTTGACAAATATGATAAATAAATATAAAAATTTGGGAGAATTTCCTAAGACCTATTCTGAATTTGTTTCTATTTGCAAAGCCAAAATGTCGAGAAAACTCTATAATATTCATGTTAAGCGTATCCATGTTTTGGTAAGAAAGCCTAGAAAAAAGGGATACACTCGCGGGCAGACATACTCTAAAAAACAGGATTTAAATTTCAACTGGCTTAAAGACCAAGAACAGCTTGAGAATTTTGTTGTTAAACCTGTTGATGAAAACGGGTATGAAAAACAAGGCAATGAAAGCTACTCAGCTATGCTTAAACAAGAGATGATGGAATTTTTAAAGTCTGCCGACGAGAAAACGCAGACAATTATTTCAAGATATTATGGTCTAGGGCAAGACGTCGGCAGAGTATATGATATCTCAAAGGATTTTAATATTACTCGAGCAAGAGTTTATCAAATCATAAGCAAAGTAAATCATAATTTCATTGAGTATTTAAAAGAAAACCATCCTGAAGAATTTACTTGGGGTGACACCGAACTTTCTTAACGCGGGCACAAGCCAAATGCATGGCGGCTTAGCCACTTATTATCGTATAGTGCGTTTATAACGCTAAGTTTATTTGTTCCACTTTTAAATTTTACACCGAACTTTCTGCTTAAGTTTCTTTGTCACAGGCAAGCGAATAGAAAAACTCTTTCGAGTTTTTTATAGGCTATTGCCTATTGTGATTTTTGTTAAAAAATCACCTATTCGCTTGCCTGTGACAAAGAAACCCAATTTGAAACACAGAGCGGCGACAAAATCTATTTTCAGACTCACTCTACTAAATAGTGATGCAAACTAGGTTTGGCGGATTATCCTCTCCCTATCGTGTAGTTTGTTTATAATGCTAGGTTTTCTCAGTTCCACTAAGAGAGCGGTAACAAAGTTTATTCTTTAAACTCACTCTGCCGGACAGTCGCCAAGCGTTAGGCTTGAAAGCGGAGATAAGGATTATTCTTCAAACTCGCTTTGCCGGACAATCGTCGAACATTTGGTTCGGTGCCTTAGGCACTTTTTATCGTTTATATTGGGGTAACACCAAAGCATTTTCGAAAAAATTAAAAGGTTTAGGCTTTTAATTTTTTCGAACTCCTAGAAAGGAGAACGCGGACACGCCTAACGGCTAACCGCTAATGCTTTGGTTTTCCTCCCAACTCCCTTTCCAGCCCCTAGAAATTTACTCTGTAAATTTCGTCGTTATTTGGACCCACAAGGGGTGAATTTTAAGATTTCCACGAGAGCGGAGATAAAGTTTATTTTTTAAACTCACTCTGCCGGACAATCGTCGAACATTTGGTTCGGAGAGCGGAGATAAAGTTTACTCTTACAATTCACTATGGCGGATAGCCGCCAAGTAAAAGGCTTGTTATGGAAATTTTAGGTAATGTTAACAGTGTTGAAAGCATGGGGCTTGTTGATGGACCGGGAATTAGGTTCGTCGTCTTTTTGCAAGGCTGCGAGCTACGTTGTCTATACTGTCACAACCCAGAAACTTGGGACAAATCAAAACAATGTGAAAGCATAACCCCGAAAGACTTGATAAAAAGAATAGTTCGCTTTAAAAGTTACTTCGGAAATGATGGCGGAGTGACTTTCTCAGGTGGCGAGCCTTTGCTTCAACCGAAATTTCTTTTAGAATGTTTAAAACTATGCAAAAAGGAAAAGATAAACACCGCACTTGACACAGCTGGTGTCGGGTTTGGTGATTATGAAGAGATTTTGAAATATACCGACCTTGTGATACTTGATATCAAAGCAGTCAAAGAAGAGGACTATAAAAAAATCACCGGTCAGCCAATGCTTAGGTTTAATAAATTTTTGCAAGCCTGTCAGCAGCAAAACAAAAAGTTGTGGCTTAGACAGGTGATAGTGCCGGGAATAAATGACACAGAAGAAAATATTTTAAATTTAAAAGAATATATAAAAACTATCAAAAATGTTGAAAAAGTGGAACTTTTGCCTTACAAAACTATTGGAGTGCATAAATATAAGGATTTAAATATCAAATATAGACTTGAAGGCGTTAAGGATATGGACGAAAAACGCTGCAAAGAGCTTGAAAATTTGCTTCTTTCATAATAATTTGCAAACAAAGCACACAAAAACAAAAAGCTAGACAAACATGTCTAGTTTTTTATAGTTTGAAGTTAAGCCTTGCAAAGCGAAATTGTTTATGCGAACCCGATTTATTCAAAATATTGCGATAAGTGGAAAACAGCACACAAATCCGCAAAAAATACAAAATTTTAATTCAATGAAATTTTTTCATCACAAGTTTTTATTGATAAGCTTATTCTTGAATAATTTGTAAAATGCTTTTCATTCTTTTTATTGGAATAGGAAAGGAAAGCTCATTGACAGCATGGTCAACACGAATAACGCAAGCTTTTGTTGGACTTCCCGCCCTGCCCACAGGAACAAGCACTAAGTCGTTTTCTTTTAGCAGCGGAAAGGGAGAGATATACCAGACAATATTTCCCGCCATCTCCCCTTCTAGAACTCTCACCTTAGCATAGTCATGGCTATCATGTGTGCGTAGCTTTCCACCCGCCATAGAATGAATCATGTTCATAAAAAACTCCTTACAAAAAGAAATTTTGATTATATCAATTTTAGTATATAAAGTTTAGCACATTTTTATCATAACGCCAAGAGAAAATACAGACCACCGCTATCTTTATAATGCTTAATAAAGGTAAGTCCACATAATAAACGCAATAAACGGACAAAATTGAAAATTTTTCTTGACAATAGCAGTGAATTTAGTTATAATTTCATAGTAACAATAAATATGGCAGCATAGCTCAGCTGGCTAGAGCGCAAGATTCATACTCTTGAGGTCACTGGTTCGAGACCAGTTGCTGCTACCACGAACCAACAGAAGCAGTATGAAATTATAAAAATACTGCTTTTTTATATGAATTAGTTCTGGTCTCGAACCAGTGAAACTGGTGAGTAGGGCTCCCACAAAATTCCTTTTGTGGGTAAAGGGACCAGTTGCTGCTACCACGAACCAACAGAAGCAGTATGAAATTATAAAAATACTGCTTTTTTATATGAATTAGTTCTGGTCTCGAACCAGTGAAACTAGTGAGTAGGGCTCCCACAAAATTCCTTTTGTGGGTAAAGGGACCAGTTGCTGCTACCATGAACAAGCCTTACGCTTGGCGAGCAAACTTAGTTTGCATCACTGTCCGCGAACCAAATGTTCGACGACTGTCCGGCAGAGTGAGTTTAAAAAATAAACTTTATCTCCGCTCTCCGAACCAAATGTTCGACGACTGTCCGGCAGAGCGTGTTGGAAAAATAAACTTTGCCGCCGCTCTCTTAGTGGAACTGAGAAAACCTAGCATTATAGATGAACTATACGACAAAAGGCGGATAATCCGCCCGCTCTCCAAACCAAATGTTTGACGACTGTCCGGCTAAGCGAGTTTAAAGAATAATCTTTATCTCCGCTCTCTAGGAACTGACAAACTCAGCGTTTATAGACACACTGGGCGATAGTGTAGATAAGCCAAGAAGTTAAAAATAAAACTCTATGATTAAATATTCGAATCATAGAGTTTTTTTGTTTTTTGTATTAAGCGTTTGCAATTTCTTCCATCTTTCTTCTCTTACGTTTTCTTAGAAGGAATAATAATAGTAGTAAAAGCAGAAGTAGAAGAATAATCACACCTATAACAATAAGCACGATGATTAGCGTCATATTGTCTTGTATGATATTAGCATTATCAGTTAAACACCAGAACAGTCCGCCATATGATAAATTTGGATTAGAGTAAGTTCTATAAAGTCTTATATCTGTAAGATCATATGACTCAAGATACATTGTCCCGTTGAATGGACTTTCAGGAACACCGATAGGCTCCCAGAACAGACCATAGAAGTCAATATCTGCAACCACTCTATATACGGCATCGGCATAAGCAAGACCATTGTTGTTTGTCAATGCGTTGTTGACCGCATATGAAACAAATCCCATCTCTTCTGCCGACCTTATAAAGTATGGGCTATCGTCCGTTCCCATTCCAATAAGCCCAGAAGCACGGTATTCTTCGTCGCTCCATACCATACGTTTATAGATAACGTTTATAGTTATACTATAAGTTTCATACATGTCTAAGAAAGCTTGGTTGATTATTATTTCGTTATCTTCGCTATCTTCAATCATGTAGAGAATGCTTATTTCGGCATCTCCAACGTTGACTCTTATATCGTCAATCAAATAGGCTGTGCTTGTATAGATTCTTAAGGTTGCACTGTCGCCATAGAGAACTTGATAGGTATCGCCATTATTTAGCTCGTATGCAAGTTCGTTTGCATCCACATATATCTGTGAGCCCGCACGAGCATACTCTGCATCGTCGACAGCATCGCGGACAGTTGATGTGAAGGTTATGCTGATATCTTCACGAACAAGGTCCATTGTCACGTAAAGATTATAAACGTCACCTATAATATCAAGGTCTGCTGCGTTTAACCTGTAAGTGTATTCGTAATAACCTGTAACTGAGTTGAGACTTTCGGTGAACAATCCACACGGAATAGTCAGGTTATATCCCCAACCTTTATCAATTACAATTTGCATTGTCTGACCGATTGCACCTAACATTGTTGTGCTATGGTCAACAAGCACGTTGTCAATATACACACCAACAATTCTATGTATATTATTGATTTTAGACGTCTCCAAATTGATATTGACAGGTCTGCCTTCAAATACAGCATATAGATTGAGCGGCGTTGTTACCAAGCTATCATATGTGTAATAGTAGTTTCCGCTATTTTCGTCATATGTGCCATAAATTCTTGCGTTTGTATCAGTGTTAATCCAATATAGGAAGTTATATCCATCTTTTGGAACTGCAACCAAAGTCAAGATATCGTCTGGCGAGAACACATTGCCTGTCAAGGCTGTTCCATTTTGTTGAAGATAGCTTGTTCCGCCATCGTTGTTTGTTGTCAAGGTGAAAATTGGATAGTAGATTGCTCTTATTTGATAGTCACCTAAGTCAAACACCATCTCAAAGTTTGCACCATGCTGAGTTGTCTCACCGCCAGTAGAAGTGACTTCCCAATACATAAATTCATAGCCTTCATACTCATAAGCTTGCAATCTTAAAGTAACTCCCGCAGTAACTTCAGCATACCACTTGTCATCTTGACTTGTCCAATAGGTTGTTTGATTGATATTTGTGATGATATCGTCAATCTCGGCATCGTCAAGATTGCTATCAAAGCCTTCAGGTCTAAAGATAAGTGTTATCGTTGACTTATCGTAGAGCCATGCGGCATAGATTGTGAATGTTTGAGTTTCAACATCGAAGTTAGTTTCGGCTATATATCTATTTCCATCCCAAGTGTAGCCCGTTTCAGTCCAAGCCTTCAAAACATTTCCATTTCCGTCAACATATTGAACGCCTTGACCTGCCTGTTTTGTAAAGTATCCGGCAAGTGTATAGCCCGACCTTGTTGTGAATATCGTTGCCCTATCTTCGTCTGAAAGATTTGCAAGTGAGAAGGTTTCGCCATAGACTATGGCATCTTCAAGTCTAACCTGATAATTTGTGTCACCATAAGAAAGGCTGAAAATCAAATCGTATACTTTAGGTTCAACTATGATATAGATAATAGCATCTGCATTGACATTTGTTATATGCAAAGTGGCTGTGTTTGTGAATCCATTTAAACTTGGGTCGCTGACAGCAACGTTAGACACAGTGATTGCACCTTCGTCAAACTGTCCGTCAAGCAATTCAACCCTATATCTTAGTGCGCCACCTGCATTAGCAACTAGATTGTAAGCAAATTGAGAATATAGCGTTACGTCAAGGTTTGCACCAGTTATAGCACTTACAAAGACGTCATTTGTGTTGTTTTGGCTTGCTCTGATAAGTTCTGATGAAGTGCCCACACTTATTCTTCCGGCTGAAACTGCCGCTGATGACCCTTCGCGAGCAAATTTAATTTCAATATTATTTTCTTCAGCAGTGAAAGTTGCTTGAATTTCAGTGCCGTCTTTTATTCCGCTAAAGGCATAGATATGAACGCCGTTGTAGTCCATCTCGCTTGCAACAACACCTGTTGTGCTTGAGCTCATAACAAGACTAAATCCGCTGTTTATATCGGCTGTGAAGTATACAATTTCATCAGTGTATGAAAGAAATTCAAAGTCAATATACATTGTTCCTTCAGCGTTGAGATATAAGCTGTCGTCAAGTCTTGTTCCCCTTGCATCAGATATATAGATAAGTCCACCAATATCTGTGCCATAGGTAAATTGATAATTTACTTGCACCGCTGTTTGAACATGAACATAGGCTTCGCTTGCCTTGAAGGTTATCTCAACTTCTGTAAACGAATCTACAAGAGTTGGAGTTAACGTAAGCACGCCATCAACATAAGAGTATTCAAAGCCACATTCAGCAAGTGGAAGCTCTCCAACCAAAATTTCATTTAGCTCGTATCCTTCATCCGGAATAAGCGTTATGATAAGGTCTGCATTTATTCTAGTTGTAACCACAACCGACCTTCCGCCACTGACGGTAAAGTCTGATATTCCTGTTTGAGAAACTGCGATTTGTCCACGATTGCCAACAGTAAAGGTGACATCGTTAAGGTTTTCAATAAAGTTTGCATAGACAAGTATTGTTCCACCTAAATCAACACTTTCAAGAAGAGCACGCTGTGACAGGTCCATAGTCAAAGTGGTGTATTGTTCTGAAGAAAGGACGCTACCATTTCCTGTCCAGTTAAAGAAGATATAGTCATCTCTTATTGGATTTGCTTGAAGAGACAGCTCTCCATTAAACCTAACCGTCTGAGAAACAACGTCTGGAACGATTTCACCATATTCGCTTTGCCCTTCGGCGACAACGAGCATAAAGTTGTAACTTCTCTCTTCAGAGCCAAATTCAAGAGCAAAACTGTCATTGATGCCTGTAAATGAAGCGCTCAAGTGATATAGTCCGTCCGCTCTTGTGTAAGTGCAAGTCTGTCCTGCAACTAAGAACTCATCTATTGTAGGATTTACCGACCCATTCATATAGCCATATCTTAACGTTGCGGTCAAAGTGAGCGGTGTGTCTGAATAGATTTCATAAGTCGTTCCATTCACGCTGACACTGACACCATTTAGTTGAAGAGAAGTGAATCTGTCGCTGATATTTGGTATCGTGATGATATTTAAAGATGGATTTGCCGTAACATTGATTGTTATTCCATCCACAAAGTTGCTCCAAGTGAGAGTCAATGTGTGTTTGTCGTCACTTATAATATAAGTTACTGAAGAAGTTGTTGTAGAGTATACAACTGAAGTATCGTCAAACTCATAACCCTTGATTGCGTTATAGGTGATAACAACAGTGCTTTCTGTGTAAACTTCATATTCAGTTAAAACGTCGCTCTGCGTCTCTCCATCTATAGCCACACTGTAGCTTTCGATATTTTGAACGCCAAGTGACAGCCTATTTAAACCTAAGAGAGTGTCTATTGTAAGAGTTCCGTCATCAATTAGGTTATAGATTTGAATAACATTTCCGTCGATATCATGTTCGCCGTTAAGCTCGCTCACATTGAACTCAAATTCATAGCCTTGAACTGCACTCGCGGTGATTGTGACGATATTTTCGCTATAAACTATGGTAAATTGCATGCCTGTTGTAATTTCTGCTCCGTCTGCTGATGCAATAATCTTGTCATCAAAGACAACCGTCAAAGTATATGGATTATTTGTAAAGCGTGCGGTAAGAGTTGTTTGCCACTGACCGTTTGAGTTTGTTCCTATTGTATGGAATATATCACCCTCCACATACTCAACATCGTAGTTGTCAACCCATACATAGCTTCGTCCCGGAAGATATGCCTCTGGCATCCCTTGCAGCTCGCTTCCATATATAGCAATTATTGGGCTATTTCCGATAAGCTGTCCGCCGTTTGGATTGAAGCTTATTTGATATGTTTCGCCCTGCCAGATGGCAGTCAATTCTATTTGAACGTCTTGAGAAAGCTGCTCAAAAAGTGCGTCAACAACTTCTTGAAGGGTGCTCTCGCCTATAGGAGTGTTTGCCCCTCCGTAGCTATAGCCCATGAAAGAATAAGTTCCTTCAGTAACTGCAAGCACGGCAAGGTCTGACTGCAACAATGACCCAAGTTCAACATAGGTATAAGTTGCGTAGAGAATATTGGTCTCTGTTCTCTCTGTGTAGAGTGGAACGTTGTCGTCAATATTGAAGGTGATTTCAATCTCGCCTGTGTTTATTTCAAGAACGATTGCAGAGCCGATATTTGAGATAGTCGCCACCCCTGTGTTTGCACCGGTGTCCGACAGAGTGGCATCTCTATAAGTTCCGCTTGCAACATTGTAAGAAGAAATCTTATATCCCCTATTCGTTTCAACTGAGATTGTAAGGCTTGAGAAGTATCTAGCCGTCTCTTCTTCGCTGTTATAGAAGTCACCTTCAACGAGAACGCTTTGCAAGTTGTTTCCACGAATAGTTATGCTGTAGTTTTCAATTTCCCATACGGTGTAGACAACTATCGTCTTGCTTTCGCCATTTAGAGCGATTGACTCAATAAGTGCTTGAATATTTCCTTCTGTGATTTCAATATACTGTCCTTCACTATAATATTTCCAGCCAACTGCTTGATATCCCGTTCTTGTAGGATAAATCATTTGAGAGATAAGCTGACTTGCTGAATAGTTGTTAGGATAAGTGAATGAGAACACATTGTTTCGAACAACAGGTGAAAGCCCGTCATCAACAAATGCTCCATCTGTGACAAGTGCAGGGTCCTCCTGCGTTGCATTGACTGTGAAGGTGATTGCATGCTGATTGATTGTTCCTGTAACGTTGTTTAGAACGGTATAGTTTGTGCTGTCGCTTCCACCTAAGATGATGGTTACAACTTTGTTTGTTCCAACATTTTCATTATCAAAGTGACTGTTTGTCTTATCTATAATAACATTGTCGCCACTCTCTATGCCATAATTTGACAGGTCAATATCTATATCAGGGAAGGAATTTGTTGTGTCATAGAATTTAACAATACTTGTTGAAATTCTTGCAAGGTCTAGCTGCTTTGCTGTGATATTTATAGTGATATTATATGTGTGAGAATAAATTTCCCCAACGTCTCCAACTGCTTGACCAAAGGTGTAGTTGGTTGAAGTCAAAGTGAACTCAAAGGTTCTAGAGCCTGCTCTAAGGTGTCCGCCTGTTGAGTAAACTCCGCTTCCGCTGACTGTATAGCTTGAAATTGTGATATAGTTTGAATTGATTGCACCATTATTTATAGTCAATGGAATGTTTGTCAAAATTCTGTTAAGTTCGTCTCCCATATTTATAGTTCCGTAGACAAGTGATGAAACGGTGGTTGTAACATTGACGGTCTCTTGTGACGGTGTAACTAAAACTTGAAGAGAACTTGCCCATGTGAGCTGATAATTTTCATCACTCACGTTATCAAGCGACATTGAAACGATGCTTTGATAGCCTGCATAGCTTTGGAAGAATGAACCTGTTATCGTTATATATTCGCCATCAACAATGTTTTCAACAACCATTGTGATATTAGGGTTCTGTGTCTGGTTAGTCCAAATGAAGTTTGTAGTTTGGTCTAAAACTTTTGTTATGCTTGTGACAGTCAATACTCTTTCAGTCACAACAATCTTTGCATTTGCAGAAGAGGTGGCGGTAAATGAAGGTTGCTCGGCGTCCTGTCCAATCACAGTCTCGCCTTCTTCAGAGAATGCCACGCTAAAGTCATAAGAGCCAACATGAGCTGAATTATTTTCGGCTGGAGTAAACATAACATATCTTGCATAGTCCACTCTCGCATCTTCTGGAATAGGAGATTGTTCTCCGCTTGCATTTGTATAGAACATTGAGAAGGTCTGGCTGACTGCCTCTTGCCCTGCATAGCCTGTCAAAACAAACTTGCCTTGCGCGCTGTCATAGCTTACTGTAAGGTTTGATAGTGCGTTGCCGTTATATGCAAAACTGAGCGTTCCATCAAGGTCTATTCTAAGGTTTGCGGTTGGAACTAAGATTTCAAAATAGTCCTCAAAATCTTGTGCATTGATAGTATAGTTTACTCTATCTTCTGCGCTAGCTAGAGTTGGATTTGTAAGCCTATAGAATCCGATATTTTCGCCTTCTTCTCTTGTGAAGTTTACAACAACTTGGTCGTTTGCATTTTCAGTTATGGTGATAGTTGCGCTCAAAGTCGGGTCACTAAAACCTAAATCCTTGCTAAGATTGATTTGGTCCTCATATAGTGAAAGGTCAATCTCATATTGTTCAACAATTTGTATAATCGTTGTATATCCGCTCTCGAGTGAGAAGAAATATTGATATTCACTTGCAATCGAAATTGTGATTGTATATCTTCCTGCATTAAGAACCTGTGACACTGCACTGCTGTTATAAGTGATTGTCACATTGACGCCGTAGTCTGAAAGCCCATCTTCGATAAGAGCGTTAAGTGAAAGAGTTTCCACTCTTGTTCCGTTCTGTCGAACGCCAACATTGATTTGGGTCTCTCTTGCAACGTTGTTAAATATAAGAGCGATAGTCGTTTGATTTGTTATACCAATTTCGTTTGTCAATATGTTTAGCTCAACAGGGAACTCTCTCGTTATTCTTTGAGAGCCTTGTGTGTCGTTTTGATATGTCAAATAAACTGTTAGAGTATAGTCTCCGCTCAAAGTTGAAGGAGCTCTTCCGGTAGAGTCTTGAATTGTAATTATTCCACTGCTTGCCGTGAATGTATTTTGTCCATTTGAAAGAGTATAGCTAAATGAGCCACCTTCCAGAGTTGGAAGGCTGACAATATCTGTAACGTTAAGTGAAAGGCTGTCAAGTGATGCGCGGTAGGTAAAGCTGTCTTGTATCTGACTTCCGGTAACGCCAACAAGTGACCAAAGCGCAACGACATCCACTGACTGTCCACCATCAGAAGTTGTAAATCTATAGCCGGTGTCTCCGCTTGCTGTGATGACAGGGTCTTGACATGAGTAAGAATATCCATCAAATTCAAGTCCCGCGTAGTCATGAACAGGATTTGTGTGAACATAGCCTGAATTTAGCGCTGAAACATAGATTACTTCTTCGCTAGCGCCTGACGCGTTGTGTCCGCCATTATAATCAATATGGATTTTTCGAACGTCAGTTAAAACTGCATAAGTTGTTGTGTTTTGTGTTGACAAGGTTATGGTGTAGCTATGATATACACTTGCCGGGTCAACAAAATTGCCATCAAGCATGCTATCATAGGTTGAAATATCGCTTGATGAGTTCCAAGCAAGTGGAGTGAGTGATTGAAGTCTATCAGTTGAGATATCCACAAATATATCAAAGGTTAAAGAATATGTTGAAAGGATTGCTCTATTTATATAGATAAGAAATTGTGGAGAATTGTTGTTCACATAGCTGAATACCACTTGATTTCCAACGCGATATGTCATCTGCGCACCTGTGGCTTCCACACTTTGGCTGCCAACCATTATATTATCTATATATATATTATCTGACACACTGCGATAGTCAAGTGCAAGCATGCTAAGCTGTCCGTTTGCTGCAATCAGATATCTTGGTGAATAGCTAAGTTTAAGTGCGTTGTCTGAATTTAAAAGTGAGAACTGTCCATTCAAAACATATTCAAAGGAGCCGCTAACTCGGCTAAAGTCCTGTCCGCTTATTCTAAGCCCACGAACTTCGAAAACGTCACTATCGTTCTCGCCAGTAAAGGTGGTATCTTCTTCATGATATCCGCCTGTGTAGATTATATTTGTAAGGGTATATGTGAAGTCGACGTCACCTATTGAGAAGGTGATATTGCTTCCGTCATGAGTGTAGACGATAAGCTCTGTATCTTCAAAATAATAGGTTGACGACACGCCAAAGTTGATTGTAAATCTTGCCTTAACAATTTCTACGCCACCAAAATATGTGAATGCATAGTTTGAACCGCTTGCTGCGACGTCATTTATAAGGTCTGCCCAATTTGTGTTTGGAGTTACAATAACGTCATTTATATTTGAATGGGTTGAAAAATAGCTTGTGTTGATATTAAACGTCAAATCCTTGTTTGTTCCAACATTATAATCCCCGCCTGTCAGAGCAAAGCTTTCGCTTCTGAAAAATTCTGTAACAGAAATATATGTTCTATAAGCTTCAGCGATTTCTTGACCATCATAAGCATATCTTATATAAACTCTGCCATAGTCATTTACATTTGTATATCCACCGCTTGCAAGAGCTGGAACAAATTCATTTGTGCCATTGTAGACAGAAACGAAATTGCTATCAAAAGCGAATGAGTTTTTAACCATATTAAAGGTTATAGTGTCGCTCTCATCGGTGTGAGAAGTGTTTGATGCTGTATTATAAAGGGTATCTGAAACAGTCACAAAGAACCTTATTGTATATTGTGCTTGTTTAGAAAGAGCATTGATATTGAAGTTTGCTGTCTCCCTTAGTGTGATTGTCTGCTCTGTGCCATCACGATAGGTCAGAATATAACCATAATCTATAAGTTGCTCGCCATTTTCAAGCATAAGCGAAGGTGTTATAGTGATAGGCGTGCTTCCAACACTAAGGTCACTTATTGTTCCTATAAAGATATCTTGACTGTTAAGCAGATAGAAGGTGCTAAGCCCTTCAAGATATTCACTCGCCCAAGAGATATTTGCCTGCATTGTGTCAACTTGGCTGTTTCTCGTCCAGATAGGTGTCACTTCAATATCTCTTACCGAGTTAAATCTTTCCGTCGCGTCAAAGTTATAGAATAGTCCGCTGAAGGTGTAGCCAAGTCTTGAAATGGTGATAGGTTTGCCAGAGGTCGACGTGCTATTGAATAAGAAGTCAGAGCTTGACCTATCAAGGATTGTAGGAATTTGATTGTAAGTTACAACAACATAAACTCCGTTTTCATCTTCGCCATAGGTGGCGGTTGTTCCGCTCACTGTGGTGTTATAATAGTCAGACTCAGCGATATACACCTTATAAGGTGCAGCTTCTCTTTCGGTCGAAATAGTAAGCGTTCTAAACTGATTATAGACATTTCCAAGTATCTGGTCAAAGTTGTCGCCATCAAATACGAAGGATGCATAGCTTCCTGTTATATCATTTGTAAAGCTTTCGCTCTCTTCAATAGTAAATCCAACAGCAAGATAACCATTTATAGTTCCACTTGCCATACCAGAACCACTTTGAGAGCCATTTCTATAGATGGTGTATGTTCCGCCACCATCTTTATTTCCACTTGCTACAAGTCGAATTTCATCGCCCTTTTGCAATATGTTGTTATAGTTCCTTCCATCAATAACAAGTCCATAAGAGATTGCAGACCATGTGGCAGTTAAGGTTAAAGTTGTCTGAGATGAAGATTGAACCCTATCATTATTTACAAAGGATGACCAAGCCTGCATATCATTTGAAGCAGTTGAGCCAAACACTCTAGACCAGTCACCATCGGTAAGAGAGAAGGTGCTTTGATTTGTTGTGCGAGCAGTGCTTCCAATAGTATAAGACCATGCAACAAAGGTGTAGCCCTTATTTGTGAATGGTGATTGGAGCGTTACAGGTGTATCATAGTTAAGAATTTGACTTTGAATAGTTCCTGTGATTATTTCGCCCTTGCCGGCATTTCCCGCCTGATAACTAAGAGCAATAGTTCTTCGCTCAACAACGGCTTGAAGGTTGATTGAATACTCACTCACATTGTTCTCTTGAGAGATATCCATATAGCCGTCTATAAGAGCAGAGCTATTTGTTATATCAAGATAGTTGTTTTCCGCTAGCACGTTGCCGTTTGCTAGATACCAACCAAGAAGATAGTATTGAGTGTGAATTGATATGCTTCCAAAACTTGAGCCGCGAAGAGATACTTGACTTCCATTATATGAATATGAATAGCTTCCGCTGATAGGGTTGAAGAGCGAGCTATCATTTAAAATAACGTCAAGAGAATTGCTCATCACAAGTCCGTTTATTGAAAGGTTTATTGTTTTATATTGGAATGTGAAGGTAAAGTCAAACTCAAAAGTTCCCACAACGTAATTAAATGCCCACACGCCGCTATTTGCACCCGATGGGTCAGTGGTCATAACGCCGGCGGCAAAACCTGCCCCAACGCTGCTTGGAACTGCGTTGTCATAGATATAATTGTTTGTGTCTCCATATAGGATTGAGCGGCCTAAGCTTGTCATGGTAAGCACAACTCTCATAGTCTGTCCCGGAAGGAAAGAACTTGCACTATTGCTGCCATTATATATTGTCAAAGTGAATAGGTCACTTAAAAAGTCATAGTTTGTGCTTCCATTATAGTTTGTTCCACCAATATTGAAATCAAAGTTTACCCAGTCTATCGCATAGTATTTTTCTTCCACATAGATATTTATTGAATAGTTGATAGGTGGCACACCGGTATGAGCGGTTGTGAAGATTTCACTTGCTTGATAACTTCCGCTAAACACGTCATTTACAATCACGCTTGAGGTTGCATTGTCAATAATTTCAATGTGGGTTGGAGTGTAATATCCATTTGTTGTAAACACAACTTGGTCTTGTTGTGTAGGTCTTAAAGGTGCAAAGGTTGTTGCACTCAAACCTAGTGACTGTCCATTAACAACGGCGCTCATTCCTTGAGTGCTATTGTCAGCACCGTCAAGTATAATTTCTTCACTGCCATTAAACACACTAAGCTCAACACTCGCTCTAAGCTCACCGATATTTGCGGTAATCGAGTCATCTTCTGCAAGCGAGTTTACAATTCCCGTCATGGTGAAGCCTTTATAATAGGAGTTAGTTCCAATCTGTGCCATATTTTCAGTGTTATAGGTCACTTGAGGATTTGCAAGGTTTCCTGTGTCCACTGAAAGAGTATAATAGTCACTTGAAGCATTGCCAGTGTCACCAATTAAAAAGGTTATAACAAAGGATTGATTATATCTAACTTCAATCGTAAAACTCTCTTGTATGTAATCCGCTCCGTTATAGACCCAAGTGAAGCTGTTTTCTATCTTCTGCTCATTTGGAAGAAGAGTTGAGATATTTGTGTTGACATGGAATGTTTGAGTCATTCTTTCCAATACTATGTATACGTTTCCATTTTGCCCAACAATATTTGAAAGGTTCAAAGTGATTGTTCTATTTGTTCTTGGGTCGGTATTTGACACAACCCCAGTCATGGCAATTTGATTATAACTGTCATTGTTAGCATTGACCGTTGTGTATGTTTGGTCATAGCCTGTAAAGTTTGCAAAGTTTAGATACACGCCACTTTGTCTGCCATTTAAAAAGACGTTGTTAGTTCCAGAGTAGGCATTGTTTGAATGATTTGAATCAATATAGATATTATTTTCACTTTCAAGCGTCAGTTGATAACCTGCGTTTAAATTGAAAGAAATTGTAACATCTTCGCCTGCTGTTAGTCCTGTAACTTGGAATAGATTATCTTCAACCGTCACATCTCCGCTTGAAACTTCAATATTTGAAATGTTGTTTGAGAAGGTTGTGTAATCAATTCCGCCAAGACTATAGTCCTCATATTCAATTAAAAATCTAAAATTGAAACCGCGATTTGTCAGAGCCGTCCAAGTGAAAACTGTGTCATCTGTTGAAGTTGGATAGCCATAATAGAAACCCCTATCCACACCTTCAGGATAAACATGTGCTCCATCTTGATATACATTGTTTCCGCGACTACCCAAAATGGTGTTTAGTTCATATCCCGCTCTTGACATATAGCTTATTCCGTTATAATTTCTTCCTGCTATTGTCTGGTTTTCGCTTGTAAAAAATTCATAGTAAGACATATCATATGGAATTGTCACAACAGCTGACCTTGTGCCATAGCCCATATCAAAGGCGGCACTGACTGTCTCTGAAGCCCAGCTCATTTCACTTGCTGTGATAAGAGAGTTTGCCGAGCTGCAAGTTGGAATAGTTGCCCTATATCCAAGACGAATAGGATAAGGAATTGTTATGTCGTCAACTCCCAAGCTTTCACGGATTTGTGGAAGGCAGGTTGTAAACATAAAGTTGTTTATTGTGTCTGTGCTGTTTTGGTAGTCAGTGCTTACAATAACACGCAATCTTTCGCCGTCCGTGTCATGCCATAGCGAGTTGTTCATATAGAATTTGTATTCCCCGTCACTAATAAAATAGACAACATAGCCATTGACTCTGCTGACCCCTTGAAGAGAACTTGTGCTCTGTCCGTCAGAGCTTGTAGATATACTTGTAACTTCGCCGCTAGATGAGAAGTTGGTAACAAGATAGGTTGAACTTAAATATACTCTTGAATCTGATAAACTGCCGATTGTGTTATAGTCAGAAGAAGTATTGTCACGGCAGTTGATAATCTCTGTGTTGTTTGTAGCTTCACCAATAAGATTTCCTGTATTATAGCCATTATCTCTACTTACAAGAACACTGCCAGAAAGTCTTACTTCAGCAATCGTTGCACCACTTGTTCTGCCAAATATCCCAAGTCCGCTACTTCTTGTTTGGTCTGCAAAGTTATAGTCAAGGATGATATTTGAAATTGTGTGCCCTTCGCCTAAGAACGTTCCTGTGAATGGGTGAGAGTATGTTCCAATAGGCGTCCAAACAGAGCCCAAAAGGTTTATGTTAGCCGCAAGAACATAAATGCCGTTTGCCCAGCCCGAAGTTCCGCTGTTGACATTATAGGCAACGTTGGCAAGCCCCGCTGCTGTATAGATTATCCTAACAGTTTGTCCATAAAGCGTGGTCTGCATTATATCAGACGTCGTCACCGAAAGCATCGACACGTCATTTGCCCAAGAATCAAGCTCGGAGCTATCACTTAAGGCTATCTCGCCGGTCTCCGAATTGTCATTTAAGGACACCTGTTCTGTCTTATCTGCCAGAGCCTTTGACTGCGTTTTGAAAGGCAAGCATAAAAGAACGCCAGCCACAAGAAAAACAAAGGCAAGAAGAATGATACTTTTGTTTATTTTTCTTAACATAACACACCTCTTCAAATTTTATATTTATATTATATAATAATATAAGTCCAAAAGCAAACAAATCAAACACTTTAAGACAAAAAAAGACCATTTTTTACAAATTGCTGTTTTTTATTTTAAAAATAAAACTTAGAAAAACTAAATTAAAACTTTTTTCTATGTATGAAAGAATTAAAAAGTGCTTAATATAATTTGCTCTAATAAGACAAAAATATGCTTAAAAACAAACAAAAAACTGACGCAAAAGTTAAATTTTATTTGACAGAGAATTTATTTGAATTTATAATAAAATATAAAAATTGAAAAAAGCCTCAAAAAATGCTTATTTAAGTGAATTTTTCTATGTTTTTTCAATTTTTTAATAGTAAATTTCTAAAAGGAAAAAATTATGAAAGATATTATTTTAACAGGCGATAGACCAACAGGAAACCTGCATCTTGGACACTACGTTGGCTCAATAAAAAACAGGCTTAAACTTCAAAATGAAGGTTCTTACGAAAAATTTTATATCATGATTGCAGACACGCAGGCTCTCACCGACAATGCAGACCGTGTTGATAAGGTTAAAAACAACATAATTCAGGTGGCGATTGACTATCTCTCTGCCGGGATAGACCCTGAAAAAGTGACAATCTTTATTCAATCTCTTGTGCCAGAACTTTTTGAAATGACGTCATATTTTATGAACCTAGTCTCAGTCTCAAGGCTTCAACGCAACCCAACAATCAAGGACGAAATCAAACAGCGTGGCTTTGAAAAGTCAATTCCTATCGGCTTTTTAAACTACCCTGTCTCTCAAGCTGCCGACATCTTGGCTTTTGGAACAACCATCGTTCCTGCCGGCGAAGACCAACTGCCTATGCTTGAACAGGCAAGAGAAATTGTTGCGTCTTTCAACCACACATATAGCCCTAAAATCCCTGTTTTTGCGATGCCTAAAGCACTTTTGCCAGAAGAGAGCATCTGTCGCAGACTTCCGGGACTTGACGGCAAGGTTAAAATGTCAAAATCAGCAGGCAATGCAATCTATCTATGCGACGACGAAAAGACGATAAAAGAAAAAATCATGTCAGCCTACACCGACCCAGACCATATCAGAGTGTCAGATCCGGGCAAAATCGAAGGAAATATTGTGTTTGCCTATCTTGACGCTTTTTGTGAAAACCGCCACTTTGAAAAATATCTTCCAGAATACAAAAATCTTGACGAGCTTAAAGCCCACTATCAAAAAGGCGGTCTAGGCGACGTTAAAGTGAAACTATTTTTAAATAATATAATCCAAGAGCTTCTTGCTCCAATAAGAGAAAAGAGAGCGTATCTTCTAAACCACATAAACGACATTTACACAATGCTCTTTGAAAACAGCAAAAAGGCATCAAAGGAAGCTTCAATAATACTTAGCCACATGAAAGACGAAATGGGGCTTGATTATAAAAAACTTTTAAAATAAAAAAATATGAAAAAATTTAAAAACCAAACAAAATTCGACGAAAATCAATAAAAATCAACAAAAATTAATAAAAAATTTATAAATCCTTATTTAAAAAATTTATTTTTTTAAAAGTGAGACTAACTTCTCACTTTTTTTATTGATTCTATTAATTTAAATATATAAATTTTTTATTTGACTTAAATGTAAAAATTTGTTAAAATTAAATTACATATAATAAAAGGGGGATTTTATATGGGAAAAGTTAAAAAATTTAGTATCGGTCTGTTTGCACTTTTGCTTCTATTGCCACTAGCATTTCTGATGACAGGCTGCGGTGAAGAGCCTTACAAAATGGAATATGGCACGTATAAGGCGGTTGGATTCAAACTTATCAATTCAAAAACAAACGAAGAAACTTACTATGACATTGAAGAGAACAATCCTACTTCAATCAAATATACAGGAGATATAGTTTTAAATAGTGATGGAACAGCGTCTATGCAAATACCACTAGTTATCGATTCATACACCGTAGATAGTGAAGGAAGAGTAAGCCTATACTATCAAGGTGAAGACTCTTCTTATGCCTACTTTGAAGGTGATGTTCTTTACTACTATTTCGGCCACTTTAAAAGCAGTGCAGACGTTCGAGATGAAGTTCCAGACGAAGATGCAACTTTCTATGATTACTACATTCTTTACACTTTAAATGGCAAACCACTTCCAGATTATAACGTTGACGTATCTATAAATTAAAGAAAATAAAATGGTGATATTATAAAAAATATCACTTTTTTTATATCTGCAGTTCTATTGCCCTTTTAAATAAAGGCTAATAATTTTTATAAAAATACATAAAAAATTTATAAAAATTAATAATAAGTCAACAAAAATCGACAATAATTAATAAAAAAACGACAATAATTAATAAAAAAGCGACAATAATTAACAAAAAATTTATAAAAATAAAAACTTTTCAAATTAATAAAAATAATATAAAAAATTTAAAAATAATAAAAAATTATATATTTTAACAAAAGTTTTGCGTTTTTAATATCATGTATAAGGGTCACTTATGATAAATCATATACTTGAAGCACTACTTTTTTCTCTTGCCATATCCTTTGACAGTCTTGCCACATTCTTTGGCTATGGCATATCAAATATAAAAGTTCCCTTCAAACGAATTTTACTTATATCAATCCTTAGCACGCTTGTTCTTGCCTGTGGAATAGCACTTGGCTATCTTCTTTCAGGTGTCATCTCAAGCGACGTGACGAAATATATATCTTTCTCTGTGCTGCTTCTAGTTGGACTTATAAAACTTATTGTAGAGCTTATTAAATCTTGGCTTGAAAAACGGACTAAAAAAGACACCACCGTAATTAAAATTTTCAATTTCAGCCTGTTTTTCAAGGTCGCCCTAGACCCGTCTCTTGCCGACTTAAATGACGATAAAGTTCTATCACTCAAAGAATCACTTTTGATAGGCACAATTCTCTCTATTGACAGTCTTGGCGTTGGACTTGGCAGCGGTATGAACATATCATACCCCTACTTTCTTATAATCTTTGCATTTTTTATAGGGCTTTTGTTTGCTTGCATTGGCAATATCTTGGGCAAAAAACTTTCAAAGAAGATAAAACTCAATCTTTCATGGCTAAGCGGTGTTATGCTTATTCTCCTTGCCTTTTTAAAACTCTTTTAACTTATAAAGACTAAAAATAAACATAAAAAGGTTAAAATCACTTTATAGCAATTTATTTTGATTTTTTCTGATAGTATGTTATATTTTAGATATATTAAAGTATAAAGGAGTGCTTATGAAAAAGGTTGCTTTAACAAGAAAAAGGCTACTAATTTCTCTACTTTTTTGCTTTTTTCTCTTTTCTTCTTCACTTATTCTCATATCTTGCGGCTCTACCGTGCCTGTTGAAAGCATAAGTTTCACCCAAAGTGAAATAGAGCTTTTCAAAGGTCAAGGCACATATCTGACGCTAGATGTTCAGCCAAACAACGCAAAAAATTATACTCTTGAATGGTCAACGTCAGATAACAGCATTGCCACGATAAATAGACGCGGCAGAGTTGAAACTCTTGACTATGGCACAGCTATCATCACTTGCAGCGTTGTGGGAACAGACCTTAAAGCAACTTGCACAGTCAACGTCACCGATGGACAAATTTTCAATATGTATGTTGACGAAAACTCGGTTATCAAAAACTACTATGTTGGACAATCCTTTGAAAGCACTGGAATGGCGGTTTGGGTTCAATATCAAAGTGGCGAAGAAAGACAGCTCAGTCCTGAAGATTATCAAATCATCGTGCCAGACCCACTCAATATCGGTGATATTCTTCAAATTGTATATGAAAACTATACCTACGAAATACCGCTCAATGTCATGGAAGACTATGTAAGCGAAATTGCTATTGTATCAAATCCTTTAAAAACCGAATACTATATAGGCGACAGCTTTGACCCAACAGGGCTTGCACTTGAGCTTGTCTACGCAAGCGGAAAGACGCAGCCGCTAACAGACTACACCTATTCATCCGACCCGTTCACCTACAATGATAGCTCTATCACAATAACCTATCAAGAACATTCTGTTGATATTCCGCTCACAATCAGAGCAAACCACACCGTATCAATATATTCAAATCTTCAATCTGTCATAGACTCAGCTTCTGCAGGCGACAGCATTATGATAACAGGCACTCACTACAACGTAAGCTCAGTGACTATTCCTAAATCTAAAAACCTTACAATCTATGGTATTGTATCTCAAGACAGCTATACAACAGTCACTCCAAACAATGACAATCCTGCCTTTATCATAATTGACGACGTGCAAGACGACGAAAACTATCAAACAACCATTGCAAACCTTAATATAATCTCACGAGACACAAATGATAGCCCACTCATTGTATTAAATAACGAAGAAAGTAACCTAAACAACTTCACCCTAACTCTTGATAATATATCGTTTAACTATAAAAACCTTTCAATAAGCGGTGAAAAATCACAGACAGCAACAAATAACTTTGAAAATATAACACTTAATATTATAAATTGTGAATTTTTATCCACAACGTCTACTCAATCTGCAATATATTTTAGTGGCATGCAAAACAGCGAAATAAATATCACAAATTCAAATATAGACGGCAATAACGGCGTAACACTTCAAGATTGCAGCGACGTTGATATCAATATTTCAAACAGCATAATTGGCAGTGACAATATTTCACTCAACCTTATAAACCACGCAAATGGAAATATCACAATAAACCAAAATAGTTATCTAATCGGTTTTAATCCAATATATCTAAACGGCGAAAATGTTGTCATGACAATAGAAAACGCCTACCTTACCGCCCTTCAAGATAGAGAAGACCTAGAAGAAAACAGCAGCAGCGTCATTCACCTTGAAGATAGCGTGTCAAACACACTGCAAATAAATTCTAGCATAGTCACAACAAGCTATGCAGGAGACTATGCAAACGCCAAACTTTGTGTTGTTTGTATTGAAGACGGGCAGGATTTAAAGTCCGCAAACAATCAAGTTATATTCTCTGGCTCCACAATAAACTTTAGCGGTGATGAAAAGTTTATAATTGACGAGCAAACCCAAACTTCAACTATAACTGAAAACACTGAAACTGAAGAATAAATTATAAATAAAATAAAAATAAATTAAATACAAAAAAATACGATAAAAAACAAAAATTTATCGTATTTTTTATTAAAATTATAAAAAATATATTATTTTTATTATTTTTCTTTATTTTTATTCTTTTTTAAATTTTTTATAAGAAAAAATAAAATTAAATAAAAACTAAAAATTTATTTATATAACATTGTATTATTATTTAACTTTTATTTTATAAAATTTTAAATTATTTTTTATCTTAAAAGATTTTAATATTTTAAATAAATTATTTATTTGTGCTTCCCCAGCCATTATCACCACGATTTGATGAAATTTTTAAAAGCTCGTCAAGGGCTATCTCTTTGATATTCATCCTTTCCACTCTATGAATAATTCCTTGTGCTATTGCTTTCTTTGTGTTATAGATAAGGGCATCATCAAACTTTCCACTATATTTTTCTTTAAGTTCTTCTTCAGTCAAGTTTGAAAAGACAAGAACTCTATCATTTGAGTTTGTGATGGCAATCTTAATCTCCCCGCGATAACCACTATCAATAACGCCCGCACTCTTCTTTATTCCCTTACTCCCCGTTGAAGAACGCTCTTCAATTTGAAGATAAAAACTTGGACTGCAAGCCCATGCAATACCTGTTGGAATAAGACAAGTTTTGTGCGGCTCGATTAAAATATAATCTTCATCAAAACAAGCAAAGATATCATACCCCGCATTTTCTTCTTCCTTGCTTGGAATAACTGCCTTTTCTTTCATCTTGGCAAAATACACATTTTTTTCATCTTCAAAATAGTTCATAAATATTCTCCTTATTTATTTTTTTGTAATTGCATTTCATATTTATTTTACAATAATTTTGTAGTCCTTGACAAGTAAAAAAAATGAGTTTATTTAAAAACTCATTTTTTTGTTATTTTTTTTAAAAATTTATAAAACTTTACTCAGCTTCTATGTCGCCGTTATCACCTTCTTGATCGTCGTTTTCTCTCTTATTTATTAGCGCAGCATCATATTTGTAGATGTCATTATATGAAACATTGTCTCCAAACAATTCACTTTCGTTTTTAGCAATGTATTCACCATCTAAATCAATGCCTGTAACGCCTACCACTCTATTTTGTCCGCCATTTGAATATTCAAAATAGCTTTTAAATTCTGTTACAAAAATTATACCCCTTCCAAGCAATAATTCATTTAACGCATTAACGTATCCTGCTTTGTTTATAACTTCATAAAACTTTTTCTCATCAATGTCATATTCTTTTAAAAAGTTTTCACCAACAATGGCCTTAACAAAATCATAGGCATCAACCTTTTTAACAAAAAAATTTTTTCCACCGCCGTATTCAACAATCAAAAGGTTAGGATTTATGGTTCTTTTTATATCTTCTGGGCTAGCATTAGGTCCAAAGACGCCTGACCTATCATTTTCTTTTACGTTTGTTATTCCATATAAGTAGAATGAATACTTTTTCTTATCTAACATAATTATCTCCTTTTTAATAATTATAACTATAATTTTTCCGTTGTCAATGCCTATATTAAAATAATAAGGTAAAAATTTAAAGTGTTTTTTTTATTTACTTTATTTTACCTTTTTAAAATGCTTAAATATTATAATTTTTTTAGCTTTAAATTTAAAATTGATTTTAAATCAAATAAACCTATCCAAATTAAGTCAATATTTCAACCTATCCAATTACTCTAACAGGAAGGATTAAGTATAAAAATTCGTCTTCTTCTGTTGGAACAATCACGCAAGGTGTTGATGGCTTGTTGAAACAAATCTTAACAAATTCATTTGTGTTTACCCTTAAACTTTCAAGGAAATATCTTGGATTGAAAGATATCACAAGGTCCTTACCCGACACACTTACATTGATATTTTCTTTGATATTTCCAAGTTCTGAATTTGAAGTTATGCAAAGGTTGTTTTCTTTGATATCAAACTTAACAAAGTTGTTATTGCTTGCGCGAGAAAGAAGAGTTGCTCTTTCAAGGGCTTGTTCAAACTGCTCTTTATTTATGATAACAAAGGTTTCATAATTTACAGGTATGATTTGCTTATAATTGATATAGTCTCCTTCGAGTAGTCTTGAAGTAACCTTTGTGTCTCCAAGGTCAACCATGATTGTATATTGGTCAATATAGATATTGATAATTTCATCACTATCATCAATCATCTTGCTAAGCTCACTTAAGCTTCTTGCAGGCACAACGATAGATTTTGTTATGCTTGAATTGATATTTTTCTTAACTCTTGCAAGACGATATCCGTCAAGTGCAACAACATTAAGTTCATTTCCATTTATATCAAAAAGCACTCCCTTTAAAATAGGTCTTGAGTCGTCAAGCGCAACTGAAAAGATTGTTTTATTGACGCAAGTTTTGAAATCCTTTTGACTTATCCCAAAATATTCCTTGCCCTCAACTCTCTTAAAGCCAGGATATTCAACAGGATTATAGCACTGAATAACACTTTCACTATCTTCATAGCGAATGGTCATTTGATTTTTTTCATTCACTTCAAGCTCTATCTCAGTGCTAGTGAGTTTTTTTACAAATTCTGTGATAAATCTTCCAGGAACAACAGTCTCACCTTCACTTTTAACATCTGCCTTAATCTTCTTTTCAATGGTAAGCTCTGTGTCAGTTGCAGACATTGTAAGAGTGTCATCTTCTGCAATAATTTTAATACCTTCAAGTATAGGGTTTGCAATCTTATTTGAAATAGCTTTGCTAACTCTTAAAAAAGCTTCAGAAAGCTCAAGTCCTTGACATGTTACTAACATAAATTTCTCTCCTTAAATTCTGATATAATTTTACCACTTTGAGAGAAATAAATCAAGTTTTTTAGATAACTTTATGTAAAAATATAATCTTAAAAAAAATTTAAAAATAATCCACAAAAATATTATTTTTTTATTTTTTTTAAATTAATTTTTATTTTTTTAAAAAATTTTTAAAATTATTTTTTATTGATTTTTTTTCTTTGTTTTTTAAAGAAAAAGATAATTTTTTAAAAATGTTTTTTCTCGCCCTAACAGAAGAAGATAATTATTTTTTATTTATTTTAAATAATAATTATTATTAGGCAATGTGAATATGTGAATAACTTTTTTGTGACACTATATATAGCCAAAAATTGATTTTTAATTTTTAAATGACACTATATATAGGTTTTAAAAATGTGGATAAAATGTTGATGAATTATTTTTTTTATCCATTTGTCAACATTTTTTTAATGTCGCTTACTATAGACTGAGTTTTATGTGAAGTTTTAAGCTCGTCAGTTATCTTGTCACGCGAGTGGATAATTGTTGTATAATCTCTTCCGCCAAACATTTTTCCAATGGAAACAAGCGGTATTTCAAGGTATTCACAGATGAGATAGACGGCAATCATACGTGGCTCAACAACTTCCTTAGATTTTTTCTTGCCAACTATATCTTGCCTTGTTATATCATAGTATTTGCAAACGGTGTCTATGATATCGTCTGCCGAGATGCCTTCATTTTTCTCTTCTTCAAGTTGGCCGTTGAAGGCCTCTATTGCATCTTCTTTAGTTGCTACCTGCTTATTTGAAAGAGTGGCAAGGAAGTATACCTTTGAAAGCATACCTTCAAGCTCACGAATATTTGTGTTAATTCGCTCAGCAATAAAATCAATAGCTTCGTCATCTATTGCATATTTTTCAAGTTGACATTTTTTTCTGAGAATGGCGATACGTGTTTCAAGGTCTGGTGATTGAATATCTTGAATAAGACCGGATGAAAAACGAGAACGTAGACGCTCTGCAAGGGTCTCAATGTCCTTAGGTGGACGGTCTGATGCAATGATTATTTGCTTGTTATTTTGATAAAGCTCGTTGAAAGTGTTGAAAAATTCTTCTTGTGTGCTTGTCTTCTTTGAAATAAATTGAATATCATCAACCATTAAAACGTCAAGATTTCGATATTTTGCTCTAAACTCAGATATATCTTTGTTGCGATTTGAAGAAACCATGCCCAAACTTTCAATATAGTCGTTTGAAAACTGATCACAAGTGACGTATTTAACCTTCAAATTAGGGCTATATTCCTTCAAATAGTTGCCAATAGCATTTAAAAGATGGGTTTTACCAAGTCCAACACCACCATATATGAAAAGTGGATTAAATTTTTCACCTGGATGCTCTGCAACTGCTCTTGCTGCGGCATAGACAAATTGATTTGATTTGCCAACGACAAAATTATCAAATGTATACTTGGCATTGAAAGGATTTTTAGTGATTTCAACTTCCTTTTCTTTAGTCTTTTCTCCATTTGATTTTATGTATTCAAGCTCTTCGTTTTGGTCAAGCACTTCAATTTCAATACTTTCGCCAAAAATATCTTGAGCGGCTTTAAGAAGGCTGTCAAAATAATTTCGTAAAATTTGATTCTTAGCTGAAGTTGAGTTTGCGGCAACAATAAGCTTTTTATTGTCAACAAAATCCACAACTTTTAGCGGTTTAAACCACATAACAAAAGAGACATTAGATACTGTCAATTCAATTTTATCAAGCACTGCTTGCCATAAAGAAGCTAAATCTTGCATATAAAACCACCTTAGTTATTATTATAATATCAGAAAAGCCAAAAGTCAACTTAGGCTGACAAAAAAGGCGAGGAATAATTAAATTCCGCCTTAAAAAGAAAATAGATTGATTATAGAAAAATATATAAACTTAAATCTGTTTACTCAAGCTAGAGAAGGATATATTCTCTCGAGTAGGTCGCTTGTAAGGTCAAACTCATACTGCTGCTCAGAAACTGTGACAGACACATGAATAGGTGAAAGGTTATAACTTTCTTCGCTAGTAGAGTCAAAAGAAAATGCGTATTTATAAGCCGATACTATCAAACCATTATTGTTGTAATCTTCAATAGTTGTTACTTCCGCTTCAATAACAGCGTCGTTATAAGTGGCAGAAAATTCGCTTGGCTCTGTTAAAAATACAAGAGCAAAACCAGTAATCTCTCCGTTATCACTTACTGTAGTCGTTTGAACAGTGTCAATTATTCCGTCAAGTTTTGTGACGTCTCTTTCAATATCATCACCGCCGCAGCCAACAAGCAAAACGCTTGAAATAGCTATGATTGAAAGAAAAAGCAGTGATAAAAGTGCTGTTTTTAAGTTTTTTGATATTGTTTTCATTGTTTCTCCTTAAATGCTCTTTTATTATAAGACATTTTGCAAGAAAAATCAAACTTTTATCTCTTAAATAAAAATTATGTTTGTAAAAAATATAAGTTGTGATAAAATATAAACATGGTTATTAACTCACTTAGGCTTATAAATTATAGAAGTTATAAAGATAAAACCTTCAATTTTGACCAAAAACTTAATATCCTAGTTGGAAAGAATGCTCAAGGAAAGACAAATGTTATTGAAGCAATCTTTTTTGCTGTCATTGGAAAGAGTTTTAAAACGTCGAAGGAAAAGGAAGTTATAAAGTGGGGAGAAAATAAGGCATATATTTGCGGCGAATTTTCAAAAAGATATCGTGACGAGAAGATTGAAATATATTTTGATGAAAATAAAAAGAAAAGTATAAAGATAGATGAGATAGGTATTCATAAGATTGGCGAGCTTATGGGACGAGCAAACGCGGTGTTCTTTTCACCTGATGAGCTTAAACTTGTCAAAGAAAGCCCTGACGAGCGGCGAAGATTTATGAATATTGACATATCTCAAACAAACAAAAGATACTTCTATCTTATCGGAAGATATGAAAAGGTGCTTGCAAATAGGAATAAACTTCTTAAAAGCACTAAGGACATTGAAGTTGTCAAAGAAACGGTTGAGATATGGGACAGAGCACTTTCTGACCTTGCTGAGAAGATTGCTATTGAAAGGCAAAAATTTATTGATGAACTTTTGCCTTATGCCAAACTTGCACACCAATATATATCTGGCGGCAAGGAAGATATAGATATTAAATATATTTCATCCTTTGATTGTGATGGGTATAGTGAAAAGATGTTTAAATATCTTCAAAAAAATATTGAAAAGGATTTCAAGCTTGGCTACACCACCGTTGGCACTCATCGAGATGAACTTGATATTTATCTAAATGGAACAGAAGTAAAAAATTATGGCAGTCAAGGTCAGCAGCGAACGGTTGCTCTTTCTATGAAACTTGCAGAGCTTGAAATAATAAAAAACCGTGTTGGAGAATACCCTATTCTCCTTCTCGATGACGTGTTTAGTGAGCTTGACAGCGAGCGAAGAAAAAAACTTTTAAACTTCACATCAAAAACTCAAACTATCATCACCTGCACTGAATTTAATGAAAAAGTAAAGGCAAATGTAATAAACATTGTAAAAGAAGATTAGATAACACATGTTCAAGAAAAAATAATTAGATAGATAAGAATAAAAAGTTACGTATTAATTATGTAAAAAATATTTTTCTATGGACGAAAATTATTATATGGAAGAACTGACATAGTGTGGGCGATATAATATTTGTGAGAGAAATTGTTGCAGTATGGATGAAATACATTGTGTGGATGGGCTGTGGGCGAGCGTTTTGTTTGCCCGCAAGGGCAAACGAGCAAGTTTTGAAAAAACTTGCAAAGTTGTCAAAAAAAATTTTTTTTGACAACTTAAAACGCTCGCCCACCACTAAATCATTTTGAAAAACTTAAAAAATTAACTATAATAGAATTATATAAAAGGAGAAAACTATGTTATACGATGAAATTAAAAAAGCAAATGTTCAAGCAATGAAAGATAAAGACAGCGTTGCAAGAAGTTTTTATAGCGTTGTTTTAAATAAAATAATGCTTGAGAATATCAAAAAGCGTGAAAAAGGCGAAGAAGTTAATGATAGTGATATAGCAAATATCTTGCAAAAGACTATTAAAGAGCTTGAAGAAGAAAAAGAAAATTATAAAAAGGTAAATCACACAGAAGAAGTCAAAAACATTGAAACTCAGATAGAGCTTGCAAAGAAATATCTTCCAAAGCAGCTTACTAAAGAAGAAATAAAAGATATTATAAATTCTCTTGAAGATAAATCTATTCCATCTGTTATGAAGCACTTTAAAGCAAACTATAACGGCAAATGTGACATGAGAGAAGTTCAAGAGGTTTTGAAAAGTTTATAATGAAAGTATTTGCAATAAGCGACCTGCATCTATCTATAAACAATCCTAAACCTATGGACATTTTTGGACCTGTATGGGAAGGATACTTAGACAAAATTTTTGCAGATTGGAAAGAAAAAGTGACAGACGAAGACATTGTTCTTCTTGCTGGTGATTTTTCATGGGCTATGAAACTTGAAGAGACAGACGAAGACTTTAAACTTTTAAGCACTCTTCCGGGCAAAAAGGTTATAATACGTGGCAATCACGACTATTGGTGGAAGTCAATTTCAGCTGTAAGAAAAGTATTGCCAAGTGGATTTTATGCCATTCAAAATGATGCCATAAAGTTTGATAACGTCATAATCTGTGGCACACGTGGTTGGACAGTGCCCGAAAGAAACGCCGAGCAGTCAGAAGAGAACAAAAAAATCTATGATAGAGAAGTTTTGCGTTTAGAGCTAACCTTGCAGGCAGCGGACAAACTGCGACAAAACGGCGAAGAGCTTATATGTATGATGCACTACCCGCCAACCAATTTTTCAAAAGATGACAGTGATTTCACAAGACTGATTGAAAAATACAATGTCAGCAAGGTTGTTTTTGGACACCTGCATGGACTTAAGAAAATTGAAACAACCTTTGTCAAAAATGGCATACCATATTTTTTGACGTCCTGTGATATAGCAGATAATAGGTTGATTCAAATTGTTTAAAAAACTTTATAAATATTAGGGTTAAAGAAATATAATAAAGGCTATATTTAATATATATTCTCTTAACACTTATGATTTTAATTGACAAAAATGACAAAGTGTTGTAAACTACAAAAAGTATTAACTAAAACGGAGTAAAGAATGAAAGCTATTTTAAAAAACAACTTTATAAAAGTGCTACTACTTATCATTTGCATGGCATTTATTCTAACAGGCTGTGCAACTGTGAGTGATATAAGAAATCCAGACGGAAGCAAAATATATTTCGACGATATAGTATATTTTGAAGGTCAAATTGCAGTCATTGGCGACTATGTTTACTTTGGAAACAGCTACACTGCATCAGACGGAGACAGCTTTGACTATAACGCCGCTGCCCAGACAGGCTATATGTCAAGACTTAACATAGGAGCAACTCTTCAATATAACAGCGAAGAAGACGAAGATGGTTATGTAAATCCAAGTCCAATAGGTGTTGAACAAGTTGACGACGAAAGACTTATAGGCTATCAAAATCAATATATGTTCGCACTTGGCGAGTATCTTTATTTCACATCTGCAAACACCCATAGAACAAGCAATCTAGAAAATGACTACACACAAGTATCGTTATTTAGAGTAAAATTCAATGGTAGTGGACTTCAAGAAATTGACACTTTCAGATATGATGAAAATTCAGTTATAACAGCTGAAAAAGGCTCAGATGGAAATTATTATTATATTATCTACTCACCTACAACAAGCGAAGCAGAGAGTTACAACCTTTACTCAATAAAAATTGGTGATAGAATTGGTGACACTGTAACACTTGCAGAAGACGTAAACTCAGTTGCTGTTTGCGATGCAAATTCAACAATAAAAAATGTTGTTTACACTATAGATTCTGAAAGAACTGACAGAGAGACAACCGCAGTCAAAGCCGTTGATTTTGCAACCGGCGAAATCATAGATTATGGCAATAACACAGACGTTGTAGGCACAACAACCACAATGCTTGGAAGAGTTGGTGATATTGTTATCTATAGTTATATACAATACACAGAAGATAATGTTTGCTATAAAAACCTTGTCACAGACGATAAATATTTTTCAGGTGGAAATGCATTCCATACACTTTCACCTATATCAAATATACAAAGCGCAGGAGACGGCTATATATTTGTATCAGACACAACAAGTGCAGTTATGTATAAAAGCACACTAGGCACTGAAGTTGAAGCTAAAAGACTTCTTTCATCTAGCGATTACACCGATATATTATTTGTTGATGGTGACTATGTTTACTACTCAAATGACACAAGCATATCAAGAATAAACGTTATAGATAACCGCGTTCAAACAATGGTGACAATGACAAGTATAATCTCAGGACAATGTGGCTATGACGGCGATTACATTTACTTCTATGCACAACTTGAAAACTCGTCAAGTGATGACGAAGACACAACAACAGATACAAACTACTACATGTATAGAGTTGACAAAACAGGAGCAAACTCTGACGGCGAATATGCAATAGAGCTATTGAGCCGCGTTGAAAAACCAGAATAAAAACAATAACTAGGCTTTTTAGATAAGTCTAGTTTTTTTATTGTCAAAAGTTAAATAATAAAGTTATCTTTATGTAAAAATTTTAGTTTTTATCTAAAAATAAGATATAAAACTTTTTGAATGTGAATTTTATAACAATGAACATAAAATTGTAAAAAATAACTCTTAGTAGGTTTGGCAACGCGGTTCTAAAATTTTTGGACAAAAATTTTAGTAAATTCTAACGAATTTGCGTGCGTTGCACGCTACCCGCGTTGCCAAACCTACTAAGAGTTTAAAATAGGCTTTGTTTTTGGCAAATTTTTGGCTCTAGGATACTTTTTATCTGTGGCTTTGATTTTATCTATAACAAGAATAAAACGCTCGCTATTCACTTCTTTTAGCTTGAAGTGTTCGGTTTTTTCTATCTTTCCACCAAGCGTTAAAATTGCTTTCTGACCAAGTTTCAACTCTTCTTCTAGTTTGTTTCCTTTATACATAAGCACTTTCCCGCCCACCTTAACATAAGGCAGCAGATATTCAGCAAGCGTAGGAATTTGAGCAACTGCCCGCGATAATGCAACGTCAAAATATTCTCTTTTATTTTTTACATAATCTTCGGCACGAGAGTGCGTTGTTATAACGTCATCAATGCCAAGTTTTAAAAGAAGTTGATTTAGGAAATTTATGCGTTTTTGAAGACTATCTAAAAGCGTCAACTTAATGTCGGGTCTTAAAATTTTTAGTGGCACACCCGGAAAGCCCGCACCTGTTCCAACGTCAATAACAGTCGCACCCTGCTTTATATCTTTTTCAGGCAAAACACTGTCAACAAAGTGTTTAACAACAACTTCTTTCTGCTCAGTTATCGCAGTAAGGTTATATTTTTCATTTTCTTCCACTAAAAATTTATAGAAAAGCTCAAACTGTTCCACTTGTTTGTCACTAAGATTATAAACATAACTACAGAATATATTTTTTATAAAATCTTTCATATTTTATCCATCATCTCCATGTTAAATGTTAATTATTTAGAGTTTATTATATAGTATATCATATCATAAAATAAAAAAATCGCAAAAATAAATAGAAGGAATTTAGAAATATCAACTTTTATAATATAAAAATCGGCTGTTTATTAAAAATAATCTTATTTTTTTGGTATATTTTAAAATAAATAAAAAAAATTGGCATAAACACTTAAAATTTGTAAACTTTTGTGTTATTATATAGCTATACGAGGTTTAATATATGGGAAAAATTATTTCAATAGCAAATCAAAAAGGCGGAGTTGGAAAAACTACAACCTGCACAAACCTTGCGGCTTATGTTGCTGCAATGGGTAAAAAAGTTTTGGTCATTGACCTAGATTCACAAGGCAACGCAACAAGCGGGCTTGGTATAGAGAAGAACAAAACCTTAAAAACAATCTATGATTTGATAGCTGGTGATGCGGAACCAAATGAAGTTATCAAACCAACATTAGTTGAAGGACTTGACGTTATACCTGCAAATGTTGACCTTGCTGGGCTTGAATTAGAGATTGTTCAAATGCCACAGAGAGAAAAGATTATTAAAAAGGCACTAGAACCGATAAAAGATAACTATGATTTTATCATGATAGACTGTCCACCGTCACTCGGTCTTATACCAGTCAACGCACTCACTGCAAGTGATAGTGTCATCATTCCAATACCATGTGAATTCTATCCACTTGAAGGTCTAACTCAACTTATGAACACAATCAAACTTATCAAATATCATCTTAATCCTTCTATTGACATTGAAGGCGTTGTTATGACTATGAAAGACAAACGTTCCAACCTTACAACTCAAGTTGCCGATGAGATTTTAAGATTCTTTGGTAAAAAGGTATTCTTTACATACATTCCAAGAAATGTTAGACTAGCAGAAGCTCCAAGTCATGGCGAACCTATTTTGATTTATGAACCATCTTCTAAAGGAGCGGAAGCTTACATGTCACTTGCAGAAGAGTTCTTAGATAGGAATAAGGTTAAATATAATCCTATTACAAAAGATACAAAAATCAAATTAAGAGAGGTGAAAGATAATGGATAAGAAAAAAGGTTTAGGAAGAGGACTTGAGTCGTTATTCGGCATATATGAAGAAGATAGTGATGAAAACATAACTAATCAAGAAGCAAAAACAACTGCCAAACCAGTTGAAAAAACTTTAAATTCTGGCGACGTTAAAGAGCTTGAAATAAATAAAATACACCCTAACCCAAATCAACCAAGAAAGAACTTTGACGAAGAAGCGTTGCAGGAACTTGCAAGCTCGATTAAATTGCATGGAGTTATTCAGCCGCTAGTAGTCACCAGACAACAAGACGGAGACTATATGATAATAGCCGGTGAAAGAAGATGGCGTGCTTCTAAGATGGCAGGACTTGAGAAGGTTCCTGTTGTGGTCAAGGTTTACACAGAAAAACAAATTAAAGAAATATCACTCATAGAAAACCTGCAAAGAGAAGACTTAAATCCAATAGAAGCAGCTAGAGCTATCAAACAGTTGATGGATGAATACAACTTAACTCAAGAAACAGTGTCAGACCGTATAGGAAAAAGCCGTTCTTCTGTAGCCAACACTCTTAGACTTTTAACGCTTTATCCAGAGGTCATCCAAATGATTGAAGATGGAAGACTGTCAAGTGGTCATGCTAGAAGCCTTGTAGTTGTTGACGATACAACGCAGCAAATAAAATTAGCAAAACAAGCAGCAGACGGAAAGATGTCTGTGCGCGAACTGGAAAAAGCGGTTAAAAACTATCTAAATCCACCAAAAAATGCTAGCACTAAGGTTAAGGAACAATCTTTAGAACTTAAAGAACTTATCAATGAAATGCAAAGAGTATTTGCAACTAAAGTATCAGCTATAGGTAACGACAATAAAGGACGTATCTATATTGACTACTATTCAAGAGATGATTTAGATAGACTTGCAGATATGATAGAGCTATTAAAGAAAAAAGAAATAACCTTAGGCGACCTTCGCAATTACAACAAGAGACACCCAAATGCCTAAAGCTTATTATTAAATAAGCCTTTAGAAATTTATTACAAGTATCACCTCAATGCTAAAACTTTTATTAAATAAACTTTTAAAAATTATTGTAAGAAACATCTAGTGCATATAAGAAACTATTATAGAAACATCTAAATACTTAAAATTCTTATAAATTAAACCTTTAGTAATTTTACAAAAACACCTAAATCTTAAAACTTATATATTTAATAAATCCTTAAACCCACTATTTAAATGTGGGTTTTATTATTTTACTAGAACCATAAACAGTGTGCAATTTATGCTGCCGGATATACACTCATGTTCACTAGTGAACTTTTATTATTTTTCTAAGCAACAATCTCATACATATAAAAAACTAAGTCTACTTGTGGATTTTTATTATTTTATTAAAACCGCAAACAGTGCATTTTGATATACAAAAATTGCAAAGCACTGACTGATTATTATCACTTTAAACCACGAAAAGTGCACATATTTCATAGTTCACTAATTGATTTTTATATTTAAGTAAAAGTTCAAATAGTGCATGTAATATTAAAAAGCATGCAACTATAAAATCTCCTATAAGCGTTTACGATTATTCGTGAGCAACTAAAACGACGTGAGAAGTGACCTGTTTACACAGATAAAAGAAAACAAATAAAAGAGCCACTTAAGGGGGCGGTTTGAAGCAGTTGAACAAGCGATGTAACTTCAACACGCGTTTACGATTTCGCTACAAAAAGCTCTAGGTGTAGTGTAAAATACCGGTAAAGTCTTGTAGTCTTGATTATGGAATTAAAACTACAAACAGTGCTTTTCGTGTTGTTGTTATATGAAAAACCACTTGGTCCACACAGGCGGACTTTTATTATATTATTAAAGCCATAAGCAGTGCGTTTTGTGTTATATAAAAAAAATTACAAAGCACTGATGGTTATTATCAATTTATATCCACAATAGGTGCATTTCGTGTTTGTGGTTATATGCACTCGAAGTTTACTAATGATTTTTTATTATTGAATCAAAAACTCAAATAGTGCATGTAATTTAAAAAGGTTTACAACTATAAAATCTTCTAAAAACATTTATATTTACGTTGAAAAATCTGAGAAGAACAGTGAAAACCAACAGCTAAGCCTGCGGTTTTTTACAAAAAGATGGAAACTTAATATTAAACCCTCAATATTAGGTAGCGAAACGCGACAGATAGCGGAGTATAGAAATAGGATAACAAGTTTTCATAGATAGCGGAATAGTATAATTTTCATTTATTATTCTTGGCTATCATTGACCTAAACTCTGGCAGTATAGATTTTAGTAAATAGTTGTCGCAATAGAAAAAGAACTGCCAATGTATTAAATTGATAGATGTCTTATAACCAAAAATAAATTACACTTCACTGCATAAATTATCTCTCATTTTTAGTTTTATTTTTCTATTAAGAAGCCTTTTATTTAAAAACTTTTAATTGCACTATGGCAATATATTTTATTTTTATTGTTTATTTTATTATACGTTAAAACTTATACTTCAATTTGTAAGTTTAAAACCCTATAATCTAATTTTTTAATGTTTCACGTGAAACAAATCGACTCTTACAAAAAGAGTAAACGTAGAAAACAAAAATAATATATATTAAAATACAAAACAAATAATAATATTTATAAAGAATGTTTCACGTGAAACATTATGTTTGAAGTGTTATCTTACTTTAAAACAATATAGCATAGCTTAAGTAATTTTTTCACGTGAAACATTAGATATTTTTAGATTTAAACCATATAAACAAACTTTGATTAATATCACAAATTACGTTAAAACATTAATATTCCACATATTTTAAAATAAAAAACGCATAGTGCAACTAAAAGTTTATACAGAAAACAATAAAAATAAAGTTTTAAAATCAGTTGGAAATATAAAATATATATGATATAATAAACTTGGAGGTTAAAAATGAAAAATTTAAAAGGAACTAAAACTGAAAAGAATTTAATGGAGGCTTTTGCTGGTGAAAGCCAAGCAAGAAATAAGTATACTTTCTATGCATCTAAAGCTAAGAAAGATGGTTTTGAACAAATAGCAAGTATTTTTGAAGAAACCGCTAACAATGAGAAAGAACATGCAAAGTTATGGTTTAAAGAATTACATGGCGGAGACGTTCCTTCAACACTTGAAAATCTTTTAGATGCTGCGGCTGGTGAACATGGTGAATGGACAGACATGTATGTAAGAATGGCAAAAGAAGCTAAAGAAGAAGGATTTGATGATATTGCTTTCAAATTTGAAAAAGTTGGCGAAATAGAAAAACGACATGAAGAACGCTATCAAAAACTTGCAGAGCTTGTAAGAGAAAAGAAGGTGTTCAAGAAAACAGAAAAGCGTATTTGGATATGTCGCAACTGTGGACATATATATGTTGGAGAACAAGCTCCTAAGGTATGCCCAGTATGTAATCATCCAGAATCATTCTTTGAACTCTTTGTTGAAGAGTTTTAAAAATTAGTGAATAAGGGATATCAAGTTGATATCCCTTTTTTATTTGACTTTTAAATGAAATTTAATATAATAAAAACCAAAAGTGCGAACAACTTAGTGGACGTTTTTTTAAAAATATTTTTTATATAACGCGTATAGTCAGTATAGTGTTTATTTGCGGCTTTACTTAGTTTGTGTGCTATTTTTTATTTAAAGTGTTTATTAGTCTAAACAATACGTCTATTCATGTATTTAAGTAGTTTTTAAAATAATGCTTTAAATTGGTTAAAATTAAATCCATTTTTTATGCGATATATTTAAATTACAAATAGAAGTGTAAGGATAATAATTCTATTATATTTATTTATTTTGTCAATAATTTTTTACTTTATATCGCTGATTAAACTTAGATTACAAAACTATGCCAGATTCTTATCCAAACTTTATAGTATGTGGAATGCACTCCCTTTAGTTTTGTTATTACAAGATTTATAAACCTAAAGTCTACCTTGTCTGCAGTGTAAGATTGAAGGTAATACAAACTTGGTTTATATTACCAGAAGGTGATTTGCCTGCAAGGGCAAGATTGATGGTTATACAAACTAAGTTTATATTATTAGAAGTTAAATCTGCCCGTAAGGGCGTGACTGATGGTAATATAAACTTAGTTTATAATATCGTAAGTTGAACAAGCAAATAAGGTAGTTATTAGAATGAGACTTGAAACTATTGTGGACAACAGCACGCAAATAATTTATAAGATTTATATATCAATAAAGTCTCTATGTCTCTTAGTTTATATTTTTGTAAGTTGTGATCAAAATACGCTATACTACTTTTGAGGTTTATATATTAAATTTTTAATTCAGCATATATAGTTTGTATATGGTTAAAAAGATAATATGCTAATGCTTTATTGATATATAATGATTTATTCTTGTAAGTTCAACAAATACTGTTAAAGCAAATTTGCATTCTGATAGTATTTTGTCTAAAAACATAAATAATTAAACTTTATTTTAGATATGGTTTATGAGTTTTTTTACTTCTAAAACATATGTTGTTCTATCGCAGTGTAACCTTTTATGTAAATAAAATAATAGATAACTTCAAGCTTTAATAATAAGGATTTATTTTTTATAATAGGTTCAATATATAAATATAAAGCGATACTGTGTTTTAAATATCTTTGCAAATAGCAACAATAATAATCTTCAAACCAATCTTTATCAAATTACGACTTGTTTAACTTTACTTTGCAAAAAAAATATATTTGATTTTATTATTAAAAAATAACCTTTTTAATTAAATATTTAGTCAAATGTAATTAAGTCAAAATAGACAACTTGTTCTTTAATACTATATCATACAATTACATGGGAAAACATATATAGCTATTGTTTTTTTGTTGATAGTCGTTTTCTGTTATATTTAATCGAAAGCAAAAATATATTTTTGACAAACTTTTAATTAGCTTCGTATTGTTTATGAACACATAATTTTTGGAAAATAAATTATAACAAATATCTCATGTTTTTAGGAAAAATAATTTTCAATCTATAAATATTTGAGCGGATATTGATATACGAAATTTGTAAGTCTACCCCCTTCAATTAAGTTCATGTTTTATAATTTTTATTTATTTTAAATTATTTTCTAAATTGGTAATATATTTTTAGAAAAGTAGTGATTAATATCTCGACGTTTAATTTTGACAGAGTTCTTGCAAATTACTATATTTATGCTCGTTGTATCAAATATTACGTTGGTTATTATCGGACACTATAAAATACAACTCTATCGTGCTTGGTTCGACTTTCAGTATTTTAAACTAAGTTTATATTACCATCAGTCTTGCCTTTGCAGGTAAGTTTACTTTCAATTATAAAAATCATACATAATAAAATTTTTACAAGACGAGTTTTTTTCTTACTATATTTACTACTAAACGTATATCAACAGCCAATTATTAGGACTATTAATTTCTGCTAGCGTTGCAAACTACGTTCAGACAAAGAGTTACAATTTATTGCAATTTCACGTGTTGTTTCTTTACTTTTTTTTAAACTTTTTAAGCCACCCCGAGCACAAGCCTACGTTTGTTTTTATGCAGCCTAATATATTTTTACAACTCTTTGAAACTTAGATAGTAAAATTTTTGTTTTGTAATGACAAAGACCGCAGTAGAGTAACTACAAAATTTAAATAACTCGCAGAATTACTCAAATACCACTTTGTTGTGCATTGTTCGATTTTCGATTAATAAATTACATTGCGTAAAACTCAAATAAAAGTATTATACTAAACAATACTTTCAATAAATAATTCCTTTATATATATGGGATTATTCAGCTTCTTTCACGTAAATCTTTTATTGTGATTTATTTATTGATAATAATAGAAACATTGCATAAAGCGAAATTTGAATAAGAGAAAATTAAATAATAAAAAATATAAAAATTAAATATAAACACAAAAATTATTTGTAAAAATCCCGGTGTTCTATTATAACAATTATTTAAAAAAATAGCAAATAAAAAATAACTAAAAATTGTCGAAATTTTTGAAATTTAAATATTTTAATTATTTTTTAATAACTAAAAAATTATATTATTTTTTATTTACAATATTCGACAATATTTATAAAAAAATAACATAAAATCGCTTTTATTTTTGAATAAAACATTATATAATGTTCTTGTTTTGTTAAGCAATTTAACAAAAATAAATTTTGATAAAGGAGTGTTTTATGAAAAACGATATTTTAAAAATATTAGCTAGCAAAGCTAAGAACAGATTGATCAATAAAAATCTAAGGAATACATACAGTAATGTAGAAGTAAAAATTATTTCAAAGGATGATGATAATTTTTATAACAAAGTAAAGGAAATAATGGAAGAAAAGAATTATGTTTATAATCCGCTAAAAAGGCTTATGGATGAAGAAAAATTGATGAAACTAGATGCTCGTGGTCGTGAAAGATATTTGCTTGAAACTATAGAAAAATATCAAGAAGTTAGACGTAAAATAGAACAGGAAAGAAGTGCAATAGTTTAATAAAATACAAATATTATTTTGATAACACTAAGTTTATTGTGAAAAGGTTATTCATATATCTTTTATGAGAAATAGTGTTTTAAAATGATTGGGTATATTTCTTATAAAAGATATAGAATGGCACAGGTTACACCAGAAATATAAGAAGATTGTATGTTGTATGTCTATCAAATCAAAAGTTTCTTAATAAATTTAAAATAGATAAAAATTTGCAATAAAAATATAAAAGTTTGTATAATCAAAAAATAATTCAACAAACTATTATAAAAGAGGTCTTTTATGAGTAGATTGTTGTGTATTTTAATGATTATTCCTATTTTGTTTTGTTCCCAGTCGAATGCTATGGAAAACCTTTTTGACGACGTCAAATCGGTAGAAATCTATAAAGATGGACAAGTCTATATTATGAACGATAAGCAGCAAAGCGAATTTGATGAAATTTTTTGTTATATTATGCAAGATGTTATACAAGAGCCGGCTTTTACTGTTAGTCTTGATGAGCTCACCAAAGAAGAAATGAAATCAGGATATTGGGTTAAATTTATATTTGAACAGACTCTGTTTAAATCAGAGATGCCTTTTGATGAGTTGCTTTTCAATGTGTCAGAAAATGCACATGGGGTCAACATAATACGCGGTAATGGCGGAGTTTTTCAAGGAAGGTGTTATTATTTAAATTTGAAAGATACAATGGATTTGCTATATAATTTTATAGATGAACTTACTGAAAATAAGCACGAAACTATTGAGTTTGAACTTGAAAACCAAGAAATAAAGCCGACTATGATTGTGACTGAAGATGATTCTAGTGATAAGAAGCCTGACAATGATGAAACACTAAAACTTGATAAAAATGATAAAAATAATCGAGATCCAAATTTAGATGACTATGATGGCAAAAATGTTGACGACGAGGGGGCTATGACAAGAAGCCAAAAGAAATTGCTAGAACAGCTTGAATAGCATATGCTTTTATGGAATCTTGATTAGCTTATAAGAATAAAAATATTGATTGAAAATTTTTTATATTAAACAATACTTAGAAATTACTGAATTATTTGACAATTTTTATATTTTTTCATTTCTTTTATAGTGATTTTAGTTAATTTATGTTATAATATGTGCATGAATGACGTTATATGTGCTATTTCAACACCACTAGGAAAAGGTGCTATTTCAATAGTAAGAATGAGCGGGAAAGGGTGTTTATCCATTGCAGAAAAAGTTTTTTCTGGAAAGTCTTTGTTATATAGTGATATTGTGCCTAGAATGCTGTATCTTGGATATTTTGACCTGCAGGATGGAACAAAAGAGCATTGCTTTATGGTCTATTTTAAAGCCCCTAAAACCTATACAGGTGAGGATATAGTTGAATTTCAAGTGCATGGTGGGACCATCCTTACACAAAAGATTTTAAGCGTTTTAACAAGGTTTGGAGCAAGAATGGCTCAGCCCGGAGAATTTTCTAAACGTGCATTTGAAAATGGGAAGATTAGCCTTGACGAAGCGGAAAATATTATTGCAGAGATAAACGCAGAGAGTGAAAGTGAGCTTAGGGCTTCACTTAGTTTATCTGATGGTAAATTAAAGGACAAAATTAAGGCTTTGCAAGATAAAATTACAGAAAGTATAGCTCAAATTGAAGCTACGCTTGATTATCCTGAAGAAGACTTTGAAAAATCGGCTAAAGATAAAATTTTTAATGATATTTTTGATATAAAAAACGAAATAGATAATTTTATATTGGATGCTCAAAGTGCTAGGTTTATTTCAAAGGGTATAAATGTTGCTATTGTTGGCAGTCCTAATGTTGGAAAGTCTAGCCTGCTTAATGCGTTAGTTGGGCAGGAAAGGGCGATTGTGGCCGACATTGAAGGGACGACACGTGATGTTTTAAATGAAAGTGTTTCGTTTAAAGGAATAAAGATAAACTTTGTAGATACAGCCGGAATAAGAAATTCTTCTGATAAAGTGGAAAAAATTGGCATTGAGAAGTCAAAACAATCCCTTAACAGTGCTGACGTCATTTTATGGGTTCTTGATGGAAGTAGAAATTTGTCTATAGAAGACAAAGAAATTGAGAAGCTATTGAAAGGTTATAAAAACGTTCTTGTTATCATAAATAAGTCAGATAAAGTGCGAAAATGCGAAAAAATGCCAAATGAAATTGTAATTTCTGCGTTAAAAGAACAAAATATTGAAAAGATAAAAGAAAAAATCTATCAAATGGTGATAAACGAGGATATTGATTATAATAAAACTTTAATTATCAATGAAAGACAAATTGAAATTTTGCAAGAATGTAAGAGTGTTATAAAGCAACTTCAACTTGCAAGGGATGATAGTATGGATATAATAGCCATGCTTATAAAAAAACTTTGGAATAATTTAGGTAAAATAACAGGTGAATGCGAAAATGAACAAATTATTGACCTGATTTTTTCAAAGTTTTGTTTAGGTAAATAAGGTTTTATTAAATTATTAAATTATAAAGATGAAAGGCAACGTAATAGTTGTCTTTTTTGTTTGGTGCAAACTTAGTTTGCCCCAGCCCAAGCGCTTAGCGATTGTCCGATTAGTAAATTAAAAGAATAAAATTTATTTCCGCCCAAAAACGAAAAATTCAAAAAAATTAAAAAAATTTTTAAAAAATGCTTAATATTTGTTGACAAGGATTGCGGAGGGGGGTATACTAATAGCATAAAGATAGACGCGTTAGCGGCTATCGCGAGCGAGCGGCTTACGCCGCAGAGAGCGAGAATGCGGATGCAGCGCGCATTTGCAAGCTGCATCCCAAAGGCAAAATATATTTTGCCTTTAAAAAGGCTCTTGCCTTTTGTATTCTCGCCCACTGCGGCAAAGCCCCGCTCGCAAAATAAAAGGAAGGTAAAAAATGAGTTTAAAAGTAAAGTTATTTTCAATGGTGTCAGCATTTATCTTGGTTTTAAGCATGCTTTTAGTTGGAGTGCTGTCAGCAACGCAAGAAAACTTGTCAATTTCAGGCAATGTAAGTTTTGTTGTTGCAGACAAAAGTTTGTGGCTTGAAAATGTCACCTATCAAGAAGCAGGTGGGAGTGAGCAAGATATAGCAGGTTTCACACCAGGGTATATCAATGGAAATTATGATATAGATATAGGCAATATCACAAACAACCAACATGGCTCATTTAAATTAAACTTCTATATAGTCAATGTATTGCAAGACGATGTAGAGTCAATAGAATGGGCAATATCAAGCGTGACAATACCAGACACCTTAACAGGAGTATCATATAGAAAAAGTGGAGTGGTAGGCATAGGCACAACAACAGCGGATGACCTTGCAACAGGCTCGTCACCAACAATAGATGGAGTGCTATCACTTACAATCATCGCTCCTAATGCAACAAGCCTAGACTTATCAGGAATAGTGATTGCTCTTGGCAAATATGTGGAAGATTCAGTGATTGAGAGAGTAGACGCCGAAGGCAATCCAGACCCAGAAGGAAACTATCTTCTCTTTGGATGGTATCCACAGTCAGTTAAGGCAGCAGATGTGACAGTAGGTTC
>CALVTR010000010.1 GCA_944362965.1 uncultured Clostridia bacterium
AAGATACAGATAAATTCTGGCTCTTATCATATTATGAAGCCTACACCTTATTGAGCGGGAATGCCACAACAAGTAGTGATACAGATAGAGAGTGGGGAAATAACTACTGGCTCCGTTCACCTAGTTCGTCTTATAGTAATAGTGCATATAGTGTTTATCCGTCAGGCACTCTCGGTAGTAATACTGTCAGCTACCACAAGGATGCGGTGCGAGCAGCTTTCAAATTTTCGATATAGCACTTAAGTTTTAAATTAAATTAAACGAAAATTTGAAACTCTAAAAATTTATTAAAAACAATCTTAATGCGTTAAAAATTCATTAAAAAACATCCTTAGTGCATAAAAAACAATAAAAACATTCTAAATGCTTTTTGCAAATAGAATGTTTTTATTTTGTATTGTTTTCAAATTTTGATATAATAATTTTATGAGAGTGACGGCAGGGAAGTTTAAAGGCAGAACGCTAATAGACAATAAATTTCAGCATATCAGACCTACAGCTGATATGGTTAAACAGGCAATATTTAATAAGCTTGCATTTTCTATTGCTAATGCAAAAATATTAGACCTATTTTGCGGCACGGGTGCTCTTGGCATAGAAGCACTAAGCCGCGGTGCAAGGGAAGTTGTCTTTGCAGATAGTGATAGCCGCAGCATAAATCTTACCAAAGATAATCTCAAAAAAATTGGTGCAGACTCTGGCTATAAGGTGATAAAATCAAGTTATGAAAAAACTCTAGCTCTTTTAGTAGGCGAGCAGTTTGATATAATAATATTAGACCCACCATATCAAAGCGGCGTGTATGAAGATTGTTTAAAAAAGATAGCAAACCATAATTTACTTTCGCCGTCGGGTATAATTGTTTGCGAACATGATGCAAAAGACACCTATGACTATTCGCCCTTTATCGTGACAGATGAAAAGAAATACGGCATCAAAAAAGTGACTTATTTACAAATATCTAATGATGAAAATAAAAAAAGTAGTTCAACATAGCAAAATATTTGGTATGAAAAATTACAGGCTAAATACCTGCAATTTTATTTTAAAATGTTTTGTTGCCCCACCAACTATATTTTTGGTTCAAAGCCTTCAAAAATCACATTGTCGCAATATTTCACAACTTTCAAATATTCACTCTGACTTGTGATTGTCCACACAAGAAGTGGCATTTTTTTATATTTCCTAACAAACCTGTTAGGCACGCGTTTTGCTTCATAACTGATAAAATCAGGTTTTGAAATTTTCTTATTTAAAAGCATTCTTTTAAGCGCAAATTTCTTGATAAAAGAAAGTTTTTCACCTTTAAAGAATCCTGCAAGTTGCCCACGAAGAATATTCGGTGCATGTTTATAAAAATATTCAAGCACATAAGGATTAAAAGATTGAACGGCATATTGCCCTTTGTAATCTTTTAGCATATCAATAACTTTCTTTTCAAGCTCACCAACCTTGCCTTGATTTTTTATTTCAATAAGAAGTGGAACTTTGCCATCAACAAGTTTAAGCACTTCTTCAAAAGTTGGTATCTTTTCTTTGTTATCTTTAAAAGTCAAGATATCAAGGTCAGATTTATTTAAAAACTTGATATAGCCATCATTGTCTGTAACTCGCGAAAGGCTCTCATCATGAAACACCACAACAGTGCCGTCAGCGATAAGTTGCACGTCAAGTTCAATAGGATAGCCTTCATCAATAGCACGAGAAAAAGCCGAGATAGAATTTTCAGGGTGCTCCTTATCATGAAGACCACGATGAGCTATAGGAGTTTCAACAAGCCACGAATTAAATAAATCCATTTTTACCACCTTTTATTGATATTTTATGCAAAAAAATAGAAAATAAAATAAAATTATATATTAAATTAAAATTTTATATTAAAATTATAGCATATAAAAATAAAAAAACAAAATAATTAAGGCTAAGATTTATTGTAATTCGCCATTTTCTGCATCATAATTTGCAACAATATTATTATTTTTAAAGAATGTATCAATTATTTCAATTTCTTTTTTAGAAGAAAGTGGATAAAGTTTCATAAGTTCATCAGTTGAAACACCATATCGTTTGCTAAATGCATCTTCATGTTGAAGAATATTATTTATTTTTATTTGACTTTCTTTTTCAAATTGATATCTAGCATACAGTTTTTGCTCACTAAAGAAATATGCATTTCTGCCTAAAAAAAACTTTTTTGTCATTCCTTCATTCATGCAAATTGCATATCTTAAGATAAGGTTTCTGCTAGGAATTGTTAAAATCTTAGGTGAAGAGATTATATCATTTTTGTCAAAACCGAGTGCTAAAATTTGGTCAATTCTGTTTTCACCATTTTCAAGATTACGATCAAGCATAGACATATCTCTAAGTAGAAGCGTTTTAAATTCCTTATCGTCAAGTCCAAAGGCTTTTTTATAAAATTCAGCTTTTTGTGAAACAGAGTCTATATTAAGTTCAAGAATAGAAGGTGAATTTAAAAAGCAGCGAACAAATTCTTTTCGTGTTAGCCCAAATTGTTTTTCATAAAAATTTGCTTTTTCAAGAATCAACTCTTCACTTAAATTAAAAATTGTAGGTAATTTATAGAAAATTTTATTGAATTGCTCTTTTGATATGCCAAAAGTGTTGATATAAAATTGTCGCCTTTTTAAAATAGTCTGTGGATTGAATGCAAAAATGGAAGGCGAAATAAGCATATTTTTGCCTATTTTTTCAATACTTAAGCCAAATTCACCTGTAAGCAAATCAATTTTTTTCTCTATGTTTTTGATAGGATAATTTACAATCGCAGGGAATCTTTTAAATATTTTTGATATTTGCTCTATCGAAAAACCAAATTTTTGCATATAAAAATCAATTTTAGATTTAACAAAATCATGTCTTAATCCCAAAATAGCAGGATTTAACCTGAAAACCTTGTTGAATTGCTTGCTATTAAGCCCTAAAGTAATTCTATAATATTTCACTTTTTTTAAAATAGTTTCATTATCATTTACAAGAACTCTTGGCCCATGTAAAACTATTCTCTTGATTTCGCTTTTTGGAATGTTAAAATTTTCACTCAAAAAACCTATTTTATCTTCGATAGTGCTAGGCTGTAATAATAAAATAGAAGGCGCCAAAGATAGCGTGCTTGCAAGTCTTTTATCGTCAAGGGCAAAATAATTCTTTATAAATAAAGCTCTTTCTCTTAACACATTTTTATCTACCTTAATAGGTAATTCATTTAATAAAATATTTTCATCATATGTATTCATAAAAAATCTCCTATTTGATATTATATCTCAAATTTAAAAAAAGTCAATAGGGTCATAAGCGAAAATGTAGGCAAAAAGCAAAAAAAATGTCAATGATAACAAGCAAATGATTTAATAAAATAATTGATTTATTTACCTAAAATATGTATAATTTTAAGCATGGATAGAATAGATAAAATAAGAAATTTTTGTATAGTTGCACATATTGATCATGGTAAGTCCACACTTGCCGATAGACTGATTGAACGCACAGGAACGCTTGCAAAACGAGACATGCAAGACCAACTTCTTGACAGCATGGATATAGAGCGAGAAAAGGGCATAACAATTAAACTGACTCCAACACGTATGATTTATCACTATCAAGGTGAAGATTATGAGCTTAATTTGATAGATACTCCGGGACACGTTGACTTCACCTACGAAGTGTCACGTTCACTCGCTGCCTGTGAAGGTGCAATTTTGATTGTTGACGCATCTCAAGGCGTTGAAGCTCAGACGCTTGCAAATGCCTATCTTGCAATAGACAACAACCTTGACATTTTGCCGGTGATAAATAAAATTGACCTTCCAAGTGCACGTCCAGAAGAAGTGAAGAAGGAGATTGAAGACGTTGTAGGCATTCCAGCCATGCACGCTCCCTGCATTTCAGCTAAAGACGGCACAAATATAGACCAAGTGCTTGAAATGATAGTCAAAGAATTTCCTTCGCCAAAGGGTGATGAAAACGGAAAACTGAAATGTTTGATTTTTGACAGCTATTACGATAATTTTAAGGGTGCAATTTGCCTTATAAGGGTGTTTGATGGAAGTGTTAAGGTTGGCGATAAAATAAAGATGATGCAAACGGGCAAGGTGTTTGACGTCACAGAAGTTGGAATTTTTGTTCCATTTTCAAAACCTATTGAAAGTTTGAAGGCAGGTGACGTTGGCTATCTTGCAGGTTCTATCAAAAATTTAAGTGATGTTGAAGTTGGCGACACTATCACAAGTGCAACGAACCCTATAGACTCGCCACTTCCGGGATACAAGAAGGTTCAGCCTGTGGTATTTTGTGGAGTTTTTCCTGTTGACGGAGCAAAGTATAATGAACTTAACGATGCTCTTGAAAAACTTAAACTCAATGATGCGTCCCTTGAATTTCAACCTGAAGTATCTCAGGCGCTTGGCTATGGCTTTAGATGTGGATTTTTAGGGCTATTGCATCTTGAAATAATCACCGAAAGAATAGAACGTGAGTTTAATCTAGATATAATCACAACCGCACCAAGTGTATACTACCGCGTGCACAAAACTAACGGGGAAGTGGAAGAGCTTTCAAATCCGTCGTCTCTTCCATCGCCAACAGAGATTAATTATATTGAAGAGCCTGTTGTAAAGGCAAGCATTTATACTCCACCCGAATATGTTGGTGCAATCATGGAGCTTTGTCAAGATAAACGCGGAGTGTATAAAGATTTAACCTATCTTGACACAAACAGAGTGAAAGTGAACTATGTTCTTCCGCTTGGAGAGATTATTTTTGATTTCTTTGATAGCCTTAAGTCTCGAACAAAAGGCTATGCATCTCTTGATTATGAAATGGCAGGGTATGAGCGAAGCGACCTTGTGCGAGTTGACATTCTGCTTAATGGAGAAAAGTGTGACGCTCTTTCAATAATTGTTCACAAAGATAAAGCATACGCTCGTGGCAGAGCTCTCACCGAAAAGCTTAAAAAGATTATACCACGTCAACTCTTTGAAGTGCCAATTCAAGCGGCAATCGGCTCAAAAGTTATTGCACGCGAAACTGTGTCAGCTATGAGAAAAGATGTGCTTGCTAAATGCTATGGCGGTGATATAACAAGAAAACGTAAACTTCTTGAAAAACAAAAGGAAGGTAAAAAGCGTATGAGAAAGATTGGCTCAGTTGAGATACCTTCAGAAGCATTCATGTCAATACTCAAGCTTGACGATGAAGATAAATAAAAAATGTGATTGTAACAAATATGGCTTGGTGTGTTAAGTTTTAATATTTTTATGAATTTTTGATATTTTTATAGATTTTAGTATAAAACTGATTTATCTAATCGCTGGCGGAAGAAAAATTTTTAGGCTTAAAAATTTTTAGCAAAAGCCGCATAAAAGATTGCTGAAAGATACCATTTTCCTTTTCTCGGCTTTTGCTGCTCGCGTGCAAGCACGCGAGCCCTTCCGCCAGCATTGTTTAAAAACCCAGCCGCGTCACAAAGAAAGGGCGGGTTTGTCGTCAGAGTTTACAAAAAGGTGGTTTTATGTTAGCAGTTTATATTCATATTCCATTTTGCGAAAGGAAATGCAATTATTGTGCATTTTCTTCTTTTGCATGTATTGATAAAGAAAAAGATAGATATATCTCGTCACTACTTAACGAAATTGAAAATTTTGATTTTAAAAATTTTGAATTTAATAGCAACCTTTTATGCGTAAACAGAACAAAAACAACATCTTATGAAGTGGATACAATATATATAGGTGGCGGAACTCCAAGTCTACTAACTATTGAAGATTTGACAAAAATTTTAAATAAAATTAAAGAAAAATTTAAAATTTCTTCAAATTGCGAGATAAGTATTGAATGTAATCCAAATTCATTGACATATGAAAAGGCATGCGGATATAAAAACTTGGGCATAAATAGGTTGTCACTAGGCATTCAAAGTCTAGATGACGAAGAACTCAAATTTATCGGCAGATTACATAACTCTTCACAGGCACTTGACGCGATCGATATGGTAAAAAAGGCAGGAATAAAAAACATAAGCTGTGATATGATAATAGGACTTCAAAATCAAACGCCTGAGACGTTTAAAAATCAACTTGAAACACTTATCAAAAAAGATATAAAACATATCTCAACCTATATGCTTCAAATTGAAGACGGCACACCACTTGCAAAATTTGCTTCACACAATGCGGACTTTTTGCCAAGTGAAGATGAAAACGCTTTTGTTTACAAACAAGCGTCGGCATTTTTAGAAGAACATGGTTTCAAACGGTATGAAGTGTCAAATTTTGCTAAGCTTGGCTATGAAAGCAGACATAATTTCAAGTATTGGACAGGTGAAAACTATATAGGCTTTGGTCTTTCCGCCCACTCCTATATTGATGGAATAAGATATGCAAATGCAAACAATTTCGCAGATTACTACAGCCGAAAACTTGCCTTAAAGGAGACACTATCAAAACAAGAACTTATTGAAGAGCATCTCATGCTTGGCTTAAGATGTGCACGCGGTGTAGATTTGGAATATTTGCAAAAACTAGGCAAAAATATAGAAAATAATGAAAATTTCAAATATTTTCTTGAAAAAAACGTTATTTTTAAGGTTAAAAATAAATTTTTCTTAAATCCTGATTATTATGAAGTAAATAATTATGTTATAGTCAAACTTATGTCTTAGATATATGATTGACAAAATAAAGCTATTATATTAAAATATCTTTATGGAGACAAGCAATGGAAGATAATAAAAATGATTTTGAAGAGTTTCTTAACAACAGCTCATACAACGAGATGAATTATGATAGCGAAAGTCTAAAGCCGCATGCAGAACAGAGTAGCACTGAAGCTCAGCAGTCTAATACTGAAACACAAACAAACTTAGAGCAGTCAAACGACCCTTATGCCAACCTTGACTATAACGAAGCTCTAGACATGGTTATTAACAACTTTAAGAATAGCAAAAAGTCAAAGCCACAAAAGGAAGAAAAGAAAAAGAAAGAAAAGCCACAAGAGCAATACTATCAAGAAGAACGCAAGAAAAGCCCACTAAAAACTATTTTGGTGATACTAGCCGTGCTTGTGGTAGCGGCGGCAATAGCACTATGCGTCTATTTCTTTGCACTCAAAGATAATGGCGGAAGTCAAACAAATGAATATAACATATATACAAATAATGACGCCTTAGGCACTGCAAGTGGTCAGCTTTCAGAAGACGGAGAAGAGCTCACTTTAACTGCAACGCCTAATGGACAAAGCATATTTATTGGTTGGGCTCAGGGCAGCGAGAGCGGTAATATCGTCTCAGAAGATGCTGTTATCACAGTTGAATATAGCGAAGATACTTCTTATTATGCAGTTTTCAACTTGACAACCGAACTCCATAGTTACAGATATATAGAATACACAATATATATGGAAGCAGGGTATGCAGTAGTCACAGGCACAAGCGATGAAGATTTAACAGAACTAACCCTGCCAAATGTTGTAAATTATGAAGGAACAAACTTTAAAGTTTATAAGGTCGCCGCAAATGCTTTTTCTGACAGCAATTTAACAAGGGTGAACATCTCAAACAATCTCTATAGAATTGAAGACCACGCTTTCTATAACTGCTCAAACCTTGCTGTTGTAAGCTTGGGCGATGGCAGTAATTTGAAGGTAATTGATGATTACGCTTTTGCAAACTGCACAAGCCTTGAAAGAATAAATCTTCCAGCAAACGTCACAACTTCAAACACCGCCTTTGAAAACTGCCCACTTTTAACAGAAGAATAAAATTGAAATTTAAAAATATCTTTGATTTATTTTTCTATTTTCAAATTATTTGTTTTACTAAATTATAAAAGGGGTTTATAATGTTTAGAATAAAAAAAGTTCACATAGTTTTGTCGATTATATTTTTTCTTTTATTGCTTTATGTGACAGTAGCTTCCATTACTGATGCAATATCTCTTAGCTGGATTGCATGGCCAACTGTAGACACAGAGACGATAGATAAAGTCATTTTGTTTTCTTGGTTAATCTTTAGCTGGGGCATTTTAACTCTTGCTGTCATTGCTTTAAATTTGTATTTGAAAAACAAACTAAAGTGGCTAAAAGTGATTTGTCTTTTTGTTATGACAGTGCTGTTTTTGGTTTTTGCTTGCATAATTAAAACAGAACCATTCAGCAATATCAGTGGAACGGCCGAAACTATCGTGTTGTCGGAATTTTCAAATTATATGCTTGGTTTTGCCACTTGCTTTGTATATTTTGTGATTACGCTGATTGACAACATTTTTTCTTTGGTAAACGCAAAAAAGGTTGAGGTTGAAGATGGCAAAAAGTAAGCTTATTCAAATTGTTCTTTCGTTGTCCTTCTTTGTGATTTTTCTAGTAACATCATTCACTTTGATTATTATCTCATCACAAGAGAAAATTGATTTGGACTATAGGGTTGTCAGCATTTCACAAGAAGGCGTTGATTATTATGTTAATTTTGAAATAACAAATAATTCAACGAACAATGTTACAATAGATGGAATCACTTTTTATGGTTATGATGATAATGGAGATTTTGTAAGATCATACGCGTGGGATCAATCGTTTTTAAAAGGCGAGACAAAAAATTACGAAATAAATTTTGTTCATTCTAGTAATCCACCATTGTCTAATTTTGATGTCGATTTTGAAAATGTCCAAGTAAAAAATAAATTACCTATGTTATATATTGGAGTAGGCTTTTTGCTTCCAGCCGTAATCTCAGGATATTTTGTTTTTGTAAGCATATATGGTAAAATAAAAAACAAAAAGAATTCTCAAAACCATTAAAACTAGCAAAATTATAAAATGATAGCAATTTTAAAGCTATCATTTTTTATAAATCGTTGCAAATTCTTGTAAATTTTATATTGATATTAAAAACATTGACTTTTCACCATTTAGTAAGTAAAATAAAAATTATGGAAAGTTTTGAATATTTTAATGATTTTAAATCGGATGAATTTAAGAATATTTTTACAGAATACTATCTTGGCGAAGGTATCACTTTAAGCAAGGATACAAAAGTTTTTGACGAGATAGAAAATTCAAGCAAAAAGCATGGAACAAAGTGCATTGTTTGCAAAAAGTCAAACAAAATTTTTGGCTTTATTTTGTTTAGAATTGTTAAACTTTGCGATGAGAAACATTTTTTTAAGTATAATTTCGGCTATATTGAAGAGCTTTATGTGGCAGAAAACGCAAGAAATAACCATGTTGCATCAAGACTTATAGAGCAATTTGAGAGCTATCTAAAACAAAATGGAATAAAAGCTATTGTTTTGACCGCAGAAGAAAAGGTATATGATTTTTATAAAAAACAAGGTTTTGAAGAAGATAATTCAATGTCTTGCAAAAATAAATTAAAATGTTTCACTAAAAAAATTTAATGTAAATGGAATATTAAAAATAGATAGAGTGATAAAAAATTATAAAAATCACTTGATTTATTTGCAAACTTGTGTTATACTATCAAAGTAAAGCAAATTTGCTTTACAGGAGAAGCTATGAAAGTTGAAGATAAGGTGAGATTACTTAAACTTTTTGACCTATACGGAAGCCTGCTCAGCAAAGGTCAGCAAGAGATAATGTCGTGCTACTTAAATAACGACCTCACCATAAGCGAAATAGCCGTAAACTTAAACGTTTCTCGTCAAGCCGTCAATGACAGCATAACAAAAGGCGAGAGAAAACTTGATAGCTTAGAGAAAAAATTAAAACTTTGCCAGAGAATAGACGATTTAGAAAAACAACTTGAAAGTTTAAAAAATGCAAAGAAGGTAGATAAAAAGGAGAAGTAATGGCGTTATTTTCATCTTTATCAGAGAAATTCAACCATATATTTTCAAAGTTGACAAAACGTGGCAGACTTACCGAACTTGAAATCAAGGAAGCAATGAGAGAAGTTCGTATAGCTCTTCTTGAAGCTGATGTCAACTATATGGTTGCAAAAGACTTTGTCAAAAACGTTTCAGAAAAAGCGGTTGGTGATGAAGTATTAAAAAGTTTAACCCCAGCACAGCAGGTTATTAAGATTGTCAGAGACGAGCTTACAACTCTCATGTCATCAAACAATCAAAAGCTTGCAGTGGCACCAAACCCACCAACAATCATTATGATGTGTGGTCTTCAAGGTGCGGGCAAAACCACAATGTGCGCAAAGCTTGGCGCATATTTAAAGAAGTCAGGCAAGAAGCCACTACTTGTAGCGTGCGACATCTATCGTCCTGCAGCTATAACTCAGCTTCAAGTTGTCGGCAAACAAGCAAATGTTGAAGTGTTCGAGCGTGGCACTCAAAACCCTGTAAAAACTGCAAAGCAGGCAGTTGAACATGCACTGAAGCAGGGGCTAGACACAGTTATAATTGATACCGCAGGCAGACTTCACATAAATGAAGAGCTGATGGACGAGCTTAAAAACATCAAAAAAGAAGTCTCTCCAACAGAAATCTTGCTTGTTGTTGATGCAATGACAGGTCAAGATGCAGTCACTGTTGCCGAAGCTTTCAATAAAGACCTTGACATCACGGGCATAATCCTGACTAAACTCGATGGTGATACTCGTGGTGGTGCGGCTCTTTCAATCAAAGCCATAACAGGCAAGCCTATCAAATTCACAGGTGTGGGCGAAAAGATTGGCGACATAGAGCCTTTCTATCCAGACCGAATTGCCAGCCGAATACTTGGCATGGGCGACGTGCTTTCACTTATTGAAAAGGCACAGGAAGCGGTCAGTGAAGAACAAGCAAAAGAGCTTGAAAAGAAGTTCCGTGAAAACTCATTCACTTTTGATGACTACCTTGCTCAGCTTGAAAGCATCAAAAAAATGGGTAATTTAAAAGACTTGATTGCAATGATACCAGGACTTGGCGGAAAAGTTAAAAATCTAGACATTGATGAACGTCAGCTTCAAGTCAACAAGGCAATAATTCAGTCAATGACGCCGCAAGAACGCCGCAATCCTGATATAATCAAGGCAAGCAGGCGTCAACGTATTGCAAAGGGCAGCGGAACATCTATTCAGCAAGTAAATCAGCTTTTAAAGCAATTTGAGCAATCAAAAGAGCTGATGAAACAAATGAAAAGTGGCAAATTTAGAAAAATGTTCTAAAAGATAGCTTTAAATGGCTAAATATGATTAAAAATATAGCGAATATTATCGTATATCCCGTTTAAGCATAGCTTAGGCGTTAAGATATAAATTTTTAAAGGAGGAAAACATGGCAGTTAAAATCAGACTTACAAGAATGGGCGACAAGAAATCACCATTTTACAGAGTAATCGTTGCTGATTCAAGAGCTCCAAGAGATGGAAAGTTCATTGACATACTTGGAACATACAATCCACTCACAGACCCAGCTACAATCAACATCGACACTGAAAAAGCAAGCAAGTGGCTCAAAAATGGCGCAACTCCAACTGACACAGCTAAGCAAATTCTTGTTCGAAGTGGCGTAATTGAGAAAAAATAATAGATTTATAGGGAAGTTAAGTTTTACCTATAACAATAGGAGTTAATATGAAAGAACTTGTAGAATATATCGTAAAAAGCCTTGTAATTGATGAAAACAGTGTAAGCGTCACAGAAACAGAAGACGAAGGCGCAGTTGTTGTCCACGTCTTTGTTGCTCCAGACGATATGGGCAGAGTGATAGGAAAAGCTGGAAAGATTGCTTCTAGCATAAGAACAATCGTTCAGTCAATATCTTCAAGACAACATAAAAAAGTTGTTGTTAAGTTTGGAGAATAAGGTGATTGAGATAGCAAAAATTTTAAAACCGCAAGGAATAAAAGGTGAAGTAAAAGCTTTGCCTTTAACTAATGTCCTTGCTGTTTTTAAATCACTAAAAAACGCCGTTGTTGGCGAAAAAGAAATGGAAATTGAAAAAGTTTCACTTAGACAAGGGTTTTTATATATAAAATTTAAAAATATAGACACAAGAAATGACGCAGAGACGTTGCGAAATTTTATGATTAAAATTGATAAAACTTTGATAGAAGAGAGCAAAGGCGATGACGAATTTTTAATTGACGATTTGATAGGCATGGTGCTTTATGACAAACAAGGCAACCTTGTTGGACAAATAATGGAGATAGTCAATTACGGCTCATGTGATATTTTTATCATTGAAAAAGAAGGTCGAAGTTATCAAGCACCTTATGTTGACGATGTCTTTATCAAGGAAGGCGACAAGCTTGTTGTAGACGGCGAGAAACTTAAGGAGATTATGATATGAAAATAGATATCTTAACTCTTTTCCCTGAAAGTTTTTCATATCTCAATTCAAGCATCTTGAAAAGAGCTCAAGAGAGTGGGAAGATTGAGATAAATATCATAGATATACGTGCGTTTTCTTTAGATAAGCATAAAAAATGTGATGATTATCCTTTTGGTGGCGGTGCTGGGATGCTTATGATGGTTCAACCTGTCTATGACGCGGTTAAAAGTGTGCAAGATGAAAATGCAGTTATTGTTATGCCGTCTCCGAGTGGCAAAACGCTTAATGTTGAAAGTGTCAAAGAGCTTTCAAAACTTGAGCATATAATTTTTATCTGTGGACACTATGAAGGGCTTGACGAGCGTATTAAAGATATCTTTCACCCAATAGAAATTTCAATAGGTGACTATGTGCTGACGGGTGGCGAGCTTCCAACTATGGTTATAGTTGATGCCGTGTCACGTTTTGTTAGTGGGGTTATCAATGAAGAGAGTTTAAAAGAAGAAAGTTTCTCAAGCGGCTTGCTTGAATATCCGCAATATACAAGACCAGCGGACTTTATAGGCTATAAAGTGCCCGATGTGCTACTCTCTGGCAATCATGCTGAGATAGAAAAGTGGAGAAAAGAAAAGTCACTTGAAAAAACAAAACAAATTCGTCCTGACTTGTTAAAGAAACTTTAATGCGGCTATCATAAAGTATTGAATTTATAAAAAATAGGTTTTCAAATTTTATCGTTTTAAATGCGGTTTTATTTATAAGTGAATTAAAGCGACACGTTTTATTTAACGTGTGCCGAGAAGGCAAAAATTTTGCCCGCAAAATTTTTAGATTGCTTTGCAAAAGCAATCAAGTTTACCCATAGGCAAACGCCTTCTCGGAACCCAAAACCATCGCAAATTCAATAAAATTTATCAAAATCGCCATAAAAACACATAAAAAAACTAGAAAAAAGCTCGTTTTTTCTTTAAAAGGAGAGATAAAGATGAAAATAAATTGGTTTCCGGGTCACATGACAAAAGCACTAAAAGACATACAAAAACAGCTAGCAAATGTCGACGTGGTGATTTATGTTTTAGATGCACGTGCACCTATATCATCTATCAATCCAAGTTTAAGCAAACTCTCACAGAACAAACCTGTGCTTTATGTGTTCAATAAAACCGACATTGCAGATTTCGAACGTGTCAAAACTCTTGCAAAACCATATAAAAGCGAAAATAGTGACTATGTGCTTCAAAACAGCACAATGTCAGGTAGCGGAAAAATAATCAAACAAAAAATTTTAAACCTTGCTCATGATAAAATTGAAAAGTTAAAAAACAAGGGTATAAGAGCGGTGATAAGAGCGATTGTTATAGGCGTGCCAAATTCAGGCAAAAGCACTCTTGTCAACAATCTTTGTGGCAAGGCTAAGACTGTCACAGGCAACCGACCGGGCGTTACAAAATCATCTCAATGGGTGTCACTAGGCGATAATATAGAACTTTGCGACACGCCCGGCACTCTCTATCCAAACCTTGCCGACCAAGAAGTTGCAAAGAAACTTCTTTTTATTGGAAGCATAAAAGATGAGATTATAGTTGATATTTGTGAGCTTGCTGAAGAATTTTTGAAGATGGCGTCAGAGCGATATCAAGAACTTTTAGTCAGCCGCTTCGGGCAGGATTTAACGTTAGATGCAATAGCAAGAAAACGTGGCTATAGATTGTCAAAAGATGAATATGACCTAGAGCGAACAGCACAAGCTGTCTTAGATGATTTCAGAAAAGGCCGCATAGGGAAAATCACTTTAGACTAAAAAACTATATTTTTTATTAAAAAATAATAGAAAAATAACATAAAAATTATAAAATTTTTAAAAGTAGGCTTAAATGAAAGAATTAAACAAAGTTTTAGGTGTCAGCGGCGAAACGCTTGCTAGTAATTTCTTAAAGAAAAATGGCTATAAAATAATAGAGCGAAACTATAAAAATAAGCTTGGCGAAATTGATATCATAGCAAGCAATAAAAAGACGATTGTTTTTGTGGAAGTCAAAGCAAGAGACACTATTGTTTATGGACGCCCAAGTGAAGCGGTCAATTTTTATAAACAAAATAAGATACGCAAAGTTGCCCAGCAGTTTTTGCTTGAAAATAAGCTTAATGATTTTCCTTGCAGGTTTGACGTCATAGAAATTGTTGGAGATAAAATAATTCATATAGAAAACGCATTTTAAGTGCATAGCAATATGCATTTTTTTGTTTTAAAAATAGAAACTTCGGCAATAATAATATAAAAGGTGGAATATGTCAAATTTATTAAGAAAACATAAAAACAAACTTTTTATATTTTTAATTGTATTTTTATTGAGTTTTTCAGCTATTTTTTTGCTGTCTTGCGAAAATTCCACACAGCTTCAATGTGCAACTATCTCTGAAATAACTTCAGCAGGAAGCGAAAATTATGCTGTGCGAATAAATTTTTTAAATGATAGCAGGGTGGAAGAAAAATATGTTGACGTTCAGATAAAGTGTGATAAAACCTGTCAGCTTATCTTCTGGGAAGAAAATCAAGATAAAATAACACTTAACATTGATGATTATGATGAATGGTTTTCGCTGACGTCACTTATCTGCGAAGCGAAAGGGCAAACAGGGCAAGAGAGCTTTGAAAAATTTAAGGATGCCACAGGAAAAACATATCTTTTTAACTATGACGGAAACCTAGAGATAACCTTACGTGTTGTTGTGGGCGACGTTGAAGATAATAGTGCTGGCACAGGGCAAATACTCGTTGGAAGCGAGCCAATTTCCGATCAGAAAACATTAAAAATCAAATAAAGGCAAAAAATTGCTTTTATTTTTTTTTATTTTATAGTATATTATTATCATAAGATGTTTTTGTTTTAAAGGAGCAATTCAATGATAAAGATAAAAAATTTATTTCTTCGTTATACCCGAGAGTTCTATGCTCTCTATGATATAAACATTGATATCGCAGCTGGCGAAAGTGTGGCATTTGTCGGCGAAGATGAAAGCGGCAAAACTAGCCTTTTAAGAATACTTGCAAAACTTGAAAAACTCACTAAAGGGGAAGTTTATATCAAAGACATTCCACTTGATAAACTCAATTTCAAAACTGATATCAATGCAGGCTACGTGCCAGCAACCCCTGTGTTTTTAGAGAAAAAATCAGTTTACGAAAATTTCAAATATATCTTGAAAGGTTGGGAATACACAGATAAGGAAATTGAAAACAAGATAAACAGCACAATCATTGAATATTCGCTTGAAAAAATTAAGGATACAAAACTTAAAGATTTAACCCTTGAAGAAAAATATGTTTTGTCGCTTATAAGACTCACTTTAAGACCGAGCCTTGAACTTCTTATGATAGACAACATCTTTGATAAGCTTTCAGAGCCAACTAAGGAAGTTGTTTTTAATTTGATAAAACAGCTAAAAACCAAGAAAACAACACTAATCGTTGCAACCACAAAGGAAGAGATTGCAGATAGTCTATGCAAACGCAAAATATATTTCAAGGATGGTTCAATAGTCGACAATTTAGATGAAGGCAATAAATAAAAATGCAGCAGTTAAATACTGCTGTTTTTTTAATCAAATTTTACAAAATAATCTCATCACTTGGTGGGATTTTTTCTTGTGTGCTATCATCTTTGCTCTTATCTTCACTTTGACTTTTGCTTTGCCCTGTTAAAGCGGACATCATATCAGCAATAGATGCGTTTTTATTTCCACTCAGCAAAGATAGAAGCATAGGCATCAAATTATTTTGATTGAATGGATTGCCGCTAGCCTGATTTGAAAACTGCTCTCCAGTGTTTGATGCAAAACTTTGAGCGTTTACATTGTTTTGTGTGTTATTTTGATTTTCTCCCGCTACAAACATCTCATCAGGGTAATAGGAAGAAGCGTTATTCTGCGAATTTTGTGTGTTTTGATTGTTTTGGCTGTTTTCCTGTGAAAAATTCTGAGCATTTGTGTTAAATCCGCCCATAAGCATTTTTGAAAGCATATCAAAAACAGAATTATCCATATTAAGTTATATTCAAAAGAAATGGAAAAGTTGATTATATAAAAAATCTTAATTTATTTTTATATGAAATTGTATTCGGCAGCGTGCATATACTAAGTTAGGAGCAGGTTATGGGCAGATTGTCAGATTTTAAATCAAATGAGAATAGTCAAAAAGACGATGTCAAGTCAAAAAAAGAAAGCATAACAGAAAAAGACGTTATGGACAAATACAATCAGTATAAAGATATGTCGTCATCTCAGTTAAATAACGAGCTTTTCAAAGAAGTTGCAAAACAAAAACAAGCGGGCACTTTTGACTATGCAAGACTTGAAGGCATGCTTGAAAGTTTGCGTGGTTCTTTAACAGAAGAAAATTATCAAAATATGAAAAGGATACTTGAAAGTTTGAAATGATAAACCAGAAAATAGATAAAACGCTACTCAATATTGTTGAATTTTTGCAGGACGACAAAAAGTCGCAGTGTATAGTCAGAGCGTACGATTACAAAAGATTAAAGTCAATTTTATTACATAGAAAGATTGAAATTTTAAATGAATATTTATTCATAAAATCTTTCAGAATTCTTGCAAATAGAAAGCAAATTAAAGACCTAACAAATTTAAGTCAGGTTAAATTTATCTCATCAGTCAGCACGGCGTCAGTGCTTATGAATATTGCAAAAAGAATTCTTGGCAGTGATGATGTGTCGCTTACAGGCAAAAACGTGACGGTTGCATTTATCGACACAGGCATTGTAGAACATGGTGATTTTTGCATAGGGGAGAGACGTATCAAATATTTTAAGGACTTTGTAAATAACAAAGAAAAACCCTATGACGACAACGGACATGGCACCTTTGTTGCAGGGGTGTGCAGCGGAAATGGAGCTCTTTCTGGCGGCAAGTTTAGTGGCATAGCTCCAAGGTCTAATATAATATCACTGAAGGCACTCAATGGGCTAGGCGAGGCATCAGCAGATAAGATTTTGAATGCTATGGAGTGGATATATCTCAATCATAAAGCGTATGATATCAAGCTCGTGTGTATGAGTTTTGGCAGTGACCCACTTGGGCTTAATGACCCAATAATGTCGGGCGCTGAAGCCTTGTGGAAGGAAGGGCTTGTTGTTGTGGCAGCGGCGGGCAATAGCGGACCTGAATTTCAAACTATAAAAAGTCCGGGCGTTTCAAGTCAAATAATCACAGTCGGCGGCTTTGACGACAACCGTATAGATTTAGATTCATTTAATGAAAATTTCTTTGAAGTGGCAGAATTTTCATCACGCGGGCCAGCCTTTTCGCGATATAAACCAGACCTTGTCGCGCCGTCAGTTGATATAGTCTCCTGTGGCAGGGAAAAGGCATATACGGTCTTAAGTGGAACGTCTGTAGCAACCCCAATGATAGCAGGGCTTTGCGCACTTTTGCTCGAACAAAACAGCAAACTAAAGCCAATAGAAGTAAAAAGACTTCTGCTAAGTTGCTGCAAACCAATTTCATATAATAAAAACCTAGAAGGCTTCGGCTACCCGCAATTTAAAAAAATAATAAAGAATACTCAATAAATTCGGCAAAATATGTCGAATTTTTTTAAATTAAAAATAAAATATTGTTCTTTAAATAAATTGACTTAAAAAGTGATATCAATTATACTGAATTTATATAGAATTTAATTTAAAAAATCCAAAGGGAAGGTATATGAAAAGTGAAGCTATTTTTAAGTTGATTGAAAAGATCAATAATAACAACAGCAAACAAAACAAGTTCACAAAAGAAGAACGCGATTTTTTGCTTGACTCTTTAAGAATTTTTCTCTTTTTAATCAAGTATCCAATGGAAGAAAATGAACGTCCGCTTGAGAAATTTGCTGTAGCATGTAAAGAAAAAAAGTTTTTTATTGGAAATATACTGCAAGATGGCACGGATTCTGAAGATTATGGAAATCCGAAATTTAAAGCGTTTATTGAAGATGATTCAATCAAATCAATAGATATATTTAAACGAAATTTTTTAAATTTTTATGATTTTTATCATGTTTATGAAAAGAGAGATAGAGTTATAGATTGTTTTTTAAAAATCGAACCAGCAAATGAACTTCGTAATGGCAGTTTAAATACCTTCAATAAATTTCTCTCAAATTATAAATTCCCTACTATCTGCAGCAGGGAAAGAACAAAAGAATTGTTAAATAATCCAAAGGTTAAAGCGGGAGAAGAAAATTTATATTATGTTCCATTAGATATTTTTACATCAAACATATTATATAAAAGAGATATAGGAGGTTATAGTATTGCTTATCTATTGATTGATGGACAACTTGTCGCTAAAGGCTTTGTTGATGATGGCTCGTATGCTGAATATAAAAATATCCATGCAAAACAACAAGGTTTTATGGTGATGAGAAGTGATGGCTCTATAGATGAAAAATTTAATTCCGCACTTATAATCCAACAACTAAGAAACTGTATCGCAGGGCATGAAAGCTATATGGTATGCGACATAAACCAAAAATATTTTGATAGTTCTAACATAGTTTTTATGACAAAAGAGAATGAACCAAGAGCTATAGTGGTCGATGATGTATTTTTAAATGTGATACATCAAATTATAGATTATGAAGATGATTTAGCTGAAAATTGGACAAAAGTTTTCAAGCCAAAAATACATACAAATCAAACAGTCAAGCAATATTTAGAAAACCTTTTTTACTATATTATCTGCCCAGATAAAAATGAAGATAAATCCTTTTATATTGCAATGATATATCATCTGGACAAAGAATATAGCACCTATGACTATATAAACAATGCAGAAGTTTTAGAGTTTTTAAAGAAAAGTTTTCCTAATGCAACAATAGAAAGTAATAAAATCTGCAATACAAACTTGCTTGAAACCTTGCTTCCAAAAGATATAAAACCAAAGGACAATGAAAGTTGCAATAATATTCAAGCTTCTTTAGACTTTTTGCTAGATTTTTATGACAAAAGTATATACACCCAAGAAGATATATTTAAGCTGAATGAAGATACAAAAGCCATACCTATACAAAAGTCAGGCATGCAGGATTTAGTCAATGAAACCTTAAAGATTATAACTGAAGATTCACATAAAGACAAAAACAAGGTATTAAAAAACAATCTACTACTCCTGCAAAAACGTGAAGCGCTATTCTTTATTTGTTATTTTGTCTCTTATCTCAATATAGTTCAAAACAGATTTGTAGAAGAAATTAAAGGCGAAAAGGCACAAGAGGTTTTAGATGTTTTGGATTTTTCAAAATTTACAATCTATCCTAATTTTAAAGATGGCAAATACAGAAAAGGTCAAAGTTTAGAAGACAAAATACGTATTGTAACTGCAATTAGAAATGCTCTTTGTCATTTTGATTTAAAGGTTGAGCTTGATGTGGGTGGTGATGGCACAGAATCACTTTTAAGCTTTTTTAGTCCGTCAAAAGGTGGCGGTTATTTTATTAAAGCAAAGGCGAAAGATTTTTTAGAAGTATTCACAGCAAAAGAGCTTTTCGAATACAGAGAGTATGAAAGTCTTTCATTCAAAACCCTAGACGATTTTCTTTTATATATTAAAGATAAATTAAAAAATTTTCATAATTAAAATAGCTTTTTAACTAATCATTATCCTTTAATTCAACTTGCTTTATTAGTTCTATAATTTTATCACAAGCATCATTTTTTGCCATTTTTTCTGTATTTTTAATGTATTTTTCTTTATTTTTATATAAATTATTAAGTTTTAACACAAATAGGCTGTCATCATAATCTTCTTCAAGCAACAAATCTGCATAGCCCAAAGAAGAGAATAAATTTGCGTTTTCAATCTGGTCGCCACGTGAACACTTCTTTGAAAGGGGAATTAAAAGCATGGGCTTTTTAAAAGTTAAAAATTCATTTATAGCACCTGAGCCTGCACGAGAAAGCACAATGTCAGCATAGTCAAGATAGTCACCCATGTTGTCAGCATAGTCAACTTGAAAGTATCCTGCATGACTAATTTTTTTTGTGTCTTGCATGCCAGTTATATGCACAACGTTGAAATTTTCAGTAAGCCTATCAATATTTTTTATAACCTTATCGTTTATAAACTTAGCTCCACTTGAGCCGCCAACAACAAGCAGATTGCCTTTAGATTTATCTAGGCTCTCATAAAACGCAAGCTTCTTTTTATTGCCCTTAAAAAGGGCATTTCTTATAGGTTGCCCAGTGAACACACATTTTTCAGAAGTTTTAGCTGTTTCTTCAAAAGCCGTGCACATAAAACTACAGCATTTAAGAATAATCTTGTTTGCAAGCCCCATGCTAAGGTCAGATTCATGACTAATAATTGGAATTTTTAAACACTTTCCAGCAATAGCCACAGGCACGGCAACAAAACCGCCCTTAGAAAATATGCAACAAGGCTTAATCTCTTTTAAAATTTTTTTAGCTTCTCTTATAGCTTTCAAAAGCCTAAAAGGAATAAGCAAGTTTTTTAACGTCAATTTCCGCTCAAGCTTGACAGTGTCAATTTTGTGATAGATGATGTCCTTGTCCTTTGCCACAATATCTTTTTCCATGCCGTTGCCGCCGATATAATGAATAGCGTAGTCTTTTTCCAACCTTTCTTTAACAGCAAGAGCAGGGTAGACATGCCCAGCCGTTCCGCCGCCAGTTAAAACAATAGTTTTCATAAAAATCTCCTAGTTGTATTTTACGCATCTTTAAACAAAATATGCCACAATTCGACAATATTATGATTATTCAAAATTATGTATAAATATGCATAAGCATGAATTTTTATACAGCATCTTCAATTACAAAAACATAACTATTTTTTGTTATAAAGATTGTATAAAAGGGGCAAAATCTATTGTTAAAAAAGGCTTTTTATGTTATAATAATAAAAATATTTTGTAGCTTAGGAGTAAATATGTCAGAACAAAAATATGATGCAAAAGATATAGTTGTGCTTGAAGGACTTGAAGCGGTCAGACTTAGACCAGGTATGTATATAGGCACAACTGGCAGCAAGGGTATGCACCATCTTTTATGGGAGATTGTTGATAACGCCATTGACGAAATTGCAAACGGCTATGGTGACACTATAACAATCACGCTCAACACCGATGGCTCTGCCACTGTTGAAGATAATGGTCGTGGGATTCCAGTTGATGAGCATCCAACTCTTCATAAATCAGGCGTTGAAGTTGTCTATACCACCTTGCACGCAGGCGGAAAGTTCAACACCGACAACTATAAGTTCTCGGGCGGGCTTCACGGCGTTGGTGCATCAGTTACAAACGCACTTTCAAAGTGGTGTAACGTCACAGTTTATAAAAATGGAAAAGAATATTATATCGGTTTCCATTCTTATACTGATGAAGATGGTAAAACACACAGCGGCGTGCCTGTAGAGCCATTAAAAATGGTTGGAAAAACTAATAAAACAGGAACTAAGGTGACTTTCCTTCCAGATAGTGAAATGTTCGGCAATATAAAGTTCAACTTTGAAACTATCTGCAACCGAGCAAGAGAGCTTGCCTTTTTAAATAAAGGTTTGAAGATAAAACTTATTGACCTTAACACCGATAGGGAAGAAGAGTATCACTATGAAGGTGGTATAGCTGACTTTGTGCTGTATCTTGTTGAAGGCAAAAACAAACTATTCAGCAAGCCTGTATACTTTGAAGCGGAAGATAAAAATTTTGACCTTCAAGTTGCCTTTATCTATACAGATGGCTACACAGAAAGCTCATTTTCATTTGTAAATAACATTCCAACAATCGAAGGCGGAACACATGAAACAGGCTTCCGCTCAGCTTTCACTAAGGTTATGAACGAGTATGCCCGTAACAATAATTTCTTAAAAGAGAAAGAACAAAACCTGCTTGGCGAAGACTTTAGAGAAGGCTTGACTGTTGTTTTAAATGTCAAGATGAATAATGTTCAGTTTGAAGGACAAACAAAAACCAAACTTGGCAACCCAGAAGCTAAAACACTCGTTGAAAATTTGACAGTAAAAAATCTTTCAGAGCTTTTGAAAGACAAAAAGATGTCAACAACAGCGGAAATAATTGTCAATAAAGCAAAAGGTGCTGCAAAAGTGCGAGAAGCTGCCAAGAAGGCAAAGGAGCTTACACGAGCAAAAAACTCAGCCGAGAACTTCAACTTGGTTGGAAAACTTGCCGCAGCAACTTCAAAGAATAGAGAAAAGTCAGAGCTATTTATTGTGGAAGGTGATTCTGCGGGCGGCTCAGCAAAACAAGGACGTGATAGACGCTATCAAGCCATCCTTCCACTTAGAGGCAAACCACTCAATGCTGAAAAGAAGAGAATAGACCAAGTGCTTGCAAATGAAGAGATAAGAACAATCATCTCAGCACTCAACACAGGCATTGGCGAAGATTTTGACTTGTCAAGTTTAAGATATAATAAGGTTATAATCCTAAGCGATGCCGACCAAGACGGTGCACATATTAGGGCAATTCTTTTAACCTTCTTCTTCAGATATATGCGAGAGCTTATCAATGATGGACATGTCTTTATAGGCCTGCCACCACTCTATAGGGTTGCAAAGAAAGGCTATGAAGAATATGTTTATTCTGATAAAGAGCTCCCTGAAGCTATAGCAAGAGCTGGACGAAACTACGATTTGCAGAGATATAAAGGTCTTGGCGAGATGAACCCTGAGCAGCTATGGGAGACCACTATGGACCCTGAAAAACGTAACCTTGTTCAAGTGACGATAGAAGATGCGGCAGAAGCTGAAAAGATGGTCACAACGCTCATGGGCGATGATATTGAAGCAAGAAAACAATATATCAACGAGCATGCAAACTTTGACCGAGAAGATGAATTTATGAAAAACTATAAGAAAATATAGATAAACAATTTTAAAGAAAATTAACAAAAATTTAATAAAAAAACAAAAAAAATAGTAAAAAACACGTAAAAACACTGAAAAATAGGAGAAATTATGCAAGATAACAACTTTGAGCAGCAAAGAATGCAGTATGATAGCCAAGATGAAAATCAAGAAAATGATGTTGATTTATCAGACGGACAAGATGGCACAGACGGCACAACCGGAATAATCTATAAAGATATGAGCGAAGTTCTGCATGACTCAATGATTCCATATACCGAAACTGTTGTTATGGATAGAGCTTTGCCACGTGTAGAAGACGGACTAAAGCCGGTTCAAAGAAGAATACTTTATTCAATGCTAGAACTCAGTGTCACTCCAGACAAGCCACACAGAAAATCTGCAAGAATTGTCGGCGACTGCTTAGGCAAATACCATCCACACGGCGATAGCTCGGTTTATGATGCTATGTGTCGTATGGCTCAAAGCTGGGTAATGAGAGCACCACTTGTCGACGGACACGGAAACTTTGGCTCTGTCGACGGCGATAGCCCTGCTGCTATGCGTTATACAGAAGCAAGGCTCACTCCACTTGCTATGGAGCTTATGCGAGACCTAGAAAAAGACACTGTAAGGTGGAGTTTGAACTTTGATGACACTCTCAAAGAGCCAGACATGATGCCAGGCAGATTTCCAAACCTTCTTGTCAATGGTGCAACAGGAATTGCGGTAGGTGTTGCAACAAACATTCCGCCGCACAATCTTGGCGAAGCGATAGACGGCGTAGTAGCCTATATAAACAATCCAAATATCAAAGTTGAACAACTTATGCGTTTTATAAAAGGTCCAGACTTTCCGTCAGGCGGCGAAATCATTGATGCTGAAGGCGGACTTGAACAAGCTTATAAAACAGGCAAGGGCAAAATTCTCATAAGGGCAAAGGTGTCTGTTGAAAAGGCGGGTGATAAATGTAACCTTGTCATCACAGAGCTTCCATATCAGGTCAACAAAGCCCAGCTTCTTCAAAAGATTGCCGAGCTTAAGGAACAGAATAAGGACAAATATTCTGCAATCACTGAAATTAGAGATGAGTCAGATAGAACAGGTATGCGTGCCGTTATCAGACTTAAAAAGGAAGCTGACCCAAAGAAAATCCTAGAGCTTCTTTTCAAATCAACCAACTTACAAATCTCATATGGTATCAATATGGTTGCAATCGCAGGCGGCAAACCAAAACAACTCAACTTGCTTGAAATTGTTTCATATTATGCACAGTATCAAAGAGAAGTTATTGTAAGGCGAACAAAATATGACCTTAACATTGCAAAAGAGCGCGCCCATATTGTTGAAGGCCTTCTTATAGCAATAAAAAATATTGACGATGTTATAAAGATAATCAAAAAGTCAGCAACCACAACAGAAGCAAAACAAAGATTAAGAGACAAATTCAACTTGTCAGAGCGTCAAGCTCAGGCTATACTTGATATGCGTCTTGCAAGACTTGTGCATTTGGAAGTTACAAAACTTGAAGAAGAACTTGCCGAGCTTAAGAAAAGAATAGCCGAGTATGAAGAAATACTAGGCTCTAAAAAACTTCAATATGACGTTGTAAAGAAAGAACTTACAGAGATAAAGAAAAGCTACAACAATCCGCGACGTTCTCAAATAGGTAGTGACAGTGAAATTGTATTGACAGCTGTTACAGAAGATAGCGAAGACAACGACAAGGACTACGTTGTTGCAATCACTGCAGGCAACACAATAAAGAAGGTGACGGCAAAGAATTATTCAATGTCACAAAAGAATTTGACTGAAAATTCCACAATCAATGATGTTCCAATTCAAGTTGAAAACTTGTCGGGGGGCGACACAATTCTTATCTTCACAAGTCAAGGCAATGCCATAAAGACAACAGTATCACAAATCAAAGAATGCAAATGGCGGGATAAGGGCGTTTCACTTCTGTCAATAGATAAGTCTGTTGTTTTGAATGAAGTGCCAATCAAGATTATGAAGGCATCGCAGGAAGGCTCAATTCTATTTATGACAAAATATGGCATGGTCAAGAAGAGCGAAGCAAAAGAGCTTATAGTCAACAAATCCTTCTATCAAGTTTGCAAGCTTAATGACGGCGATGAGGTCAAGAATGTTGAAATAGATAAGAATGGTAAGTCTATTCTTATGCTCACACGAAAGGGTATGTCGCTCAACTTTGATAAGGTAGACATCCCAACACAAGGTCGTATCTCTGGTGGGGTAAAGGGTATCAATCTAGACGACGGCGACAGCGTCATCTTTGCAAAACAAGTTGATTTCACACATATTGTGGCGGTCACAGATAATGGCTATATAAAGAAAATTCCTGTCAAAGAATTTCCAATAGCACAGCGCTATCGCAAAGGACTTAAATATATAACCTTTGCAAAGAATTGTCAAAACGTATTCTATGCATGTGATATAACAGGCAACGCAACACTTGCAGTTGACTTCGGCTTAAAAATCTTGCCTATGGACACAAAGAAACTCCCAGAGACCGAGCGTCTTACAATAGGCAACGAGATTATCAAAAAGAACTTCTTTACAATCAACAAAATGTTGTAATGCGATTGACAAAATTTTGTCATTTATTGACCGCAGTATAATAAACCTTTATATTGACAAAATAAATTATATAAAAAGCACTTTGATATCCCGATTAATCGGTTTACTTCAAAGTGCTTTTTTATTTTAAATATTATTATACGGTAAATCAGTTCTATTGTAAAATTTTTAAGTATTCACAGCATTTTTCTAAAAACTTTAAAAATATTTTTAAAAACACTTGACAAATGCGTCCAAAATACGCATACTATATACGTGAGGTGAAAATGGACATAAAAAATCCACTCTATAAAAATCAGGGGATACACGTGATAACGGCATTGTTCACAGTTGAAGATGGCAAGTTTAAGGTGCTTCTTATAAAAAGAAACAACGAGCCATTCAAAGATATGTGGATACTTGTTGGGGGAGCGTGCTATAACAACGAGACGGTTGAAGAAGCAATGAAACGTGAAATGTTTGAGAAAACAGGGCTTAAAAATATAAACACAACATTCTTTAGGGTATACTCAAACCCAAATAGAAGCCCGCTCATGCGTATGCTAGCCGTCGTCTATATTGGTGTGATTGACTGCAAAAAGGTGAGCATTCAGAAAAAGACCACAAAGACAAAAGATGCCGATTGGTTTTTGCTTGATAGAGTGCCACCACTAGGCTATGACCATAGCGAAATACTTAAAGATGCCACTGAGTTTTTAAAAGAGAAGATGTTTGACTCACAGATAATGAAAGGGCTATTTCCAAAGACCTTCACCTTGCCAGAGCTTTATAAAGCCTATCAAAGTATACTTGATAAAGGCCTTGATAGACGCAATTTCAGAAAACTTTTACTGTCAAGTGGCATTATAGAGCCAACAGGACAACTTGAAGCAACATCAGGGAAAAAGCCAGCAAAATTATATAAATTTTGTGAAAAATAATAAAAATTTAATTAAAAAACTTAAAAATTATCAAAAAAAATGTCGAAAATATTAAAAATAATTTTCACAAATAAAAATCTCGAAAATACCTTTAACCAAAATTTTATAAGTTTATATTTCCAATTTTTATTATTTTAAATTTTTTAAATAAATGCTTAAATAAGCATTTTTAAAAATAATATAAAAGCGTCAAAAATACGCATTTATATAAATAAATTAAAAGGAGAATATTATGAGTAAAAAAACTATTGTAATCAACTTCACAGGCGGACCGGGAGCAGGTAAATCATTCATGGCAACAAGGCTTGTTTCCAATCTAAAGGAGCGGGGTGTAAGCTGCGAATATGTGCCAGAATTTGCAAAGGACCTCGTATGGGAAGGCAGGCTTAGCGAGCTTAATGACCAACTTTATGTCCTAGCAAATCAAAATCACATGCTACTTAGAGTCAAAGACAAAGTCAACGTGATTGTTGTTGACAGCCCTATTATTTTAAGCATGTATTATAATAAGATAAGCAGTTATTATAATTCATCCGTCTTTGATAAATTGGTGCTTGAGTCATATAATAATTTTGATAATATTGTGTATTATGTTGAAAGAAATCATCCATATGTTAGGGAAGGAAGGTATCAAACTGAAGAAGAAAGCGACGTCGCGTGCCAAAAGATAAAGCAAATGCTTGATGAAAACAACATAAACTATCAAACAATAGTCAGCGGAAGTGAGTCCGCAGAAAAAATCACTGACTTTGTTGTTAAACTTCTTCAAATGTATGGGAATGAAAAGAAACAGCCAGAGTATGAAAGAAAATTTTTGCTAAAAAGTGCGGGCTTTTTAAAACTTGGCTTTCCTAAGAAACATATAGTGCAAAATTATCTAAATATTGGTCAAACTGAGAAAAGACTTAGAAAGGTTGGCAGCCGCTATTTTTTCACTGAAAAGCAGGGCAGCGGTGACAGTCGTATTGAATATGAGAAAGAGATAACAAAAGATGAGTATAATTATTTCTTAACCCAATTTGCTAAGGGAAAGACCATAGAAAAAGATAGATATTATATAAATCTTGAAAACACAAAATCTTGCGAAGTCAATCTGTTCTCATCTCCTAAGCCAATAAGACTTATAGAAGTTGAATTTGACAGCGAAGAGAGTATGCAAGCCTTCAATCCACCAAAGTGGTTTGGCAGGGAAGTGACAAGTGACGGAAAATATTACAACCATAATATAGCCTGCGAAAACTCATAAAAAATCAATTATTTATTGTTTTTTCTTATATTTTTAATATTTTTTAAGTATTTTTAAAAATTTTTCACTTAAATTTTAAATTTAATCTTATTTTTATCACAAAAAAACAAATACAATTTTGTATTTGTTTTTTATTTTTATAAAAGATATTTGAAATAATAAAAATGTAATAAAAACATTTGATAAACTTAATTTTAAAATATATTTAGTTATAATTTTTATAATTTAATTAAGTTATATATAAAATAAATATTTTTAAGATAAATGCTCGTTATGGCTTTATGCTTCAATCTCTTCTTCATCATAATCAGTTTCGCTTTCCTGCATGCCAAGTTTTTCTTTGCGGAAGTCTTCTCGCTGCTTTGTTTTTTCTTCAACAAACTTGTCAATATCACTTTGCACTGTCAGCCCTTGCATCAAAGCAACTGCAGTCAGCCCATTTCTTAAAAGTTTCTCGGGCAGAGCAAGCGGTTTATTGAATTTTTGATATCTCTCTTTAAGACTTGCACTGTTTTCTTCAATTAGTTTTGTAAGACGCTTCCTATTGATTTCATAAGGGTTAATATTTTTGTAGTTCTTTCGTGTAGTATTGTCAACAACCATATTTTCAAGTGTATCAAAGATTTTAAATTTTATTCCTTCTGCTTTTTTGCGTAAGTCATCAAAAAGTTCTTTATGGCTTTCAACAAAATCATAATATCTTTTAATCATTTCAGGGTCAAGATTATCAATGTCAATTTTATTAAAATAATCTTCAAATTCAGTTATCTCTGGGTGTTGCTGCAGCGTGCTCTTTGGATAGAGCATTGGCACGCTCAAATTTTCTGCCATTTCAAGTCCGTTATCTTTCAACATTTTTTTATATTGAAGCAAGTATTCTTGTTTCTTTTTTTGTTGTTCAAGTTCGTTCCTTTTACTGTCTTGCTCAATCTTACTGTCCATGTCATATTCTTCTTTGATTTGACTAGAAGTTTTTCCGCCTAAGACTTCACAGATAAGTTTTTCCGCATTTTCTACATTTGAACTGATATATACCAAATACTCAGAAGGTTCTTCTTTGTGAATATTTTTGCTCTCATCATAGAAAATTGCACTTGCAAAGTCGTATTCACTATCTTCTCCGTGAAATTTATAATCAAATATATCATCAGGATTAAGAAGCAAAAAATTAAATGTTGGCTCGCTTTCACTATCCTTCTTGCAGTCCCAGCAGGCATCATTATAGGTGAAGTTGTTTATTTGATAATATGGGTCTTTTATATAGACAATATTGTTCGCATGTCCGCCCAATTTTTCATGTCCTTCCTTTTGATAAACATTTAGACTTTGAGTAAAACAAATAAGTTCATCTTTTGTAAATTCTCTGTCGCATAAAAATTTAAGCAGGGAAGCAAAGCCAGAGCAAATCACGTGGTCAGAGCTTAACACGCCCATCCAGTTTCTCATATCATTATTCATAAAGTTTTCATTTTCATTATAAACACGATTTGCAACATAATTATATACAACAAAAAATCTTTCAGCAACAGTAAGCCCACGCTCTTTGCCATTTTCTGAAATTTTAAGGCTATGAAGTCTATCTAAAAATTCATCAACTTTCTTTTTCGCAATAACAAAATCTTTATAATTGCCACTGCCATCATTTAAAATAAGATTGCAGGCAATACCATCTTTGTAACATTTAAGAGCCATCGCTTTAAGCTTTTTAAGCTCACTTTCATCATCAATATAATCTTTATCAAGAGTAATGTCTGTTGCAACAATATGAAGTTTTGTATTTTTAATCAATTTTTTAAAATTTTCTATTTTTTGCATGAGATTGCTTGTGCTAGAACTTACAAGCCGAACACTATATTCTTCATCTTGTGCAATGATTTCATCAAGAGTGATTTTATCATATTTAATTTTATTTTCATCTAAATCATAGTTTAAAAATTTCGCCATTTTTTGCTCCTAAAGTTATTTTACAATAAAAATTCATATTTGTCAATAAGGGCAAATATATTAGAATTGGAATAAAGGAAAGATGGGCGTCATACAAATATCATGTATCCTTCAAAATTCGACATTTTTAACAAATTTCATACATTTTCAAACAAATTTCTAATTTGATATTTTTTGAAGATATTTTATTATTAAAAGCGAGGTTTGCAATGCCATTTTGCGTAATCAAATCAAGAACAATTAAAATTTTTTTAGCCATGCTTGCAGTTGTCATTTTGCTTTGTATTTCATTTGAAGGCGGGGCAGCGGCGCAGGTTTGGTTTGGCACGTCGTCAAGGCTTGTGCCTGTATACCGGGTTGATACCCAAGAAAAGCAGGTTGCGATATCTTTCGATGCTGCGTGGGGTGCAGATAAAACTCAAGAGATAATTGATATACTAAATGAATATAACGTCACGGCAACTTTCTTCTTGGTGGGCTTCTGGGTGGACGATTATCCTGAAATGGTCAAGGCAATAGACGAAGCAGGGCTTGAGATAGGCACTCACTCAAACACTCATCCCGACATGGTTAAACTTGACAAAGCCACAATCCTAAGCGAGCTTGAAACCTCAATTTCAAAGATAACGGCAATTACTGGCAAAGAAGTCAAAGTTTTCAGACCGCCTTATGGCTCTTATAACAACACACTTATAAATGCGTGCGAAGAGCTTGGGCTTCAAGCAGTTCAGTGGGACGTTGACACTCTTGACTGGAAAGGGCTTTCAGCAAGTCAAGTGACAGATAGGGTGATGAAAAATGTGCAGAATGGGTCAATAATTCTTATGCACAACAATGCAGACAATGTATGTGATGCTCTTAGACTTACTCTTGACTGGCTCACAATGAAAGGCTATAAAGTGACGAGCGTTGGCGAGCTTATCTATAGCGAAGACTTTACAATAGATGCAAATGGAGTGCAACATAAAAATTAAAAGGAGAAAATATGAACAATACTATAGCATTAAAGTCAAATAATAGGGGACAATTAGTTGGCAAATTGGTATCAATGGATGGTAAATTTGATGTGGAAGGTGAAAAATTCTATGAAGGAAAACTTGAAGTTGAAAGATTGTCAGAAACTGTGGATATCTTGCCTTTCACAATTTCAGAAAAACTAATTAAAGCATATGATTTAGATTTAAAAGTAGGGCAAGAGCTTGCTCTCGGCGGTGAGCTACGCTCTTACAATCGCGTTATTGATGGCAAAAGCAGACTTATACTTTCATTTTTTGTAAAGGAAGTGCTTTCACCTGAGAACCTGCCTGAGAACAATACAAACACTTTAAAACTTGTTGGATATATTTGCAAAGAGCCTGTCTTCCGAATAACACCTTTTAATAGACAAATTTGTGATGTGCTTATTGCTGTCAATAGACCTAATTTCAACAAATCAGATTATTTGCCTTGTATCTTCTGGGGTAGAAATGCCTGCCTTATGCAAAATCAGAAGGTGGGAACAAAGGTAAATCTTGTTGGAAGAATCCAATCAAGAACCTACAAAAAAGAGATTGCAGATGGCGAGTTTGAAGAGCGAACTGCCTATGAAGTTTCAGGGCAGAAATTATCAATAGAAGAGCAAGAGAACGAAGACTCTTCAAGCGAACTTGGTGCATAGTATTTTGTAATTTAATAGTTATTTTTAATATATAAAATTATTGCTTGATTTATTTAATAAAAAGGCGGCGAGAAAACTGCGAATTTTTAAATAAAAATTCGCTCAAGAAAAACCAAAGTTTTTCTTGAATTTAAAACTTCAAGTTTTAAATAAATTTTCTCGCCTTTTTAACGCTAAAAAATAGTGCATTTTTTAGCGTTTTTTGTATTGACAAAGCCCTATTTATCTGATAAAATAAATTTGTTTTTTAAAATAGGGGGTGTTAATGGAAAATGAAAAAGAAAATCAAATTAAAAATGGACAAGAAAATTTACAAAAATTAGATAAAAAATCACAAAAAAATGCAAAAAAAGAAGAAAAATTAAAGACAAAACAGCAAAAAATGTCTCGAAAAGAGAAAAAAGCCTATAGAAAGGCAAACAATATTCCAACCTTATGGCACTACCTAAAAAATTATAAATTACACATATTTTTCTATATATTTTTCACGCTTGTCATGATTGTTTCAAGTATTTTCAACACAATCATTGCAGCAAATGCTATTGCAGACGTCACAGAAGCAATATCTGCAAGTGGAGCTGCGGCAGCAGAACTCTTTAGAAAGGCAATTATAGAATTTATGATTGTGTTATTATTGTTCATTCTTGAACGCGTGCTAACCTTTGTTTTAAACACAATATATCTCAAATTTTCAACAAAAATAATCTCTCAAATGAACAACGACCTTGCCTATCAAGCTTTTAAATTTTCAGCAAGCACTTATTCAAATAACAATACAGGCACCTTTGTTCAAAGAATTGTCAATGACCCAAACAGAATGATTAATCAACTAGTCAGTGTCGTAGACCTTTTTGCGGGTGCGGTACAAGCACTTATAATTTCTATTTACATAATCACAATAAATTATATCATAGGTCTAATTCTTGTCGCTGGAATGATAGCAAACTTTATAGTAGAAAAGATAAGACTTAAATTACGCGGTAGAAACATCAAAATAGCAAATAAAAAATACGACAAAATAAATTCACTCACAACAGAGATAGTCAAGAGTGAACGTGATGTCAAATCACTAGGGCTTGAAGAAAAACTTAAACTCACAACAGAGCGTTATTATAATGACTATAATAATTTTAATTATAAACGCTCAATGCAAAATCAGTCATTAAATCAACTGCGAAATCTAATATATATTCTAGTTTCAATGGGAGCGTTAATTTTGGGTGTTGTGCTTCTTGAAAAAGGGCTTTTGGTTTTCGCATCATACATGATTATCTATTCAAATAGAAGCAGTTTTAACACTTTCATTATGCAAACAAGTGCAATGCTTGATATAAAGAATGAGGTTACAATCTATGGACAGCGAATATTCGATCTTTTTGACAATAATAAATTTTCAGAGGAAAAGTTTGGAGATGTCGACCTTGAAAATGTTAAAGGTAAAATAGAATTTAAAAATGTAAGCTATGGCTATATAGATAAACTTAAAGATAAAGACGACTTAAATAAGGAAGATGAGAATAGTGAAATTGTGAAAAATAAAAGCGTGTTTCAAAATCTATCCTTCATCATTGAACCAGACACAACCGTTGCCTTTGTAGGCAAGTCGGGCAGCGGCAAGTCAACGATACTTAGCTTGATGTCTAAAATGTATGAAGTTGACAGCGGACAAGTGCTGATTGACGATGTCAATATCAATGACCTTTCAAAAGAAACTCTCAGAAAAAATATTTCACTTGTCAATCAATTCCCTTATATCTTTGATATGTCAATAAAAGAAAACCTTTTGCTTGCAAAAGCTAATGCAACTGACGAAGAACTTGAAGAAGCTATTAAAAAGTCTTATTTAAAAGAGTTTATAGATTCTCTTCCAGCAGGCATAGAAACCATTGTTGGGGAGAGCGGCATCAAACTCTCAGGCGGACAGCGTCAACGACTTGCGATTGCAAGGGCAATGTTAAGAAAATCAAGCATAATACTCTTTGATGAGTCCACAAGTTCACTTGATAACCTAGCCCAAGAGCATATTAAACAAAGCATTGACGATATGAAAGGCTCAAGCACTATAGTTATAGTTGCCCATAGACTTTCAACGATAAAAAATGTTGATAAAATATATTTCTTAGACGAAGGCGAGATTATAGATAGCGGAACATTTGAAGAATTATTTGATAAAAACGAAAAGTTTAGAAGAATGTTTCTTGCTGAAGATATCTAAGAAGATAGAAATAATAGTAATAGCAAAAGCAAGAAATAGTCCTAAGGATTATTTGAAATGGGCGAAAAACAAAAAACACGAAAAAATCGCGTTTTTTAATGCAAATTTTTTTAAAAAATTTGCATTTTTTGTTTTTTAGGCTTAAAAAACAAAAAGTTTTTCGCCCGTTTTTACACGCCCACACTTTACTAAAAATTTACGTTTATCTCCCGCACAAAGTAAATCTATAAAATGCGGTTTTAATTTTTATTTTTTATTTGCTCTTCAATCCATGCCATAATAAGCTTGACAACAAAGTCAATTTCATAATCACTAAGCTCTTTATGCTTAGGAATGTGATGCCACTTTTCAAGACAGCCGCGGCAGCAGGTGGCAGTTGCGTGCTGCGCGATAAAAACAGGGTGCCCACGCATAGGTGTTTGCTTGCCATCGTTTACAATTTCACTAGGTGCAAGTCGTTTTGCTATAAAATCATAGGCATGCCTTTTTATTGTGCCAAGCCCTTTTTGACCTATATATTCAAAATCTTTTTCTTTAAGTTTAAATCTGCTTCTAAAGGTTGATTTCTTTAAATCTTGCAAAATTTCTTGATAATTTTTCATAATGATAGCCTTTTATAGTTAAATTATAGCATAAAAAATTAAGAAAAATGTTGAATTTAATTTAAAATCATTTTATTGTTGCAATTTCTGCTGATTTTTGATAAACTATTTCCGCTATGAAAATATGTGTTATGACACTCGGGTGCAAGGTCAATAAGTATGAAAGTGATGCACTTATTTATAATTTAGGCTTGAAAGGCTATGAAACGACAGAGAAATTAGAACCTGCCGATGTTTATGTTATAAACACATGTGCTGTGACAGGAGAGGCTGAGAAAAAATCACGGCAGATGATTGCACGCTGTAAGAAATTTAATCCGCAAGCTAAGTTTTTTGTATGCGGCTGTGCAAGTCAAAAGAATAGCCAGCAGTTTATTGAAAAGGGTGTAGACTATGTTTGCGGTGCTGCTGGGAAAATCAAAATATCAGAGCAAATTGACAAACTTGCAAGCGGTGACAAGAGAAGACTTAAAAATCATGTTCGGCTTGCAAAGCTTCCTAAGGACTATGAAGATGACCTTTTTGCAAAGCAGTCACGCACTCGTGCATATATAAAGGTGCAAGATGGTTGCAACAATTTTTGTTCATACTGCATAATACCATATTTAAGAGGACGAAGCAGGTCACGCGGAATTTTTTCAATCATAAATGAAGCCGCCTCGCTCAGTGATGATATAAAAGAGATAGTTCTCACAGGCATCAATGTGACCGACTATAAAATAGACGGCAAGCCGTCACTGCTTACACTGCTAGATGAGCTAGACACCTTCGGCAAACGTCTCCGCCTTTCATCTATGGAAGAAAGTTTAGTCACTGAAGATTTTGTGCAAGGACTAAGCAAACTAAATAACTTTTGTCCGCATTTTCATCTTTCACTTCAAAGCGGCTCAAACAGCGTGCTAAAAAGAATGAACCGCCACTATACTGCTGAGCAGTTTAAAGCATCAGTTGAGTTGATAAGAAAATATTTTCCACTTGCTGGTATTACAACCGATATTATTGTAGGTTTTCCAAACGAGAGCGAAGAAGAGTTTGAAGAAACCTATAACTTTGCAAAGGAAGTGGCTTTTTCTCAACTACATATCTTTCAATACTCAAAACGAGAAGGCACAGTGGCTGCAAAACTCTATAAAGACCTGCCGCCACAGATAAAACAAAGCCGCTTTGAAAGGCTAAATGAACTAAATGAAAAGCTAAAACTAGATTTTATCAAGAAGAATAAACAGGGCGAAGTGCTTATTGAAGAAAAGGTGGATGGTTTCTATACAGGCTATACAAAAAATTATATAAGGTGCTATATAGAAGATAATAGCGCTCTTCAAAAATATGGCAATCTTATAGACAAGATTGTTTCTGTTAAGATAAAAGAGCCTTTTAAGGATGGTGCAAAAGCAAAAATCATTGATATCAAGGGCTAAAAAACAAATAAATAAATTTTTCAAAAATTCTTGACAATGGACTATTAAATTTATATAATAGTAAGGAACTTTAAAATTAGAAGGTGGTGAGAAATTTGACAACTGTTAAAGTAGGCGAAAACGAAAGTCTTGAAAGTGCTTTAAAGAAATTTAAAAGAAAATGCCAAAAAGACGGAATTATCGGCGATATTAGAAGAAAAGAAGCTTACTATAAGCCTAGCGTTGCTAAGAAAATGAAAAGAGAAGCCGCTCGTAAACGTGCTAGAAAGAGAGGCTAAAATCTCACAAAACCTTGTGTTAGGATGCACATTATAAAATTTTATTAAAAGGAGAAAAACAATGGCTAACATTATTGACCAAATTGAAAAGGAAAATATGAAAGAGTCAGTTCCTGAATTTAATATCGGCGACACAGTTAGAGTTGGTGTTAAAATCAAGGAAGGTGACAAAGAAAGAATCCAGGGCTATGAAGGCGTAGTTATTGCTCGCAAGAATGGTGGTTCAAGAGAAAGCTTCACTGTTAGAAAAATCTCTAATGGCGTTGGCGTTGAAAGAACATTCCCACTTCACTCACCACTTGTTGCAAGTATTGAAGTTGTCCGAAAGGGTAAACCAAGAAGAGCAAAACTCTACTACGTAAGAGAACTCACAGGAAAAGCTGCAAAAATCAAATCTGCAGACAACAAATAATTATAAAAACCTTATGCTTAGCCGCATAAGGTATTTTGTTTTATAAGGTTTTTATATAAAAAGTTTTTATTTTATGTGGTATTTTAAATCATTATAAAATGTTTTTGACTTTCTATTGCGGCGAGACTTGCAAAAAGCCGGAGCATAAACATGCTCCGGCTTTTTCGTTTGTTAAATCGCAGATTTAACAAACAGATATGCCCGCCCGCATCACTGCAGGCGGGCATATCAGCAAGTCTCGCCTATTTTAAACCCAAGATATCATCAGCTGAACAATCAATAATTTCACATAGCTTTGCAAAAGTGGCAAGAGAAGGAAGTATCCGTCCAGATAGATACTGCGATAGGGTAGGCTTTGATATGCCAAGCTCTTTTGCTATCTCAGTTTTGCTCTTTCCGCAATGTTCAATCTCAAATTTAAGGTTCTTTTTGATGATATCTTCCTTATTCATAACATTATTATATTAGGAAATACCTAATTTTAGTTGACAATTAGGCATTGCCTAACTATAATATGTAATGAAAGGAGAAAATTATGAGTTTAAAAGTAAAATTGATTTCTAGCATTTCGTCATTCATATTGACTTTATGTCTTTTGATTGTGGGTGTATGGACAGCAGGCACTCAAACAATAAACTTGAAGGGCAGCGTTAATTTTAATATAGAAGATTCAACATTTTATATCAAAGATATACGTATAAATTGTGATGATTTGATAGGTGAAGGGTCCACAATAGAAAATTTTATGCCGGGTTTTGTTAACAATAGTTTTGAACTTAACTTAGGCACAATCACAAGCACCACAGGCTCCGTCGCAGTGCAAATTGATATCGTCAACACAACGGGAACTGTTTACAGTGCAAGCAGTCAGTCTAGCATATCGAATGCAACTTTATCTGTCAGCGGAACAATAGAAGGAGACAATGTTCCACTCGAAAATGTTGCCACTTATAACGATATCTCCGGCACAATACAAATAATCATCCAAACAACCGATTTATCGTCAATAAATTTAGATAATATCACTATAGAGCTAAATGAAAAGAGTGGCTATACTGCAACAATAAATATTGTAGATGATAGTATCCATCAATATTCTTCTGAACTTGGTGTTGCAATCAACAACTCATCCGATGTGACAGGTTTTAATGAATTTGAAAGTTTTGACCAGTGGCAAATTATTCTTTATAATGTAGAAACTATTGCTATAACAAACTCTAGAAATGTAACCATAAGAGCCACAGATTATTATACTATCAATTTATCTTCAAACGCAGGTTTTAGCGGAACACTTGACAGCAACGCCTCGGACTTTTTGGGTTGGTATACTCTAACGCAAGATACAACTTTTACTATAACAATTTCTTATTAAAAATTGTTAAATCAATATAAAAATCACAAAAATACATGGAATTTTAATTTTCCCATGTATTTTTTATAAAAAACAAAAAACAGAAAATAAAATCAAATATTTTTATTTTTCTTATCTTTTAACAAATTAAATCTCTTTCCATACACTGATAATAGGGGCGTGTGTGATTTTAAGAGGAATATATGGCTTTTTTGCAGCGTTATACAACAATAGAGCGTGGTGGTTTGCGTTTTATAGGCAATACTCTTGGACTTAGCAAAATCTCAAATGCATTATCAGCAGGTGCACTTGGCTCAATCGGTGCTTTCACGTCACTGAATAACACCCAGCTTTCAAACTTCCCAGTGGGAACAACTGCAAGTTATTTGCAAAATGGTTCAAGTGCAATTCTAACACTTCCTATTGGCAGCTCGGTGCTTCATGCCGAGCTTGTATGGGGTGGACTATATCAATCTCAAACCCAAAATATAGCAAATGTGATAGATAACCCTGTCACACTTGTTGCAAATGGGGTGTCAAGCAGTATTTCGCCTGATGCAACCACTTCGCAAAACTTTTTAATCCCAAGTCAAGGCGGATTTAATTTAGGTTTTTATGTTCGAACGGCAGACGTCACCAATATCGTTTCAAGTTCGCTAAACGGCACATATTCGGTGCTTGGCGTTCCGGCACTTTTAATTGCAAACGACAATCAAACCACGCAAACAAACCATGCGGGGTGGACTCTTGCAATAGTATACAAAAATGACAATGAAATAATAAGAAACTTGACCTTGTGGGTAGGTGGTGCGGTTGTAGGGCCGGGCACTCCTGTCAGCGATACAACCTTAACAGATTTTTCAACTCCTGCCGCTTTGCCAATCTCTGGCAAGGTGTTTATCAGTGCACAAGAAGGTGATGCTGTGCTTACTGGCGACCAATTCCTATTTGGAAGGGATGCAGGCTCACTTGCTGTAATCTCAGGTCCAAACAATCCGGCAGACAACTTCTTTGCCTCACAAATAAACAACGAAAATGGACTTATTGACACGATGGGCACATTCGGCTTAAGAAATGCCAATGCCGCCGCAGGCACTGGTATAAGTGCGGGCAGACAGGGCTGGGATATCACAGCGGTTGATATCTCATCTGAGCTTGAGCCCCTTCAAACAAGCGCACTATTCAGGTTTACAAGCTCTGGTGACCTATATGTGCCAAACGCACTTGCAACTCAAATAGACTCACTTGGTGCTTCGCTTACAGTAACAAAATCGGCTTCGGCTGATGCAGTTTTTGTTGGTCAAAGTGTGGAATACACCATCCAAGTTACAAACACAGGGCAACTTGATGCAACAAACGTCTCGCTTGCCGACCCAATTCCAACAGGACTCAGCTTGTTGAGTGGTTCGATTGAAGTGGACGGCGTTTTACAGCCTGACACTTTCCCAGTATCACTCGGCACAATTACGCCAAGTCAAACAAAGACTGTGACATATTCATTAAGGGCAATAACGCTTCCACTTACCAATCCGGCAGTAAATACTGCAACAGTAAGCTTTGAGTTTGAACCTTTCCCAAATTTCACTGTAAACCTAGACCAAACAAGCAACCCTGAATCAGTATTTATATTGGAAGAGGCAGTCAACAACGTCAAAATTGTTGACAAAGCGGTTGCTTTAAGCGGTGAAATATTGACCTATACAAGTTTTATCACAAACAATGGCAACCTAAACGCAATAGATTTTGTGTTCACCGATTCAATTCCAGTCGGCACAACCTTTGTTGCTGATTCTGTTTCGGTTGACGGAGTGAATATGCCTGGCGAGAACCCAGAAAATGGAATAAATATAGGTGATTTAAATATTGGTCAAGTAAAGACAATAACTTTTCAAGTTCAAGTAAATTAGGAGATAAAAATGATTATACCAAATCAGTCTAGCGTAAGCTTCCTGTCTGTTTTGCCTGACGGAACAACTGTCCCAGGGCAGAGAGATAGCAATATAGTTACAACAGAAATAATATCAGTCACATTCAGCAAAGTTAAATCAACACCTACAGCATTTATCGGCGAAGGCGACAGCACAACCCAAACAATAGTTTTAACAAACAACACAAATTATGTTATAAAGAATCTGTTTTTCAATGATACCTTAGCAGCTGGAGCCACGCACGTTCCGTCAACTGTTATCATTGATAACGTGGCATACCCTGGCTATGATATTGTTGCGGGCTTCTCTCTTCCAGACCTTGCAGTAGGGGCAAGCACAACCATAGTTTACACGGTTGTTGCCGACAATCCAAAGACACAAGACACTGTTGACAACTACGGCACAGTCAACTACAGCGTAGACACACCGCTTGGCACACGTGATTTCACTGAAAACACCAACACTGTAACCTTCGCAGTTATTTCTACTAGCTTTAATGTTGTCAAGAGCGTGGATAAGGCAGTGGCAGTGAAGGGTGAAATACTCAATTATAGGTCAGTTATAACCAACACAGGCAGTCAAAACGTGACAAATGTGGTGTTCACAGATGTGCTCGATGCAAATCTTACCTTTGTAACAGATTCAGTTAAAATAAATAATGTTACATATCTTGGGTATAACCCTATAAGCGGTTTCGCACTTCCTGATATAGCTCCAGGTGGCAGCGTAACAGTTGATTTCCAAGCACTTGTAAACTAGGTGACTTATGAGAATAATAAACAATTCATCAAACGTCACAGTATCGGTGCAGGGCATACCGTCGTCATTTAATAGCAACATTGTTCAAACTGTGGTAAATGACCCTGTAGTGCCACCAACACCACCAACAATCTGCTTCTTCTTTGACTTTGATTGTGGATGTTTTTTCAATCCGTGCGACAATTTTAATGACTGCTTCGATAGAAGATGCAATCCGTGCTTTAGAAATTGCAATAGAAGATGCAGAAATTGTGGATGTCAACAAAAGAAATTTTGTAAAAGAAGATGTTAATTTAACTTTTCCCGTGACAAAAATGCCGACCTTAAACAGGTCGGTATTTTTAAAAGGCTTGCGAAAAGCTTATAAATTTGCTATAATAAACCTATAAAATTTTTTTTGATTGGAGTTTATATGAATTATTGGACACATGATGAGTATAGCAAGTTTATCACATCACTATATGAGATTCCTAAGAATATAACAAACGAATGGATGGACTCAGTGCTTTCAGGCAAAGAAAAGTATAATGGTGCAAGCTTTGCCTCACGTTTTTCACATTTTGGCGTTTGCTATAGGGACTTGCGAGATTGCGATTTAAGTAAACTTGATAAAAGCCATCTTAAGAAGCTAGCCTTCAATTCAAGCACAATATTCCCAAGTGCTGATAAGTTGCCTAGCGATTTTAATCCTAAGGAAATTCTCTCAAATGGGAAAAATCCTATGCTTGGAATAAAAGACTTGCACGCAAGTGGTATAGATGGCAGGGGAATAACAGTGGCAGTCATTGATTTTGGCTTTCAAGATAGCGGGCATGTTGAATTTGCAGGTTCTAATATAGAAGTTGTCGACCTTTTTGGTGATACTGACTACCACTTTCATGCGGATGGTGTGCTATCAAATCTTTGCGGACAAAATATAGGCGTTGCACCAAAAGCAAAGGTTTATCATTATAACACATATCAAGGACATGGTGAAAAAGTAGACAAGGCTACACTCAAAATTTTGAGTGATATTCTAGATAAAGTTAAAAGTGGCATAAAAATTCGCGTGGTAAATATCAGTGCACCGCTTTCAAGAGATAGCAGACTTTTAGGACAAAATATGCCTGATGAGCAGCGGCTTAAACTTAAAGAAGAGATTGAAAAACCATTTTTATCTATAATTGAACAGTTAAAAACACTTGGCTGCGAAGTTGTGTCGTCAGAGCGTTTTTCTCAAACCTTCTCATGTTGCGATGTGGATTTTTCCACAAAAAAACTTGACAAACCTGAGTGGCTAAAAACAAAGAGAGCCTATTCAGACTTTGTTTGTTTTGTCTCAGGCGGCAGGGTAATACCAGAGTTTACAAGTAAAGATGGCTATGAATATGAGACAACAGGGGCTTATAGCTGGACAATTCCACAAGCTATAGGTATGTATTGCCTTGCATTGCAAGAAAACAACAATCTCACATGGGAAGATTTTGCTAAGATATGCAAAGATACTTCCACTTTGCAAGATGGCGTGCGTCTTGCCAGCCCTAAGCAAATAATAGAGAAGGCAAGGCAAATGCCAATGGAAAATGGAAATTGCTAAATTAAAAAATATAGAAAAAGCCCAAAATTTTCGGGCTTTTTAATGTTTTTATAGCTATTTTTATTTAAAAAATCATTTTTTGCATCAAAAACCATTTGAAAAAGCATTTTGATATGATATAATAATACTTGTCAAAAATAAAAACTTGACTTTAGTTTTGTATAAATATTGACAACCAAAAACCATTGCTCATATCAAAACACCCCGTGTTCCCATAGTAAAGTGGATATTACAAGCCCCTCCTAAGTAAATAATCTGTCATAGATAAAAATCGCTACAATGCCCTAAAATACTGGTGTTTATAGGTGAACAGAATAAGTAACAAAGGTGTAAATGGAAAAAAGTTGGAAAAAAACTTGCAATTTTAAAGAAAAAGATGTATAATTAAGTAAAGAATGACCTCATAGGTAAATGGATATACCGCATTCCTCCTAAGAATGTATTTCTCGTTCAACTCGAGATGGGGTCACCAGAAAATCATAACACAAATCGTGTTATGATTTTATTTTGACATTTTTTCAATTTACTGGCTTTCATTTGGCAAATATGATATACTAAATAAAAGAAATGTTTTCCTTCCTTTATACTTGTATATAGATGTAGATATCACCCTAAACTTTTTAATCAAAAAAGAGGTAGAAATGAAAGTTGAATTAAGAGAAAATATCAAACCTTATTACTTTGCTGAAATAGATAGTGATGTTGTTTTTGATTGGAGACTAACATCCAATGCAATTATATTAAATGTGAAACAAAACAAAATAAGCAAAAGCAAAAAAGAAAAACAGAAATTTCAAGAATTTGTTGATGCTTATACAGCAGACATTGGTAATCTTGTCTTGACTGAGAATGAAGAAAAATTGTTAAACTCAATAAGCGACCATAAAGATTATGCCTCAATTAAAAGATCGCAAGCAGAACTTAGGAAGCGAATTAGTTATAATTTCCCCGATAATTCAAAATGGATAGGCTTTTCATTAACTTACGAAAAGGACAAGGCAAGAACGGAACATACGAAAGTATCAAAGGATTTTGAGAATTTTATTAAAAGCCTTAGACTTGAATATGAACCAACATTTGGTACTATCGACTATGTTTATATGAAGGAACGACGTGAAGACCTCACCTATCATATTCACGGCATTCTGCTAGCCAAACAATGTAAAGGAACATTTAAGATAGTTAAGAAAAGAAAAAATAAAAAAGAGAAAAAAGGAATTTATGACATTTGGAACAAAGGTTGGGTCGATGTTCAATGTGGTAAGAAAATAAGATCTGCATACACATACTTATTGCCACATAAAACAAATTCAGTAAATATATTTGCAAGAAAAATGAACGGGAAATTGATTAGACTCATCCTTATGCCTAAAAAGAGCAAAATCTATAACTATTCCAAAGGTATTGTCCCTGCTCCAAGTGGTAAGATTGATAAAAAATCGTTAGAGCCATTTCTTAACAAAATAAGAAATATTGGAAGAACAAGGTATAACTCTTTCTATTCTAGTAAAAACAAAAAGTATATAAGAGATTACTATCAAGAATTTGTATTTGATTTAGATATATTCTCTGAAGAAGAAAGAAAAATGTTATTAGAAATGTTAAAAAAGAGGACAAACAAAAAATCTTCAAAATCATTATAGCAAGTTATAGAACCCTTATAGAGCATTATGGAACTATTATAAAATCATTAAAAATTATCAAAATTGTCAAAAATATGACTGCAAAACCCCTAAAAAAAGGGTTTTTTAAAAAAATTTGTACAAAAGTATGATTTTTTTGGTGAGCAAACGGCACTTTTTATGTACCTTATATAGTGACGACTATAACAAGGGGGAAATATATGTTTGACATTTTTAAAGATAAATTAGCCTTTCTTATAGAAGAACAAAAAGCAACAACGGAAAAGTTGCGTAGAGAGATGCTCGCCACCTATACCCCAAAACAACAAGAGTTAGCCAGAAAAGCAAAACTTGAATATTGGAAACTTACAGTGTTGCAAGAGTTGGTGGATTATGAAAAGACAAAACTAAATATCTTGGCACTAATTTTTGGTCAAGACAAGTTAGTTGAAGATGTTGATTCTTTTTGCGAGGACTTGAAACAAAAAATGAAAAATGAAAAACCTAACAATAAAAATTACAAATAATTACACTGATTCAAACTTGTGGTATAAATTAAGGGAATATTGCCGAACTTGAATTTTACTTTTTGTATTGAGGATGTTAATGTACTTGTGTTAAGGAGGCAATCTATGACAAAACAAGAATCCGAAGTACTTGAAAAGTTTGCAAATGAAGAAGTAAAAAGTGCCAAATTGTTTCGAGTTTGGCATAAAGTTGAAAAAGCAGAAAAAGACTTTTTAGACAAACTTACAGAAGAGCAAAGAACACTTTATGAAAATTACCGTTCAATAGAAATGGAACGAGATAGCATACAAATTGATGAGGCTATTCTTTTTGGATTCAACTATGCAAAATCGTGGTTTCAAGAACTTTTAGGCATTAAAAGAGAAAACGATAATTAAAATGCCGTCCTGGGCTTACCAGTGGCTCTCTGGTGGCACGAAGCATATTTCTGTGATAAAATACTCGATGATTACAGAAAAGTGCTTAAAATGGCTAAAAAATAAAACAACGAGATTTTTCATTGTTTTACTTTGTTTTATATAAATTTAAAATTGCATTCTTTTGATTTTCATCAAGTTTTGAAAAGTAGTCTAAAAGTTCCTTATCTTTTTTGTAGGCTAGCATATCTCTATGGAAGAATTCTTCTGGTGTGCTACCACATATCTCAATGATTTCAAGCAGAACTTGAATTGGAACTGCATACTCGCCCGCTTCCAGTTTCGTGATATATGTGGAATTTTTGCCTAATTGTAGGCTCAATTCTCTTGCCGACAAATGACATCTATCTCTCAACTGCCTTATGCGTAGAACAATATCTTTATAGTCCATACATTGCACCTCTAAATCTTATACAAATATTATAATTGACAAAAGTTTTCGTCTATATGCTTTATAAATGACAAAATCAACTAAAAAGCATATTTTTGAAGATTTGTAAGTCAAAATATTGACTTATAACGCAATATTATTTATAATATATATGAGATATATTGCTTTTTGGAGGGTGAAATGAAAGTAAAGAAAATAATACCAATGTTGGCACTTGTGTGCGTTATGATGTTCGGTGGAATATTTTTAACGGCCTGTGGTGGCGGAAATAGCCTTACAATCAACTTTGAGAGCAATGGTGGAACAAGTTGCAGTTCTATTGAATACACCCAAGACAGCACCCTTAAAATGCCAAATGACCCTACAAGAGAAGATTATTTATTTGGTGGTTGGTATGAAGATAACACAACTTTTGAAAAGGAATTTAACCAAGCAAACATAAATTCATATTTAGAAAACGATTCCCTAACCTTATATGCAAAGTGGCTTAAAAAAGTCAATTTAGTATTTATTAGTGATGATAATTTTGACAATATCTATCTTGATAGTTTAGATATAGAACTTCCTACCCCAATGCGAGATGGCTATACTTTTGATTGCTGGTGTATAGACCAAGAACTAACAAAACCTTATACCACAGAAACTATTGTTGAGCCAAATAACTTAAATGAAGTATGCTTATATCCTAGATGGAAAGAAACAAAAGTAATTTATTATTATAATGATATAGATGCTATTTTTGAAAAAGTGAGTGACAGCGTTGCGGTAGGAGAAAGCATAACCCTTTATCAGCCAAAGGTTCCATATTATCATTTTGATGGTTGGTTCTATGATTCTGCTTATACCGAGCCAGTTCCAAATAGAATTAGCAATGATATGCTAAAAAGCGAAAACAATGTGCTATATGCAAAATTTACCGAAAAAGAAATTGAGTCAATTAACGTTATAGGAACTATTAAAACTGAATATGAGTATGGAGAGTCATTTGATGTTGGCACTGCTAAATTACTTGTTCATTATATAGACGAGCAATTTGAAGATGAAGTGGTTGAAATAACAGATGATATGCTTATAGGTTTCTATCCTCAAGACATTGGGTATGAAAATTATTATCAATACAACCACGAACCTGATATTGATGAAGCATATTATGGTTCAGTAAATTTCCGCATTTTAAATCATAATGGAACACAGATAGCAAGAACAACTAACGGTGTTGGTTATAAAGTAAAAACCGATATTGAAACATTTACTTTAAATAAAGATATTGTTTATGAATTCGGCGAATATATATCTCTTGCAGAGAAAGGTATTGTGGTTTCTTATACTGATGAACAAGGCGAAAAAACAGAACCATTGACTGATACAAATTTAAATTATTATTTTACTGATCTTTCTACTAATAAAATTGGAACATTTACATTTTCTCTTCGTTTTCATTATAGAACCCTAGAGTTTGAATACACTGTAAATGATGCCAACATAATAAGTGGTTATGTGGAAAAAAGATCTTCTGATGACCCAATCTTATTAAATTCTCGAACATCTTTACTAGACCAAGAGATATATTTAATCAATGAAGATACAAATGTACACATTCGCTATGATGGGCCTATTCAAGATCAAATAGTTGAAGATATAGATACAACAATTGCAGGTTGGGGAACTGCAAAAATAGTTATAAATGAGCGTGAAATATTTATAGATTATTATGTTGTAGATTTAAATCAAATTCAAGAATTAAGAATTGCAAAATCTTATAGACTTCAAGAAACTGTCGAATATGGTTTTGATGCTATTATAACTATGGAAGATGACACAATGTTTGAGCATTATTTTAGTTATACAACATTCTCTGACGATGATTATATTATTGAAAATGTTGACACCTCAACCCCTGGCATAAAATATGCAAAAGTATATTTCTTTGGGAAAGTGTTTGAGGTTGAATATATGGTTAAAGAATAGGATTACTAAAAATTTTAATAATTAAATTCATATATATTGAGCAACTAACTATAAATTTACTTTTAGTTAAATTTGATGTATAATACAGCAAGGAGTTGAAATGAAAAGTAAGAAAATTTTATCAATGTTGGCGGTTATATGCCTTGTTTTGTTTGGCGGAATATTTTTAACGGCCTGTGGTGGCGGAAATAGCCTTACAATCAACTTTGAGAGCAATGGTGGAACAAGTTGCAGTTCTATTGAATACACCCAAGACAGCACCCTTAAAATGCCAAATGACCCTACAAGAGAAGATTATTTATTTGGTGGCTGGTATGAAGATAACGGAACTTTTGAAAAGAAATTTGACCAAACAAATATGGATACATATTTAGATAATAATTCCCTAACCCTATACGCAAAATGGCTTAAAAAAGTAAATTTGGTATTCTTAACAAATGGTGGTAGTGAGTGTAGTGAAATGCTATTGGAAAGCCTTGGCACTGAACTCCCTACACCAACAAAAGATGGTTATGTATTTGCTGGTTGGTATCTTGATAATCAAACATTCTCACAACCAT
>CALVTR010000011.1 GCA_944362965.1 uncultured Clostridia bacterium
GTATGGGCTTCACAGAAGAAGAGATAACTGCATATATTCAGGCTATTACTGGCACTGGTGCGGGGTGGCTGCGTTCTGCTGATGATGGTAATAATGGTAGGCGTGCGTACGGCGTTGGCGTCGGCTTCTATGGCAGCAGTAATGTCAACGATGATACCCACGGCGTCGTTCCCGCTTTGCAAATTCAATTATCTTGAATTTGACTAATCTTTTTAATCCCGCGGCAGGGCAGGCGAAAAGCACTTTGTGCTAGCCTGACTTGCCAAAGGAAAATTAAAAAAAAGATAAAGCATGACGAGAAAAACATTTTTAATAAAAATCTTATGAAAAAATTTTAAATAAAACCGCATGAAAAAAAATTTAAAATAAAACCTTATAAAAACTACAAAGAGTGCAGAAAAAAGCAAGTGATTATGAAAGGGTTAAAATAAAGCCGCATGAAAATTTGCTTTAAACAATATAATCATATCTAAAAATAAAACAATTTTCAAAATAATCAATTTTAACAAACATCCGCATGAGAAATTTTATATCTTTCACTCATAAAAATTAAAGAAAATATAAAAAAATAAAAAAGTCGAAAATTTAATTTATAAAAAATAAATTAAATATAAAGATTGAAGGTTAAAATAAATTTACCAACATGGAGAAAAGATAGTGCAGAAGAAGAGTGATTTATTTGTGATGACAAAGACGAAGGACCTTGCAAAATATATAATAACTCTTTTCAATCTTGCAAACTATTATAGATAGCCATAACTTTGAAGAAGGTAAGGGGCTGCCTATGGGCAATCAGTCTAGTCAATGTTTTGCACTTTTATATCTTGATAGTCTTGACCGCTTTTTTAAAGAGAAAATGGGTATAAAATATTATTTAAGATATATGGACGATATGATTATATTAGTTGAAAATCGCACTCTAGCAAAGGAGTGTCTTTTTGTTGCTGGGCAAATGCTTAAAAATATGAAGCTTATAATAAATCCTAAGTCACAAATTTTTCCTGTCAAAAATGGCTTAGAGTTTCTTGGATGGAGATTTAGTTTTAATAAACAGGGCAAAATCGTTCAAAAGCTTAGAAAAAATACTAAAAAAAGAATAATTGCAAAATTAAAAGATTTAAAATTTCAAAAATTTTATAAAAAGATAACCTTTGAAAGAATATTTAATTCACTTATAAGTTATAACGGGTTTTTACATCGCGGCAATGCGTTTAAGTTCCATGTTTTTGTTAAAAAATTTGCTTTAAAAAACTCTTCTTTAAAGGTTGCTTAAAGAAGCGTTTTGTTTAAAGTGAATTATTAAAATAATTATTCAAAAAAAGATTATAAAAAAAAGCTATGTGATGGGTGGTGAGAAGCCCACGAAATTCGCAAGAATTTCTTAAAATTTTATGCAATAAAATTTTAACATCACATAGCGTTTTTTTAATCTTTTTTTAACATTTATAAATTTTAGCGTTTTTTATAAACTTTCCATTATTAAATGTTTTCTTGTTGGGTTACCAATTTTACCTAGTGAATTATAAATTTTTATCCCAGCGTTTAAATCTATTTCACAGGTTTGTCAATGCTTTCGTGGAAGGTTCTTGCAATAACTTCTTCTTGGTGAGCACGTGAAAGCTTGTTGAAGTTCACGGCATAGCCTGAAACACGAATTGTAAGGGTTGGGTATTTTTCTGGGTGGTCCATAGCGTCGATAAGTTTTTCTCTATCAAGCACGTTGACGTTGATATGTTGTGCACCTTGTGTGAAGTAGCCGTCTAGTATGCTTACAAGGTTCTTGACGCGTCCGTCCATATCATGACCAAGTGCGTTAGGGATAATTGAGAATGTGTTTGAAACACCGTCTTGGCAGCAGTCGCAGTATGGTATCTTTGCAACTGAGTTAAGTGATGCAAGTGCGCCTGAGCAATCGCGTCCATGCATTGGGTTTGCACCCGGTGCGAATGGCTCTCCAACCTTTCTTCCATCAGGGGTTGTGCCTGTCTTTTTGCCATACATAACGTTTGAAGTGATTGTAAGGGCAGAAAGGGTGTGTTTTGCACCGCGATAGAGCTTGTGCTTCTTAAGAGTGGAGATAAAATGCTCAACAATTTCAACTGCAATCTTATCAACGCGGTCGTCATCATTTCCATATTTAGGGAAGTCGCCTTCAGTTTTGAAGTCAACAGCGATGCCGTCTTCATTTCTAACAGGAGTGACCTTTGCGTATTTGATTGCAGAAAGCGAGTCAGCAGCAACTGAAAGCCCTGCAACGCCAAAAGCCATAAGTCTTTCAACGTGGGTGTCATGCAGTGCCATTTGTCCTGCTTCGTATGCGTATTTATCATGCATATAGTGGATTATATTAAGTGCATCAACATAGGTTTTAGCAACCTTGTCAAGTGTGGCAAAGTATGCTTTTTTAACCTTTGTATAGTCAAGAACTTCATCTTCCATCTTTGGAATGCCATCAACAACAAGTTTGCCGCTCTTTTCGTCTTTACCTTCATTGATAGAATAAAGAAGGCTCTTAGCAAGATTACAGCGTGCACCAAAGAATTGCATTTGTTTTCCAACCTTCATTGCAGAAACGCAGCATGCGATAGCATAATCATGCCCATATATAGGCTTCATTGCGTCATCGCTTTCATATTGAATAGAATCGGTGAGTATTGAAATTTTAGCACAGAATTTTTTGAAGTTTTCAGGAAGTCTTGTAGACCACAGCACTGTAAGGTTAGGTTCTGGGCTCGGGTCAAGATTGATAAGGCAGTGCAGGAATCTGAATGAGTTTTTAGTTACAAGGCTACGCTTATCGTCAAGCATACCGCCAATACTCTCTGTAACCCATGTTGGGTCGCCGCCAAAAATCTCGTCATAGTCAGGTGTTCTAAGGTGACGGACAATGCGGAGTTTGATTGTGAATTGGTCAACAAGCTCTTGCGCGTCTTTTTCGGTCAATTTGCCATCTTTCATATCTTTTTCAATGAAGATATCAAGGAAGGTTGAAACGCGGCCAAGACTCATTGCAGCACCATTGTTTTCCTTAACTGCTGCAAGGTAGGCAAAATATGTCCACTGGAAAGCTTCACGGGCTGAGCTAGCAGGCTTTGAAATATCATAGCCATAGCTTTGTGCCATATCTTTAATTTGACCAAGTGCTCGTATTTGCTCGTTAACTTCTTCACGAAGGCGAATCTTTTCTTCACTGTCAATTTGAAGCATGTCTGGCTCAAGAAGGGCCTTTTTCTTTTCTTCAACAAGTCTGTCTATGCCATAAAGTGCAACACGACGATAGTCGCCAATGATACGTCCACGACCATAGGCGTCTGGCAGACCTGTGATAAGTCCTGCACTACGTGCCTTGCGTATGTCAGGAGTGTAGGCATCAAATACGCCGTCATTGTGCGTTTTTCTTATCATTTTGTCGAAGATTTCTTCATTTTTAGGGTCCATCTTTTTGTTGTAAGCACCAAGTGCATTTTTAACCATTCTTATACCGCCAAATGGATTGATAATACGCTTGAGTGGCTTGTCTGACTGCAGTCCTACGATAACTTCGTTTTTCTTGTCAATATAGCCAGCAGGGAAGTTGTTTATGCCTGAGATGTGTTTAAGGTCAACGTCTAAAAGATGCACCTTAAGTTCTTTTGCAAGTAGTTTTTCGCAAACAGACCAAACCTTAGCTGTTTTTTCACTCTTTCCTTGCAAGAAATTATCGTCTCCGGTGTATTCGGTGTAGTTGTTGTCGATAAAGTCAGAAACATTTATCTCTTCTCTCCACTTTTCACCTTTGAAGTCTTTGTAGTATAGTGAAACTTTGTCTTCACCATAAACTTTGTTTTCAATTTGTGTGTTTTTGTCGTTTGTCATGTGTTTTTCTCTCCTATGAGCTTAGTATATCACTGATTACCATTTTATTACAAATTTTTTTAAAAGGTTAAATCAAAACACATCAATTTTGTTGTAAAAACAACACAAACCTTACGTTTGACGATTATCCGATAGAGAGAGTTGAAAAGATGGGGTGTGTTTCCGCTCTCAAACCTTACGCTTGGCGGCTGTCCGGCAAAGTGAATTGCGAGCATAAACTTTGTCTCCGCTCTCAAACCTTACGTTTGACGATTGTTCACGAATCAAATGTTCGACGACTGTCTGGCAGGTTGAGTTTAAAAAAATAAAATTTGTTTCCGCTCTCTTGGGGCAAAAGGAATTGTCATCATAAATGCACTATACGATAGAGATGCATTTTATAATTGCAGAAATTTAACAAATATAACAATACCAGAAGGAGTAGTAAGCATAGATGATCAAGCCTTTATGTATTGTAATGTGCTAACTAGTGTAGTAATACCAAATAACGTGACAAGTATAGGTGCTTATGCTTTCTATAGCTGCAATTTAACAAGTATAACAATTCCAGAAGGTGTGACAAGTATAGGTAGTTATGCTTTCAGTGGCTGCAGTAATTTAGCAACTGTATATATAGATAGTGAAACCATTGCGAATGGAATAACAAGCTCAACATCTTATGGTTATTTAACAAACTATGCCACGACACTATATATTAAAGACACGATTACAGTGACAACAGTGCCAAGTGGGTGGACGGAAGACACTAGCGGAAGTGATGTTGTTGGTTATGTGAAATATATAAAAGCTTAACAAAAAAATCTTCTAAGAAACCTTAGAAGATTTTTTGTTTAAAATAGATTGTTAAAATAAAAACAGACTAAAATTGTATTTTTTTGTCTGTTTTTTGAGTTTATACTAAAAATAGAATTTTATATTTAATTCAAATATAAGTTTAAATCATTTCTAGTTATGATTTTTAAATTATTATTTTTTAAATATTTTTTATTTCAAGAGTTCTCTTATAAACTCTTCGGCTTTGGCGGCATTGGCTTTGCCACGTGTTTCTTTCATGACTTGTCCTGTAAACCAACGGAATACCTTTTCAGGTGTGTCTGAGGTGCGGTAGTCTTCAACAGCCTTAGGGTTTGATGAGACAATCCTTTCAACAAGGGCTTTAAGTGCGTCGCCATCAACATTTCCGCCGTATTCCTTTTCAAGAGCAGTAATTTTTTCGCCATTTTCCCATATACGAGTGAGCATTTCCTTTGCATTTGTTCTTGTAACCTTCTTTTCAGCAACAAGAGACAAAAGTTTTCCAAGGTCGCAAGGGGTGATTTTGATATCAAAGCTCTCTTCGTCTTTAACTCTATTTAAAATTTCAGTCAAAATCCAATTTGTAACTTCTTTTGGATTATCAAAGTGTTTAAGAGTTTCAAGGAAATAGTCAGAAAGCACTTTATCTTTAGTCAAGATGTCGCTTTCATATTCGCTTAAACCATATTCGCCCATAAACTTAGCTTTAAGTTGGTCAGGCATAAGTGGAAGGGTGCTTCTTATTCTTTCAACGTCTTCTCTTGGGATTTCGACTGCAAGCATATCAGGGTCAGGGAAGTAGCGATAGTCAGAAGAAGTTTCCTTCTTTCTCATGGTCACACTCTTGCCGTGATTATCGTCCCATTTTCTAGTTTCTTGAACAATCTGTCCGCCATTTTCTAGAACTTCAATTTGTCTTTTTGCTTCATATTCGATTGCACGATGGACACTCTTGAAAGAGTTAAGGTTTTTCATTTCTGTTCTTTGACCGAACTCACTTGAGCCTTTTTTCTTCACAGAAACATTGACGTCACAACGCATTCCGCCTTGTTCCATCTTACATTCTGCAACACCTGCGTAGATAAGTTTTTGGCGAAGTTTTGTCAAAAATTCAACCGCTTCGTCAGCACTTGAGATATCAGGCTCGGTGACAAGCTCCATAAGTGGAACGCCGCCACGATTATAGTCAATTAGCGTTCCGATAGCAGCAGTAGAGTGAACAAGTTTGCCCGCATCTTCTTCAAGGTGTATGCGGTTTAGTCTAACCTTTTTATCTTTAAGGTCGATATGTCCGCCAATGCAGATAGGGCGAACAAGCTGACTTATTTGATAGGCTTTTGCAAGGTCAGGGTAGAAATAATTTTTTCTTTCAAACACTGCAAGGTCATTTATTTCACAGTCCATTGTTAGACCTGCCTTGATAACAAGTTCGACTGCCTTTTTATTGAGAATAGGAAGTGCTCCCGGAAGTCCAACACACACAGGGCAACAGTGAGTGTTTGGTTCTCCACCAAAGGAGTTTGCGCAAGAGCAGAAAACCTTACTATTTGTTTTAAGTTCGCTGTGGACTTCAAGTCCGATAACTATATCATAGTCTTGCATTATTTCACCTCCTGCTTTTCAATAAAGTCTGCAACGTTATAGATAAGACCTTCTTTCAAGCTGTCTGCAATAAGCTGAATGCCAAGTGGCATGCCGGCTTTACCTTTTCCGTATGGCACAGAGATAGCAGGCACTCCAAGCACATTTGCCATGATTGTGAATAAGTCTTCTTTATACATACTTACAGGGTCGCCGTCTTTAGCACCAATCTTGAACGCTTCGCCTGCGGTTGTAGGCAAGAGCAAAACATCACAAACCTTAAAGGCTTCTTTTGCTTCTGCAATAAGTTTTTGTTGCAATTTTTTAGCTTTGTTATAATATGCGTCAAAGTAGCCAGAGCTTAACACGAAGTTTCCAAGCATAATTCTGCGTTTAACTTCTCGTCCAAAACCTTCGCTTCTGCTTTTAACATAGATTTCATCAATATCTTTTGCGTCTTTGCTTCTGCGAGAGTATTTAACGCCGTCAAAACGTCCAAGGTTACTTGTTGCTTCAGCTGGTGCAATGATATAGTAGCATGGCAGGGTGAGTTTAAAATCTGGGATAGAAACTTCCACAATTTCCCCGCCGTTTTTCTTTAACAACTCTATAGCGCCGCGATAAGAGTTTTCGCAGTCAAGCCCACGCACAGCTTCTTCAATTTCTTTAAGCACGCCAACACGCAGCCCTTTAACGCTGCCTGTAATTTCAGATAGATAATCATTCACAGGAAGCTTCAGTGACGTTTCGTCATGCTCGCTTCCGCCTGCAAGAACTTCAAGCATATATGCGTTGTCGCGAACGGTCTTTGTGATAGGTCCAACCTGTTCAATAGAGCTTGCAAAGGCAACCACGCCGAAACGAGAAACTCTGCCATAGGTTGGTTTTATTCCAACAACGCCGTTATATGATGCAGGCTGCCTTATAGAGCCGCCTGTATCAGTTCCAAGTGCAACAGGGGCTAGACCAGCTGCAACAGCACATGCTGAGCCACCACTTGAACCGCCAGGAACGCGGGTAGGGTCAAGAGCATTTTTAGTCACACCAAAAGCTGAGTTTTCAGTGGAAGAGCCCATTGCAAACTCGTCCATGTTTGCTCTTGCTATGATAACCGCACCTTGCTCGAGCATCTTTGTCACAACGTCTGCATTATACTGTGCAACATAGTTTTCAAGGAATTTAGAACTGCATGATGCAATCTTGCCTTTATAGAGAATGTTGTCTTTTATAATAACAGGCACGCCAGCAAGTTTGCCTTTAAAGCCCTTGTCAATCTTTTCGTCCATTTCTTTAGCTTTATCAAGAGCGTCATCAAAGATTTCAAGCAGTGCGTTAAGTTCTGCCTTTTCATGACACTTATCTATATAATATTTTGTAACTTCATAAGAACTTAGCTTTCTCTCTCTGATAGCCGTGCTAAGTTCAATCAAAGATAATTTTCCAATATCCATTTTTTTCTCCTTAATCTAACATTTTAGGCACGCAGAATGAGCCTTTCTTTGTTTTTGGGCTGTTTAGTAGTATCTCTTCTTGTGGAAGGCTAGGCTTTGCTTGATCTTCGCGACAGTCACTCAGTTTGTGACTTGTATAGGCAAGCTGAGCATCACCAATATCGCAGTTTTTAACTTCGTCCACAAGTTCAACTATCTGTTCAAATTCAGGTATAAAGGCGGCAAGCTCTTCGTCAGAGAACTCAAGAGCAGAAAGTCCTGCCAGCCTTTTAACCTCTTCAATAGTGATTTTTGTTTTAGTCATAAATTAAATCCTCTTTATTTTGAAATTTATTAAATATAAAAATTAAATAATTTTTTATATTTTTAAAAAATTATATATTTTTTATTAAATTTTCCTATTTTAATATAATTTTTTATTTATTTTATTTAATTTTATAATTTTATTTTTAAATCAATTTTTATATTTTTATTTTTACTTTTATAAGTTGTTCATCAAGGCGTCAATCTATCCGGACCTCTAAATACAAACATAGCTTCTTTGATGGTTGGGATGTCTAGCATAATCATCGTAAGTCTATCAAGTCCAAGTCCGAAGCCGCCGTGTGGTGGGCAACCATATTTAAAGAAGTTGATATAGTTTTCTTCCATTGTCTTAGGGTCAATACCTTTGTCTGCAATCTGCTTTGCTAGGATTTCAGGGCGGTGTTCTCTCATAGCACCACTTGTGATTTCTATATCCTTATAATAAAGGTCGTAAGTTTCGCTGTATGCAGGGTCGTCAGCCTTGTGCATTGAATAGAATGGGCGGACGTCACTTGGATAGTCCTTAACAAAGAAGAATTGGTGCTTGTTTTTCTTCATCATATATGCAGAGAGAAGGTTCTCGGCTTCTGTGTCAAGGTCTGCACCTTCATCAAGTGGATAGTCACATTCTTCTTCAAGAATTTTATAAACTTCCTTCATTGTAACTCTTGGGAAAGGAAGGGTAGGAACGATAACGTCAACACCAAGCATCTCCTTGATTTTTTTGCCGTATTTTTCGCTAACCTGTTTAAGTCCTGCATGAATAAGCTCTTCTTCCACTTTCATAACATCTTCAACTGAAGATACATTTGCAAATTCAAGGTCAAAGCCTGAAAATTCAGTTGTGTGTTTTCTTGTGTAAGATTTTTCTGCGCGGTATATTGGTGTTGCAATAAACACTTTTTCAAAACCTGCAGCTATTGCCATTTGCTTATAAAACTGTGGACTTTGGATAAGGTAGGCTTTCTTGTCAAAATACTTAACTTCAAAAACGCCCGAGCCTGATTCACTTTCATTTTTGATTGTTGTTGGACAGTGAACCTCTATAAAGCCATGCTCTATGCAATAGTTTCTCATGCCTTGAGTAAGTGCTGTTTGTGCTTCAAAGATAAGGCGTTTTTTAGGGTCACGTAGGTCAATCCAACGATAGTCAAGGCGTTGGTCGATTGAGCTTTCGCCGTCAATAGGTGATACTTCTGCTTTTGAAAGCACTTCTAGAGTGTCAGGTATAAGCTCTTTTTTGCCAAGTTTAACATATTCGTTTGGCACAACTGTTCCGCGAACTTTAACATAGTAGTCTTGAATGAAGTGTGAAACAACTTCAGCCATTTCAGGTTGTTTTGCCTTTTCGATTGTCATTTGAAGCATTCCGCTTCTGTCTCGCAAAATTACAAATTGCATGCTCTTTTGGTCACGGACTTTCTCTATCCATGCCCATACTTCAACCTTGCCTTGAGCAGAAGCAAGGTCAGTTCTTACATAGTTTTCCATTTTTACCTCCTGTTTTTTTAGTTTGTTTAAGGCAGGGCGAGAGCTTGGCAAATTCAAGCGGACTTGAATTTGCGATAAAAGGGTTTCACCCTTTTATCAAACTTGGCTAGCGTCGTAGCCAAGTTGCAAGCTCTCGCCTTTAAGCCTAGATAAAACAAAAAAGTCATTCGCCTAAACGCATAAGACTTTTTGTCTATGTGTTAGGACGAATGACTTCGCGGTGCCACCTAACTTGCAAACCTTCAAAAGTGTTTGCCTCTTAAAATAAGCTGTCACGGGCTTTCCCGATTTCCCTTACTGATAAAGCACTCACACTTTATTTTCAAAGAAATTGCTCCGAAGTGTTCTTTCGCATGGGTCACTTAGCAAACTTTCAGCCACGATTTGCCTCTCTGACAAATGACTTGTCATGTTACTTTTCTTCATCATCACTTTGTAAAGATTATAAAGCTTTCTTAAAATTTTGTCAATAATTTTTTAAATCTGTAAAAAATTTTTTAAAAGTCCTTATTAAAATTATAAAAACTTGGCATCAGCACAAATTCTTTGCCATTTAAGTAGTTTAAAGTTCCGTCAAGACCATCAAATTTAAGATAATAGCAGTGAAGTTGTTGATATTTTTTCTTAAACTTCTTGTTGTCTTCATTTCTGCCATATTTTCCGTCGCCAATAATAGGGTGCCCTAAAAATGCAAGGTGAGCTCTAAGCTGATGAGTTTTTCCGCTCACAAGCGTGCATTCAACAACACTTGACGTTGGCGATGACTTAAGTGTTTTGAATATTGTTGTAATTTCACTAGAGCCCGCAACCTTTTTATTGTATATTTTTACTTGGCTTTTGTTTGCATCCTTCAATAAGTATGCCTTATATTTTTCACCTTTAAAATCTGTGCTTCCAACCACTTCTGCAATATATTTTTTAGTTAACGTGCGGTTTTTGAAAGCCTTATCAAGTTCGCTCTTTGCCTGCAAATTTTTTGAAAGCACCATAAGCCCCGTCGTGTTGCGGTCGAGTCTGTGAACAGCATAGGCGTTTAACTTCTTTGCAACGCCGCTTTCACCTTCAACTTCAATGCCCTGCGGTTTGCCTGCAACAATAATATTGTCATCTTGATAGACTATGTCAATATTTTGTTCTGTTTTTATCATGCTTTCATCATAAAAGACAATTATACTGCATCCTTCGCAAACATTTATATTGCTTGAAATCTTAACGCCGTCAACTCTAACATCCTTATTTCGCAAAAGTCGACTTACACTATTATATGAAAACCCCTTTTCAAGCAATAAATTTGATATTTTTTCATTTTTATCACTGATAAATTCCAATTTTTTCATAAGACTATAATACAATATTTTTTATTTTTTACCTATCATTTTTAAGCATTAAAAGGAATATATATATTTTGTTAAAACTTTTTTGTTTTTATGGGGGAATTATGGAAGTATTACATTTAGAAGGAAATTCACTTTTTATCAAAGGTGCAACAAAAGTTGTTTCATCGTCGCAGAATCAGGCAGTTATAGAGACAGGCGAAAGTGTTATGGTGCTAAGCGGAAATAATATTGAAGTTAAAAAACTCAACCTTGAAGAAGGTGAAGTTTGTTTGAATGGCAACTTCAATCTTATAAAACTGAATGAACACGGCGGCAAAAAACAACCGCTTCTTAAAAGGATTTTTAAGTAATTGCTATATCCTACTTTATCTCAACCCCTTGTTTTTCTAGTGGTTTTTCTTGCTGGCGTTGCGGGTGGTTTTATTTTTGATATCTTCAAAACACTCACCTTCTTAAGCGGCAATGATAAATATTCAAAAATTCTATTTGATTTCCTTGCAACCATATTTTCCTTCGCTCTTCTATATATTGTCAATCTCAATATAAATTATGGGCAGTTTAGAATATATGTGCTTCTCACTTTCCTGCTTGCACTCTATCTTGAAAGGCTTTTATCAAAATTTTTGTGGACAAAGTGCGTAAAAAGATGCTATAATCATTTGAAAGAGAAAAAAGATGCAAGAAGAAAAAAGGAAAAAGTGGATTAAATGGTCATGGATTATAGGACTTGTAGTTCTTATAGCTTTTGTTATTATCACGTCAATAGTTATCAACTATCAAAGACAGAGACTTAAAGAACTTCAAGATGCCAACGACCAAATTACTGACAGTTTAGATGACCAAGATGGCGAAGGTCAAGAAGGCGGACAAGATATAACTGAAGAGAGCGTGGTGATATATGTCTAAAGAGAAAAAGTATAATGTTGATTATTTTGAAAAGCTTGATGATAAAGAACTTGAAGGTGTCCACAACATCCATTCTTCACGCGTCGCATTCATGATTGTGAATGGCAAAGTGCTTTATCTTGAGGGTAGCACAATGAGTCATTTTCAGTGGGCAATGTCACTTGGACTAGATTTAGATAAGTTTAACGATTTGACTCGCGGCTATGCAAGAGACGGACAGATTGTGTTTTATAAAGGCAACTTTGAGTTTGATAAAAAAATAATTGTAGACGCAAAAACTTATGCAAATGAGATAGCTCGCCACTGCAATATGCCGTCAGCAGAAGTTTACGCGGGAGTTAATATTGGCAAACCTGGACAAGTGTGGCTGCCTAAAAAACTCCTATTTACACTCGAACTTGAAAACGAAAACAGCTGACTTGTCGGTAATTGAATTTATTTTTTATTCTTATTACAAATAACTTATATAACAAAAATATTGGACTTTAAATCCAATATTTTATTTTTTTAATTATATTTTTTAATTTTCAGCCTTTTCATTATTTTTTATTTTATTTTTTTCTTTTTTAAAATATATCTAATATATTTTTTATCAGTCTTTAATAAGGTGGCGGTATTTTCTAAGTCAAGTTTTTGTGGTTTTTCTGTCATTTCCATCGCTACAACTTTATGATTTATCGGATATAATACATATGAAAGTTTTTTATTGCCAATTTTTCCGGTTATTTTATTTGCTGTTCTCACAATGTAATCTTCAATTTGTGGTTGAAATTTGACGCTGAGATAGAATACGAATATTCCAATAATGACTAGTGCTATCCATACAGGTATTCCCCAGCCACTGAATGGTATTATGCTTCCACTTCCAAAGAAGCAAAGGCAACCGATTGAGATAGGTCGAGTGATAAGATTTGTTATCATAAAGAATTTCCAGTCCATGCCAATGCATCCAGCCACAATGCAAAGTATGTCGTCAGGAAAAACAGGAAAAAGCATCATCAGGAAGAATACAAATTTCCCGCGTTTAAGCTTTTCTTCCCATTTAGCTGCATCTTTTTCACCGGCTACCCAGACAACCAACTTGCGTCCAACTTTTCGCCCCAAAAAGAAGGCAAAAGCACTTCCGCAAAGAACGGCTGCAAGACTAAGTGCAAAAGTTACCCAGACATTTTCAAAAACGAGTGTTCCCGCAATGGTGGTGACAGCGGCAGGGAGCGGAAGAAATGTAACCTGCAAAAATTGCAAAACAAAAAATATAGCATAGCTATAAACTCCGCCTTCTCGAATAAAAGCACCTAGCTCTTCGGCACTGTCTATCTTGTCAATAGTGCCAGTCAGTTCAAGCGGCAGGTATATCGCAAGAACAAGCACGACTAGCACAACAACTATGATTAAAAGCTTTATAAGTTTAGTTTTAGTTTCTTTTTTTATCTTCGACATGATTATATTATATCATATTTATATGAATTTTAAAAATAGATATAAGATTAAATAGATAATTGTTATAAATTTCTTTTTTTTTGGATTATTTTAAAAAAATCATTGTAGTTATAAGGCGTTTGTGATATACTAACAAAGTAAATTTTTAATTATTCAAGGAGAAAACAATGAGCACCGAACATATTTTATACATAGTTATATCATTACTTGTGATTTCACTTATTCTTTTTGGAGCACACTTTATCAAAAAACAGTTGTTCAAAGACCTTTTCTTGCTATTTTGGGCGGTGGCGTGTCTGTTCTTCCATATCTCCACAATGTATACAACGCTCTTTGCAAATGGTGGTATAGGAAATTCTTATGATAATCAGTTATTCCCAATCTATTTTTGCAACTACATGATGTATCTACTGCTGTTTGCAAGTTTGTGGTGGAATAAAAAATCAAAACTATTCAAATGTATGTCAACTTTTGTTGCTTATGGCGGAACATTTGGTGCACTTATTACTTTATTCGTCACACCACCAGGATTCAGCAGTTGGGGAACACTTCAAGCAGCCTTCTCACATTCTTGTATGCTTGTTGGCTGTCTGTGGCTGTTTGTGGGTGGATATGTAAAAATCAACGTCTATAATCTTGTGCCTTATTCGATGGGTTTGTTATCATGCGGCGTAGTCGGTGGACTTGTTGAGCTTATCTTCTATCTAGGTGGACTTCCAAGCCCTAACGCAATGTATTTAGTTCATGGACCTAACGAGCTTCCTGCATTCAAATGGTGGATGTTTGTGATATGCATGCTTGCCTTGATATTTGCCTTTACATCGCTATGGGAGCAGTTCACAAGAAAGAAACAAGACCGCTGGTATAAAACACATGAGGATTTATATTTATATTTTCCTAAGAAGAAAGCAAAACTTGCCTTAGAAACACAAAATATAGCAGAATCTGCAACACTAACACAAAACATTGCAGAGATTCCAACTGAGTTGCAATCTACAAGCCAAGAAGATACAGATAACAAAGCAAATAATAAAGAGTAAGCGTCAAAGAGATGGGTTACTTATAAAATAATTTATAAAGAAAGGAGTAAAACATGGCAAAAACTATTGAACCTAATTTAAGAAAGATTGGTGATTATTTAAAACTAGAAAATGATACTATTTTTGTAATTCCAGAATATCAAAGAGTATATTCATGGAGTATTAATAACTGCGACAAGCTTTGGCAAGATATTGTTGATTATATTTTGGAAGGGAATAAGGATAGATATTTCTTTGGAACGATAATTATCAACTGTCAAGATAATGACTCAAAATATAGTCTTATTGATGGTCAGCAAAGAACGACAACCTTTTTGCTTTTACTAAAAGCACTTTTGATGAGAATTAATATTGAGATAAATAAATGCACTCAAGATGAAGAGTCTGCTGCTCTATGTAGGGGGTTAAGAGATAGGAGAAGAACAATCATGAAACTTCTTTACAAAGTTGAAGCAGAATATGTCTCTGACGATCCAAACAAAAATCAAGATGGAGAAATTTATAAGCAGGTAAATATTTTAAAAAATAATTCGATAAATGAAAACGACCTATATAAGACAGAGCTTGACACAATATTAAAGGCTGTCGATTTTGACGATGCTGAAGCAAATGTAATTAAAATAAAAAATAAGCAAAAAGATAATAGATATACTAGCTTCTTTAGAAATTTTAAATATTTTTATGGGAAAATCAGCGAACTGTCACCTTCTCAATTAAATAATATCACCAAAGTTTTTATAGAAAATTGCGAAGTGATAGAGATTAAAAGTTGGAATGTTGAACAAGCCATCAGAATGTTTAACTCGCTAAACTCTGACGGACTTCCATTGCGTGACTCAGATATTATATCAGCAGATTTTTATGCATCATCAGAATCAATGAATAAAAGCAAAGAATTTTCTGAACTTTGGCGTGAATTATATGATAGGATAAATACTTTAGATGAGATTGATATTGATTCTATCTTGGCTCAATATATGTATTATATGAGAGCGAAAAATAGAGATATTGTAAGCAGCACTGGAGCAATCAACGTTACCGTTCCTGGCGTTAGAAGATATTTTAAAGAAATTAACACTGACTTGGTTAATCGTTATCCAATTCAAACCTGCCAAGAAATGATTAAACTGGTTAAAAATTGGGAAGTCTCATTAAAACAGCCAATAGTAAAAATACTTCTAAAATTTAACGAAAACGCAAAATTATTCTTTGGTGGCTATCTTCTTAGATTTGATGAAAATAACGTCAATGAACAAGAAGTAAAACTCTTGGCAGAAACAATGATAAGGCTTTTTGCCGTGCTAGAATTGGTAGATGCTGGGTATTCAAGCACAAAATTTAAAACCTTCTTATTTGGAGAGATGGTAAAATTTGTTGATAAAACTATTCCTATAAGTGAAATAATTGCAGATTTTGATAGTCATATAAGCAAGAATTGGAAGGAAGACGACCTTAAAAAATCAATTTATGATAACGAAGGGAATATTTTAGTTTACTTAAACGAGTATTTATTTGCAAAAGAAAGAAACATAGATTTCAAATTTGAAGAAAAGTGCGATGTTGAGCATATTATGCCGTCAAGCGGCCATAATCTACCTGAAATTCGCAAAGATGCAAAAATACTTAATGATGAAGAATTTAGAAGCTTTGTAAATAAAATTGGCAATAAAATTTTACTAGAATATAAAATTAATAGGAGACTAGGCAACGAATGGTTTAGAACAAAGGTTTCAACAACGCTAGAAAGCAAAACTGGATATATAAATAGTAAATATAATATAGCAAAATATTTGGTTGAAAAATATAGAAATACTGACAAGCCATTTTGGACAAAAGACGATATTAATGTAGCATCGCAAAATGCAAGCGAAAGAATTGTAAAGTTTATATATAATAAATAATTTATAAATCACAAACAAAAAACGAACATTGAATTTAGTGAAAAAACTTTTTCAATGCTCGTTTTATTTTTTTCTACGAGAGTGAGCGGATTATCCGCTTATTATCGTGTGCCTTAGGCACTTTTTATCATATAGTGCATTCATGATGACAATTTCTTGTGTTCCAAGAGAACGGGCGGATTATCCGTTTTTTATCGTTTGATGTGTCAATAACGTATTATGTGCTTATTTCAAGAGAGCGAGACAAAATTTATTTTCGCAACTCAATAGCGATGCAAACTAGGTTTGCTCGCCAAGTGTAAGGTTTGCGGACAATCGTCCAACATTTGGTTGGAGAGCGGGGATAAACTTTGTTTTTTAGTTTGCTCTGTCGGACAATCGCCAAGCGTCCGGCTTGAGAGCGGAGATAAATTTTACTCTTTAAATTCTCTTTATCAGACAATCGCCTAACATTTGGTTGGAGAGCGGTGGTAAAGTTTATTTTTTAACTCACTTTGCCGGATAGTCGCCCAGCGCTTGGGCTGGTGGTGCGGAAGATGGGAGTCGAACCCACATGGTATTGCTACCACAAGCACCTGAAACTTGCGCGTCTGCCATTTCGCCACTTCCGCAGATTTTATAACAATATTTTTTAGCATAGCATTTAGTTGTGAGTTGAGAGACATTTATTTAACTCTGTTTTGCTTGGCGTTCAGGTGTCACTGCCAGTTTAAAATTTGATGAATAAGCAAAAGTTGTCCTCTAATTTTGTATGCTGATTAAAGTATCTTTTTATTTAGAAAGTATTAAAAGTGACTATTTTATTATAATATTAAAAAACAGATTAGTCAATTCTATTTTTATTTTTATTTATCAAACAAATTAAAAAATTGACTTATTTTATATTGTGATATATAATATTTTAAAGATATTTATAATTTTAACGCAATTAAATATCAAAATTTTAATAAATATAGGATAATATGAAATTATTTAAGTCAAATAAATTAAAAAAATATAATAGATGGCAAGTTTTGCCTTTTACTTTATCTTTGCCAGAAAGACAATGTTTTTATCAAAAGTTTAAAGAGACAAAAAAGAAAAGTAAAAGCCGTATTGTGTTTAGAGTAATTTACTGGGTTGGCATTATATTTCTGATGGTCTGCGGCTTTCTCAATATGTCTTATTTTGCCTACGATGCTGTAAACAATCTCGGCATGACAATAGCTATTTTTGTGGTTATGGTGGCACTACTTATCACATGTCTTGTTGACGACCTATTAAAATACAAAAAGGGCTACAGAAGGTGGCAGGCATATATTACTTATTTAGGGACTGGTTTTTTATTAGTAGCAAGATTATTCCTAAGTTTTAAGGTGTGGTATATTATAGCTTTTATTTTGTATTTAGCACAGCTTTTGGCGGTGACTTTGCTATGGGTAAAGTTTGGCTCTATGAGAAAAACAGTCAAAATTGATAGAAAAATATATTGCGTGCTTGCACTAATGGCAGCTTTGTTTATTCTTAATGTTGCGTCACAAAATTATCTTGATTATATGATAGGGGCTTGGGCACTTATTCCAGCGGCTGTGATAAGTATAGCGGCGATAGCACTTCTTTTCACAGTTTTCAAAAAGTTATTTTTCAAACTTTCACCAAAAGTTTCAACTCGTGTAGGTTTTATATTTTTGGTGGTAATGTTTAGCTTTATGGTCGGTTGGTGCGGACTTGACGTTATAAACACAACTTTTTCACCGGCACCTGTATATAATAATTATGAAATAGTGGATAAACATATTGATAATGCGTCATCAAGGGGAGACACCACAGATTTTATAATAACCGTGATTATTGATGGCAGGGAAGTAAATATGGACGTTTCGTCATCAACTTATTATGAAAAAGAGATAGGTGACACTCTGCGTGTTGGCTTTTATGAAGGCGGCTTGGGCTTTGGCTTTTATGAAGAATACATTGAATAAATCTATTTGCTGTGTTTTGCGAAGGAGAGCGATTTGCCATTGAACAGAGCTATAAACAAAAACTAAAGACTTTTAATATAATGTTGTATGTAAAGTGCAACATTTTTTAAGGTTTTATATGAATTTTATTTTGGCTCAAATTTTAGGATTTATTGCCTTGATACTTGTCTGCCTCTCCTACGCGCATAATAATAAAAAGTTGTTTTTAGCCTATCAAATAATAGCAAATGCTTTTTATGCGGCTTCCTTTTTAAGTTTAGGCGTGCTTGTTGGCGGACTTAACACAATAATATCAATATTGCGTGTTACTGTTTTATACTTTTTTGAGAAAAAGGATATCAAACCGCCTGCATGGCTTTATGTGGTATTCTCTCTTCTATATCTGCTCGCAGGTAATATTTGCTTTCAAAGCAACCTTGATATATTGGCAGTGGTGGCTTATGAGATTTTCAATATGGCAATGTTTATTCGCGATATTCAGGTCACACGTCTTATGATGATTTTCCCAAATGTCTTAATTGTAATCTACAACATTTTAAGTCAAACTTACACCAATGCCGCACTTGATATGGTTGAAATAATTGTTTTGATATCAATGGCTATAAAATTTTCTTGGATTATGAAAAATAAAAAATATAGATATTTGCTATAAAATATTAAAAATAGATGAATAAAACACAAAATTAAATAAAAAATTTATAAAAATAATAAAAAAGCATAAAATTTAATTTAAAAATAGAAAAAATTGTATTTTATTATGTTTTTATTGATATTCTTTTGTATTTTTGTCTAAGATAAATAATTTATTTTTTATTGCTCATCTTAAATACGTAAAGGAGAGTGTATGAAAAGATTTTTTGTGCTGAGTTTGGTGGCGCTTTGCCTAATGGGCGGAATATGCGGAACGGCAAACTTGACAATTCCTAAGGTTATTAGGAAGGCGGCTGCAGAAGAAGTGGTGGAGTATCAAACGGAAGAAAACTCTTTTGAAGGACTAGAACTTTGTGTTATCGGCAATGCAACAAAAACCGTGTCACCAGATAGTGCGAAGATAACAGCAGTGATAGAGACTTTAGATATGGATTTATCAAAATCCAAAGATGCCAACTTTGAAACTTTTGATAACGTGCTTTCAGCTTTAAAGAAAGCGGGGGTTGATGAAAACAAAATTGTGCTTGACAGTTTTACCTCTTATCCTAGCTATGACTACAATGCGGGTAAAACACTTACAGGCTATTATAGCATAACAACATTCACCTTTGATGTTGATAGTCTAGATAACATTAAAACATATATTGACACAATAACCGAAAAGGGTGTGACAAGCATAAGAAATATAAACTATCAGCTATCAAATATGGATGAAGTTTATCAAGACGTTCTTCTTATGGCGATAGACAACGCAAAGGCAAAAGCTGAGAAGGTGACAGGCGGGCAAGAACTTAACGTTAAAGAAATAAAAGAAGAATATGTCTATTCATGTTCAACGCTTTATAGAACTTATACAGATTCACTTGAGAATAATGCACTTGTTGGAAATATAGAAGTGTCAGCAAAAGTCACAGTAGAATTTGAAATTTGATTTGATCTTATGGCTTAAATAAGCCTAGAAAACTCAAAAATAAACAAAAAACTGCAAAGCGAAGTGTAGCCTAGAAGTTAAATACTCTAGAAAAACACTTTAGCATTACAGCTTTTTGCGTAAAGAAATTGTTGTTTATTAAATAAAAAAAGCCGCCTATTGAAGCAATAGACGGTCTTTTTGTTTAAGCAAATTTTAAATAGCAAATTTATTCGGCTTCTTGGTCGTCGTGCGCTGGTTCTTCCTGTTCAAAAGCAATTCGTAAGTCTTTATCTTCAAAAATACCTTGTTCATTGCATGTTGCATAGGTATTTTTAAATTCTTCTTCTTGAATACCATAGATGTCACTAAGGTCAGTTATGTTTAAATAACCACCAGCCTTGATTGTCATTTCAACAGGTGCACCATCTTTTCCCCATGGCACGTCAAAAGAAATTTCTTCTGGAACCTGTATTGCTTCAATAGGTGCTCCAATAGGGGCATGTTTGCCATCTTTTCCTGCTTCTAATTCATATCTTTTAATGAATTTTGCGTGTGGAACGGCATATCTTTCACCGTCTGGATTTGTAACAATCCAGTCCGGGTTGCCATTTTCATCAACCTTAACAGCAACGTCTGAAACTTCAACGTGTCCGTCTTTCATAATGGTTGTGATTTTTTCGCCTGGCACACCTTTTTCAGCCTCTACTCTAGCATATTTTTTGTAGAATTTTGGCTCAGCTCCTTCAGCTAATTTCTCGTAAACATATTTTTGCATGTTTTCAATTCTCATAAGTCTTCCTCCCTTATGGCTATATTATAACACATATATTTTGTAATTTCCATACTTTTTTAAAATTTGTTGAATTTTAGGTGCCTTTACTCTATTTTGTCAGCGAAATCTTGTTGCAGTTTTGTCTCTTCGCTTTGTGGAGATACAACTTCTTCGCTTGTTTCAACCTTTTCAAAAGTTTTATTGTTATTGTCACTAGATATATTTTCTTCTGCCTTTTCTGCTGTCAATTCTGAGTTCGGATTGTCACTATTCTTCTCTGTTTTATTTGATTTCTTTGTTTTCTTATCTTTCTTTGTATTTTCCCCCTTTTTGTCTTTTGATATGTGAAAGATAGAAAGGATTTTACCAATAAAAAGAATGATATTGTCGGCATGATTCATAGAATATTTCTTCATAAAGGCTTTGCCTGAAATAAGCAGGGCGGCAATGACGGCAGAGACAAGAGATGCAATCACGATGCCCACAAAGTCTGACATGCTTTGCATGATAAGTGCACTTGACACGGCAGCACCCGCAGCACCACTCAAAATACTACATATATCGCCCAAGATATCTGCAACGATTGACGAAACTCGGTCGGCGTTCTTTTGCAGCATTATAGCTTCCTTTGCTCCGCGAACCTTTCTTGCCGCCATAGCCCTAAAGTTCTTCTCATCGCAGGCGGTCACAGCAACACCTATCATATCGGTTATGATTGCAATAATAAGAAAGATGACAATAACAATGATAGCCACCGCAATACTTGCACCGTCAAGTGCAACTTCACTAAGCACACCAAATGCCATAGAAAGCGTGAAAGAAAGCACAAGCACAATAAGCGGCCACCTAAAATACTTTACAAATTTTGACTCTTTTTTCTTATCTTTTTTATTGGGGTTGTCCATATTTCTCCTATAATTTACATTAAATGGGATTTATTTGCCATTTTTTAGCCATTTTAAAAGGGTTTCTTCAACTTCTTTATTCGAATAACTGCCACATAAAACCATTGACAGCGTGCCATATTTTAAGTTTAGCAATTCGGCAAGCTGTTTTGTAGTTATTTTTAAGTCCTTTTTCTTTTGAGCAAGCTTAGCTCTCTGCATCAGCGTTAGCATAGTCACTTACCTCATCATAGTTTTCGATGATTTTCACTAAATTTCCAAAGCCCTGTTCAGAGAGATTGATCACGTCAAATATTTTTTCACTCCATCCGGCTAGAATATTGACATTTTTGCCTTTAAATTGTTGTGTGCCATAGCCTACTAAGTCGATGCCGTGAAACTGGACGTCAGGATTAACCTTTTTCATGTATTCGTCAAGAAGTTGCGAGCAAGACATTTCAACAAAAGTATCCTTTCCTTGTATCTTAACAACTCTAGTCATCTGTCTATTGACTTCATAGTCTGACAAAAGAATGATTCTGTCAACTTTGATTTTGTTGTCAAGAATGTATGCAATAGGCAAACCTACAGCAGTTCCGCCGCCATTGACATCTATAGAAAGTGCGTTTGCAATTATGCCAGCTTTCTTTGAAAAGGTGTTGACATAGAGTTTTGTGTCAAAAGAGACCACGATGGACTCTTCGCAGATATAGTTTGCCATTGACGCAAGCAATGTGGCAATCTCTGCTGGTGTCATTTCACTACGGCTTGATATTCTAGCTGTCATTGAACCGCTCACGTCTATAGCAATCAAAGTTTTGCCTTGTAATTTTTCTATATTTTGTGTGCTGATTTCAATAGCGTCTTCTAACACTTCAAGAACCTTTGATGTGCAGTTTGGATTTTTTGCAACTTTTTTATATGCAGAATAAAAGCGGAAGGGCATAATTTTGCTCTTTAATATTGCATTTTTATCAGTTAAAGCCTTGTAAACTTTAGCAATATTGCTAGGACCAGCATTTAGAATGTTGTTTAGGTTTCTTAGCAATGCCATAGTTCCCACCTTGCCACTATCAATAAGCTCTTCCCATACCTGCTTTGTGTTGCCTTTCGCAGAGAGTTCTGTTTCCCAAGTGTATGGAGTAGCTAAAGAATCGGCAACTATCTTTTTAAATATCTCGTTATGCTCTTCGTCTTTTGCTTTAGCATGTGTTAAACGCAAAACGTCTTTAAAAGATAACTCTTTAGAGCTATTATTGTATTTTCCAAATTGATATTCGTCAAAGTTGTTCATAGCTTGTGCAAGGGCTTTTTTAAGAGAGTTTGGAATTGGTTTGCCAAAAGTATTTATATAATATGACAAAATTTCAGTGATATCATCTGCCCTGCGGCATACGCCAAGCACTGCATATTTAACAAACTCTTTGCCTTTTTCATCGTTTGCAAGAAGGTCGCAAAGCACATGAGAAACACTTCTTAAATTCATTTCATTGCGTGCAAAAACAGCAAGGTTTGCAACAAATCTTCCTTGTCCTTCAGCTATCAACTTTTTTGCAAGCGTAGCAAGCTCTTTTGAGTTGTCTCCATAGAATTTATTTTCATTAAAAAGGGAAGTAAGCACCATAGATGCAAGCTTTTCTTTGTCTTTTAATTTAAAAGCAACTTGCCCTTCATTATTTAAAGTTAAATTTGCTTCTTTTTTAGATGAATTGAATTTTGCCATAATCTTTCTCCTATTATATTATAAAATAAAAACTACCATAAATTTTGTATGGCAGTCAAAAAATATATGGATTTGTGGAGAAACTTTTGAAAACGGCTTTTTTCATAATTTTTGACGAAGTATCCGTTTTCGACACTACCACAAACTTAATTTTTGAGCTGCCGAGAAACTTATGAAAAAGGGTAAATATTGAACAGCGAAGTAACCCTTTTTCTCACTGCGGCATCGTTTTTACAATATAAATATATGCTAAACGCATTCATTTGTCAAGTGTTTTGACAAAAAAAGTTTAAAAATTTTATATGAATTTCATATAAAAATTGCAAATTTATATAAGTGTTTTATATATCTTTTATATACTGAATTTAAAAGGGGAATATTGCCAATAAAAAATAGAGCCTTTTAAAGGCTCTATCTTAGAAGACAACAAAAACAGTAAACCTTGTGTCATAGGTTCGGTCGGATTTCCCATTCTCGCACTTGATGTCGCCATACAAGCAGTTTCCTTTTAAGCAAGACATAACACCGAATCGCCACTCAGAACACACTATAATCCTATTTTTGCCTGCTCATCACAACAGTCTAGAAGTTTTCCTTGACAACTAGCGTTATTATTCTCTTATTTTGCAAATATAGTTTCATAAGCAGATATAGTTTTTTGTTGGCCGACAAAAAGTATATGATACCTTAATTCCCATATATTCACTCAAAGTAGGCTACGCTGCACACGACTTTTACCGCAATGCAGGTTCTTATCCCAGAGAGTGGAATTAAAAAATTGCACCCTGTTGGGTCTCCGCGATAATTGGGACAAAGTGCTGTATGCCGTTACAGCCTGCCCAAAAATCTTAACTTCCAGCACATGCCCCAGTTTGGGCAACCAAAGCACGCACCAGAAACTTCATCGATGTGCCCTTCGACGCTATTTTCTTCGTCTTCCTAATAACGCTGGTTGACTAGAATACTGCATCTTCCACTATTATTATATCATAATTGAAAAACAAACGCAAGCGAGACGAAAGTTGGATGAATCATAAGGATAATAAGCAGCGTTATGGATTCAAACGTTGCAAAAATACAAGGCAACTTAAGAAAATAAAAAACTTAAAATAAGCAGGTGTTGTATATAGATGATAAAACGCCTAACTTATTTTTAGTGTTTTTTAAAGGTCGTGTTTAGCCAATATTATACAAAAATAAAAAAAATTTTGCAAAAAATTTTACAAAAATGTTTTGCAAATGGCGTGTGATGTTGTATTATATATGTAAATATACGTTAAAAGTATATTAAATCATTTGAAATTTCAAAATATAAAAATCACTTATGTCTAATTTTAAGAAGCGTTAAAACGGCGTCAACTTCTTTATCGTTAAGCTCTTTAAGAAGTTTTATGTTGTTTGCATCTTGATAGACATCAGGGCAGAAGAACTCAAAGGTGCTGACACCAAGAATAGAAAGGATTTCTAAAAAATTTTGCAAAGAAATTTTTATCAATCCTTTTTCTACTTTGTAAATATAGCTTTGGTCTTTGCCTAATGCTAAACTTAAAGAATAAGCCGACATATTTTTTAAGTTTCTAAAATAACCAATTCTGTATAAGATATCTCGATATGACATGTTATTGTGTTCCATAGTAATATTCCTTTATTAAACATATTGTAAAAGTCAAACTGATTTATATACTTGACCTATATGTTTATTACACAATAATAGCTTGCATCAAAAGTTTATTTTTATACTTATTAAGCAAAATAAGTGAAGCTTGTATGCTTTTAACGTATATTAAAAGGAGATAAAAAATGATTGCAAGTTTCTTTTGCACTAGAGGCAATATGTTTACTGACGGCTATTGCTATGCTGTTTTCAGGCTCAGTTTGGCATTAACTAAATACTATAAGGCGGACGAACTGGTTATTGCAAATAAATCAAATTATCTTATCTATTACTACCTAGGACATGTAGTGAAGAATATAAAAATTCACCGATTATAACGTTGAACCCAAAAGAAAGCCCTAAAAGATTTAAAGAAATTGTTGATAAAAGCGACCTTGTGATTTTCTATTTAGACGACTTTGAACCAGACTATGCATCAAAGAAATTGGTGCTTGATTATGTGATAACGGAAAAGAAACCTTACATAGACCTTTACTCTATCTTAGAGCAGGAAGGGGAGATAGTGCTGCCTGTTTTATAATTAAAGTGTAGATAATTTAGCAAAAGCCCTTATTTATCCCAAATCTATTTTTTTTCGTGTTTAGTATTTTTACATTCGTCCTAGAACAAAAGTATTTCAATGTTATGTAGACATATTCTCTTTTTAGTAGAGCGATTTTGATTGAAAAGTCTACTAAAAGTGGAGTATAATACTAAAAAGGAGAAAAAATGTCTAACATAGGAAAAAGAATAAACACGCTAAGAAAAGAAAGAAATATGACGCAAAAAGAGCTTGCAGAGAACTTGCATGTGTCTGATAAGCTAATAAGCAAATGGGAGCTTGGCTATAGTGAACCCGATATAGACGCGGTTTTATCACTTGCTAAAATTTTTGACGTATCTGTCTCTCAGCTCTTAGGAGAGAATGAAGAGCCTGCTATTACTACTCAGCCTAAAAAGGATATAAATACACGTGTTAAAGGTTTCTTTAAACGCAACTATATGACGATAATTCAATTAGTTTTAATCTACATTGGGCTTATCTTTTGCATGGCGTCAATGGGATATTATATGGGCTATGACTTAGTAAGAGAGATTTTGCCAACAGGGTTGCAGGTTGTCTTTCTTGTCACAACTCTGCTTTTTGCCTTTTTACAAACCTTCTGCACGCTTGTCGATCCGGGACGCAAATCACTTACTACATTAAAGATAATTCTATTTTCACTTTGCGTGATTTTTGTGATATGTTGTTTTTCATTCTATGGCAAACTTGACGGACTTGCTCATAACGATAATCAGTCTTATCCACGATATTTTGCTTTCAGCGGTGGCGGTTATCTTTTCTTTATGCTTGCTCTTCTTTTCAACCTTCTTATTGATATAAGGGTGATAAAAACGAATGCACCACTTAAGTTTGAAAAGGTGTTTTTTATAATCGTGCTTTGCTTTTTAAGCTTTGAAAGCTGTCTGCTTGCAACAAATATTGTGACAGGTGCTGTTGCTTATGCCGAAGAATACTCCGAGCAGACAACTGCAAGAGAAATTGATTTTGAAGATGGCGATATTACTCTTTATGACATAGGGCAGACATATCAACTTGAAGTTATTTTTCGCAAGCAAGAAAGACCGGAGAAGGTTCTCTATCGCTCTTCAAATGAAGCCGTTGCAACAGTTGACGAAAATGGCTTAGTCACAGCGGTAGCTGCTGGTAGCTGCAATATAATTGCCACTCTTGAGAGTAATCCAGAAATTGAAACAAGGTGTTATGTTTATGTGGCTTGGCCAACAGTTGCAGTTGTTGACTATCCGGGCTTTGATAGTGACGTAGGATACACTCCTGCAAGTTTTTACTGGGGCGAGATAATAGAGCTGACCTGTCGCATAGATAATTATAGTAATTTTGACAACCTTGACTCAAGCAGATTTTCTTATACTTTTGTATCAAGCGAATTTTTAAATGAAGATGCTGTTGTTGATGGCGATGTAATCGAGGTGTCCGACATAGAAAACGGCATATTTACAATAAAGTTTATTATAAATTCGTCAGAAGCTGACGAGGTTACTATCAATATTATAGACGACCTATCTTATATTAAAAGGCTGATTTACCAATTTGAATTTGATTGTTACGAAGCAAATATTCTTATTTATTCGCAGACATTTAAGGCTGGGCAGCAGAAAGAACTTCGTGCCTTTATTTCAACCACATACCCTGAAGAATGTGTCTATGAAGTTACAAGCGGTGAAAATGTTGCTGAGTTTATAGGGAAAGAGTTGTATATAAAAACATGTGGCACTTTTGAAGTGACGATAACCACAAAATTTGGCGTCTCTGCAAGTGAAGAGTTCACTGTCTCAGAGCGGGTGACATTTTCGCCCGACGATTTAAGCAGTTTTTATGACAATACAATTCGTGGCTCAAAAGTGATAAATTTTACTTTTGATGATGAGTTTGCCGTCACTGACAAGATTGAAGCGGAGTTTTCAAAAGAAGGCATTGCAGAGCTGCGATATGAAAACGGGCAGTATGTTATCTATGCGCTAGCGGACGGAGTAGTAGATGTCACTTTCACAAGTCATGGCTATTCAACTAGAAGCTATAGATTTGAATGTGTAGTTTAGATTTAAATATAGTGTAAAGGTTAGAAATAATTAAAAATATGTTAAAAACAAAATGATTATTAACTTTATTTTAATTTGAATTTAAATAAAAAATCACAAACAATGTGGGTGCACTTAATGTTTGTGATTTTTTTAATTATTCAGCTAAATATTTCTCACCACTGTAAAAAGCACTAAAAATATAAGAATGGCAGACAAAATTTCTCTAAACTTGTTGTAGGTCTGTTGTTTTTTACTTAATTTTTTATCTTTATAATAGGTTAGTGCCAGCTGTGTAAAAGCAAAATAAAGGCAAGCTCCTAGTATGGCAAGCCCTGTTACCACACCAAACCAAATAGCACTTTTGACAAAGAATAGGCAGATTATGCAAACAATGGAAATTCCAAGTCCGCCAAGTGCAATATAGTGGTTTATTTTTGAGTTTTTAAGTTCTAAGTCTTCCTTATTTTTTATATCTTCATCACTGATAAGCTGGTCAATGGTGACATTAAAAAGTTTTGCAAGCTGTTTCAAACTTTCAATGCTCGGGTATCCGTTGTCTGTCTCCCACTTTGAAATGGCGGTGCGGGTGACATAAATCTTTTCCGCCAAATCGTCTTGTGTGAAATTATACTCTTGCCTTAATTTTTTAAGCTTTTCACTAAACTTCATTTTCGCTCCATCAAATACCGAGCAGTGTTAAAATTTGTTTTACAGCACTTTTGCCCTGCGTGATTGGGTATTTTTGTGTTTTACCATTTTTAAGCACAACCACAAGTTTTGCACTAAGCAGTCCGCCAACTTTTGCAGATTTAATACTTTCTTTGTCAATCGAAACACAGCCTTCATATTTTATCTGCTTATTTGAAAAGGGTGTAATCAAAATTTTATTGCCTTGCTTTGAAATTGCATGCATAGGCGCAAATGCACCACCAATCGCACCAAATAAGCTACCGCTTCCTGATTGTCCCCAAGCGACAAGGCCATCATCAGCCATTCCATTTTTGACTAAGTCTGAAGTCAAAGATTTTAAATTGTATCCCATATTTTTTCTCCTTTTAAATTTTTCAACTTTAAAGTTGTTAGCTTTATTATACAGCTTTTTCCTAAAAAGTCACGACACTTTTACTCACATTTGCTCTTTTTTTGCATAAATTCAAAAAATATTTTAATTTTTTAAAGCTTTTTTTTGATAAATTAAAAAACAGGGGAGAATATTTCAAACAATTTTATCTTACATAAACAAAAAAGCCAGCATAGAGAAGCTGACTTTTTATAGTGATGACTCAAGTTATAGTGATGGCTCAAGGTCATCATAGTCTTGCTCGGCATTCACCATACTTTGCAAGTCTTTTTCATAAATATCAATCACTTTTCCACAGCAAGGGTGGAAATTTCTATTGCGATAGACAAGCCATAAAACATTTACTCCCTTAAGGTCACTTTTTGGCATCGTTCCGGGACAAGGTATGCCATCAGTGAAAACAATTTTATTGACTTCTCGTTTTTTAGAAAATGAGCGGACAGCCAAGTCCCAATCTTCCGTCCAGCGAGCATCTCCGCGTGCTTCAGCAGGGATTTTGAAATTATCAATATCTCTTTCTGATTTTATTTCAACCATTCCCCAAAACCTTTCATTGAAGCAACCGACTTTCAGTTTAGATTCTCTAAGCAGTGGTTTGAGTTGTCTCAAAAATGCTTTAACCATTTCAAGAGACACTGAGCCCGACACGTCTATCATAACTTCGGTTTCAGCTTCATCTTCCACATCGTTTTCTTCAAGCCTGTATGCGTAATTGTTTTCAGCAATAGAACGACGTTGCGACCATATAGTTTCAGTTTTTTCAACTTCGCGTCTTAAGAGCAGTTTCCAATCGAGTATAGGCTTTGCCTGACCAACTTCTCCAAATTCAATCTTCGCGCCATCATTTTTTGCCATTTCATTATTACGCATTTTCTCCATATTGCGTCTTGCTTGCGCTCTTCTCTCTTCACGATTTTCTTGAAATTGTGTTTTTTCGTTGAATTTGGCTTCTTCAAATTCTGGTATCTTGGCATCAGGGGAGAGCTTTTGAGATTGACTTTGTTTATTTTCGTCTTTACTTGTCTCTTCTTCTGTGTCACCTTGAAGTCTTTGTTTGAAGGCTTCTTCCCAAAGGCTGTGGTCATCCATCATGCCATCTTGCACACTATCAGATTGACCTTCTTGACTTTCACTAGATTGACTTTCTTGACTTTGCTCATGCTGTCCACTAGATTGACCACTTTGGTTAGAATTATTGCTTTGCCCTTGTTCTTGTGATTGAGCTCCCTGTTGGTCTCCGTTATGTCCTTTCCAGAAATTAGGCATGCTACTTTTGCCGTCGCCTTGCTTATTCTGTTGTGGCTGATTGTTGTTTTGTCCGCTTTCTGACTGGCTGCCGTTATCTTGTTCATTTTGTGAGCTATCTTGCTCACCTTGTTGACCCTTCTGTCCTTGATTTTCTTGTTTTCCGTCTTTCCCTTGCTCACCTTGTTGCCCATCTTGCTGGCTATCTTGCTCTTGACCGCCTTGCCCACTTTGTCCTTGTCCGTTATTGCCTTGTGGTTGCTGTTCTTTGGCTTTTTTCTCACTCAAAAGTTTATCATACAGCTCTTCAGCAGAATAGTTTAACGCGCCCGGCATATTCACATAGCCTTCTTTAATCTTAAATCCGTCCCGCTCTAAGTTTGCATTGATAATGGCATCGGTTGCTTGATTCCAAAGGGATAAATCTCTCATTTTGCCATCTCTTCCTGTAATTCTAAACATATGCTCAAATTTTATATGCATAAGCTCATGGGCTATAAGAAAAAGTTTATCGTCATCACTTAGGCTTGCAAGATAATTTGGGTCAAAATAGATATTTTTGCCGTCAGTTGCGGCGGTATGATATTTCAAATCTGTTTTATATTCAAGATTTACCGATGCAATTTCACTGCCAAAACGCGGATATCTTGCCATCATCAAATTTTTGACCTTTTGCAAAAGTTTTCTATCAAATTCCATGCTTTGCTCCTAAAATGCCACAACGGCAAAATGATATAAGTCTGGGGAGATATTCTTTAAAGTGGACTTGTCTTTAACTGTAAAAACTATTATGCAGTTTTCTGGCAAATAATATCCATTCATTTCTCTATCTTTAACAAGCCCAACGTATCTGTTTTGCTCATCTATTGAAAGCTCGTCAATACCGGTTATCACAAGATAGCTTATCTTCTTAAGACCGCTCTGCTCATCAACTTTTTCGGCAAAGCGTGGTTTGTCTCCTGCAAAAAGAAACTTATCGCTCACACTTGCTTTCATTCTAACGGCAGGGGATAACTTTCCACTGTCTGTCGTTTCGATAACCACGCAGGTTGCCTTTGAATTTCTCTGCAACTCAATAAGATTTTTGTTTATCATTCTCCAACCTCCTTATCATAAAGCGAAGCAAGTTTTTCTCTGTCTTCTTCGTCTAGATATTTTTCCATATCAACTTCGTCAAAGTTGTAGATAGGTGTGCCTTCTTCCAAAAAGAAACTACTTGTATGATATGTGCAACGATTTGAATAGGCGGTGTTTTCTCTCTCGTCATCCCAGTTGGTGCTTGCAAGAAATGATCTCCCACCAGTCCATGTCTTTCCCATTTTATCAAACACTTTACAAAGAATCTCAGCTTGCTCCTTAGTCGGTGTTGCAATGGCGAGTTTCTTATCTGATGCAAAAAACTCGTCGATAGTGATTTTATATTTTTCGTCTTTTGTAGGCTCATCCAAATATTTTTCCATATCAACATCTTCAAAGTCATAGATAGGTGTGTCTTCTCTCTCATAGTAACGGCGACTATCATAAGCGCCCTTGTTTGTGTAAGCTGTATTTTCTCTCTCATCGTTCCAGCAATTCTTGCTAAGATAAGAGTCGCCACTACTCCACTTCTTACCCATTTTATCAAATACTTTACAAAGAATTTTTGCTTGTTCTTCAGTAGGTGTTGCAATGGCGAGTTTCTCTTCTGATGCAAAAAACTCGTCGATAGTGATTTTATATTTTTTTGATGGATTAGGTGTAGCTTTTGAAATTTCTTCGTCGTTTTGTGAAACTTTGTCAAGCTCCCAAAGTTCAGCCAATTTTTCCATACGTTTTTCATCGTTTCCAGCCCAATATATATCATAAACAGACAAATATTCTGGGTCGCAATATTTGCGTATAAAATCACGACATTCTGCCACCTCATCAAGCTCCGCATTCAACAAACCCGCCATAGTGGCAAATTTTTCGTTGATATCTCTTGGCAAATCGGCTTGAGTATATCTCTTTGCAACGATATCTTCAACTGACAGTGTAGGGTGGTTATAGAAATCAAAAAATTCTTCTGCCCACTCTTCACGCAGTTTTGAAGCTAGTGAAGACTTTAGCAGTGCTTCAACGTCTTTTCCGGCAAATTTACCATTTTTCAAATCTTCTTCAAAAGCATAAAGAGTGCTTGATATTGAAACCCAACCACGCGGGTCATTTGTCCTTCCGCGACAGCCGTTTTTGTCAAGGTGAGTTTCGCCAACTTCTGGCTCTTCATAGAAATAGCCTATTTTGTCTATCTTTTCACTGCGTCTTTGTTGTTGATATTTAGAGAATATATAACCAATAACAGATGGGTGTATCTTCTCAGGGATTGCATACTCATAAATCCACTCGCCAACTTTTGGCTCCATATCTAAGATGTGGTCAAATCTCTTTTCAAGTGGTTCAGCCAAATCTTCGGCAACACTTGAGTATTTTTTCTGGTTCCCTGTTGCAACAACAACTGTGTTTGCAGGCAGTTTAAGCCCTTTGCCTGTCTCAACAAGTTTATTGAGAACAAGAGTATACACAAGTGATTGAACGGCAGGCTTAACATTGAGTAGCTCGTCAAGCAAGATAACAACTTTGCCTTCTGCAGTTTTAGAGCGCTCATAGATTGTATCAGCAAGTTCATAAAGATTTTGAACATTCTCTTGAATAAGTTTTCTCTCTTCATCTGTTGCGCAAGCAAGAAGTGCCTGCTTTGCAAAATCGGGTGGTATAGATTGTCCCGTTTGCAAGTTCATAGAACCCACAACTTTTTCGGGGAACATATTGTTTGTAAGTTTAATATAAATTAAATCTGGATATAACTTTTTAATTCTTTCTGTCTTACCAATCCCTGAAGGTCCACGCAAAAGAACAGATTGTCCTGCGTCAATCCAACTTTTTATCATTTCGGTATCTGTCATTCTTCTGCGCTCGGTGGCAGGGGTTGTGTCAGGGTTTAACTTTTCAAGCCTGCTTCTTCTGCCTTGTGGCTCTGTGTATTCTGTTTCATTTTGATATGTTTCGTTATTGGTTTCAATTTCCGTATTTAATTCCATATCTAATGCCTCCTCTATAAATCCTCTTCCTTTGAGATCATAACCCGTCTCTGCTTTATACTCGCTGTTTCCATTGCCTTTATCTATCTCTTCATGCAGGTCATAGCCATTAAGATAGGCTCTAATCAAGCTGTTTTGCCACATTGCACCTACCATAGTGTTATTTTTTAGAAAAAAGGGTAGTGCTGTGAGAATTGCATCTTCCGTTCTCACATAGATGTCAACGGCACTTCCATTGCCATTTGGATTAAGCACTTTTGGAAGGTCGTCCCAATTTTTAATTTTCCATTTAATTGGTTGAACTTCTGCCCAGACAGGAGTTTCGCTTCTTGGAGCTTCTGTCCCATCTTTAAATTCAGAGTCAGTGTCATATTTTTGCGAAACAACTCGAACATATTTTTTGCCTTTATATTCAAATTCTTGTTTTGGGCTGTATGTGCCATCTTCATACAAATATCCAACATATTCTTTTCCTGTCTTCGTTAAATCACATTTTTGAAAAAGCCTTTCTAATTCGTCGCCATTTTCTGCTTTATCTTGTGGATAGAAGCCAAATTCGATGGTGTGATATAAAACTTTGTCATCTCTATCTTTAACTGCCTCAATTTTAAATGCTGACAACTTCTTTCGTGCGGAAATTACAGCTAAAAGATTTAGGTGTAAAGCAGGGCATAAACCATCAGACTTTAGTGCTAGAGGACTGCGTGCTATATAACCATCAGGCTTAACCTCTACTATACCATATTCAGTTCCCACAAGTTCACACGAACGTAACTTATATGAAATAGCTCGTCTGTTTTGGAAACCTTTTTTTTCGAAACCAAGACATGCACCATTCATAACGGTGTAATCAGACGCATAGACGTAGCGGTCTTCATCACTCATATTTTTAACATCGTCAACAGACTCAAGGAACACATAATCTTGGGTGTCAAAATCGGGATTGCCCATTTTTTGCTTTTTGTCCGTATTTCCAAGACGCGCTTTTACAATAAAATCCTTTAATTTTGCCATTTCTTACCTTCCCTAATTTATAACAATGATACCACAATAATTAAAGAAAGTAAATACTTGATTAAAAAAAATTATTTAATCCCTTTGACTTTTTAAAAAATAATTTTGTCTTGTAATTCAAACAAAAAAGGCAACGTCAAATTGTGACGCACCCTTGCCATGAAATTTCCTAGATTTTTCGGATATTGAGTTTATTTAACAAAAAATATGTTATAGGTAATAAATAATTTTAAAAAATTATGTCAAATTGGCTAGCACATAAGCCAAGCCTATAACGTGCTAGTGCCGTGCAATAAGGTTTAAGCTCAATTTAAAAAACTATATCGTCAGCATTTTGGGATGTCTCTGTTATTTTGCCGAATTGTAATAATCTGCTTCTTATAGCATTCACGCTTCTATCATGATTTTTGGCAATGACATCTAAGGGCAGCGTATTATTAAATTCTTCAAGAAGCACATTATCTTCTTCTGAAGTCCACTTTTGACCACGCTTCTTATATTGTGGCTTTTCTAACTTTTTTGCCCTTGTTTTTTCTATAATTTCGTCATAATTTTTTCGAACTTGAAACGAGTTTGAATTAATATCATCTTTCCTTAAAACAAAGGCGGCTAAATTCATTATAATTTGTTTTAACTCTTCCGAAGGCGTAAATAATATCTCTCCAGTTATAGGGTCAACGCCTTTTGAAAGAGTAATAAGGGTGTCAAACCTTGACATGTTTATTCTGTAGTAATCTTTTTCTTTTTTCGGCTTTGATTTCAAAGTCATGTCAAATTTTTTAAAAAATTCATCGGTAATTTTCACTTGAGCTTGGTATTTATCAGAATCTTTAATATCAAAATCTCTAAGGTTTTCCCAAGTTTTGAACTTTATTTTGATACAATCATTATCTCTAACAAAATAAAACCTTAAATATTCTGTTGAAATCCCCACTCCAACAAAATTATTCTTTCTAAATTGAAATTGAACCTTAGGCTCTAGGCTACTTGCAATTTCAAAAAGTTTTATTATCAATTCTGTCTCTTGATCATTCGTTTTCAAAAAAGACTTTATTTCCGCATCCACCATATTAAACCCCATTTATCATTTGACATATTGTAACATAAAACTTTAATTTCCTAAACAAAATTTGATAAAATATGCTAATTTTTTGGTCTTAAGGTTTACTTCTTTGACTTTTTGTAAAAAATTAGATAATTTTGTAAATAATCAAACGAATCAACAGCGAAAAAATCTAAAACAGAGCAATTATTAAAAGTGACAAATAACAACAAGTTAAGCGATGAAAATATTGAAAACATTTTAAAAATTTTTACTGAAAGAAAAGAAAAAATTCCACATATTTCAAAACTTGTTTCAAATAAAGAAATTGCTGAAAATAACTATAATCTTTCAGTTTCTACATATGTGGAAAAAGAAGACACAAGAGAAAAAATTGATATTAAAGCTTTAAACGCACAGATTAAAGAAATTGTTGCAAAAGAAGAAATTCTGCGAAAAAAGATTGATGAAATTATTGAGGATATTGGAGAGTGAAAAGAGGAGAAAAAGAAAACTTTGCATTAAACAAAATTAGAGAGTTTTTGTTTTGTGGCATGTTGAGCATACCTAATAAGTGGAATGGGAAAACAGCTTTTGAATGCTCGGTTGACGAATTTAATAATAACTACTATAACTATATTAATAATAAAGGTAATTTTTATGGATTAAACAATTATGATTTAATAGAAATATTAAATGCAATAAGAACTGCAAAAGAAAACACAAATTTAAGCAAGTTTCCAGATTTCTTGCTAGAAAACGGATTTATTGAGCACTTTCAAATTACGGCATCAAAAGAAAATCGCAAAGGGGCAGCTGAAAAAATTGATTTAGCTATGTTTAACAATAAGATAGAGAACGAGGTTAATGAATTTTATACATATTGTGATGAAACGCCATCTCACAATCAAATTCGCTCAAAAGAATGGGTGCGTGATAATTTGCCAGAATATAGTTATGAAAATTTAAAGTTTTCTTTTATATCAAATTTTGAAAAACATTTAAGAAGTTTAGAGAAGTATAACGGTAAAAAAGATTTGTCAGTTTTCTTAATTGAAAATGAAGAAGTGAATCTTGAAATGTATGAAAACAAGCATATTGATACGAAAAAACCAAATTTTGTTCAACAAGAACATTTTATAAGATATATGTTGAGTCGAGATAAAAATATGTTAAATTATATTTATAATGTTAAAGACAAAATTAAATATATTATATATTTTTATGAAGAAAATTTTGAAATAATAAAAGTGGAGAATATTCCAGATATATGTAAGTATTTAAAGAATGATTATTTAATTGTACCCAGAAGTATTATTGAAATACATAAAATATCAAATACATCGATAAGGTTTAATTTAAGGAGCGAAGATGAACAAAATTGAAGAATTGATTAAAAAATTATGTCCTGATGGGGTAGAGTATAAGACAATTGGTGATGTTTGTGATATTTCACGAGGCATTGTAATATCAAAAGAATATATTAGAGAAAATGCTGGAGAATATCCAGTTTATTCTTCACAAACAGAAAACAACGGGGAATTAGGGAAAATTTCCACTTTTATGTATGATGGTGAATATTTAACTTGGACTACTGATGGTGCAAATGCGGGTTCTGTATTTTATAGAAATGGTAAATTTAGCATTACAAATGTATGTGGATTATTAAAAGTAAAAGTTAGTAATCTTTTGCCAAGATTTTTATACTTTGTTTTGCAAACTGCCACAGAACCATATGTAAATAAAGGTATGGGAAATGCTAAACTGATGAGTAATACTATGGCAATTATAGAAGTTCCAGTTCCGCCTTTGGAAATTCAAAGGGAAATTGTCCAAATATTGGACAATTTCACAGAACTTACGGCAGAACTTACGGCAGAACTTACGGCAGAACTTACAGCAAGAAAACAACAATACGAATATTATAGAGATAAATTATTAAATTTCAAGAGAAAAAATTAAAAGGGAATAAGAATATTGAATATTTTAGGTGAAGAATTAGAAAATAGAACTGTTTTAGAAATAGGAAAATTTACAATTTTATGGGCTGAATTTGAGAAAAATTACTTCAATAATAATTGTGACGCAAATAAAATTTGGGAATTTTCTTTAACCCATAGTGTTGATAATAAAATTTTAAAAGATTTTTCAAAAGAGTTACATGGTAGGACTGAGTATTTTAATGAAGATATTGAAACATATACTAATTTTAATTTAATCCCACAAAATGCCCATAGACCAAAAGCAGAATATATAAAAATTATGCGAGATTTTATAAATTTAGATGAGTTGGTAAATAGTGATTGGATTTGCGGTGCATTGCTATGTATTTATAGGATAAGAAATAATTTGTTACATGGGTTAAAAGAATTATCTGAACTAAATGGACAAATAGAATTATTTAAATCTATGAATAGCGTGTTAGAAAACATAAGGAGGAAGTAAATGAGTTTTTACAATATCGTTGCAAAATCTAGTGAAAGCACAGTTGTAACTGAATATAAATCAGAAAAGGTCCGTTCAGATGCGTATCAAGGCGAAGAAGAACTTGAGCAAGAATTTATTAAGCTTTTAAAAGAGCAAAGCTATGAATATTTACCAATTAAGTCTGAAAAAGATTTAATTCTTAATTTGCGTGCCAAGTTAGAAGAATTAAACAATCTAAACTTTACAGACAAAGAATGGGAACGCTTTTTTACTGAGAACCTTGCGAATTCTAATGAAGGCATTGTAGAAAAAACAAGCAAAATTCAAGAACAAAGCCGTATCAGTTTTAAAATGGATGATGGTCTAACAAAAAATATAAAATTGATAGACAAAGACAATATCCATGAGAACAAACTTCAAGTTATAAATCAATATGTTAATAACGAAGGGTTGCACGACAATAGATATGATGTAACGGTGTTAGTAAATGGCCTCCCACTTGTTCATATTGAATTGAAGCGAAGGGGAGTTGCAATTCGTGAAGCATTTAACCAAATAGACAGATATCAAAGGGAAAGTTTTTGGGCATCAACAGGGCTTTTTGAATATGTGCAGATTTTTGTTATATCTAATGGAACAAACACAAAATATTATTCTAACAGCACAAGATATAATCATATTAAAGATAGCAATTCACAAAGCAGTAGAAAAGAAAAGACGAGTAATAGTTTTGAATTTACTTCTTTTTGGGCGGACGGTAATAACAAAATTATTCCTGATTTAATTGATTTTACAAAAACATTTTTTTCAAAGCACACACTTCTTAATATCTTAACTAGATATTGTGTTTTTACTTCTGAAAAAATGTTGCTTGTTATGCGGCCATATCAAATTGTTGCGACAGAACGAATAATCAATCGCATTGAAATTAGTAACAACTACAAAACTTATGGAACAGTTAGGGCTGGTGGTTATATTTGGCATACAACAGGCAGTGGGAAAACGCTTACATCATTCAAAACAGCACAACTAGCAACGAAGTTACCTTATATTGATAAAGTTTTGTTCGTTGTTGATAGAAAGGACCTTGACTATCAAACAATGAAAGAATATGACCGTTTTGAAAAGGGAGCAGCAAACAGTAACACTTCAACTGCAGTTTTAAAAAAACAACTTGAAAATCCAAATGCAAGAATTATAATCACAACAATTCAAAAATTAGATGCTTTTATTAAAAAATATAAAGAACATGAAGTATTTAATAAACATGTTGTTATAATTTTTGACGAGTGTCATCGTTCACAATTTGGGGATATGCATGTGGCCATTGTAAGGTCATTTAAAAAGTATCACTTGTTTGGCTTTACAGGAACTCCTATTTTTGCTGTAAATGCAATTAACGGAAATAAGTATATTGATCTAAAAACAACAGAGCAGGCATTTGGAGATAAATTACATACATATACAATTGTTGATGCAATTAACGATAAAAATGTTTTGCCTTTCCGTGTTGATTATATAAAAACAATGGACAAAGAGCCAGATATCGATGATAAACAAGTTGCAGATATTGATAGGGAAAGAGCGTTTTTAGCACCACAGAGAATTAAGCTTGTTACAGATTATATTCTTACTCATTTTAATCAAAAAACTTATAGAAATGAAAAAAGTTATTTTTATAATAGTTTAATAAATATTTCAGAAGTTGCTAGTTCAAAAGATAAGAACAAAGTAGACGAAGTAAAACAAAAATTAAGATTAAGTGGTTTTAACTCTATATTCTGCGTGTCTTCTGTGGAAGCAGCAAAACTTTATTATACAGAATTTAAGCGGCAGATGGCAGAATATCCGTCTAAAAAATTAAAGATAGCAACAATTTATAGTTATGGAGCAAATGAAGAAGTTGATGATTCACTACTAAATGAAGAAAATAGTGAAGATACTTCAAATCTTGATAAATCTTCTCGTGATTTTTTGGAAGATGCAATTAAAGATTATAATAAGATGTTTAAGACAAACTATGATACTTCTAGTGATAAATTCCAAAACTATTATAAAGATGTATCACTTCGTATGAAAAATAAAGAGATTGATCTTTTGATTGTTGTCAATATGTTTCTTACTGGTTTTGATGCTACAACACTCAATACATTGTGGGTAGATAAAAATCTAAAACAGCACGGTCTTATTCAGGCATTTTCAAGAACCAACCGAATACTTAATTCAATAAAAACATTTGGTAATATAGTTTGTTTTAGAAATTTGCAAAAGCGAACTGATGATGCTGTTGCTTTATTTGGGGATAAAGAAGCGGGTGGTATTTGCTTGCTTAAAGGTTATAAAGATTATTATAATGGTTACAAAGATGATAAAGGGAATTATAGACCAGGCTATGTTGATTTAATTCAAGAACTTGAAACTAAATATCCTTTAAGCGAACCACAAATTTATGGAGAAAAAGCACAAAAAGATTTCATTGGTCTATTTGGTTCTATTCTTCGTATGAGAAATTTATTATCTTCATTTGACGAGTTTGTAGGTAATGAAATTTTGTCCGAAGGTCAGATGCAAGATTATTTAAGCAGATATAATGACCTTTATTTAGAGTGGAAAAAGTATAGGGAAGAGCATACAAAAGAAAATATAAATGATGATGTCATTTTTGAAGTTGAACTTATTAAACAAGTAGAAATAAACATTGATTATATTTTACTATTAGTTAAAAAATATCATGATAGCCACTGCGAAGATAAAGAAGTGCTAATTTCAATTAATAGAGCCATTGATTCAAGTTTGGAACTTAGAAGTAAGAAAGCACTTATTGAAACATTCATTGCAGGAATAAATGATGTTGATGATGTTATGCTTGAGTGGAAAAATTTTGTTGCAAAGCAAAAAGAACTTGAACTAAAGACGATTATTGCTGAAATGCAATTAAAAGAAAAAGAAACTCGTAAATTTATGGAATACTCATTCCGTGATGGCGTGATGAAAACAACAGGTACAGATATCGATAAGATTATGCCACCGATGTCAAGATTTGGTGGCGGAAGAGAAAAGAAAAAACTGAGTGTAATTGAAAGACTAAAACAATTCTTTGAAAGATTTTTTGGAATTGGTTAATATTTAATTTCTTTCATAAAGTCAATAACAAACTCAATAATTTCGTCAATTTCAAAAGAGTAAAGTTCACCTATTGCTAAGTCAAGGTTAAAGTATTCACGTCATTTGTCTTTTGAAAAGTCTTCGGTGGATTTGTTTTCAAGTTCTATAATTTTTGTCAGTTGAAGTTCATATTCGGCTGACATTTTTTGTTCATAATATTTTTCTTTAATGAATTCTATAAGAGTTTCATTTTTCATAGGTCCTCCAAATGTTGTGTGTTAACTCTTATAAAAACATTTTGCAAATCATTTAACAAAGTTTTTAAGCTAACAAAAAAAACATTGCATCTCTTTTTGTTATAAAAGAAAGAAAAAGGAAATTGGTCACACTACAAGGTGTGGACTTTTTTTGTGCAACAAAATGTGGGGTAGCAAGGGGGACGACAATGAACTTGCGATAAATAACGACGAAAAAGAAACAAGCAAAAATATTTCAGGTAGCAAAAATGGAAGTCTTAAAAACTTAAACTCCCATTTGCACGAAAATGATAAAATTTTAAAAGAAAAAGAGACTGAATTAGACCTTTTCGTCCATCAGTATTCTTGTGGAGGACAATCCGATATCTAATCCTAATACAAAAATATATGTTGAGGCTGGGTCGATAAAATACTGTACAACTTTATAATGTAAGCGAAAACTTCCTAATATTATCTAATTGTTCTGCTGTTAATACTTTAGATTTATATAATTTTAAATATTCATCATTAATATCACTATTAAAAAACAATATATCATCTGTTCCTAATGTCACATTTAGACCAAAATCGACCATTTGTTTAATGGGGTGATCTTTGATTGATGGCGAATAATTTAATATTAAGTTGCTTGTAGGGCAAATATTAAAAATTATGTTTTTATCTTTAGCAAGTAGCATAGTGTTTTTGTCTTCTATAATTCTTATTCCATGCTGTATTTGCTTAGGATTAAAATCTAGTATGCATTGTCGAACATAGTCAGCACCAAGTTGCTCTCCTGCATGAACTTTAGTAACCATATTTATTGAATTTGCAACTCTATAAATATTTACAAATTTCTTATTTGAAACAATGTTCTCGGTTGATGTTAAATCTATTCCGTAAAAATATCTAGAATTAATTAAATCTATGATGATGTTTTCATATTCATCTTTATAACTATCTCGACTAATATCAATTATCCAACGAATTTTTAATCCATCGTATTTAAAAGTATTTAAGAATCCTATAAAATTTTTTATGTTGTAATCAAATACTTGTATGCAAATTTTATAATCTATATCAGTATCAACAATTTTTACTCCAGTAGATAAACACTTTTCAAATGTGCCATTTAAAAGAGTCGTTAAACCATCTATATTATTTTGCAAAGGTTTTATATACTTTCTAGCGAAATTTATTAAGGAAGATATATCTGTCACTGCCTCTGATTTTGGTATATCAATATTATTATCACTTAAATAATCTCTATCGCAAGAAAATACGGCATGATTGTGCAAATCTGCTTTTGGGAATTTTATCAAATTGTCTTTTCTCATACTAATTAGCGCTTCAATAAAATCTTTCATAACGTAATTATAACATAATAAAGTGAAATATTATAGTAAAAAGAAGAAGTTTTTTCAACTTCTTCATGGTTGTTTTATTAATTGTTTTGTAAATAAGTATAAACTACATATGCGGATATAGTGGACAGGAGCCCGTTTTCTTTGACAAAAGGTATTAAATCGTGAGCAAGAAGAAAGGATGTTCTTTCAAGTAGCTTTGAATTTAAGTTTGCTTTGTCAAGTTTTAATGAGATATCTATAAATAGCAGTATTTTATTCTATATCTTCATAATCACCAGAACTATTTGGTTTGATGAATTTTCTAATGTCGAAATTAGATTTATTTTTAAATGCAAGATCAATTCACTATCAAACGCGAACTTTTCAGTCCATTTTCAGTATAACATATTTCACAATAATTTGCTATATTCTCCACAATATAACAAGTGGGTGCTCCATTTGGTCATCAAAGGGGAATGACTCAAAATCGAAACATCTTCAATTCTCGGGTGAATCCTCTAAATGCCGTTATTTATGGGCATTTTAAAGACCAAAAACACGATTTTGAGTCTATTCCTTATCCTGCCTACTGTAAATTTAATCAAATTTTCACAATTTTTTGCTTGTTAACGATTTAATTTTGATAAAATTTCGTTAGGTTCTCCTTCAATTAAAAATAAGTTTTCTGTTTTGCAAAAACCTATTTTTTGATACCAATCGAAAGGTATCCATTTCGCATCTTTATCTAAATACGCTTCACCACTTACAGATGTTATGTTATATTTCTCTATTGCAGTTTCAATAAGTTTTATCATAAGAGCGTTTGCTATACCTTGTCGTCTATAATTTTTGTCAACAGAAATTTCTTCAACCATGAGCATATTTCCTTGCGACCAAGGCTTTATGAAAGAATAAGTAAAACCAATAATTTTATTATTTGTATCCTTAACAACAAAAAATAAATCTTTGTTTTGATTAAAGAAAAATTTACAAGTATTCAGAGATGTAGTCTCTGTCTAACCTTCATTTAATACATTATTATTGTAAATATCCATTAAAATTTTTGCACATTCTTTAAGTTCTTTCTTTTTAACCAAAGATATTTTGTATTCCATATTTTACTCCATAATTTTAATTTTTTAATATCTGTAATAATCCCTAATTTCTTCTTTAAGTTCTCGTATAAGTGATTCTAAAAATTTATTATAATTACTCCAGAAGATTTATGCCAAAATCCATATTTATGGAAAGATTTTCTTGATTTAATATGTTTAATTCCAATCCATTTTCATCAACAATATAGATATATTCTTCCAACAACTCTAATCCTTATATAAAATATATCATATTTAAAATAAAAATACTAACAAAATTTCTAAACTTTTATTAAATTTGTTTGTTTATGCTGACTTTTTATAACGTAATAACTGGTAAAAAGGTGGTGGAATATGAAGGAAGCAGTTATTTATGCGAGATAGTGATAGTCAAACAGAGCAAAGTATTGAAAGGCAAATGAGAGTTTGTAAGGAATTACTTTAAAAGCTGTATATGATTATCCTTTCGTATATTAAACTAATAATTTAAACAAATAAAAAAGTCCGAAACCATAAAGGGTTTGGATTGTTTACATTTGGCGGGAAAAGCGACAACCAATCCTAACACCAAAATCTTTGTTGGTATTAAATGGATAAAGTTAATTATTTACAACTAAATCACTCAAGGCTTTCATTTGTTCAAACCACATTTTTATTTCATCATAAACTCCAAATATAACCAAATCTTCCTTGGTTATATTTTTAATTGCAGTTTTATTTAAAAAGTTTTTAAGTGCGATTTCTGGTTTATTATCACATTTGATACCTATAAATGGTTGACAAGTAGCATTTTGATTTAAAATGTGGTTAATTAAATCAAAGTTTTCATCATTATAACGTTGAGCACAATCATCAATATCTATTCCAAGTGCAATATTTATTAGAGGAATCGGAATATAGTATTCAATTTCTTTTCTATTGGTTGTAAACCCTTTCCATTTTGGATTAGTATTTACTTTATCTTCAATAAAAGTTTTATATTCATCTCTATCTCCATCGTATAAATGAAATTGTTTTACCGGTAAGTCTTTATAAAAATCCTTTTCTATACTTTTTAGCAAGTTGGAACCTCTAAGCGAAATTATATCCACATTACTATCAAATATATTGAAAATATTTTTTAATTCTTCAATTTTTCCAATATTTTTTAAAAATTGAACATCGGAATCTCCTTCTACAAATATAACAAATCCGTAATTAGGGTTAGGGAGTAATCCCATTTCATTTTTAATTCTATCGTATTCCGTTTCTCCAGATAATTCAATAATTTCACCATTCTCATTTTCGCTTAAATAAATTACTTCTTCTTGAGTAGAAAATGCCAAATAGTTTGGGGTATGCGTAGTTAATAAGATTTTGTATTTAGTTAATTCATTTAAATTTGTAGGAATTTCATTACCTAATTGGAAATTATGCTTATTTGCCATTGAGTATAACTCGTTTATAAATTTTACTTGAAGATTTGGATGAAGAGCTGTTTCTGGTTCTTCTATAGCATAAATAATATTTTTTTTGTTTTTTATAAAACTCTTTTTATTTGCATCTACCATTAGGTAACTTAAAAGAAGTAACCTTCTTATCCCACTCCCTTTTTTGTTAATAGGAATATCATTAGAGTCGTTTATATCATTACTAAATGCTTTTGACCAATTTGTTGTCAAGTTTGCTTTAAGAGAATTTCCTAATCTATTGCTAAAGCGTTTCATTTGCTCAATAGTTGCAACGTTAACTTCATTAATATGATTGGTAACAAGCTCTTGAATTTCATTTAGTTTCTGTTTTACTTCATCGCTCTGTAAAACATCTTTTACTGCCAAAGAAAGTGGGTTTTGTATTTCACTGTCCGCTGTATTATTTTCCCTGTCTGCTTTAAACAAATAAAAATCTGGGAGTTGTTTCTCTAAGTTTGTATAAAAATCTTTATCGTTTAATATGGATTTAGTGTCTATTTCTTTTGTTTCAAGAGTATATTCTGGGTTGACTGATAAGTAATGCTGATACAATGCTTGTCTCATAAGGGAATTAACTCTTTTATCTACATCGCTATCTGGGATCAGCCTTTCAACGAGAGTTTTTAACTCGGTTTGTTTTTTTGTTAATATTGAGCTGTCAATACAATTAGGAATACAGCTGACAATATAAATAGATTGTTTAATTGTGGAACCACTAAAATCATATTTTTTTGTTATTTCTAATAATCCTAATTCATTTAACAGGAACTCATCTTTGGGATTTGTTAAAAATGATGAGTCTATCACGACTTGTTCATCCTCTTTTAATTTAAACAAACATGTTATATTTGCGGTTGTTTCTCCTTCAAGTTTTGATTTATGATTTAAGTCATCAAAACTAATCTTGTTAACTGCAGATTTATCATTAAAAAAAATATCCAAAGCTTCTAAAATAGTGCTTTTACCTATATCGTTATTACCAACAATCATATGAAGGTTTTGTGATAAATCAAACTCAATATCTCTATATCCACGGAAATTTTTTAATTTTAATCCAACAAGTTCCATATATTCTCCTTATATAGTTATTATAACATACAATATTAAATATTGTATATACCTTTAATAAAAAGAAGGATATCTTTCAATCCTTCTCTTTTGTTTTA
>CALVTR010000012.1 GCA_944362965.1 uncultured Clostridia bacterium
CCAAATGTTAACATTATTTTATAATATTATATCAAAAAAGTCAAACAAATAAGAGTATAAAACACTATTAATAAATTATTTTTATAACTGTCTAAAAGAAAATTGCAAAAACTGAAATAATTTTAGCCAAATTTATAAGTTAAGGGATAAACTTGAATAACACGATTTTGGTAGAGAAAATAAGGGGTTAAAGGGGATTTACTGGAATAAAAAGACATAAAAAAAGAAGTTCCAAAGGCACCTCTTAATCAGGGGGTCCAGGTCGCAAACTGTCGTTTGGGCCATTCGGCAACAGTTTGCCTATCCGGCAAATGCCTCATACAGCGCGCCTCCTGGCGATCCACAATTTAAATCCCTTATTTTATTAGGAGTTTATTTATTTTTATATAACTATTTTTGCCTAATAAAATTTTTGAATTGCCTAATAAATTCGTGTTTTTATATAATATTTTTTGACTATCCAAAATCTTATAAAAATGCAAATTTTTTACAAAAAATAGTGACTGCCTAATAAATTGCCTAATAAAAATATAACATAGCCCATTTTTCTTACATCTCAAAATCTTTTTTCCGCTTTTCTTTTTGTTTTTTCCACTCTAAATATTCTTCATCTTCTGCAATTATGTTTTTCAACCTTTCTATCTCCTGTTCAAGTTCTTGGATCTTTTGTCATTGTGTTTGCACTGTTTAATTTTGTAGAATAATCAAGATGAAACGGATTTCTTCAACGATTTCGGGGGTAAGCTCATAATATTTTACAGCTTTAACTTTAGCGGTAGCGGTTACGTCTTTTCCGGTTTCTTTCAGCAAAATTTCATCTCCGACACTTACTTTTCCAAAAGGTGCGACTTTATTCATACTCCATCTGCTTTCAATGGTCTTTTCACCAGAAAGCACCATATTAAAAAATGGTTGTCTTAAAATTGCTATATGTTGCATATTCCCCCGCCTTTTTCAGAATTTCAATTGCTTCTATTTTAAAATTTAATTTATTCCGATAAAGAAATTTGTGCCACATTGAAACCATCATCCTGAGCAAGTTTGTATAGCTTATCATCTTCAAAGTGCATTAGAACCAACTTATCACACTTTATATTTTTTAAATTTTGATAAGCGATATGGGCATTATAAGACTCCCAACTTGCTTCACAGTATACTTTTTTTATTTGAGTATCACCTACTAAATTCTTTATACTCTCAAAATCATTTGTGTCACCAGAATAATAATATTTTCCATCACTATCACTAAACATAATTCCAAATGACTCTAGTATAGGCGTATGCTTTGTTGGTATCATTTCAAGCGTGCATTCTTTCACATTCACATTTGATGGTTCAATAAATTCAAAAAATTTATCTTCTACACCTAACATTTGCAAAAGTTTTCGCATATGCAGCTCAAAAGATTGAGAATTTTTTATTATTTTCGGTTTAATACCAAGCAAAAAATTGGAATACCAAATCAATGTTCCAATTCCAGCCACATGGTCAGAATGAGTATGAGTAATTGCTATAGTAATGTTTTTGATATTATAAAAAACATTTCTATCCTTTAATTTTAGAGCGGCATCTTCGCAACAATCAATCAACAGTAAGGAATCCTTATCTTTTAAATAAGCACAATTTCCTCCAAGTGTAAGTGCATAAGCACCACCTATACCAATAAATTTTAAATCAATCATCATTCCGCTCCTTATATATCTCACCTATAGATTTATGATAGCACAAAAAGATAAAATTTGCCTAATTAATTTTATGTGGGCTATCTCATAAAATTTATATATCTGTTTTTATCATTTCGATTAAGCGGGCGGAATAGCCATGTTTTTTATAAAAGCGGACGGCAGTTTCGTTGTAAGCAAAGACATCTAAGATGATGCCTTTGCATCCGATTGATTTTAGATAATTTTCCATCTTTTGCATCAGTTTTGACCCAATGCCTTTGCCTCTAGCCTTATTGGTCACAACAAGTTCGGTTATTTTACCACGCATTGGAGCTTGAAAGTCATAGCTAGAAGTGGCTTCGTTATAAATCATACCCACAATCAAGCCAAGCACTTTGTCATCTTCAACATAAAGAAACATTTTCCCTTTGTATTTTTCAATTTCTTGCATTGTTTTTTCAAAATATTTTTCTCTATATTCATTTGTAACAATGTTATATTTTTCTTTGTCAATGCTTGCAATATATGTTTGAAGTTCTAAAAACAAAGCTTTTATGTCTTCATCATATTTGTTTTTGTATTCTATAATCATTGCGCTCCCCTTCAATTATTTTTGTTTTTTTGCTAAAAAACTTTCAACGCTAAGATATAATTTTATGCAATCTTCACCATTTTTTTATTCAGCTTCTGCGTCGCTTTCGGCAGGAGTAAAATCACTTTCAACAGACGACTGAGAATTGCTGAAAAGTGGATTTATTGCACCACTTTCATAATTCCTTAAAGCTTGTTTGCAATTTGCGTCTATCAAATATTGAACTGCATTTGATACATCTTCTTCGCTATCATATGCATATTCGCTATTCAAAACTTCCCATAACGCCTTTGCAATATAGTTTAAGTTTATCGGCTTACTGTTTTGCAGAAGAAGGCTGTCAAGCCCACTGCATGAATAGCCATATTTTGCGATTAAATCTCTTACAATGTTCTCGGCAGACGTGTTTTCTGCTAGCTTTATTTGTTCTGCACAAGTTTTATTTTTATTCTGTTTTTTATTTAAAATCCTTTCATTATACAAAAAATCGGTTATTTTTCTTCTAAATTTTGGTTTTTTAGCCAAAAATTCTAGAAATTCATTATTGCAAACAAATTTTTCACTAGAAAAACTGAGCAAATTCTCTCTTTTCTCGGGGCTGTTATAAAGGATAGTTTTATCTTTTCCCTTAGGAGCGAAGTCTGCAACAAATTCAATATCGCTTTTGCTGTCATTATCCAATATTTTTGTTTTAATTTTTGAAATATCTTGAAGTGGAATTAAAAAGTAATTTAAATTTGCAGTGTTTGATTCTGTTTGAGAGCAATCCCAAGTTGGGTCGAGATAATAAAACCCTTCAATATTATATTTTTCATCCTTGAGATAGACAATCAGATTTCTATGTTTATCAAATTCGCCAAAAAGAGAACCAAAAATATCGTTATCTTCTTGAGTTTTTACGTGATTATCAAAAATTTTTATGTTTTTATCGCCAATTTCGTTTATTGCAGCCTTAAAAAGTTCACAATAGCCAACGCAAACAATTCTGTCGCTGTTTAAAACGCCATATATTGACCTTGACAGCGATGGGTTTTCGCTTTCTCCTTCTTTTGTGTAATGCCTAGACTGAGTGCGAAGATAGACAGAAAGCAGTGTTTCAAGTGGAGAGTAAGCACTTTCTTTTATAATTTCTGCCGTTTCTATTATCTGATAGTTTGCATTTTCAACGTCATTGACGCTAAAAGTGTTAGCCATATCTTCAAAGCCAAAGGTTATATTCTTCTCTTCAAACTCCTGTGCCACCTTCTTAAGTTTTAGCCACTGCCCTATTTGGTAGGTATGCTTTTCGTCATATATCGAAACAATGATATCGTCTCTTTTTATTCCGCTTTTAGATAGAAATTCAACCATATCGAAAAGCTTTTTCTTCTCTTCTATTGCAGCTTTACCATTAGAGAGCAAAACAAACTTTAGCTCTGGCGTTTTTGCTAGTTTATTTTTATAGTCTGAAATTGCTTCTTCTAGGCTCAGGGTGCAATTAATTTTATAATAATATTTGCTATTCATATTTTTATTATACCATATAAACTCATTCTAGACAATGTTTTTTATCCCTAGTTTATTGTTATACAACAAAACGAGACAGAATTAAAAATTATGACTAAAAAAGAGACAATTTTTGTCTCTTTTTTATATTTTTTATAATTCTTTTTCGTAATACAAAATTAGTTCATTTTCTTCAACTGCACTTGTGACAAATTTTGCAAATCCAAAATGCAAGTAGATGGCTAAATTCCTGCTTTCCTTTGCTTCCACTCCAATAGTCAAAAATTTTATTCCATTTTCTTTTGCAAAGTTTTCTGCTAGCTTTACAAGTTTTGATATATGCCCCTGCCCTTCATATGCCTTTTCAATTCTTATTGTGGAAAGATATGCCCTTTCTTTGCCGTCACAAAGCATATCTCTGCAAGTGGTTTTGATATTATTCTTATTTAAAATAATTGATGCTTGCCCGATGGGGTCTTTATCGTTCAAAACAACAAAGGTGATGATATTTCCAAGCTTATTTGCCTTGATAAACTCTTCTTTCCACCTTATATATCTTTTGTCATCTAGGTTTTCTTGAATATCTTTATTCCAAATCTTTTCAAGGTCTTTTAAAGTTGCTCTTCTATAGAAAAACATTATTTTCTCCTTAAATTACATTATTTTACGAATTTTTTAGCTATTTTGCCTTAATTTCTTTAAAATTTTCTTTTGTTATATTAAAAATCATTGGCGAGCAACTTGACACACCAATAAATGGTGCATCTTCACTTGGCTCAAGATTGAATACAAGTGACATAAAAGCAACAACATTGACGCCGCTTGTCACGCAAACGACAGCGTCTTTATCATCAAACCTGCAAACTATATCATATAGAGCTTCTCTTGTGCGAGTTTGAACGTCACGCCAAGTTTCACCCTTCACGCTGCCCGCTTCGTTAAACCGCTTTTCTTCCAGTATGTCTACCTTGATTTTTTCATTTATTATATTTGCTGTTTTTAGGCATCGCTTGAAAGGAGAAGTATAAATTGCCTTTATATTTGTGCCTTTCTCTTTTGCAAGCGCAAAAAGCTCGCCAACAAGTTTTGCATCTTGTTTGCCAAGCTCTGTTATATCATCATCTTGTGATGGCGGATTTCCCATCTTTCTATGTGCATGATGAACATAAATTATTTTCATTGTCTCTCCATATTTTTAAATTTTGATTTAAAAAACTAAGTTGTAGGATGACTAAAGTTCAACATTCTTGTTGGTGCTGCACTTGTAAAAGATTTTGTAAATATTCAATAGTTGTTTCAAGGTTTTTGTCTTTTTTATTTTGTAGCTCCTCTATCGTCAGTGGCACAACAATATCTGGTTTGATTGCTCCTGAATTTTTGAACACATCACTAAATTTAAAATATTTTTCAGTTATTCTAATAGATAGTGTGTCAGATAGCACTATCTCTCCGCTGCCCTGACCAAACCTTTCATTCTCTTGTGCTAGTGGCTGTCCAATAAGAGTGGCATTCAAAGTTTTCTTTGCGTAGTATGCGGCAAATGTTCCAGAAGAAAACACTCTGTTATCAGTAAGCACGCAGCCTGTCATATTTCTGTCTTTAAACAGGTTGATTATTGGCCAGATTATCTCTGAGTTTCCACCCGTATTTCCCCTTATGTCAAGTATGTAAGCATTTATTCCCCTGTTTTCTATCTCGCTTTTAACCACATTTGTAAAATTTAAAAAATCTCCATCACTATACTCATGACAACTTCTATAGTTAATTTTTACAATGTTTGCACAGGGAAAGGCGTAGGAATATGCAGATTGAGTTCTTTTGTAATATGGTGGGAAATATTGATAATAATCAAAAAATTCTTTTGACGGGCTATTTGTCAGTTTTTGCCCGTTTTTTAGTTCAATATTTGAGTAATCAATGCCTAAAATCTGATATAAAATTTTAAAGTTTAGCATTTTGTTTAACTGAGCACCCAGCCACTCATCAGTTTCATAACAAATATATTTGCTCATCTCTTTGCACACGTCTTCTGCAGGCTTTCCGCCTATTTTATCAACTTTCAATAAGTTATCATTTAAAACTGCGAACACTTCGCCGTGCAAATATAAAAGATGCTGGCTTAAAAATTGATATTCTTCTTCAACTTTATTTTTCAGTGAAATATGTGCATTTTTAAAAAGCGAACAAAGTTCCATCAAATAGGAAATATATTGCTGATTCGAAATATTATCAATATTGCCTAAATTTGCAATAAAGTTTTCAACTGACTTATTTATTTTTGCCTGTTTTTCAAATGCCTGACTGCTTGCATTATTCCGTTCTAAAAGTTTAAGCTGGCTTTCTATCATTATTTTAGAGCATCGCAAAATCTGCTCTGTTTTGCTTAAATTCTTTATATCTTCCATAAAAAAATTATAGGCTTAAATGGAAAGTTTGTCAACCTATACAAAAATATTACTACAAATACCGTTTTTTTAGTAAATTATTTAAATTGCAAAACAAAAGCATGCCCTATCTTTTGATAAAGCTATTTTTTATATGTAAGAAGATAAATTTATGAGTTTTTGGTTTCTTCTTGCTCTGGCTTTTTTCTTTCTCTAGATCTTGAAATCTTTCAGGAACAGGAATAATCCCATATTTACTCTCAAATTCATCTATGTGCTGCTTTATGATAAATTCAATTTCTCGATTCTTTGACCTACCATAAAAATCAGACACAAATGATAACTTGAAAAGTATCTCATTTGGGATTCTTAGTGTGTATCTTGGATAGTCTTTCTTCATAAACACCTCGCTCATTGTAATAATAATTTAAAATGGCTAAAGTATTCATGGTGACGTCACCGTGCCGTCAAATATCGACGCTATTTTTTTATTTTCTGCAAAATTCGACAATAAATGCTTAATAAATATTTTTAAACTATTTCTTTATTTAAGATTTTGCTATTCTTTATTCAAAATTTTGTGTATTTGTTTGACATTATTTTCTTAAATCTTTATAATAAAAATGAATATTAGTTTTAAAGGGAGTATGAGTATGAAAAAACAAACAAAAAGACCGCTTTTGCTTTCTGGACTTGTTATGAATATTGTTACTTTTGTTATCTTAATTGTTTCTAGTGCAATCAATATCTTCTACATTTCAAGAGATATTGGAGATACTGTTGAATCTAGCACAATTATCAACCTTCTTATCAACATATTGCTTGTGCTTGTTGGAATTGTAACTATCGCTTTCTCTGCTATGTGTATTATGAGAACTAATATGAATGAAGAACAATTCCATTCAAAAAGAGGTTTGATTCTTACAACTTTCATCCTTACTGTATTCTCATTTATTCTTACAATCGTTGGAATGAGAACTTATGGATTTGATATTCTAACATTATTCATTACACTTTTCCTTATTTGTTCTGCTACTTTTATTATCGTTGAATATTTCATGAACAAAAAGGTTTGTTTGACAAATCAAGAAAAAGTAGAAGAAGAAAAGCAAGAAGAAAAGTAAAAATCATTTAAAAAGAGAATATGCAAAACGCATATTCTTTTTTTGTTGTGGAAAGGTCTGCTGAAATTTTAATTTCTTCTCACACAATCATCTTTTTGCATTTTTATTATGCAGAATAATTCTGCTAAAACTTTTCACAATAATTTCTTTTCTCTCCTGCTTTTATGTTATAATACCCTATAGGTGTGATATGAAATTTTTTGAAACTATTATTTTAGGCGGTGGTGCAAGCGGGTGCATGTGCGCATTGCAGGCAAAAGGCAATGTTGCAATCATAGACAAACAAAATAGAATAGCAAAAAAATTGCTAGTGACAGGAAATGGTCGATGCAACCTTACAAACTTAAATGCCGAAGCAAAGTTTTATAATGATGAAATTGTTGAAAACTATTTAAAGCGATTCGACGTAGATAGGACGCTAGCATTTTTTGATAGCATTGGGCTTGTTATGCGTCATGAGCAAGACAAAGTTTATCCACTTTCAAACTCGGCAAAGTCGGTTGTGGATGTGATAAATAACGCACTTAAGGCTAAGGAAATTAAAACATTTACAAATTGTGAAATTTTAGATATCAAAATAGAAAATAGTAAGTTTGTGCTGGAAGGTCAAACTGAGCAATTTTCATGCAACAAACTTGTTATTGCAAGTGGCGGGAAAAGCGTTGAAAACTTTTTGACAAACTATAATATTCCGCATAGCACATTCTGCCCTAGTCTTTGTGCAATTAAGACCACAAATACACACAGCCTTAACAATGTTAAATTGCATGACGTGAAGGTTTGTGCAGTGACAAGTGATGGGAAAACTAAGCTAGACCGCGGCGAAGTGCTATTTAAAGAGAGCGGGCTTAGTGGTATTGTCATCTTCAATTTATCAAGTCTTTTTGCAAGAGAGAAAAATTTTGCTGGCAAGATAAGTATTGACCTGCTCCCCGACTTAAACAATGAGGAAATTTTAAAACTGCTAAATAAACGCAGAGCTTTAAAACTTGAAATTCCTAGCTTTTTTGATGGTGTTTTTGTTAAAGAAATAGGCTACGAAATTTTGAATAGATGCAAACTTGATGAAAACAGAACTTCTGACAAATTGAGTGACAAAGAGATTGAAAAGTTTGCAAGCGTTATAAAAAATCTTGATTTTGATGTTAAAGGTTATTATGAAAACAATCAAGTTTATAGCGGCGGTGTTAGGCTTGAAGCATTAAGCGACAACTTAGAGTGCAAAAATATTAAAAATCTTTATTTTTGCGGTGAAATTTGCGATATTGATGGTGAATGTGGCGGCTATAATCTTCAATGGGCTTGGACTAGCGGTGCTATTGTTGGAAAGGCTCTTTAAATTTGTTTATTATTTTTTGTATTAAAATTTTATGGGTTTAAATTATCAACAATTTCAAGTCGTTGGCTATTAATGTTAGGCTTGTGTTATTTTATAATTCAATTTTGTCACAATAAATCCAAAATACATCTTAAAAATAAAAGAAAACGGTTATCATTTTCGATAACCGCTTTTGTGTTTATTTGTTATCATTAAGAGATTGATGAGTTTGGTTTTGGGCTTGGATATATTCTAGTGCAATTTTGAGCTCATCAAACTTTCGAGTTTTTATAGTGGTTTCAATTCCATCAGTAAAAACAAGTTTAACCCTGGCAAATGAATTTAATTTATCAAGTATTTCATAGGAAACAAACTCTTTTGTCTTGAACTCTTTTTTATTTTCTACTGGAACAGCAAATTGTATTTCATCTTCAGTTATTGAAATAGCATAGTCAAATCTGTGTGTTTTAAAGCGAAAGATAAGTAACGCTATTATCGCTGCAAGCAACAATACAAGCAATACAATGATAGCTATGTTGTCTGCTAAATTATCTTCAAATTTGTTCTGTGGAACGCCATCAGGCATAGGAACAACGAAAGATAGAATCATAGCCAGCGTCCATCCAATAAAACAAATAGATAATACTACTATGAGAATTGTTAGTCTCTTTTTACCAATTTTATTGTCCTCATAGAATATTTTTGGTTTATCCATAATTTCCCCTTTATTTAATTGAGAATTGGCTATTAAAGTTATCTTCAGTATAATTATTTTAAAGCAAAATGTCAACAAATTCATTATGCAAAGCCTATCAAAGACTTAGTAGAAAAATAATTATAGTTCTTTTTATAAATGATTAAAAATCTTTTTTATTTATAGCAACTTTTTGATAAAATAATATAAAGGAGAATTTATGATTGAATGTAGAACTGATATAAATGTTGAAGCACAAAAGGTTTTATCTAAAAATTTGAAACTCGCATCCATAATATCCCTTGTAGTGGGAATTGTTGGTGCGTTGGCGTATATAGTTTTAAGCTGTTTTTTTGATAGCGGCTACCTAGACATTATGCTTGTGTTTTGTCTGCCGCTTGGGTTTGGGCTTGTCTATCTTGTGTCAATCAACAACCTTATAAAGAAAACTGGTGATAGCACTTATAACGTTTATCAATTTGAAGAAGAATTTTTTAACACTACGACCTATAAAAATGGTGAAGTGGTTGGAACTGTGAAATACTACTATAAAGACTTAAAGAAAATTAAAGAGCGAGACGGATACCTTCTTTTGTATATAAATGTTAGCAATGCATTCTTAGTTAAAGAAAGCGCTTTAAGTGAAAGTGACCTTGCCACCGTTAAATCTTTCTTGCATATTGGCATAAATAAAAATAAGTAAACTGAAATTTAGTAAAAAAATAAGGTGAAAATGCAAAAAGGCTGAAAGCCTTTTTAAAGGTAAAATTTTATTTTACCTTTGGTTCAATTTTGCATTAACAAAATTGAACGCATTTTCACCGTTTTTTAAACAAATTATTTATTTCCACTTCCAATTAGCAACTTCTGGCATATCAACACCATATTCTGCTATATATTTTTTATGTTTTTCTAGGGTCTTTTCAAGCGTCTTTACAAGTTCGCTTTCTCTTTCGGTTAGATTTAACTTATCAAGCACTGAAAGCAAAAGATGGTATCTATCAATCTTATTTTGCACACGCATATCAAAGGCTGTTGTGATTGTGCCTTCTTCTTGATAGCCATGAACATCTATATTTTTGTTATTACGTGTTATAGTAAGCTCGTGAATAAACTTTGGATAGCCATGAAAGTTGAATATCACCGGTTTATTTTTTGTGAAAAGTTTGTCAAATTCGCTATCGGTAAGTCCATGTGGGTGCAAGTTGTTGTTTTCAAGTTTCATAAGGTCTACAACATTTATAAAGCGCACATTAAGAGTTGGAAGATATTTCTTTATAAGTGTTATGCAGGCTAAGGCTTCAACCGTTGGTGTGTCCCCTGCTGCAGCAATCACTATATCAGGATTTTTGTAGTTGTTGACGCAAGCCCACTCCCACACACTGACACCTTTTGTGCAATGCTCTATCGCACTTTCCATGTCAAGCCATTGATAGCTTGGATGTTTTGATGCGACGATTGCATTTATATAATTTTTACTTGCCTGACAGTGATCGTAGCATGAAAGCAAGCAATTTGCGTCTGGTGGAAGATAAATTCTGACAATGTCTGCCTTTTTGTTTGCTATATGGTCTAAAAAGCCCGGCTCTTGATGGGTATAGCCGTTATGGTCTTGTTGCCATACATTTGAAGTTAAAAGAAAGTTCAGTGATGAGATTGGCTTTCTCCAAGCAAGTTCGTGACAAACTTTTAGCCACTTTGCATGTTGAGATACCATAGAGTCAACAACTCTGATAAAGGCTTCATAGCTTGCAAACACGCCATGTCTGCCTGTGAGAATATAACCTTCAAGCCAACCTTCGCAGGCATGCTCACTAAGATAGCTGTCCATAACCCTGCCATAGTGAGACAAATTCTCGTCATTTTCTATAATTTTTGCGTTAAAATCACGCTTCTCGCTGTCAAAAACCTGATAAAGTCTGTTTGACATAGCTTCGTCTGGAGAGAAAATTCTATAGTTTTTGTTATCCTTGTTAAGTTTGAATATATCGCGAATATAGCCACTTAAAACAAGCATATCCTGTGCTTTAACACTGCCCGGTTTCTTAACGTCAACAGCATAGTCTCGCATATTAGGAAGCACTAAATCTTTGAGAAGCAGTCCGCCATTGGTCACAGGATTTGCACTTATTCTTTGGTCGCCCTTTGGCAAAATTGCGGCAATTTCATCTTTGAGTTTAAAGTTTTCAAAAAGCTCTTCTGGTCTGTAACTTTTAAGCCAATCTTCTAGCATCTTCAAATGCTCTTCCTTCTCCATTGAAATTGGCACTTGGTGAGCCCTGAAAGTGCCTTCAATTTGTTTGCCGTCAACTTCCTTTGGTCCTGTCCAACCCTTTGGAGTTCTTAGCACTATCATTGGATAGATTGGGCGTTTGTTTATAAATTTATCATTTTCGGCATCTTTTTTAATCTTTTTTATGGTTTCAATGCACTTGTCCATAGCTTTTGCCATCTTTTTGTGCATATCCATAGGCTGACTGCCTTCAACAAAATATGGCTTCCAGCCCATACCTTCAAGATATTTTCTAAGTTCTTCTTGACTTATTCTTGAAAGAATGGTTGGGTTGCTTATCTTATAGCCATTTAAGTGCAAGATTGGAAGCACTATGCCATCTGTCTTTGGGTTTATAAATTTATTTGACTGCCAAGATGTTGCAAGTGGACCTGTTTCTGCCTCGCCATCGCCAACAACGACTGCTGCGATAAGGTCGGGATTATCAAACACTGCACCAAATGCATGCAGAAGCGAATAGCCAAGTTCCCCGCCCTCATGCATAGAGCCTGGCGTTTCTGGTGCGACATGGCTTGACACACCGCAAGGGAAAGAAAACTGTTTGCAGAATTTTTTGAGACCCTTTTCATCTTGGCTGATTTCTGGATATACTTCGCTATATCTTCCTTCTAAGTAGCTGTTTGAAAGGAAAAAGTTTCCGCCGTGTCCCGGACCAGAAATTAGTATCATGTTAAGGTCATATTTTGTTATCACCCTATCAAGATGAGCATAGACAAAATTTTGTCCTGGAACTGTTCCCCAATGCCCCACAATCTTTTTCTTGATGTCCTTTTTTTCAAGCGGTCTTGTTAAAAGCGGATTGTCAAGAAGATAGAGTTGCGCCGCCGATAGATAGTTGCAAGCCCTGAAATATTTATCTAATATTTTTAAGTAGCCTAAGCTGTTATAATTAATTTTCATATTGTCTCCATTTATTTAATTTTTTTCGGCAATTTTTGATTAATTTTTAAAAATTTACATTATTTTATGCATTTTTAAGTGTTTTTAGCTGTTTTTTCGTTATTTTTTTGCTCATTTAATAATTTCTCATAGCATTGGTAGCACATGCTTTCATATCGCTCGTCAGCACCAATCATAATCTCATCACCATCTGTAGCAATCTTTCCATCAACATAGCGGACGTTGACGGTTGCCTTTCTGCCGCATTTGCAAATACATTTTATCTCCATAAGCGACTCGGCAAGTTCGACAAGACGTTTGCTACCTTCAAAAAGCTCGGTTTTATAATTGGTTAAAAGTCCATAGCATAGAACAGGCACTTTCATTGAAATATATTTAAGCTGTTCAACCTGCTTTTTTGTGAGAAATTGACATTCATCCACAATAATTACGTCTTTTTCTTGATTTATTTGGTATTTTTCACATATTTCAAAGAAATTATCATCCTTTGTAAATTCGTAACATTCACTTTTAAGCCCTATTCTGCTCCATACCATTGGGCTGCCTTCTTCAACATGCCTTGTGTCTACGATGGGTTTAAAAAGAAAAACCCTGAAACCCTTTTGCTCATAATTAAACTTACACATAAGTGCTTGGGCGGTTTTACTAGAGCCCATTGCGCCATATTTGAAATATAGTTTACTCATTTTTGCTCCTTGCTTCCATTTTAAAACTTATAAATAACTCTTGTCAAATAATAATAGAAAATTGCAATAAACTAAATTTGATATTTGTGGCTATTTTAACAAAAATAAAAATAGGGATTTTTCTCCCTATTTCTATTTTAAATGTTGATTTTTAGTCAAACTTTAGACATCAAAATATCAAAACTTAGCACTATTTTATTATTCTTTTTCTTGGTCGCCACCATCCTGATTCTTTTCAATGTCTATATCATTTTCTTCAAAGTCACTATCGCCTGAAGTATAATATTCTAAATGAGCTTTTGCTTGCTGCTCAATCTTTCTTCTCTTATGCTGTCTATTTTGAGACTTGTTTGCATGATATGCTTCGCGATTGCCCATATCTCCAACAAACTCTTCATATTTGATTTGATTTTTGAATTTTAAGCCATATCGCATTTCATCTTCCGCAATCTTTGCTGCATCTCCACTATGCTCCTTGCAATATCTCTTGTTTTTGAGCATCTTTTCACGCTTGCTGCTATGCCCACCACGAGTAACTGGAATGTCTGGCAAGGTCGGAGCTGTGAAATTGGAGTTTTCTGTCGTTTCAATAACCCTGCTTAAGTCAAGCGTGCCTGTGATTTGTCTTGTTATTCTATCACTTTCTGCAATCTTAAAAGTAAGTTCTTGGCAAACAGTCAAGATTGGTGAGTTTGTGTTCTTATTAACTATTGCACTGCCATAAGGTGTGATTGCAACTTTCTTTGTTGTTACACCTTTATATGCAAGCACGTCTACAAGTGGTATTTGCACCCTTATGCCCTTGTCTTCATTCTCAACAATTACCACAATCTCTTCAGGCGTGATATCTTTCTTGTCTGCAAGCTTTCTAAATGAGCAAATATGCCCTTTCATAACGTCATTTATATGATGAGTGCAATAGATTGCACTGTTAAGCTCATTAAACTCACGTTCTGATAGGTCAACTGAGTCCTGCATCTGGTTTGCCCACAGGGCTATATCGCGAACTTGCTGCTGGTCAAGCATATTTTCGCCATTTAAGTAGGCTAGAATATTATAATGCGTCACATAGTCGGTTATTCTTCGAATTGGCGAAGTCGTGTGAGAATAGTGCTCACTTTGAAGCCCAAAGTGGCTTATTGTTTTATCAAGTTTTTTAACAGCATCGTGCATGATATCGCCTGTCACAACGTCTTGCTTTCGCTCAAAGTCAGCCTTAGCTTCCTCGCCAAACTTCTTTGTTCTCTCTTGGCGGTGACCCGGTTTTCCAACAAGTTTGACATCTTGTGGATTAGGAGTATTGCAATACTTTGCCTTGCTTTGCATTCTTACAAGAAAGTTATTTACAACCTTTTCTTTGTCTGTGCCCTTAACACTTGCAACTATTGTTTTGATTGCTCTTGGTGAAAGGTCGCCATCAAATGGTATATTAAGATAGTCAAAAAACTCATACGCCTGTTCAATCTTGCTCTCGCTAGGCTCTTCATGAACGCGGTATATGTTAGGTATACCATTTCTAAGGGCAAATTCTGCTGTCGCCTCGTTTGCAGTGACCATGAAAGCTTCAATCACTTTATGGTATGGAATATGCGGCTCTTTTTCTATGTCGACAATATCAGACATATCTTCATTTAATTTTACGTCGTATTCATTATCTGAATCAAATTGAATAAGATTTCGACCGTTTAGACCTTTCCACAGAATGTCTGACGCAAGCTTATTCATAACAACCTGTTCTTCTCGAGACAATGGCAAACCCTTCTTAACTTTGTCAGTAATTGTCTCTCTTGTTATCTCGCTATGCTCGTCGCAGATTTCTTGCGCTTGCTCGTAGCTGAATTTTTCTTTGCTTTCAATCACGGCGTCCATAATACTGCTTGATATTGGCTTGCCGCTCTTTGGATTGATAACCGTTTTAACAACAAAGGCAAGACGAGGGACGTTTGGATTGAGTGAACAGATATTGGTTGAAAGTTCTGGCGGCAAAATATTATACGCCTTATTTGGTGCATAAGTTGTGAAGCCCGCTTGAATATAGCGTCTGCCTATTTCGCTGTTAAGTTTAACATATTTTGTTACGTTGGCAACTGCGGCATAGACTACCAAATTTCCCTTTTCGTCAAAAGTTGAATAGATGGCATCGTCCATATCCTTACAAGTTGCAGGGTCAGTCGTTGTGAAATTAAGTCCCCTTAAGTCAACAATCTGTGGCTTTGCTGAATTTAATGTTCTCTGCTCTCCCATTGAAATAAGCTGATATTTTGATAGGTCAACTTCTGTTGGAATATTCTCGATTTCCTTTTGAACCTTTTCGTCACTATAACTCATGATAGCGCCATGACTTTCTGCTATGGCATCATACTCTGCTATTGGGTTGCCTGCATCACCTTTGATTTCTTGCAAAAAGCCTACCGCTTGTTCTGTTTCCGTCTCATTGCTGACTATCTGCATAGTGCAAATCTTGTCTTGATACTTTGCTACACCCCTTTTATCGTTTGCGATAAAAATTGGTTTTTTAAATCTTCTTCTATCATTTGGCAAAAACACAAGTTCATCATGGCTGGTTTTCATAACTCTGCCATAGACTATGTTGGACGTGTCTGTTTTATCAACAATCTCTTCAATCTCATCTTGCTTTGTTTGCTGTGATTTATCAATTCCCATAACAAAAGAGCGTTCTTCCATTTTGCCCTTTGACGCTAAGAAGTAGCTGCCAACTTGAACGCGGCTACCTGACGGAATATTGCCAGCATCTCTTCTATCTATATAATATTGATGGCTATCTCCGTCAAATAAAAGATAGCTCGTGCCATTTGATTGAACAAGTTTTGCGTGCTTTATAGTGGAAGGATTGACATAAAGTTGTTTATCCTTCAAGATAAGTCTTCCAGATTTGATAAGGTCGTCTATTGCTCTATTGATTTTTGTTCTTGATGAACTAACTTTTGCTTTGCGCAAACGTTCTTTGACCGTGTTAATGTCTCCGGGATTTTGAGCAACAGCTTTAAAAACTCTCTCTTGATTTATGATATCTTTACTTTGTCTTTTGTTTTCCATATTCCCTCTTTTCTTATTTCTAGGATAGCACATTAAGACTATTTTTACAATAGCAAATTCAAATTTTTTGATATTTTTTTGGTATTTTTTTGTTGTTTTTTTTAATAATTTTTCCGTCCTTTCTTTTGTAAAAATTTATGCCTAATTTGTAAAATATGTTTATTGATTTTTGCAATAATTTGCACTTGATTTTTATATATTTTGTGATAAAATATTTGCATGAAAACCATTGTATATATTGATTTTAACAACACTATAGAAGATATCTACACTAAAAGACGCGGATATAAATATTTTAAAGCCATTTCAAGACTTGCTGGGCTTTGCAATGAAGAACTTGAAATATACGTTATCACAAAGGCAAATGTTAAGCTTGAAGAAGATTTGTTTGACCTTCTATATTTTATGCCATATAACCAACGTAAATTTTATAAAGGGCTTATCAAAAATGGTGGCGAAACACTTGCGTTTATAAAACATAATGAAAATGGAAATCTTGAACTTGAAGATCCTATATTTTTAGGCGGAGAAAGCAAACTTGACGGCGTGGAGCTTTCTAGAAAAATTATAGATAGTGGCAGCTCCGCAAACCTTTATCTTTTTATTGGTGACGACAAGGTGGCTGACGTGCAGATGGCTCAAGCGAGTGTTAAATGCAAAAAATATATGATACTTGCAAACAACAGACGCTTTGTGCCACAGATAGAAAACGTAATAAAAACTTCAAAGCATAGCTACGGCGTTGCAACAGCAATTAACAAAGTCTGTGACGAGCTTGAAAAAGAAAGACAAGAAAATCAAGAATTTCAGCAAGAATAAAGAAATTTAATAAATAATTTTAAGAATAATTTAAAAAATTTAACGCACATAATGAAAACCAAAATTTTGCATATAAAAAATCTCCTATGAAAAATCATAAGAGATTTTTTGTTATTTATGACATTTCTTGAATGTGATCTGCTATATCACTCCACCCTGTCGCAGTTTGATAAGCAGTTAGAGAGCCTTGTGGAACATAAATTATCAAATCATCTGGTGTGCCAGAAAAATCATTTACATAGGATGAATAAGTTGGCGGATTGATTGAAAGAAAATATATAGTTTTTAGGTTAAAACAATCTCTAAAAGTAGGATATGTTCCAGCAGCTGCTCAAAAACTTTCAAGAGTTGCCGGTATAGTTAAAGTTTCAAGCTTTGAGCAATAACCAAAAGCTCCACACAAGACTTTTAATTGTGAACCTTCTTCGAAGGTCACCTTTTCTAGATTTGTGCAGCCACCAAAGGTTCCAGAACTAGGATCATCATGATGATCATTTGGTTCAAAAGTTAGTTCTTCCACAGCAGCAGGTATTGTAATTTCTGTTAGAGAAGAGCAATTTATGAATGTTCCTCGTAAAGAAGTAACTTTAAAACCTTCTTCAAAGACCACACTACTTAGAGACGAGCAAGCTTCAAATGTGCCTCTATACATTGTCTCTAAAGAGTTAGGTAAAAATACGCTTTCCAAACTTGTGCAATTATAGAATGCACGTTCACCTATTGAAGTTAGGTTTGTTAAATCTTCAAAATTGACTGAACGAAGATTTGTGCAACCTTCAAATAAGCCTGTTTCACAATTATCAGGGTCAGGAAAACCTGGAATACCTAGATCTGGACCATTATAACGGAACTCACTGCCTAGTGTTGTTAGAGTTGATGGAAGAGTTACGGTTTCAATATATGTGTTGTTTGCAAAGGCATCATCAATAAGTGCGGTGACTGTGTAGCTTGTGCCATTGTTGTAAACTACTGAAGGTATAACCAAATCGCTATCTGTGCCGGTATACTCATAGATTTCAGCTTGTCCGGCTGCCGGCTGATCAAAATTAAATTTAAAGTCACTTGTGATAGTTGTTGCAGCTTCGAAAATTGCATAGTATATATACGGACTGTTTGCATCTACAACAAAACTATAATTTGGGTCACCTGAAACATATTCGCCGTCAACGCTATTTGCTCGCCATCCCAAGAAGGCACCAGAACTTGTGACGTTTGCGATAAGCGTGACAGTGTTGCCAATGCCATATTCTCCGCTATATGATGCTGTTCCGTAAGACGTGTTGTTTGAATAAACTTCTAGAGTTGGCACATACTCTTCGATTGTGATTGTTATGCCGTCTAAAGAGATATTGCCTCTAAAAATACTTTCGGCTACACCCTTAAAATTAGCAATTTTAAGGGAACCCGCGTCTTCCTCCCAACTTGGGCTCCCGCAAAGTCTCTGACTTTGTGGGTTAAAGCTCCCTTTCCACCCCAGACAAAAATTTTCTAAATTTTTGTCTTAATAAGGACCCACAAGGGGTGAATTTGCAAGTCCATTTTTGTTTCTAGTATGGGTTTTCTCTTGTTTTTTATGCAAAATTCGACCTTGTAATTTAATACAAATCTCGATATTTTTGCATTCTACACCCACACTATAGCATATTTAAAAAAGTATGTCTCGCACTTGCCGTCACTATGGCGTCAAACCGCTTGGGGTGTAGTTATGTTTTGATAATATTTGTGTTTTATTTGAAATATCTATAATCACAAAAAATTTTAAAAATTTTTTGATTTTGTTTTAACAAAAGTTTTGTTTTGATATTTTTCATACTATTTTCTCCCCATATCATCAAATAAGCTAATCCCAAGAGAGCGGGCGGATTATCCGCTCCTTATCGTCAAGAGCATCCATAACACCAAGTTTGTTGGTTTCAAGAGAGCGGAAATAAAGTTTATAATCCTAGCTCACCCTGCCGGACAACCGCCAAGCGTAAGGCTTGTTCACTCCCGCGTCAGCGGCATGGGCTTTGCCTAAGCGAGAAGGCACAAAAAACTGTAAGTTTTTTAGAAGGCAAAGACTTTTGCCTTCTTGAATAGTTTTGCAAGCAAAACTATTCGTGCCTTCTCGCGGCAAACCTAGTTTGTAGCATTGTCCGCATGCTCTTTTCACTCTTCACTCTTCACTTTTCACTCACGCGTCAGCGGCAAACCAAATGTTTGACGACTGTCCGGCAAACTTAGTTTGCATCATTCCGCACGCATTTTTCACTCTTCACCTTTCACTTTTCACTCCCCCGTCAGCGGTCTGCCGCTCGCTCGCGATAGCCGCTTGACGCGTCTATCTTTATGCTATTAGTATACCCCCCCCGCAACCTACGTCAATCAAATTTAACAAATTTTTTAAAATTTATTGAAAAATTTTTTATTTTTTGCGGATTTTTGGTTCGAGAGCGGAAATATAGTTTATATTTCAGACCCACCCTACCGGACAGCCGTCAAACATTTGGTTTGGTGGCTTAGCTACTTTCTGTCGTTTAGTGTGTCCATAACGCCGAATTTATCAGTTTTTTCCTATCTCAACTTTATATGAATATCTTTATATAAATATAATTCCCTTTTATAACCCCTTTCTTTTTCACTTCAGCTTATAATTTGTTTCTCCGCCGCAGGCAAGCGAATGAGTGATTTTTATTAAAAAATCACAATAGGCAAAACATGTTTTGCCTATAAAAACTCGAAGAGTTTTTCATTCGCTTGCCTGCGGCGGAGAGACAAATTTACTATACCTAAGTGCTTATTGTTAAAAATCTAAAAGAGCGGGCGAATTATCCGCCTACTATCGTCTAGATTATCCATAACGCCTAGTTTTGTTTGTTCCCGAGCGGTGGTATAGTTTGTCTCTTATTCTCACTCTGCCGGATAACCGTCGAACATTTGGTTCGTCGCCAAGCATTAGACTTGCACGCGAATGACAAACTCTCTAGAGTTTGTGAAAGACAAAAAGAATTTTTGTCTTTCGTAAATTTTTGATTGCAAAAATTTACACATTCGCGTGCAGCAACAAAAATCCCAAGTCATAAAAACTTGAGAATTTTTGTATATATTATCTCACCAACTTCTATTTGAGTTGCTCTTTAAATTTTCCCTACCCTTTCTTTATATGGTAGTGTTTTTTGTCAAAGTCAATCAGTCCTTCTTCGCGAAGGCGTGAGAGTGTGGTTGAAAGTGCACTTCGGTCAACTGACAGATAATTTGCAAGCTCGGTCTTATTATATGGTATGTCAAAATATAATGAACCTGCTTTATTACTTTGAGCTTGAAGATATGCAAGCACCTTTTCTTTGATATTCTTCTTTGAAAGCAGTTTAAGTTTTTCAGTAAGCTCATAATTTCGTTCTATCACCATCTGCACAAGGTGTCGGACAACTATGTCATGTCTTTTGCACTTATTCTGACATGGCGTGAGAAGGCGGTGTCTGTTCATAAGCATAACAAGGCAGTTCTCAGTTGCGGTTAAAGTGTCCTTATATGTAGTCTCTCCCATAAAGCCATTTTCAACTCCATAGATATCTCCAGCCTTCAATTTTGTGATAAGAGAAATGTCGCCAAAAGGGTCAATATTTTCAAGTTTTGCGCCACCTTTAAGTATCATAACAACGTCTTCGACAGGCTGTCCTTGAGCAATTATAGTGTCATTTTTGTTATAATTTCTAAACTTTATCTTCAAACAAAATGACAGAGCTTGCATGTCAAATTCGCTGATTTCGGCAAAAATTTTTGTTTTTTTTATCTCTGAAAAATTTTCCATAAACCCCTCAAAATGTTGTAAAAACAACACAATTTCTAAAAAAAGTGTAGTATAATTCACTTAGAAAGTCAAGGAAAGCATGAAAATTCATAAAAATTCTGTTTTGCGGGCTTTGACGAACTTAAGGAGGAAAACATGAAAATTATTAAGCGAAATGGTCAAGAAATGGTTTTTGACAATAGCAAGATTAGAAACGCAATCACTAAAGCAAACCTTTCAGTTGATGATGTTTCTAAAAGACTATCTGATGCCCAGATTGAAACGATAGTCTCTAAGGTTACTGACGAATGTCAAAACATGGGCAGAGCTGTTGGAGTTGAAGAAATCCAAGACTTTGTTGAAAAAGCAATTATGGAGCAAGGTGCTTTCGACGTTGCAAAGAACTATATCACATATCGTTATATAAGACAACTTGCAAGACAGGTCAACACCACTGATAAACAAATCTTTTCACTTATTGATTGCCAAAATGAAGAAGTAAAACAAGAAAACTCTAACAAAAACCCTACTGTCAACAGTGTTCAACGTGACTATATGGCAGGTGAAGTCAGCAAGGACCTTACAAAAAGATTTTTGCTTCCTGAACATATTTGGAAGGCGCACGAAGAAGGTCTTATTCACTTCCACGACGCCGACTATTTCGCTCAGAGAATGCATAACTGCGACCTCGTAAATCTTGAAGATATGCTTCAAAATGGCACAGTTATTTCTAGCACTCTTATTGAAAAACCACACTCTTTTTCAACCGCTTGCAATATTGCAACTCAAATTGTTGCTCAAGTTGCTTCAAGCCAATATGGTGGACAGAGCATAAGTCTTGCTCACCTTGCACCATTTGTTGACGTCTCTCGTCAAAAGATTAGAAAGGAAGTTGAAGCAGAGCTTACTGAAGCTTGTGGACATGCTGACCCTGAAATGGTTAGCAAAATCACAGAAAAACGTGTCAAGGCTGAAATTAATCGCGGTGTGCAAACAATCCAATATCAAGTTATCACCCTTATGACAACAAATGGTCAAGCTCCATTCGTTACAGAGTTCTTATATCTTGGTGAAGCTAAGAATGAAAGAGAACGTGAGGACCTTGCTATGATTATAGAAGAAACACTTAAACAACGCTATGATGGCGTTAAAAATGAGCAAGGTGTTGCCATAACCCCTGCTTTCCCTAAGATTATTTACGTTCTTGAAGAGAGCAATATTCACCCTGAAAGCAAATACTATTATCTAACCGAACTTGCAGCAAAATGCACTGCAAAACGTCTTGTTCCTGACTATATCTCTGAAAAGAAGATGAAAGAGCTTAAGGAAGGCAACTGCTTCCCTGTTATGGGCTGCCGAAGTGCGCTCTCTCCTTGGAAAGATGAAAACGGAAATTACAAATTCTATGGAAGATTTAATCAAGGTGTTGTAACAATCAACCTTGTCGATGTTGCCCTGTCAAGTGGTGGCGACATGAAGAAATTCTGGAAAATTCTTGACGAGAGACTGCAGCTTTGCTATGAAGCCCTTATGTGCAGACATAACCGTCTTAAAGGCACGCTCTCTGATGCGGCCCCAATTCTATGGCAACATGGAGCTATTGCAAGACTTAAACCTGGCGAGAAGATTGATAAGCTTCTTTATGGCGGCTATTCAACTATCTCTCTTGGCTATGCTGGGCTATATGAATGCACAAAATATATGACAGGAAAATCTCACACCGACCCAGAGGCAACCCCATTTGCTCTTGATGTTATGAAAGCTATGAACGCTGCCTGCGATAAGTGGAAGAAAGAAACAAATATCGGCTTCTCTATCTATGGCACTCCACTTGAGAGCACAACCTATAAGTTTGCAAAATGCTTGCAAAAGAGATTTGGCATCATTCCTGGCATTACTGATAAAAACTATATCACAAACAGCTATCATGTTCACGTTACAGAACATATCAACGCTTTTGATAAGCTTAAGTTTGAAAGCCAATTCCAAGCCCTTTCAACTGGTGGCGCTATAAGCTATGTTGAAGTGCCTAATATGCAAGACAACGTTGAGGCGGTGCTTCAAGTGATGAAATTCATATATGACAACATTATGTATGCTGAACTTAACACAAAATCTGACTATTGCCAAGTTTGTGGCTATGATGGCGAAATCCAAATCGTTGAAGATGATGACGGAAAACTTGTTTGGGAATGCCCTAACTGCAAGAACCGTGACCAGACAAAGATGAATGTTGCAAGAAGAACTTGTGGTTATATCGGAAGCCAATTCTGGAATCAAGGTAGAACACAAGAAATTAGAGATAGAGTTTTACATCTATAAAATATTGCTTAATACTTTAGATTATTTTTGAGTGTCTAAATAAATCCGCTTTTAAAAAGATAAATTTAGTGCGGGTGGAAAAATTAAGTTTTTGACAAAGTGGGTGCGGGAGACAGGGCTTTGAGAAAGCGTGAGCTTAACGCTCACAAAAGAAAAGCGAATGCTTTTCTTTAAAAATTTAAAATTCTTTTAAATTTTGCTTTCTCAAAGCAGTTTTCTCTACTAACACAACTAAATATATAAAAATCCATCAAAAAAATCATAAAACAATGATTTAAATAAAAAAATATTACAAAGGAGAAGGTATGAACTACGGAAATATCAAATATTACGACATAGCAAATGGTGAAGGAGTTCGGACTTCTCTTTTTGTTTCTGGCTGCACTCACCACTGCAAAGGTTGTTTTAATCCTGAAACATGGGATTTTGGCTATGGCAAGCCCTATACAGAAGAAGTTGAAAAGCAAATAATAAAATCTTTAGACAATGATTTTATAAATGGACTTACCCTGCTTGGTGGCGAGCCAATGGAACCTGCAAATCAAAAAGCACTACTACCACTTGTGAAAAAGGTTAAAGAGCTTTATCCCAACAAAACAATATGGTGTTATAGCGGCTATCTTTTTGACAGTGAGCTTTTAGGCGAAAGCCGAGCAAACTGCACTTGGACAAAGGAGTTTTTATCTTATATTGACATATTAGTAGATGGCGAGTTTAAAGAAAAACTTAAAGATATCACTCTTCGATTCAAAGGCTCAAGCAATCAGCGTATCATTGATGTGCAAAAAAGTTTAAAAGAAAATAAAGTTATTTTAAGTCCATTCAATGAAAAAAGAAAAAATGGAACAATATATTATTAAAATCACCCAACAATACATAAAAAAGCTTCCAACAATCACTGCTGGAAGCTTTTATTTATTATGATAAAAATAATAGAATTTTTCTTAATAATCAATTTAATGATAGAATAATTCTTAATAATCAATTTTCATATCTTTAACTATGGCAAGGACTTCGGCTATCTTGTCTGCTGCCTCATCCATAAGCTCTTTTGTATGCGTGCTTGTGTAGCTTGTGCGAAGAAGGCTTTGCCCTACAGTAGTTGCAGGAGACACAACAGGGTTTACATACACCCCACGTTCTAAGAGAAGTTTGCAGGCAATAAATGTTTTGTCATCTTGATATGTATAGATTGGTATTATTGGTGTGGTGCTTTCAATAATGTCAATATGTTTTTCTTTTAATTTTTTTCTCATATAAGTACTGATATTGTTAAGATTTTCTACACGCTCTGGCTCAGCCTTTAAAATATCTAGTGCCTTGTTTGCTGCTGCAACAGAAGCCGGCGTCATGCTGGCAGAAAAGATATACGGTCTTGAAGTATGTTTGACAAATTCCACAACGTCACTATTTGCAGCCATATAGCCACCAAGTGATGCAAGAGATTTAGAAAAAGTGCCCATATAGATATCTACGTCATCTTCAAGGTTGAAATAACTTGCAGTTCCCCTGCCACCATTACCAATAACACCTAAGCCGTGTGCATCATCCACCATAACACGTGCTTGATATTTCTTTGCAAGGTCAACAATTTCTGGCAACTTTGCAACATCACCGCTCATACTAAACACGCCATCAGTGACAATAAGAATGCCGCTTTCACTTGGAACTGAAGCAAGCTTTCTCTCTAAATCTGCCATATCATTGTGGTTATAGCGGAGCATTTTGCCATAACTAAGTTTGCAGCCATCATATATGCTTGCATGGTTTTCTTTATCGCAGATAACATAGTCGTTTCTTCCAACTATAGCACTGATGATACCTAAATTGCTTTGAAAGCCCGTTGAGAACGTCATAACACTCTCTTTATTTAAAAACTGGGCAAGTTCGCTCTCAAGTTTCATGTGCAAATCAAGAGTGCCGTTCAAAAATCTTGAACCTGAGCAGCCGCTGCCATATTTCTCTATAGCCGCTATTGCTGCCTTCTTAACTTCTGGATGATTTGTCAGCCCTAGATAATTGTTAGAGCCAAGCATGATTGTTCTTTTCCCTTCCATATTTACAACTATATCTTGTCCTGAATATAGTTTATGAAAATAAGGATAGACGCCCTTTTCCTTTGCAATATCATAATTATGCTTTTTTGCGACTTTATTAAAAATATCCATAATTCCCCCTAAAATAATTTGATAATTTTATTATTAACAAATTTTTAAGCAAAAAGCAAGCGTTTTTATAAAATTTGTATTTGTTTTGTTTGTAAATGCTATTGAGCTTATAAATAAAGGCGTATAGCCATTTTTAATGCTAATTTTATAATAACAAATTTTACTAAAAGCTATAGATAAAAAACGCTATAAGCCTTTTGTTAAAAGGCTTATAGCTATTTAAACCGGCAAAATTTGAAAATTTAAAATTTTTTTGCAATTTATAAAATTTTTACACTTTTATAAGTTTTTTCTATACAATAGTAAATAAAAGGGCTATAGCATTTTTTATTTCAAAAATGCAAGTGCGGCTTTATACATGCTATAAAGGTCGGCTTTTGAGATAAGTTCATAAGGCGAATGCATTGAGATAACAGGCACGCCAATATCAACTGTGTCAATGTTGAGCTGTGCAATAAACTTTGCAACAGTGCCACCACCGCCTATATCGACCTTGCCAAGCTCAGCAGCCTGCCATACAACACCATTTGCATCAAATATGCTTCTAACCTTAGCAACAGTTTCAGCTGATGCATCACTTGAACCGCTCTTTCCGCCTGATCCTGTAAACTTGTTCATACAAGCACCGCATGAGATTATTGCAGCGTTTCTCTTTTCAAAGACGGTTGCAAAATTAGGGTCATAGCAGGCTGTAACATCGGCAGAAAGGCATATTGATCTTCCACGAACTTGACGTGAGTTTGCTCCAAGTGCCTGACATATTTCATCAATCAAATCTTCATAAACTTTACATTTTATACCCGTGTTGCCTTCACTTCCAATCTCTTCCTTATCAACCAAGATGCACATTGCGGTGTTCTCATTTTGGACGTCAAATATTGCCTGCATTGATGGATAGCTGCAGCTTCGGTCGTCATGACCATAGCCACCGATGAGTGCCCTATCAAAGCCAACATCTCTCGCCCTTGCTGCTGGAACAACGCAAAGCTCGCTGCTGATAAAATCTTCTTCTGTTATCTTATACTTATCATAAAGCATTTTTAGCACGTTGATTTTAACCTTATCTTTTTCAGCGTCAACTACAGGAAGTCCACCAATTATAACATTGAGTTGCTCGCCTGATATTATGTCAGTTGCCTTGCCCGCCATTTGATTTTTGCCTAAGTGCGGCAAAAGGTCACTGATATAGAACACAGGGTCGTCTTCCTTGTCGCCAATATTGATGTTGACTTTGCTGCCATCTTTCAATATCACCACGCCATGCAGTGACAGTGGAATTGTCACCCACTGATATTTTTTTATTCCGCCATAATAGTGCGTTTTTAAATAACAAAAGCCATCGCTTTCATAGACGGGTATTTGTTTGATGTCAAGTCTTGGTGCGTCAATATGAGCAACAACTATTCGCATGCCCTGTTCTTCTAGTGGCAGTGAGCCAATCTTAAATAATATAACGCCTTTATCACGATTGACAAAGTATCGTTTATCACCACTCTTTAGCTTATCACCAAAGTGAAATTCTTGAAAGCCTTTTGATTTTGCCTGTGCTATCGCTTCCATGCAACACTCTCTTTCAGTTTTACATTCGCTGATGAAAGTTTTATAGCCTTCTGCAAATTCAAAAATCTGTTTTTTCTCTTTTTCTGTGGCTTTTTCATAATAATTTGCCTTATTGTAGATTAAATTTGAATATTTTGTGTCTTCTGCCGCTTTTTTTGATTTTTCCATATATATTCTCCTTATTTTAATTTTAAATTTAAGCTTTTAAATTGTCAAATAATTGTGTGACAAAGCCTGAAATAAAAGCTAAAAATTCTGTATTTATTTGACTTTTTATATGCTATTTGATATCTTATTTAGTGTGAGCAAGTTGTTTAAAAATATTTGCCATAATTAAAATCGAGGTAAAAAATTGGGAGAAAATATTAAAAACACAGATTTTGATGTGATAATTGTTGGGGCTGGACCTGCTGGACTTTTTACTGCCTATGAACTTATCGAAAAAAACAGCAATCTAAAAATTTGTTTGATTGATCAAGGCAGACTTGCAGAAAATAGGGTTTGTCCAATGAAGAAGACAGGCAAATGCGTAAATTGTCAGCCATGCAACATACTCTCTGGCTTTGGAGGTGCTGGAACTTTTAGTGACGGCAAGCTTAACTTTATTCCTAAACTTGGGAAAAGCGACCTTTTTAAATATATGAGCGAGAGTGAAGCATACAAAATTATTGACGACACTGAAGAAATCTTCAACAAGTTTGGTATGGACGCTGAAGTTTACCCTAAAAGCACTGCAAAAAGTGAAGAAATAAGGCGTGATGTGACAGTCAAAGGTGCAAGGCTTTTGCTTATTAAACAAAAACATCTTGGCTCTGATATGCTGCCTAAATATATTGAAGGCTTTACTAAATATCTTCAAGAAAAAGGCGTGACTATCATTGAAAGTGGCAGAGTTGAAGATATTGACGGAGATGAGATAAACACCCTTACATATTATAAAAATAATCAATCGCACGTTTTAACAAGCAGATTTGTTGTTGTAGCACCTGGACGAACTGGTGCTGGCTGGGTTCAGGAGCTTCTTGACAAGCACAATATTCCATATTTCAGCCAGAGCATTGAAATCGGTGTGCGTGTGGAAGTGCGAAAGGAAGTTTTGCAAAGTATAACCGATGTTATTTACGACCCTACTATTTTTATCAAAACCAAGACATACGGCGACGAAATAAGAACCTTTTGCACAAATCCCGGCGGTTTTGTTGCAAAAGAGAATTATTATGGCTATATTTGCGTCAATGGTCACGCACTTAAAAATATCAAGTCAAACAACTCAAACTTCGCTTTCATTAGCAAGGTTACACTGACTCAGCCTGTTACAAACACCCGTCAATATGGGGAATCTATAGCTAGAATTGCCAATGTGCTTGGTGACAACAAGCCAATCATTCAAACGCTTAAAGACCTGCGAAATGGCAGACGAAGCGAATGGCATAGAATAAACAAAGGCTTTATTGAGCCAACTCTTAAGGACTGTGTGGCTGGAGACCTTGCACTAGTTTTGCCTTATAGAATAATCACCAACATTCTTGAAGGGCTAGAAGAACTTGATAAGATTATACCTGGCGTCAACAATGACGAAACCCTGCTGTATGGTCCTGAGATAAAATTCTTCTCAAATGAGATTGAAACAGACAATAAATTTAAAGTTAAAGACAAGAACCTTTACTTTATCGGTGATGGTGCTGGCAAGGCTGGAAACATTGTTGTTGCAGCAGCAACAGGTCTTATTGCGGCAAGAGATATCTTGGATAGAATAAAATAAAATGACAAAGGTTGATTTAAGTTTTCATTGATAATCAAAAAATAAAATAATCCTAAAAAAATTTAAAAACAACAAAAAAATGACGTTTTTAGTCAATCAATTTTGAAACTAGCGGAATAATCTAAGAAAAACATAGGCAAAAAAACAATAACCTATGTTTTCTTTTTACTCTTAACTTTCTTAACTGTCAAAAAGGCGAATATTTCTGATGTTGTCACAGGTTGTTGTGTTAATAACAATTTTAAGATTTATAAGACACTCACAATGACCTTGACAACAAAGAATATTCGCTTACACTAGAAAATAAAGAGAAGAAAACAAAAAGCAAAAGATCGGATTGCGTTACGCAATGCCAGCAACCGATCTTTTTGCAACATAATTAAATTATTAAGTGTGCACTTGTCTTTCGGCGAAGCATTAGCGAGCCGACTTGTATCAAGACAAGCACACGTTTAACTGCCATTTTTATAATGTTTTATTGTTTTCTTCTTTTCTTGTAATTGATTCTAATAATTTAGGAATATATTCTTTCCAAGAAGTCGTTTGGCTTTCATATTCAAGCAACTCTTTATATATTTTTTCAACATAAACAAATCCAAATTTATTTTCTGTGTCAAAGAACTTTTGAGTATCAATGTCTTCTATCTTTTCTCTTAATCTTATTGTAATTGCTCTAACGATTGTATCGTTAAGGTAAGAAATTGGATTTCCATATCCCATATTTTTGAGTTTGTTTCTTAATTCATCTGGTATTTGTAGTTGATTGTTATCGGTGTAGCAATTCACAAAGTTATGTCCAAATTCGTGGATAATTGTATGAATTGTTCCGTTATTGAATTTATCAATCGTTTTAAAGTCTTCGCTTAGCATACCAATATTGGCAAAATTATTATTGTTAACTTTAAATCCATGATTAGCATTAGCTAACATTGGAATAATATTTACAACAAAATTATCTTGAATTTTATATTTTAAAAATTTTTGCAATTCATAAATAAAAAGATCTGTATTAAACATATGCTTTAATTCTTCAATTTTAGAAGAATAGTAAACATAATTATCAATATAGAATTTTTTAAAATTGCTATCTTTTGCAAAATTAACGATTTTACACATAAATTCTTTTAATAGTTCTTCGTGTTCAAGCTCTTGCAATAAATATTTTTCTATTTTACCATCAAATTTTAATTGTTTGTTTAATGCAAATGCTAATCTAATTGGGTTATCAAAACAAAACCCTTCAACATTCTTGGCTATTTGTTTGGCTAGTGCAACCGCTTTGTGATTTTTGAACTTGGAAAAGTGATTATATAATAGTTGTCTATATTCATCTTTAATGTCAAAAGAAAAGTGTTCTTCAATATATTCATTTCCTTGCGACAATGCTAAAATAATGCTCATCAACTCTGTTCGTTTATCTACTATAAAGTTCATTTTTTACTCCTATGTTTTAATTATAACATACAATTTAATAATTTGATAATCTTTTTCTCTAGTTTCAAAATATTTTAACCTTAGTCTATTATTTTTGAAACTTATTATAAAAAAAGTTTTACTTTAAAAAGTAGAACTCCTTTTATTATTTTTATTCTGCTAGTCTCAAATATTCTGCTAGTTTCAAAATCTACTAACCTTAGTCATTTTTTTGTTGTTTTTTGCTGGTTTTTCTTAAATTTTCTTTAATTGACTTTTTGATAAGGTTTTTTGTATGCACGCGGAAGCAAATTTTCAACTTGTTGAAAATTTAAGAAATCGTAAGATTTCTTGTGCGAAATTTTCGCACTGCTTCCGCGTGCGTCCCCAGCTCTTTGAAGCACCTCTTTAAATTTACATACCCTTAAAATTACCTTGCACAATATAAAAAATATCACAAATATGCAAAACCTAAATGCACCAAATAAACAAAATTATAGATTGAAAAGCCAATCTATAATTTTGTTGTTTTTATTCAAAGATATTCTTTAATGTTATGGTCTTTGTTTTTGTCACTTGGTCAAAGGTGCTCATAACGCCTTCAGTGCCTATGCCAGACATCTTATAGCCACCGAATGGCATTTCAAAGCTTCTATGGAAACTTGCACCATTTATAACAGCTCCGCCACATTCAAGTTGGTTTGCAATATTGAACGCCTTTTTCATATCACGAGTGAATACGCAACCACAGAGTCCATAGCAAGATGCATTTGCAATTTCAACAGCTTCTTTTTCGTCTTCACAAGGTATGATGCTTACAACAGGAGCAAATATCTCTTCATCGAGAGCTACATCTGCATTTTTTGGAATGTCTGTTATAATAGTTGGCTCAAGCACAGCGTCGTGTGCATTACCACCATAGATTATTCTTCCGCCCTGTTCTACAACCCTTTCTATCTGTTTAACTGCTTTTTCACAAGCCCCTTTAGTCACAAGGCACCCAATATCTGTCTTTTTATCCATAGGATTTCCAACAACAAGCTTGCTTATTGTGTCAACAACCTTTGTTTCAAATTCCTTCAGCACGCCTTTTTGAACTATAAAACGCTTGCTTGCACAGCATACCTGCCCTGTGTTATACATTCTACCCCAAACAACTTCTTTAACAGCAAGGTCAATGTCAGCATCGTCAAGCACGATAAATGCATCGTTACCGCCAAGCTCCAACGCAACATGTGCTAGATGCTCTGCACCATTAAGATACGTTGTCTTGCCTACAGCTGTTGAACCTGTGAATGTTATTCCATGAACGTCAGGATTTTTAGCAAGTGCGTTGCCAACTATTGCACCTTCTCCTGTAAGAATTTGAACGACACCATTTGGAAGCCCTGCATCATGCAGAAGTTTTGTGAGTTTTATAAGTGTGAGTGGATTTTGATGCGGTGGTTTGACAATAACTGTGTTGCCAGCAAGAATGGCTGGTGCAACTTTTTGGTCATAAAGATCACAAGGGAAATTGAATGGAATAATTGCAAGCATAACGCCGAGCGGCTCGCGGACAGTGAATTGAAGAGTTTTTTCTTGCCCTGCTTCTGTGCCTGCTGGTATCACATTGCCATATAAATGTTTTGCCTTTTCGCAGAAAGCTTCAAAAGAAATTCTAATATTTGCTATTTCTCCATAAGCTTGAGTGATAGGCTTGCCTGTTTCTTTGCAAAGTGTTTTTGCAAGGTCATCTTTATTTTCGTCGACAAGCTCTAGAAATTTCATTAAAATATCAACTTTTTCATGAATTGGAACGTTTTTCCATGTTTTTTGAGCTTTTTTTGCATATTCTACTGCTCTATTTGCATCCTTTTTTGTGCTATTTGGAACAGTGTCAATAAGTCTGCCCGTGTAAGGATTGACTATTCTCATTGTCTCTTTGTTGCTTGCATCAACAAATTTACCATTGATTATATTTTGCATTTTTACCCCCTATTTCGTGAATGCAGTGAATGATAACATCAGTCCGCCCGTTGTGTTTCGACCATCATCAACGTAGCCATATTCACCAAAAGTAAATTCCATAATAAACGGAATGTCTCCGATATTCTTCTTGATTTCGTCATAAACTTCACCAATTCTTGCATCAATACCTGCACGGCGTCCGCCGCAATGAACAAGATGATAACATACAGCAGGCTTTGTAAGTCTTGAGTTCAATTTTTTCAAAGTTTCACCAACTGATGAAATAAGCTCATCAACTGTCGCCTCCATTCTTATAACCGTTGTGCCTTCGGCAAGGTTTGCACCGATATTCATTGAATAGTCATCATTTGCAAACATTGGGTGACGAATTGCAATAAGGTCGCCAAGTCTATCTTTTACGCCAAGTGGGCTTGTTATTGTTGCAGATAAAAGTGCATTGCCCATAAGTTCTGAAGGTTTCATGCCACGCCATTTTGCATACTTCTTCACTGCCGGAACTCCGTCAATAGTGACAAGCTGTCTTGTCCCTTCAACCTTTGTGATAATACCCATATCCTTTGTTTCTCTATATGCACCTGTAAATTCATTTACAAAATGACCATTCATATAGATAAGTGCAACTGCCACGCCTTCATCTGTGACTTTGCCATCAAGATAGAGTTTCCAGTTACCTGTGATAGTGTTATCAGCGGCTGAGCCACCAAAAAGTGGAACTCTTCCAACCACCCTGCTAACACCTTTCAAGAAAAATTCTTCTTCTGTTGGGCTGGCTGCCATATACATAACGTCAGGTTCATCATTATATGGCATTTTTGTCATGATGCGGGCGTGCTTTGTTGCAGCTTCGCCTGCATCTCGCGCACTTTGATAAGCCTTTCTTTCGGCAAAACCAACGCCTACAATCATATTTGGGTCAGATATAACCATAATACCAACGAAAGGTTTGTCTCCGCCTATGTAGCCTTGTGGCATGATAACGCCTGTGAATGAAGTGTTCCCAATAACTGGGCAGTCATAGACCTGTTTAATTCCTTTTATAACGTCTTTTATTTTATAATCACAGCTCATATACGCAAACACGAGTTTTGCGTCCTTTGATTTTCCCGCCATCTTTGCGGCTTCTAGTCCTGCATCGTATGCATTTTTGTTTGTGCTAAATCCTGTTAAAGCTTTCATTATAACCCCCTTTTAAAAACTTTTTATTAAGATTTTTTACATAGAATTGCAGTAAAGATTTGTCGGCTATTTTTTGTTTTTTCATAAATTTATGAATTTTTTAATATTTTTTGCGATTTTTTTGCGATTTTTTTGCGATTTTTGTGTCAAATTTTAATAATTATTAAATCCGCACTATAAAATTGATTTGTATAATTTTTTGATATCTTGCTCGCTTGTTTCTCTTGGGTTGCCGCCTGTGCAGACATCAACATAGGCATCGTGGCTGAGCGGCTCTAGGTCAGCTTCAGTGATTCCAAACTCAGCAAGCGATTTAGGTATATTCAATTTTTTAGCAAGTTTTTTAACTTCCCGGACAGCAAGCTTGACACATTCATCATCGGTTTTGTCTTTAGTGTCAACGCCAAAGCACTCGGCAATTTTTCTATACTTAGGTTTTGATGGCGATTCTGCATTATACTGCATCACTGTTGCAAGAAGTATTGCATTTGCTGTGCCATGAGCAATGTCAAACCTTCCGCCAAGTGCATGAGCCATTGAGTGAACTATTCCAAGTCCAACATTGCTAAAGCCCATACCCACCACATACTGAGCAAACGCCATTTCTTCTCTTGCCTGCATATCGTTTCCGTCCTTATATGCACGTTCCAAGAACTTTGCGATGACTGATATTGCCTTTTCAGCGAACATATCACTAAATTCTGTCGCTCCCTTAGTGATAAGGCTCTCTATTGCATGAGTAAGTGCGTCCATACCCGTGCTTGCTGTGAGAGACGCTGGCATGCTACGCATAAGCTCGGCATCAACTATAGACATGATTGGTATATCATGCGGGTCGATGCAAACGAGTTTTCTTTTGGTTGATGTGTCAGTTATAACGTAATTGATTGTCACTTCAGCAGCCGTTCCGCTTGTGGTTGGAAGTGCAATTAGCGGAAAGCATCTATTAGGCGTGTCCACTGCACCTGCGAGTGAGAGCACATCCTTATGCTGTTTGTTTTCTGCTATAACTGCGATAGCCTTTGCTGTGTCGATAACGCTGCCACCACCTACAGCAATTATCACATCTGGTTTGCACTTTTTTAGTGCCTTTAGCCCGTCTTGGACATTTTCAACAGTTGGATTAGGCTTGATGTCTGAAAAAACTGTGTATTTGATATTTCCTTCTTCAAGCACTGATGAAACCTTGTTTAGCACGCCACTTTTGATGATTGTTTGGTCGCTGACAAGCAAGACCTTTTTAAAGCCCCTGCGTGCAAGTTCGTCTGGCAGACACTTTCGTGCATCTGTGCCTAGATAGACACATTCATTAAAAATATAACGCTCCATATCCCTCCTTTTAACTAAAATTATTATAAACAATTTTTAAAAAATTGTCATGTAAATGAAACAAATTTTGATAAAATATATAATTTTTCTTAAAAAATCATTAAAAAACAATAAAAAAGCATTAAATTAAGTGTTTTTGGACAAATTTCACAGAAACTTACTGAAATTAAAACAATATTTGTTCTTGATTATATAGAAAAAATTTTCAACAAAATTTGATAAAATTATTGATTTATTTCAATAATTCTACTATCATATCAATGGAGGAAAAATTTATGGGAAAAGTAAAGAAATTTTTTAGTGACTTCAAAAAATTTATAAGTCGTGGCAACGTTGTTGATATGGCTATTGGTGTTATCGTTGCTAGTGCTTTCACCGCTATCGTGACCGCACTCACCAATAAGATTATCATGCCTTGCATAAACTGGCTGTTATCTCTTGGCGGCGCTGGGCTTGACTCGGCTTACACCTTCTTGAAAAAAGTGACTCTTGAAGACGGAACAATCGACCTTGCAAATAGCATCTATATTGATTGGGGTGCTTTTATTACCGCTGTGATTAACTTTATCTTGGTTGCTTTTATTCTATTTACCGTTTTAAAAGTTGTTATGAACGCACAAGGACTATGGAAAAAGGGAATAAAAGAAAGACCAACAAAAGCAGAGAAAAAAGTTTTGAAAGCACAAGGCGTGAATATGAAAGACTATCATGCAGTTATCGCAGCAACGAAAGAGCTTAGAGAGAAAAACAAACCTGCACCTGTTCCACCTAAGCCAACACAAGAAGAACTTTTAACTCAAATTTTGGAAGAACTTAGAAAACAAAATGCAGCTGTAAAAACAATAGAAAATGTTGAAGTCAATGAAAAAGTAGAAGAGCAAGAAAATAAAGAAAATAATGCTGAATAATACATATGTTTTAAAAAATTGTAACTTTTAATAAATTTGAACAAAGCGACTTTGTGGCGGAAGCTGTTTGCCATAGGCAAACAAAATTGCCTTTTAAGGCAATTTAAAATCCCGCCAAGCTTGGCGGGATTTGCTTCCGCCATTTTTTAGCTTACAAAACAATTTTTTAAAAAAAATTACAACTTCTCTTTGATTTTTTGTTCAATATATAATATAATAATAACATGGAAAAGAAGAAAAAAGTTGATATAAATAAAGATATAAGAAAAAAATTGATATGGGCTATTGTTATATCATGTATGTTTATCGTTGGCATTCCACTTATTATAGTTGGGGCTATGCATAACATGGCAGTTATGGGAATTGGTATAGCAATGACCGTAATCGGTTTCTATGGCACACCACTGATATGGATAAGTTATGGCAATATGCGAACGTTAAAACATGTTGTTGACGCTGTTATGGAAGACCACTTGACAAGTATGAGTGAAATAGCATCGCAACTTCAAATGCGTGAACGTCAGGCAAGAGACTATGTTGCAACGGGAATAAGAAAAAAATATATCACAGGCTATATTTTTGATGGAGCAAATCTTAAAAGCAATCAAAAGGAAGAGCCTAAAAAGAAAATTGTCAAAAATATATGTCCTAACTGCGGTGCAACTTTAGAGGCTTTAGATTCTGGCGGCTATCACTGCCCTTATTGCAATACTATATTTGAAAAGGAATAGGTTTATCTATTCTTTTTTGTTTGAATAACAAGGCAAATTGAAAAAATAATAAGTGTTAGTTTAAAGTATTTGGCCTTTTATAAAATTTTTTATTTTTAGAAAATATGGGCTTTTAGATAAATAATTTTAAATAAATCCGCATGAAAAACGCGGAAAAGTCGGAAATTTAGGCAAATTTTCGGCAAGACTTTTTATTTTTAAAAAGTCTTGCAGCAGCCCTTTCCAAAAGGGCTGCACTTTTCCGCGTAACAACTAAAGCAAACTATGCTTTACAAGCAACAAAAATAAGACAGCTTAAAAATCAATAATCCTTATTACAACAAGCATAAAAATATACAAGAATACCTACAAGATAAGCATCATATTTCCTAAAATTCTAAGCATAAGTAAAAAATGTGCTTACTCCAAAAAACAGATAATAATTAAAATAAAAATTGAAATTACAATAAAAAACAGCATAAAGATGGTAATATATGCTGTTTTTATTTAAAATTATTTGTTTTCTTTATTTTCTTCAGCTGCCTTCTCTTCTTCAGCTTTTCTTTCGTGATAATTTTTATAGCCTGCTTTGTGATTGTCACCTTCGTCCCACTTAGAACCACGTGAAGCAATGATTGTTATAATAAGCCCTACTGCAACAACTATTGCAATTATTGGTATCACTAAGTTGCCAGGAATAGCAAGTTCTGAAACAAGGCAAAGAACGCCGCAGACAACTAGGACAATACCAAACCAAATCTTTAATTTCTTAATAGTGTTAGCATTTTTTTGAAAGCAACCTTGCAAAATTAAAATCAGTCCAAGTCCGCCACAGATTATCACTCCAGCCCAAGCAAGAGAGAAAAATCCAAATGTTTCAGGCACTGTCAGTGACAGAATCCAGAGAACAGCCGCCACCAAAACGAGTAATGCACCAAGCAATTTATACCATAAATTTCTTCCCATAAAACCCTCCTATCTTAAAACTACATTTGCTGAAACCGCAGAGATTATATCCCCGTCAGTTAAAACAATCGAAGAAAAATGTTTATATTCTTTAACAAGTCCGCCTATTCTTATATTTATCTCTTGTGTATTTTCGTCACCTGTTAAAACTGTGTATTTGCCAGCAAGTAAGTCTTTGCCAACCTTATATTCTTTTCCACGTTCAAGCATGATGTCGCCTTTCTTTAGCGTAACTTTCACGTCTCCATTTTCTTCAATCACTTTGTCATCTTTTGTGTATCTAACGCCGTCAATTATTTCATAGTCATCAACTTTTTTATCTTTGTCTTTAGCCTTTTGATTATGTGAAGTTACAATCCAGCCAAGCACAACAATTAAAAGCACAGCCGACACACAGATTAAAGCTATTTCACTCCAACTCATATTCCCTCCTTATAAATACATAAATAGTAATATCACACCAACAACCAGAAGCAGTGACAATATAACTGTAAAGGTTACTTTTAGTGCCGAAACAGGTGTTTTGCCACCAATCTTACCGTTATAGCCATTGATATAGAAGTTGTAAAGTTTATTTTTATAGTTATAGTGCCCTACATAGATTGGAACTAACACATATTTATATTGTTCATTTAGAAAGGTAGTGTTGACATGAAGTGCAACCTTTACGTCATAATCATAACGTTTAAGTATTTGTCTTTCAATGCTACTATTCATAACCGTCTTACATTCATTCCAACAATCTTGACCTGACTTATTGTATGTATTTGCAAAATATCCACGCAGATAATCTGTTCTATATTCAAGTGCCTTCTTTGTTGGAAAAGGTTGGATATCATTGATGATATTTGCAGGAATTGCAGTGGAAGCTTGCACTAAAAGGTCATCAAAGGTGACGTCTTGAAAACCATTTATTCTAAAGTATCGCGTTTCAGTGTAAGACTCTCGCCTTCCGTTGACATATCTATATCTGACAACATGTTTTCCAAGCGTTCCATTATAAGAACTTTTTGTCAATGCATCAAATGTAAAGACCGGATTGTATATTCCTTGTATTTTTTCAAGTTTTAATGACTTTTTAAAGTCTCTAGGTGCAAATTTCTTTTTCTTTGCCCAAGTGGTAGCAACATTCACCGCTTGTTTTTTATCCACTTTAAATGGTGTGATGCCCTGCGGTTTAAGTCCGGGCAGTTCTTCAGTTTTGACAATGTTGCTTGTGCCACAGAAAGGACACTTCATTGATATTTCTTGCCCATCAAGAATTTCCTTTGCTCCACAGCTTTTGCACTGATAGACTTCTGCATTTTCCCACACACTGCCACTCTTTAGAAGCTCACCTAAATCACGCTCTTCAACTATTGTGTGATTATCAACTTCAAAATAGCTTCCGCAATATAGACAGCGCATCTTTTGTGTGCTAGGGTCAAACACAGCTTCTCCGCCACAGTTTGCACACTTAAAGATTGTAACTTCTAAGTTGTCATCGCTATACAATTTTTCGTTGATATCCTGCTCTGCATTTGGCTTTTCTTTGATTTCATTTTCCATTATTTAAGTTTCCTTCCGCATTCTGGACAAAATTTAGCGTTTGCTTTTACTTCAGTTCCGCAATCAGGACAAACTAGCTTTAGTTTTTGTCCGCATTCTGGGCAGAATTTAGGATTTCCATGAAGCACAGCGTTGCAGTTTGGACATGTTTTTGTCTGCGTCTGCTTGCCTGCTTGATTTTGGTTTTGATTATTCATATTTTGCATTTGTTGCATATTGTTTGCAAAGATATTGCCAAGCCCCATGCCCATGCCAAGTCCCATACCTGCACCCATTGTTCCGCCTGCAGTTCCTGGATTTTTAGCAGCTTCCTTCATTGCTTCAAGTGTTTCCATCTGAGTATATACATCCATATTATTTCTATACATACCAAGAGTAGTGTTTTTATCAAGAGCTTTTTCAAGTTCTTCTGGAAGCGAAAAACTCTCAAAAACAAAGTTTGTAAGCTCAAGCCCTATCTTTTTGAAATCATCTGTAACCTTTGTTTGAACTATCTTTGAAAGCTCTTGCAAGTTTGCTGCCATATCAAGCACGGCAATCTTGCTTTCACCTATTGCATCTGATATGCCACTCACAACCATGCTTCTTAAGTAGTCGGTTATCTGCGTCGTCTCGAACTTTGTGTTTGTTCCGCTCAAGTTTTGCATAAACACATAGGCATCGTCAACCTTGAATGAATAATTGCCAAAGCCGCGTATTCTAACCGCACCATAATCCTTGTCGCGAACAAGAATTGGGTTCACTGTTCCCCATTTTTGATTGGTGAACTGCTTTGTGTTTACAAAATAAATATCTGACTTGAATGGTGTTTCAAAACCATACTTCCAAGACATAAGTTTTGTAAGAATTGGCATGTTTTCAGTGTCTAGTTTGTAAAATCCCGGCAAAAAGACGTCGGCAAGTCTACCTTTATCAACAAATATAGCCACCTGGCTTTCTCTAACAGTAAGTGCCGAGCCTTTATTTACATGGTCCTTGTTTATTGGATATTTCCATATAATTAAATTACTATTTGTGTCGGTCCACTCTATATTCTTTAAAATTCCCATTGAAATCTCTCCTTTTATAAAATTTTACCATATATATAAACTAAAAAGCAAATATTTTTTACTTTTTATATATCATTTCCCTTATTAAAATGTGAAAATAAATAAAGAAAAGACTTTTCTTTAATTAAATACAATCTAATTTTGTTCAATAAGTAAGCTTTTAAATTTTTAATTATTTTGTCACAACTAAAATTATATATTTATTTTCTCCTATTCATTAAAATTTCTATAAAATATTTATCAAGTATAGATTTCTTAGGGAAAAGTTCGTTTATTATCTTTAGACTTAATTTAGTTCGCCCTGATTTCAAAAACTTTATTAGTTGAATCAGATTTTTATCATGGAAATTTAGTAAACTGAGATTATAGAAATTTTTATAATCTTCTTCATAAGTCAAATCACTGCTAATATCCATGCCATTTAGTTCTAAAGTATATGCCACCATTAAACATGTTTTAGGCAAAGCCCTGCAATTCTGTTTTGCATAAAAAAGATTTCTAACCCATTTATCTTGATAATATTTCCAATCGTTTTCAACTTCTTGATTTATAAATAAGCCTTCGCTATAAAGATGCCATGCATATGCAATTTGAGTAGCAAAATTTTCATCCGAAAAAGGAACATTATTTTCTAAATAATTTAATATTTCTCTAAACTCTTGATTTTTTTCAAGCTTATCTATATTGTCATCAAAATAAAACATTGGCATTTTAGTTTATCGTATTAGCTTTTTAGGAAAATGTTAAACATACTCCAATAGCCAATACTCTCCCCTTTATTTTAAATTTTAGTATAAAAACACATTAAAATGCAACTAAATTTTATCTTTTATTGTTTCGTCTTTTTATTTTATGCACTCCTATTTTTATTTGATAAACAAACTTAGTTCGCGGAGATAAAGCTTGAGTTTAGATGAAGTTGGGCGCGGGGGCTAGCGGCAAGCACGCATGCTTGCGTGCAGACAAAAATCTGCGATTTTTGTCTAAAATTTTAAAACTTTTAAAATTTTATTGCCGCTAGCCCAAATAAATCCAAAAAAATTGAATTTTTGCTTGACTTAAAGTTAACTTTAAGTTGTATCTTTATAATGTAAAGAATTTTTCTTGATTATTAAACATCAATTACCTGTCAATAATCAATAAAGATTTCTTTTAAAAGGAGTTAAGAATGGAAAAATCAAAAGTGTATTTCACAAAACACATCTCATCTGACGGGCTTATCAAAATCTATGAAGCTCTTAATCGAGATTTAAAAGGCAAGGTTGCAGTTAAGATTTCAACCGGAGAGCCTGGTGGACACAACTTTTTAAATCCACAACTTATAAAGCCACTTGTTGACAAACTTAACGGCACCATTGTTGAATGCTGCACTGCCTATCGTGGAAGAAGGTATGAAGTCAAAGAACACTGGAAAGCAATCAAAGAACACGGCTTTTTAGATATTGCACCATGTGATATTATGGATGAAGAAGGAGAGATGAAAATTCCTCTCGAAGGCGGCAAACATCTTCACGGCTATGATATAGTTGGCACTCATTTAAAAAACTATGACTCAATGCTTATGCTTTCACACTTCAAAGGTCACGCTATGGGCGGTTTTGGCGGAGCACTCAAAAATATGAGTATTGGCGTTGCTTCAAGAAATGGCAAGGCTTGGATTCACTCATCAGGTCATACTGACGTTCCCGACAAACTATGGGATTTTGTTGACGACCAAGACGGTTTTCTTGAAAGTATGGCAGAAGCATGTAAAGCCGTTGTTACTTTCTTTAAGCCAGAGAATATGGCTTATATTAATGTTGCAAACAAGCTTTCTATCGACTGTGACTGCGACTCAAACCCACATGATCCAGAAATGGCAGACATCGGTATATTTGCTTCACTTGACCCTGTTGCACTCGACCAATGCTGCTATGACCAGATTATGAACTCAAACGACCCCGGCAAAGCATCTCTTGTAAACAGAATGCTTGATAGACACGCAATCCACACAGTTGAAACGGCAGCCGAGCTCGGACTAGGCTCAAGAGAATATGAAATAGTTGACATTGATAAGGACTAAGAATGGCTGACCTTTTATTTGACTGCTATAGCGGCGTCAGTGGTGATATGATTGTTGGCTCGCTTCTAGACTTAGGAGCAGACGCAAATATACTAACAAATGCTATAAATAGTCTAAATTTAACTGATTTTACAATAAAAATATCAAAAATTAATAAAAAAGGCACTTTAGCAACTGATTTTGATGTTGTTTTGAAAGAAAATAATTTTGACCATGACATGAGTTATCTGTATGGCAACAAGAAAATTTCAACAACAAAGTTTGAAGAAAGAAACCTTCAAAAAATAGATGAAATCATTGAGAAGAGCTTGCTTACAGTTAACGCAAAACAAATTGCCAAGCAAATTTTTGAAGTGGTTGCAAAGGCTGAAGCAAAGGCACATGGCGTTAAAATTGAAGATGTCGTTTTTCACGAGTCTGGTGCAATGGACTCTATCATAGATATAGTTTCAATCGCAGTTTGCATTGATAACTTGAATATAGACAACATCTTTATCACAAATTTACGAGAAGGAAAAGGGAAAATTCAAACGCGTGTCGGACTTTTACCCATCCCCACCCCTGCTGTTAAAAATGTGTTAGACATGTATGACGTAAAAATTGCTACCTGCGATGAGAGTGTTGAGCTTATCACCCCAACAGGTATTGCCGCTATTGCTGTGCTAACAAAATTTAAAAATATCGAGAAAGATAGAAAATATAGCATTTTAAAAACAGGCTATGGTGCGGGCAAGCGAGACTATAACTTGCCTTGCACATTAAAAGCTATGATTATTCAATAAATTATTTAAATAATAAATAATTTTGCAAATTCTACATAATTTTTAATATTTTTTCAATAATTTTGCACTTTTTTATTATTTTTATCACTAAATAACATTATTTATTAAATCATCATAAAAATTATTTTTAAAAGGAGTTTATTTATGATTGAAAGTATTTTAGCTGTAAAAAATGTTCAAACAAAGACAAAAATCACTATTAAAACTTTAATTTCAGTTGGGCTTATTGCTCTGGCTGTTGGGCTTCCACAACTTGTTCACTTAGTTGCAGGTGCTCAAGGCGGAATGACGTGGCTTCCTATGTATCTCCCTGTTCTTATCGGTGGCTGTTTGCTTGGCACTTGGTGGGGACTTGGCATCGGAATTGCATCACCTATTGTAAGTTTCCTAATCACCTATGCAGCAGGTTCGTCAATGCCAGCACTTGAAAGATTGCCTTTTATGGTTCTTGAACTTGCTGTTTTTGCTGCTGTTTCAGGACTATTCTCTAAAAAGATTGCCACAAACAAATGGCTTGCCTTCCCTGCTGTTATGCTTGCACAAGTTGCAGGAAGAGTGACTTTTATCACCGCTGTTGCAATCTTCCAAAGTCTTTTAAGTTCTGATGTTGCAACTGTATGGGCTCAAATTCAATCTGGACTTATCGGACTTTTCCTTCAAGCACTAATCGTTCCATTTATCATCGTCTTACTAAGCAGTGTTTTAAACAGGAAAAAATAATGACGGATTTAGAAAAAGCAAAAGATATTTTAGCTCAAGGTCATTCAGTTGTTGCAATCAATGGTGAAACAACCTATATTTCAGACGGCAAAGGAATAAGTCCTCTTATTCAACTTATCTCAAACGGTGTATCTCTAGAAGGTTTTTCTGTCGCCGACAAAATAGTTGGCAAAGCCGCCGCAATGCTTTTTGTAAAACTAAAAGTAAAAGAACTTTACGCTGAAGTTTTAAGCGACGCTGGCGAAAATATACTAAAAAAACATAAAATTCAGTATAATTTCAATATAAAAACTGACAAAATTATCAACCGCACAGGTGACGATATCTGCCCGATGGAAAGATGTGTTAAGGATATTGACGACATAGAACAAGCGTATCAAGCACTAAAAATCCAACTTGAAAAATTAAAGAATAAGTGATTTTAAAAAATATAGCAATATTTTGCTATATTTTTGTTTTATAATAAAAATTAAACATAATATATATCTTTTTTATAGTTTTTTTCGCTTAATTTTTATCACTCGTCTTTGAGAGCGGTGTTTCTAAACTTTTCCATAAATCACCATATCCAATAATCGCAACATTTAATTTTTTATACAACTATCCTATCATTTTATTTAAAAAATTTTTTAATCTATGAAATTTAAATTCATTCCCCTAAAAGTTAGTTTTTAATTGACAATACGTCTCTCTTATGATATACTTTTTGTGCTTACTAAAAACTTAAGTATGCAAAACAATAACTATACAAATTATCCTTCTTTTAAGTTTGATTGTAATGCACAAACGCAACTAAACAAACTAAAAAATTACCCTTAATTTGATTTATGCTTATGTGGCGCAGCAGGTAGCGCACAGCCTTGGTAAGATAAAAAATGGCAAATTTTACCGCTTAAAAAACAACAAAATTTTACTCAAAAACTGAATATGCTAATGTAGCACAGTCGGTAGTGCACCGCCTTGGTAAGGCG
>CALVTR010000013.1 GCA_944362965.1 uncultured Clostridia bacterium
TCCAAGAAAGCGGGTGGATTATCCACTTTCCATCGTCTACTATTTCTATAATGCCGAGTTTATCAGTTCTGGTATGTATATAATCCTTGTGTAATTTTTCACTCTTCACCTTTCACTTTTCACTCCCGCGTCAGCGGTCTGCCGCTCGCTTGCGATAGCCGCTTGACGCGTCTATCTTTATGCTATTAGTATACCCCCCCAACCCACGTCAAGCAAATTTAACAAATTTTTTAAAATTTTTTGAAAAATTTGTGGCTTAGCCACTTTTTATCGTGTGGCGTGTTTATAACGTATATTTTATCTGTTCCATTTCTTAGTCACTTTTTGTCGTCTAGTGCGTCCATAACGCCGAGCTTTTCAGTTCCAACTTAGCCACTTCCTTTTGATAATCTTTCCTATCTCAACTTTATATGAATACCCTTATATAAATATAATTTCCTTACATAAACACTTTTTTTCACTTCGGCTTATAATTTGTTTCTCCGCCGCAGGCAAGCAAGCGAATGAGTGATTTTTATCAAAAAATCACAATAGGCAAAACATGTTTTGCCTATAAAAACTCTAGTGAGTTTTTCATTCGCTTGACTGCGGCGGAGAAAACTAAGTGCTTATTGTTTAAATTTAAAAGAGTGGACGGATTATCCGCCTACTGTCGTTTAGATTATCTATAACGCCTATTTTGTCTGTTCCACTTAAAAAATTTCTTCCACACGCTCTCTTCACTTTTCATTTTTCACTCTTCACTTCCGCGTCAGCGGTTTGCCGTCAAACATTTGGTTCGGTGGCTTAGCCACTTTTTGTCGTCTAGTGCATCCATAACGCCGAGTTTATCTATTCCATGAGAGCGGTGTTAAAGTTTATACTTAAAATTTACTTTACCGGATAGTCGTCGAACATTTGGCTCGCGGACAATGATGCAAACTAAGTTTGGCGGATTATCCGCTTATCATCTAACTTGTTTATGACGCCTATTTTTTCTTGTTCCAACCGAGCGGAAATATAGTTTATCTTTTATTTTTATTTTTATAATTGACAAATGCAAAATTATTTTCTATAATAAATTAGTTACTATTGTAAAAGGAGGCACACATTATGAAAAGAACTTATCAGCCAAAGAAAAGACAAAGAAGCAAAGTTCACGGCTTTAGAGAAAGAATGAGAACTAATGGCGGAAGAAACGTTTTGAAGAGAAGAAGAAATCGTGGAAGAAAAAAATTATCTGCTTAATGCAAAAGAAAGGTCAGACCACAGATTAAAAAAGAACAAGCAATTTAATTATATATTTAAAAAAGGTGAGAAAGTTCACAGCAGAAACTTTAACTTATATATTGTTAAAAGCAAGTATAGAACCTATAAAATAGGCTATTCAATTTCTAAAAAGGAAGGCAAGGCAAACAAACGCAATCTTTTAAAAAGACGACTTAAAGAGATAATTCGCCTAAAGAAATTGCCTAAAGAAAACTGTAACTACATTTTGCAGGCAAAGCAAGGTGCAAGCGAACTTAGCTATAACGAAATTGAAAAGCAACTTATAGAACTTTTTAAGAAAGCTGAAAAAATATGTTAGGTTTTATTAAAAAAGGTGCAAAGTTTGTTTTAAAACTTCCTGTATACTTTTATAAAGGTTGTATCTCACCACTTTTGCCCCACTCGTGTAGGTTTTATCCCACTTGTTCAAACTATATGATTGAATCTATAAATGCTTTCGGGCTTAAAGGCGTTATCATTGGGCTTAAACGAATAGCCAAATGTAACCCTTGTAACAAAAATTGTGGTTATGACCCCGTCCCTATCAATATTAAAGGAGAAGTCAAATGGCTATTTTAAGCACACTGCTTGCAGTCAGTGAGCCAACAGGCTTCTGGCCAACCATTATTAGGGCATTTGATGCTGTCACAAATAACTATGTTCTTGCAATTATCTTTTTAACAGTTGTTATAAGACTTATTTGGGGCATAATTGACACATATAGCAAATACAATCAACAAAAAATGAATGCTGTTCAGCAGAAGATGCAGCCAGAGCTTGAAAAACTTAAAGCCAAATATGAGAAAACGCCGGAAATTCTCAATCAAAAGCAGAATGAAGTTTATAGACGCTACTACGGAAAATCTTACTACACAGGTTGTCTTGTTATGCTTATCGTCATGGCACTCAACCTTGTTATATTCTTCACGCTATTTTCTGGCTTAAACACTATGGCAAGTTTTAACATTGACACAAGCTACAACAATTTGAAATTTAGTTATGCAAACACGTTGAACGTGATTGATGATTACTTTGATGGAAACTATCAAGATGCCGAAAAGCTTGCATACTTTGAAGATTATCAAAGTTTAGGAATTGTTATCGAAGCACAAGAAGACGGCTCGCAAACCATATCTCTTGTCAAATATCAAAGAGATGGCGAAGATTTCGTTTTAGACCAAGACGGGAACAAGGTTGTTGAACTTGTTTTAAATACAACTGAGTATAAAACCGACTTTGGCTATATTGACTCGTCAACAAGCACTGTTGACGGAGTAACAACAACGGAAAACAAGGCAATAACGTCAAATGATTATATTATCACATTAATCAACACTATCTTCCCAAGCTACGGCGAAGGCGAAGAAGAAGGCTCAAAAGAAATCATCTTGATTGAAGACTACGAGCAACTCTTTGACGAAGAAGGCAACGCCCTAACAGATGAAGATGGCAATCTTGTTTATCAAGACCTTTACCTTTCAACTGCAATCCAAGAAGTCAGCTTGAACTATGTGGTTGACATCTATGACTTAAACAAAGATAGCTTCTTATGGATTGAAAACTATTGGCTTGCAGACTCACCTACTATTCAATCAATTATGAGCTATGACAACTTAGTATCGCAGGTAGGCTCAGAAAATATAGAAACCGGTGAAGAGACCATCTATAACGCCTTTATGCTAGATTTGCAAGACGCTCGCGGAAGAGTGAATGGCTACTATATCTTGCCTATTCTATGCGTCCTTGTTTCTACACTTAGTATCGTTCTTAATAATCTATATACTAAACGCAAGAGCAAAAAGGAAGGCAAAGAGCCAGTTAAACAACAAGGTGCGGCAAAATGGATGCAAATCATCGTTCCTGTTATGCTTGGAATATTCGCCTTGTTCTATAACAGCGTGTTTGCAATCTATATGCTTACAGGACAAGTTGTTTCAACAATCATTCTGCCACTGCAGCTTTTAATTGTTGACAAACTCATTGGCAGAAAGAAGAAAAAAGAAGAAAGTCAAGTGACAGTAGATTATTCAAGAAAGTTTTAATTAAATAATGGAGGAAATATGTTTTCAGCAGAGGGAATAGGAAAAACTATAGAAAAGGCTATAGAAAACGCGCTTTTAGAGCTTAAAGCCACACGCGAAGATGTTGATATCAAGATTCTAAGCGAAGGCGGACTCTTTAAAAAAGCAAAGGTTTTAGTCACTATCTCTGAAGATGCTCGCGAAAAATATGAAAAGAAATACAATAAACGTGCAGAAGAAGAGAAAAAAGAGACTATAAAAGAAGATAAGCAAGAAATAGCTATGGCTAAACAAGAAAAGCCTAAAAAAGAAGAGAAGGTAAAAAAAGAGCCCGCAGCAAAGCAAGAAGCAGAGCTGACAACAGTGTCTGAAGAAGATGAAGGATCAAGACAAGACAAGGTTGTTGACCCATGCGAATTTTTGAAAGGACTTTTTGAAGTTGCCGGCAAAGAAGTCACTATAACTCGCGACGAAGATGAGAAATATATTCATATCAACGTTGAAGGGCAGGATCTTGGTGACATGATTGGTCATCGCGGAGATTGCTTCTACGCAATCAGTAGACTTGTCACCGTTCTCAGTGGAAAGCAAAGCAAAAAGATTCTTCTTGACATAGGTGGTTATAAAGAAAAAAGAGCTGAATCACTCACAGCACTTGCAAAACGCATGGCAGCAAAGGTTGCAAAGAGCGGAAGATATATAAAACTTCAGCCAATGAACCCAAGCGACCGCCGTATAATTCATACTGCCTTGCAAGACGATAATCGTGTGACTACCCTATCAAAGGGCACAGAGCCACACCGCTACGTAATTGTCTTTCCAAAAAATGAAGATTAAAAAACAATAAAAAAGGACTTCAAATGCGAAGTCCTTTTTTATTTGTATTTTTAAAATTTATATTAAATAGACATAAAATCTTTTTTTCTATAACTTTATTAATAATCTATACTGACAAAATCTATTTATAAAAAATTTTTGCCTTGTTTTGCATATTTCAAATGCGAAACTAAAAACTAAGAAATACTATCTTTTGCTATTCTATAAATAAGGTTAGTCTTGCTGACGTCTTTTACATTTTTAAAGATAGTGATATCATCTCCAACTCCTACTTGTTTTTCATAGTATGCCCCATTATCAATAAGAAAAACAATTATTTCATAATATCTTGAAAGGTTTGAACTTAAATTCTCTAGCACTTCGTTTAATTGAACCTGTATTTCTTTTTCTGAACTTACTTCCACCTTTTCGCCCAAATGCCCTTGCTTAAAGTATTTTCTTTGCTTCATCTTTTCAAGAGTTTGCTTAAAAATATTAAGGTTGTTGCAATCTTTAAGGTCGCGTAGCTCCACCGTTTCGCTGTTAAACCTTTCAATAATATCAAGCAGATTAAATTTAGCAAGCTTTTCCGAACTATATTTATATTTGCTTATATCGTCTATACTTTTACTACTTTTTAAAATTAAAAGTATGTTATCTTTATCGAAAATACCATAATCGACAAATTTTTTCGTCTCATAATCATACTTAGGTAAATATTCTTTTTTGATAGGCAACGCATCACTTTCAAGTTTACACTTGCAAGTTAGAATGATTTGACTTACTAGATAGTTTTGCTTTTGCTGGTCTTCATATTGCAACATTTTCTTACGCAAATCCCCATCCAATTTAGAAAGGTTTTCATTAAATACAAAATACTCTTTAGGTATATTGAATAGCTTGGCAATACTTATGGCATTTTGCAGAGATATATCCCTTTCTTCATTTTCCCATGCCGAGATTGTCTTATCTGAAACATTAAGTTTCTTTCCAAGTTCTTCTTGCGACATATTGAAAATTTCTCGAAACATTTTCAGTTTTCTGCCCATTGATAATTTTTGATTTTCCATATATTCTCTCCTTTTGCTATAAACATTATAGCATGCAAGATAAAAAATATATCTCTACAATTTTAAATTATCGTCAATTATTTTAATCAAAAATAATTTTTATCTCTACAAAAATATATTTTATGATTTTTTCATTCTAATTTAAAGTTTTTCCCACAATTTTATAATATTTTTAGTAGTCAAACGTTGCAATTTTAAATTCTGCAAAACGATTTTCAATCCTTTCCTGTCGGTGCACGTCCACAAAACTTCGATTTATCATTAAAACTATTTGCCCCTTATCACTACGATAGGCAAGCCTACTGCTAAGCAAACTATTTGCCGGTATTTTAAAAACGTGCAACTTTTTATTATAGCAATCATCTAGCAATAAATACCAATCTTCACGCAAATGACGTGGGTCTGCATTAGCCGGATAAATTTCTCCATTTAAAGCGGCATATGTAGAATTATGGTTGGTAACTTTTATACCATTTTTTATACATAGCGATATTGCGTTATTTTTCCCTATTTTTTCTAAATTTTCTTTTGTTATTTCTTTGTTTTGATAATTATTTATATAATTATAATTTTCTTGAATAATATTTTCTGTATTTTTATTTTTAATCGTGATTTCTATTTCATTTAAAAACTTAGATATAGATGTCTCATTATAGCCATTATCTAAACAATAATTTTTTATTAAATCCACAATAAAAGCTGAATTTATTATCTTTTTTATTTCTTTATACTCGTCATCAAGTTTTGTGTGCTCATTTAAAAAAGCTTTTATATTATCTATCGAAAATTCAAATTTGTTAAATAATTGAACAAATTTTTCTCCATTTGTATTATCTTTAAAAAAATCAATAACAAATTCTTTTTGTTCTACGTCGGCTTTTGTATAATCATATAAATACAAATATATTTTATTGCAAATCAAAACCCCAACATTTACTTTTAATTGCTTTAGATAACTGAATAATTGGTTTTTATAATTATCAGTTAATTGCATATTTCTTTTTATCTCAATAACCGCAATATCTTTATTATTTTTTCTTAAGATAATATCAGGTATCACCCTATTAAAAGAACCTAAATGAATTGACCTGTGTGTATCAATTTCATTATTTAAACTGCTATAATTAAAAAGCTCCTTAAAAATAACTTCCCATAAATTTTGCAACTTAAATTCTTCTGAATTTTTGTTTGCTTGAAATAAATCAACTATTTTATTCCAAATTTCTTTATAATTCATATTTACTCCTTTTGTGACCTAAATTTAATATTTTTTTATTTAAATTATTATAAAACTTATTTTGTCATTAGTAAAATAAAAATTCTAAAATATTTAATACATAACTTAAATTTTTATTTTTTAATTTACTTGTAATTTCCCAAATCACTAGGTTTATGATTAATAATTAAAAGAAAGATTGTTTTAATTAGAAATTTGTCGTTAAAAAAATCTATAACTATTTCTCTTTTTCAAAATAACACCCGCCACCTTTAATTTTTTTGATAGGATAACCAAATTCTATAAGATAATCAATATTTCTTCCAATAGTTCTTCGCTCACAAGGTATTCCCATAGAATTAAGAACCTTTGCCATACTCGTTTGCGTTATCGGCTTCTCGGCAGAAGAGGCTTCCTGCAACATTTTTAACACATACAAAATGATTGTTTTCTTAGCTATATCTTTCTTCATATCTCGCTCCACTTATTATTATACCATATCGATATGGACAAAACTATGCCAAGCCTAAAATTTTCAAATTTTTAATAAAAATTATATTTTGATAGTCTTGTAATTCCTATAAACTTCATAAGCAACAGGCTTAAAAAATCTGTTATTTTGAGTAATTTCTTTTAGTCAACAAAAGTAGAAAAAATTGCCAGATATTTAATAATAAAAAACAACCCGCAGTCCAAATGGACTTGGATTGTTTGCTTTTATAGCGGAGCAATCATAACCTAAAACAAAATAATTTTTACGATTTTTTGAATAATAGATCATAAATTGCTAAAGCTAATTTTTTAGAAAATAATGGCGGAACGGCATTCCCAATCATTTTAAATTGTTCCATCTGACTACCAATAAAAATATAATCGTCAGGAAAGCCTTGCAAACGTGCTGCTTCTCGAACAGTAATAGTCCTCGCTTGTTCTGAATCAGGGTGTATATGCCTAAGCCCATCTTTATATAAGTGGGCGGGAATTAAATTGCTTGGCTTATCCCATCTTAATACATGATATTTATGTATATTAGATACTTTTCCAGTTTTCTCGGTATACAATTTTTTTAATTCAGTTGTGGAGGTATATTTATAATTCTTTTGCTCAATGTCTTTAGCTAACAATTTAAATATTTCTATATCTCTTTGAGAATGCCATCTTGGAATGTGATTAGCAATGGGTTCTTTTGATAAAGTGTGAGAATATTTCTCAATTTTATTTATATTGTTAAGTGGGTAAAGTTTTGGCAAATCACCGATGGCTTGGGCGACTGTGCTTTTTTTATCTGATTTATATTTTGGCAATATTATTTTATAAAAATCTACTAGCATTTCCTTAGCATTAGGATATTCAACTTTATTTAGACCTAATATAATAATTCTTTTACGATTTTGGGGAACCCCATAATCTGAAAAATCTATTACCGCTTCTTTCAAATTATCCAATAAAACATAACCTGCCATTTCAAATTTCTCTTTTATTTCGTTTATAATAAATGTATCATTTGGTTTAGCACTCAAAATACCAGGAACATTTTCAAACACAAAAGCTTTAGGTTTATAATGTTCCACAACTTTTATATAACTCTCGAATAAGAAGTTTCGGTAGTCAGTTTTCATATTATTTGCATCTCTAATACGTCCCGCTATAGAGTAGGCTTGACAAGGAGGTCCGCCAATTACCATATCTAACTTTGAATTTTCCAATAATTTATCAAGTCCTTTTGAGTTGCCATATAATACATCGTTGGACCAACCAAAAAGTAATTCATCTGTTCTTCTTATATCAAATCTCAAAACACGAGATTTGGCATCTTTGTATCCCCATTTATCAGACAATCGCTTAATAAGATTTTCACAAGGAACTTTTTCCCATTCAACACAACCTAAAGTCGTATAAAGATTGGTTTGTTCAAAACCATCCATTAAACCACCGCATCCCGCGAATAAATCTATAGTTTTAATTTTCATGTTAATTGCTCCTTAATTGCTTTAGCTATATAAAATCCTAATAAAGGCGGCACCGCATTACCCACTTGTCTATATTGTTGAGTTTTTGTGCCTTTAAAAATGAAGGTATCGGGAAAAGATTGAAGTCTGGCGTTTTCTCTTACAGTAGGAATTCTATTATAACAATAGTGGAAGTGGTTCCTATGTCCCGTATCTATAGTTTTACTTGGCTTATGTCTATCATATCTCGTCCAAGCTTCATTAAATTTGCGAGAATTCCCAACCCCTTGGGGTAAGTCTTTATAATTTCCTCCTTCTGGAACTTGAGAAATAACAGAAACAACTAAATCTGAATGAATTGTAGGAATATGATTGTATATGCCTAAAGAATTTTTTCTCATTTTTTTTGCATAATCAAATATTGCCTCTTTATCATATTCTATAAATTCTTCACTTTCATTGTTCAAAAGAGACGGTAAATCACTTATTGCTTCTTCAGTTGTAACAAAATTATTAGAATCTGTTATTATGGGCAAAGGATGTTTAATAACATTTAAGTCTTCTCTAGTTGCAATAAATATCAATCTTTTACGTATTTGTGGAACACCAAATTCTGGTGCAAAAAGAACTTTTGCTTCCCAATGATATTTTCGTTTATCAAATTCTTTTGTAATTTCATTGTAATAATACCCCCCATATAAAGTTTTTAAACCTGGCACATTTTCAATTACTACAACTTTAGGAGAATATTTATCTATGGCAACAAACATTGAACGAAAAAGTTGATTTCGTTTATCCAAAGAATTTCTCGTTCCAGTCAGAGAAAAGCCTTGACATGGCGGGCCGCCAATTATTATATCTATTGATCTTCCATTAACATATTGATCTAACTCATCAATAAAATTTTCTTTTGATAAATCAAGCATAAGTCCTAAACTATTCGGGTGATTTGTTTCAAATGTTTGTAAAGCAGCTTTATCATTGTCAATTCCAATTATTACGTTAAAGCCTGCCTGAACAAAACCATAAGATAAGCCTCCGCATCCACAAAAAAAGTCTATGACATTCATTTTTTATAATCTCCCTGTAGTTTTAAATAGACCATAAATGTTATCTTGATGATATTTTAAGTTAGCCACATCTGGGATGAAAAAAGAGTTTTGAGGAATATAGATTTTTTTTACCATCAAATTTTTTAAGAAATTCACTATCAACATCTGGGTGAACTTTTACAGTTAGTTCATTTGTTATAGTGAAAAATCCTTTATCAAAAGCCCAATGCATATCTCGAGACAAAGCTATACCGTTATTTGGCATAAAAAGTCCATGATGAGAGCGAGGCATAATATGTGCGGCTTCAATATTAAATAAATCCTTATAACTAATGTTTACTCCCGTAATTGCACATTTATAGTTGTAACCGGCCAAAACAAAATCTCTAAAAGTTTGAGCTGAAAACAATGATGAGATATCTTTCCCTTGTTGCTTTTCTAACCTAATTTCTTCAGTAACTTTATCGTCAATGACAACTTTAGCTTGAGCAGAAATTGTATTTAGTTTATTTTCAAATTCAGGAATATCCCCTTCATAAAAATATTGACCGCTATTTGCTCTTACCGGTTGGAGTGTGGAGATAAATTTTAAAAAAGCAGTATCGGAAGATTTAATATAATCAAGTGCATAAAAACTCATATCAATTCCATCTTGCGTAATGTCTACTTTCCTCATAATAATATAGTCGCCCTCTTTATAGAAAATCTTATCTCTATTATCTAGACCTTTATTTAAGTAAATTCTATAACTCGTTTCTTGTTCTAATACCAGGTTTTGATATCTTATCATTATGATAAATATAATTACAATATACCTTTTCTCCACTATACATTGCAAGTATTGGCAATAATGCGGAGTCATTTATAACAACTTCTGATAGAGGTGGAAATATAGACAATATTTTACTGTTGTTAGATACAAATATATAACGCCCTCTCTGTGGAATTCCTTCAGAATTTACACTTCCCAATTCTTGATGTCCAAGCTTTTTTATAAAATATTTATACATAATTCCTCCTATAATTTTATTTTATTTTCTTTACAAAATTGTTAAAATTTTACTCGCACTATTAAACTTGGCATCATACGGCCCCTTTCCCACCTGCTAACAGTTGCAAGTGAGACATTTAATTTTTGTGCTAATTTTTTTCTTATAAATAAACTTTCCCTGACTTTAATAATTTTTCTTTAAGTTTCATTAAAACTTTCCTTATTGATATAACATACTATAACATTTTTACAAACATAAATCAAGTTTTTTAAAAATATTTGAAACTGAGACGCGTGCTTGTCTTGACACAAGTCGGCGTTGCTTAATCGAAAGAGAAGAACACGCACACAAAAGACATAATAAAACAAAATAAAAAGAAAATTTCTATACGCTATTAATGATAGATCTGCAATGAGTAATCTTCTTCGCCTAATACTTTTTCATTTTTTACAATACTATTCTCAGCCCTCAGCCTTGTTTTATCATTTTTTCTTGCACAAAAAATACAAGTCCATAACAAACTTGTGGCTTTAGCTGACAGCCCTGAATTATTAAATTGAATCAATTGATTTACTTTTCTAATGCATTGCACAATTCATCCATTTTTTTGTTGTGGATTTCAACATTTAGTCTTTCTCCTAAATCGAGCCCCCGAAAGTAAGGAATAAAAATACTTTTCCCTGCAATTTTGTATGGAAGTTCTAATTTTTCGGGGTTATAGATTCTTCCAATATATTCACATGTTGGGTCAACCAAAACCCAGCTGTCATTAAAATAGCACTCACAAAAGGTGTGCCCATAATGCATCCAGCTATCCCCGCCATTCTTCAGCCTTTGCAACCAGTCGTATTCTGCCGTGTGCAAAATTGTTGTGGGTATACCTAGCGTTCTTGCAAGCGTTGCAAACAAAATAGCGTAGTCAGTGCAACCGCTTGCCTTTTTGCTTTCCCAAATCTCTTTCGCAGTGCGCATAAATTTTAGTTTTTGAATTTCTTTCTCCTGCGAATATTTTACTTCCTTCTTTATCCACAAAAACAAGCTAGCCAAAAAATATCCACTTTTTATATCTTTCTGTTTATGTCTCAAGTCGGTTATAACCTTGCCATAAACATAGTCTTTATCTAAAAAAGGTTGCGTAAGCACTCCGAAATTTTTGTATTTTTCAACATCATCCAATTTGTTTAGTAGTTGCATATAACAAATTCCTTTTAATAAAACGCACCAAAATAGTCTTGGTTCGTCAAATTTTTGGCGGGAAGAGAGGGATTTGAACCCTCGCGCCGGTTGCCCGACCTACAGCCTTAGCAGGGCCGCCTCTTCGACCTCTTGAGTATCTCCCCATGTCGAATTCTTATCTTTATTTTGCACCTAGCAGCTTATTCACAAAAATCATACCCCAATTTTTGCTAAATTTAGCATATTGTATAGTTTTACGAAGATTTCTCCTTAAAAACCAAACTATGAATATAAATACTACCATTTTCAGTATGTTAAAACTTCATATTTACATTAAAGTTTAATTTTCATGCCGAGTAAGTATTGACTTTATAAGAATTTTTTATTTGTGGTGCTTTAATATAATACCACACAAAACAAATTGTTGTCAATCATTTTTTTTATTTTGTCGCTGTTTTTACATTTTTATCATATAATAATTAAATTTAATTTCAGTTTTAGTATTGACGGTTCAAGGTTTTTGTTTTATAATAAAAACAAATCAACTTAAATAAGGGGGACTAAATGTTTTTTGAACAATCATTAAGTGACGTTGCAATGCAATACTATTTCGTAAAAAATGCTAGCGATTTTATTGAAAACACAAATTATTATGACATGCCAAGCGATGAAGAAATCATAGCAACGTTTAAAAACACGGCAATATACCAAAAATTATCTTACAATATAAACGATTCACTCGAAATCCAAACAAAGAAGAAGCACTTTGTTGATAGTTTTATTGAGGTCCTAAATGCAGCGGGACTTGCAATAGAAGCCATCATTCTTGCAGGAATAGACAATGTTATCGCTGAGAACGGGACAAATTGCGACAAAGATTTGTTTGTCTATTTCAACAATCAAGAATATAACAAAAACGTTACAGCGATTTTGCCTACAAATGAAAACCCTATCGACCAACTCTCTTTAATGATTGCAAACAACGGCTTAGATGAAAAATATATAGATTCAATGCGCGAAGTTAAGCATTTCTTTCTAGACACAGCAAAGACCTATCAGCGTAAATTTCAATACTTAAAGTATGACCTTCTTGCATCACGTGGCTTTAACTACAAGAAGATAGTTGACTTTATTCTCCCATTTTATAAAGATATTGAATCTGAAGAAGATAGCGATGAAGAAGATGAAATAGACGACCAAGACTCTTCACAAAAAGAAAAAGCCGCAAAGAAAGAGAAAGCAAAGACAGCAAGTTCAAAAGAGGGCAAACGCGTATTTTTATCTGTGGAAGACGCCATTGAGAAGAACTTTGACGGGCTTATCGGGCTAAAAGACGTTAAAACAGCCATCTTACGTAAAACAAAGCTTATTCAAAAACTGCCAAGCAAAGCCATTGACTGCAATTTTAGAATAGTTGGAAATCCGGGCGTTGGCAAAACAACCGTTGCAGAAGCAATATCTCGAACCTTTTATGATGCAGGCATTTTGAAAAGCCCAACTTTTGTTTCAATCAATGGTGCCGGACTAAAAGGTAAATATGTTGGGCACACTGTTGGGCAAGTAAAGGATATCTTCCACAAAGCAAAAGGTGGAACGCTCTTCCTTGACGAAGTGTATAGCCTGCTTTCGTCTAGCGGAAGCGAAGACTCTTACACCGGCGAAGCAATCACTCAGCTTATGATTGAAGTTGAAAACCTATATAAAGAGCAAGAACAAGACCCATCCAACAAAACACTTGTTATCATGGCAGGCTATAAGGATAAAATTGACATGTTACTCGACAAAAATGTTGGCTTTAAACGTAGATTTTCAAATATTATTGAAATTAAGGACTACACTCTTGACGAACTCGTTGAAATATTCAATATTATGATGAAACGTGACGGCATGACCATCTCGAAGAGCGCAAGTAAAAAGCTTGCTGAGATTTTAGAAGTAGAAAGGAAGAAAAAGAACTTCTCAAATGCAGGCTATGTGAGAAATCTGCTACAAAAGGCTGAAGAATATCAAGCAGGAAGAGCTGAGCTTAATGACCTAACAATCGTTGATGAAGATATAACAGCTTCTAGCAAAGACCTAGACGACTCACCAGAAGAAAACCGCATAGGTTTTAACTAAGTTATATGTAAAAATTTTTAAAGGGTAATGTTTTTCGCACTACCCTTTTTTATTTTTCCTAACTCCCCTTTCATATCAAATATTTTCAATTATTTGACTATTGCCATATATTTTGATAAAATACATATCATAATTTGATAAAAAGGAAAAATAATGGACAAAAAAAATAAAAAGACAAAAGAAAAACCGCTAATCGATGAAGATATATTGTATATGAACACAACAAAGCTCAAAGAAGAAGATATCACCGCCTTTCAAACCTTCGCTATGAAAAAATATTCGCTTTTTATAGCAATCGCAATCACCGTTGTGTTTGGCGGACTTGGCATAGGCTTGTGCTTTGTCAACACCTATGTCGGCGTTGCAATCTTGCTTGCGGGAATCATTGGCGGACTGTTTTTCTTCCCCTACCTTAGCAAAAACCAAATAAAAACGCAAAACGCCACAATCTTTGACGGCAAGGACTATTCAAACACCTTTGAGTTTTATTCTGACCACTTGAAAGTGACAAATATTGACGGAGCCCAACCTGAAAAAAAGATAAGCCAAGAGTTTAGCTATAACGAGCTTTACAAACTTGTCACCTTTAAAAACTATGTCTGCCTTTATATCAACAAAAATCAAAGTTTTCTTCTCTCTTACACAGGCATGAAAAAAGGCACCATCGCCGAACTTATCGACTTTTTAAAAGAAAAAGGCATCAAGTTCCAAGACAAAACATCTTTGGGCGAAATGAAGAAAAAATAATAAAAACACATAAAAAACATATAAATCAAATAAAAACACATAAATCATTTGTAACTAAAAAATCAAATAAATCATTTGCTAACTGAAAAATATACAATATCCTTGATAACAGAAAAAATCTCTTATGCTTTCTCGCTACCCCCTTGCGATTTCATAAGAGATTTTTTGTTTTTATATAAGATTTTTATTTGTTGCTATGCGTTTCTTGTAAATACATAGTATCCATCGGCAAGCTCGCCCTGCGTGAAGTTGCTTGCAAGATAACTGCCCATTGTGATACTTGTATCTTCCACAACTGCCTGTAGCACATAGACTGTATTAGCATATTGAAGAATACTACCACAAACATAGCCCGACGTCACACTTGTATAAACATACTCATTTATAGTAACTGTTTCAAGCCTACTGCAACCATCGAAAGCACCCTGACCTATACTTGTCACACTTGATGGAATTGATATACTTGTTAAACTACTGCAATCTTGGAAAGCACGCACACCTATGTTTGTTAAAGTCTCTGGAATTTCTATACTTATTTTACTACTGCAATTATAGAAAGCATAAGAACCTATGTTTGTTATAGTATCTGGCAATGATACACTTTGAAGTGTTGAACGTGTTTGATAGAATACTCCACTACTAGAAGAAGATACATTATACATTGTTGTGACGATATATGAAGATGACGCCCTGCAGATTGCTGACGGAACTATGATATCCACTGCCCCTGCATTACTGCTTCTAAGTTGAGCTTCACCGCTTGTAGGTGTATTATTGGTGTAAGTTAAATATTCATTTGGCTCGGTAAATATTGCATAATAGATTGTTGGTGATTCTTCGGTGAAGGTGAAGGGATAGTCTAACGAATATGATACAAAATCTTCAGCTTCTAAGCTTGTTTTCCAACCTAAAAAGTCGGCATCAGCATTGCCTGTAAAATCGGCTGATATCGTAACTTCGTTGCCATACTCAGCATACGCACCTTGTGCTTGTCCTAAGGTTTCGTCAGATGATATTGCCATAATATTTGGCTGAGCTACGTCTATTGTGATTGTTATCTCGCCCAAGTCTATACTAGCAGAGTTCGGTGCTATGATTGTTAAAGTCAGTGTGCCGTCTATTGGAGTGTTTGAATCAAAGTTTTTATAGCCATCTGAATCTGTGTCAATTAGGTCATTCACGCTAATTATTCCACCATGCTCTTTTGAGTTACTCTTTAGTTTGTTAAAACCTGTTGTTTTTATGCAAATTTCGACCTTTTTTTGCATTTTACACCCACACTATAGCATATTTAAAAAAGTCTGTCTCGCACTTGCCGTCACTATGGCGTCAAACTGCTAGGTGTATAGTTATGTTTTGATAATCTTTATGTTTTATTTGCAATATTTACAATTCGCGAAAATTTTTAAAGTTTTTTCAATTTTAATATTTTAAACCTTTATTTTGATATTTTTCACCTTATTTCACCATATTTCTACTCCTTGTGTCACTTTTCGTTTTCCATTCTCTACACTTTTCACTCCCGCGTCAGCGGTTTGTCGCCGAGCGTTAGGCTCGCGGACAGTGATGCAAACTAAGTTTGCCGGATAGTCGTCGAACATTTGGTTCGGTGGCTTAGGCACTTTCTATCGTATAGTGCATTTATGATGACAATTCCTTTTGCCCCAAGAGAGCGGAAACAAATTTTATTTTTTAAACTCAACCTGCCGGACAATCGTCGAACATTTGGTTTGAAAAATAGGAAGAGCATCTCTTCCTATCCTTCTATATATTGTTTAAATCTATAAAATATATATTATTTATATATACAAATCTTCTGGGAGTTTGACGTCGCAATAGCCCTGTTTTGCTTGACAAAGTGGGCAGGTCTCCCAAGCCTGTTTATCAAAACTTACATACCCACATGCCGGACAAATCCAAGCAACTTCCTTTGCCTTTTTATAAAGCGACTTGTCTTTCATTTGATTATAAAGTTCTTCAAAAACGCGTGCATGTCTCACTTCAACGTCACGAATCATTTTAAAAATGTCGGCAATCTCATCAAAGCCTTCTTCACGAGCGGTTTGTTCAAATTCTTCATATGCCTTTGCTTCATCAAGCTCATCTTGGCATAAGAGCTGCAAGTTTGTCAGCAAATCCCACTTTTCTTTAAAAGGAAAGCCTGCACAGACGTCGATATTGTCAATCATCTTCATTTCGGCATCTTGCAGTTTCATATAAAGCACTCTTGCATGATTAAATTCTTGATAAGCAATTTTATCTATAAGAGTTGCAATGGCTTCATACCCGTTGTATCTAAACCCATACTCACAAAATTCATAACGAGACCTTGCCCCGCACTCTGCCATATAGGCACGAGCCAAGTTAGAAAAAGTTTTACTATCTTTAAGTTTCATAAATTAACCTCCAAAGATAGTATCAATCAAATTCCATAAATTATACAAAAAATCCATCAAAATAAATGATGGACTATAAGTTTGATATGTTTTTCTTAAATATAAGCAATAATAGTCAGCTCGTATTTCGTCTGCGACTTTTATCTTTTTCAAGTGGCATGGGCGGGAGCGGAAGCGGCGCGTTATAGCGCACCCAAATTGCCATAAGGCAATTTAAAAATTTTTAAAGGCTTTTAAAAATTTTAGCTTCCGCTCCCGCCCCGCCACCTATTGCTAACCTATCCTATCAAATCACCTTAAGAAACAAGCTCTTCCATCTCTTCAGCAAAATCATTTATCTCGCCATCCACAATCTTATCGCCTGTCATATCAAATAACCCATTGATATATTGCCCAATGTTTCTCCATGAACTTAAAACAGTAAACTTAGGTCTTTTCTTGCTCAGCCTAACGCTCTCCCCGTTATTTTTGAGTTTTCCCCTAAAGAGAATAGACTTCACCCCTTTTTCTTCGCTTTTTTTGCAATTCACCTTAAGGTCATCAATCATGACGTCTATACCATTTTGCAGTGCAAATTCGCTTTTATTATTGCAGCCAAGAATAAGCTTATCGCAATGCACATTGTTATTTTTTAACCAAGCACAAGTTGCCCGCACAATAGGAGAAATATTTGGTCTATTAGAGATAAAGTAGATTTCATACCCCGCATCATGAAGTTCATTTATTGTTTCAATAGCAAGCGGGAAAGGTTTATAGTATGCAGGGTTAAAGGCCTTATGTAGTTTTTTAATAATAGGATTGACTGACTTAGTTTTATCTATATCAATTTCATTGAATTTAACTTTTTTGTCGCTTCTAATAAATTGCAAAGCATTTAGCACGCCGTAGAGTAGCGAACTAAATGTGAACATTGTTTTATCTAAATCAATGCCTATCCTTTTCATATTAACCCCTTTATTTACATTTTATTATAACATACAAAAAAAGATTAAACAAGATGCAGTTTCTAAAAATATAAAAATATTTTATAAATTTGCAATTTTTGCGTGAATTTTGCTTTATTTTTGCAAAATATTTAGTTTTTCCTATTGAAATAACATTTTTAATTTGATATAATGAAAGATATCAAACTCGGCTAGAAGGCAAAGGATTCGGACGCAAAAAAGGAGAAAGTGATGTTAAACTTTGAAACGATGGGGCTCGACCAACTTTTAAAACTTGTTGACAACAATTTTTATCAAAAGGTCACAACAGAAGAGCAGTTCATTGACTTCATTATAAATATCTATCACAAAGCATGCCTTGAAAACGGAATGTCCACAAATCCTAGCACAGTGGTTGTAACCAAGCTGCAAAAAAAGGATTACGCAGTATTTAACCACCTAAAAAACAAACTTTTTATCAACAAATGCCCAATCGATTTCTTTGAAGAATGCAAAAAGCAAAACAATCTTTTCCTTCCATTTTTGATGATTGAAACAGCCGTTCATGAAGCAAGGCATTTTTCTCAGTTTAACCTAAACAGCAAAGTTGATAGTTATTTAAAAGATTACGCACAGTTTGCTCTATTCTTCCCAGCCGCAACCACTGATATGCATTACAACACAGACCCGCTTGAAGTTGATGCCAAACATTATACATATTCATTGCTAGAAAAATACCCTTTTTTAAACAAATATCAATCTCATCGTGATTTTTATAATAGTGAATATAAAAACGCAAGCGGATACTCTTCGATATACACCGCACTTTTAAAGGCAAATAGTATAATGCACCAAATCGGGCAGGTTACAGCCGACCAACAAAGAGTTTTTGCAAGTTTAGACGCATCATGTTCGGCTTTTTTGCAAGAGCATGGCATTGATATAACCGAATTTTGCAAAGCTCTTTTGCAACTAAGGATTAGGAAAGATGAAGTAGACAGGCTTACAAACCGTCCAACAGAGATTAAGCTTATTGAAAAAACAAGCGAAGCCTTAAAACAAGAGCTACTAAAAAAAATCTTTACCGACAAGGTCTTGACATGCGATGACCTTCTAAAATGCAAGCAAACAATCCTTTCGCTAAACACAAGAGTGCCTATTAAAGAACTTGCATTCTATGAGATTAAGTTTGACGCATTCAGAGCTCAAGAGACAAGGGCTCTCTACAGACATTATGCGCCTAAGTTTCTATCCTTCGGCGTAAAAGCAAAAACCGCCCTACCCGCACCACAAGAAGAACTTACTTTCAAAAGTGAGTATAACGGAAGTTTGACAAATAGTTAAAAGGAAATACCTATGAAAAGAGAAGAAAAAGTTATAGTTAAAAAGGAAAAGTGGCATTTTTTCAAAGAAATAAAGTATGCCATTCTTCCATTTTTCATATTTGTTGCTATATTACTAATTACATATTTTGGTAATCAACTTTTATATAACCTTTTAGACAGGCATGGCACCGACTATCCAAAAATCCCGCTTGACGACCAAATCCCGCTTGTTTCTTGGTTTGTATATTTTTATTATCTAACCTTCCCGCTAGGCATCGTCACATTTTTCTATCTTGCCTACAAAGATAAGAAGTCGCTCTACAACATATTTGTAACTCTTTGCATAAGCTTTGCAATCTCAGGCATCATCTACTTCTTTTGGCAGACAGAATTTGAAAAACCTGACTTCACACCTGTGACCTTTACAGATAAACTTGTGGTATGGACTTGGGGCTCGGTAAACCCTATCAACTGCTTCCCTTCACAACATTGTTTTATGGCATTTGCGGTGATTATTGCCTGCTTTAACGGCAAGAAAATGAATATTTTTTACCGAATATTTGCAAGCTTATGTGCTATAATGATAGTGCTTTCAACGGTGTTTATTAGACAACATTTTGTTCTAGATATCTTCGCTTCCTTCGACATAATGTTCGCTGTGTATGCCATTGTCCATGTTTGCAAATGCGGTGAAAAGATGGCTGCAAGGCAGGAGAAAAGAGAGAAAGATAGGCAAATTAAAAAGCTGTTAAAATCAACATTAAAAAATAATCAATAAAATTTCTTGCAACTGCAAGATTTTTTATTTTATAATAAAATTATTTTTGAATTTTAATAAAAAATATTATAATTATAAAGAAATATTGACAAATATTGATAAATTTTAAAAATTTTAATAAAAAATAGGATTATATATGGAAAAATTTGATGCAATAGTTATTGGTGCAGGGCACGCAGGTTGCGAAGCGGCTTTGGCACTTGCACGAACAGAAAATAAAACACTTCTTTTGACACTATCGCTTGATGCGGTAGCATTTTTGGCATGCAATCCATCTATCGGCGGAACTGCTAAAGGTCAACTCGTGGCTGAAGTCGATGCACTCGGCGGCGAAATGGGTATAAACACCGACAAAACCCTTATTCAACTTCGCATGCTCAACAGCGGCAAAGGTCCCGCCGTGCAAAGCCTAAGGGCACAAGCGGATAAAATTGAATATCACAACCAAATGAAACATACCCTTGAAAAAACTCTAAATCTATTTTTAAAACAGGGCGAAGTGACCGACATTAAAGAGCTTGAAAATGGCGACAAACTTATCAAGACAGCAGTGGGCTTAAAATTCCAAGCAAAAGCACTAGTATTTGCCACAGGCGTTTATCTTAAAAGCCGAATAATCATAGGCGACTACACAAAAGAGTGCGGGCCAAATGGTTTTTCAAATGCAATGAAACTTTCTGAAAGTCTCGAAAAACTTGGCATCAAGCTTCTTAGGTTTAAAACAGGCACTCCCGCAAGAATAAATGGCAGAAGCATTGACTATAGCGCACTTGAAGTGCAGAAAGGCGAAGATAACATACAGAACTTTTCGTTTATAACAAAGAAAAAACCTAATAATAAAGCGGTGTGCTATCTCACATACACAAATCTTGAAACCCACAAAATTATCAAAGACAACCTAGACAAAGCTCCGGTATTTTCAGGGCTTATCAAAGGTGTTGGACCGCGCTACTGCCCATCCATTGAAACAAAGATTGTTCGGTTTGCAGATAAAGAACGTCACCAACTCTTCCTAGAGCCCGAAGCCCTTTCAACAAATGAAGTGTATATTCAGGGCTTTTCAACGTCTATGCCTGTGGACGTGCAAGAGCAGATGATTCACTCAGTAAAAGGTCTTGAGCATGCCGAAATTATGCGCGATAGCTATGCCATAGAGTATGATTGCATAGAGCCAACACAGCTTCTTCCAACGCTTGAACTAAAAGGACACAAAGGGCTATTCTTTGCAGGGCAAATCAACGGCACTTCAGGTTATGAAGAAGCCGCCGCACAAGGAATAATTGCGGGCATAAACGCAAACCTTTATCTCAAGGGAAAGGAGCAACTTGTGCTTAAGCGTAGTGATGGCTATATAGGCGTGCTTATTGACGATATTGTAACCAAAGGCACAAATGAGCCCTATCGAATGATGACAAGCCGTGCCGAATATCGCCTGCTTCTAAGACAAGACAACGCCGACTTGCGACTAACCGAAATAGGCAGACAGGTTGGACTTGTTGATGACAAACGCTGGAGAATCTTCCAAAAGAAGAAAAAAGACCTAGACAAAATCTCCGCTCTGCTTAATCAAAAATATAAGGTGGAAGAAGTCAAAGCTTTCTATCTTGAAAATGGCGAAAATCCACCAAAGGAAAGTGTGACAGTTAAGGATATGCTTAAAAGAAGCAATATAGATGCCTTCAAAATCAATGCAAAATTTCATGTTTTTGACGGTTTTTCTTATGAAATTATCAATGAAATGAATATCACTGTCAAATATGAAGGCTATTTAAAGCAACAACTTGAAGAGATTGAAAAGTTTAAGAAGAATGAGAACACACTTATCCCAGAAGACTTTGACTATTCAAAATATCATGGACTTCGCCTTGAAGCCATAGAAAAACTACAAGAGATAAAACCGCTCAGCATCGGTCAAGCATCACGTATCTCAGGCGTCTCCCCAAGCGACATCGCCGTTCTCTCCGTCCTTGTCAAAAAACATATCCAAGAGCATAAATAAAATTAAAATATCATAAAATTAACCCAACAATTACAAAAACATAATCACAAAACTAAAATATCACTAGTTGTCTATACTCTACACACTAATCTAATACTAAAAAGTGCCTTACACTTAAGTAAGACACTTTTTTATTTATGCAATCGAAATCAAAAATTATAAACCAAACCGTCCCCCCGTCATGCCATAACCACCAACCACCTAATTCAACACCGCATAAAACTAAACCAATCCCTCTGTTTTAACAACATTATCAACTCCTTAAATTAACAAAATTATCAAAAAATAAACTCCTTATTTTAACAACAAATAAAACAAATTCCTAAATCTAACAACAAACAAAAAAAAGCTTAAATGATTTCCCATTTAAGCTTTTTATTTTTAAGATGTGTAAAATTGTTTTAATTATTTAAAGACTTATGCATTCCTTGTGAATACATAGTATCCATCAACAAGCTCGCCTTGCGTAAAATTGCTTGAAAGATAACTGGTGATAACAGCGGTTTCCACAACCGCCTGTGGCACATAAACCGTCGCAGCAATTTGAAGGATGCATCCACAAGAACTTTGCGATTTCACACTTGTATAAATATACACATTTATTGTAACCGTTTTAAGTCCACTGCAACCATCAAAAGCTTGCCCACCTATATTTGTCACGCTATCTGGAATTTCTATACTTGTTAAACTACTGCAACCATAGAAAGCAGAATTACCTATACTTGTCACACTGTTTGGAATTGCTATACTTGTGAGTCCACTGCAACCAGAGAAAGCACTTTCACCTATACTTGTCACACTTCCATCTGTTGGCATTACTGAATTTTTGCAACCTACAATAAGCGTTCCACTTGCCGTTTCTATTAAGCAATTCCCATCACTATGATATACTGTATTTCCTTCTTCTACTATTATTGCTTCAAGTTCACTACAACTAGAGAAAGCACCACTGCCTATACTTGTCACACTATCTGGGATTTCTATACTCTCTAAACTACTGCAACTAGAGAAAGCATAATCTCCTATACTTGTCACTCCTTCTGGGATAGTTATACTTGCTAAACTACTGCAACCCCAGAAAGCAGAATTACCTATACTTGTCACGCTTGATGGAATTGTTATATTTGTTAAACTAGTGCAACCATTGAAAGCACCATCACCTATACTTGTCACACTAAATTCATAAGGTAAACGGGAAGTTCTATATATTGCTGATGAGATTGTTACTTCAGTTGCACTTGTAACGCAATCTGATACACTTGCTGTGCCTGATGAAGTGGTATAACGATATGTCAAATTACTATTTGCTGTTTCAAATATTGCATAATAGGTTGTTGGTGATTCTTCGGTGAAGGTGAAGTTATAGTCTAGAAGGGTTGATACAAGTTCCCCATCTACGCTTCCTGCTCTCCAACCTAAGAAGTCGGCGTCAACACCTACGAAATCCGCTGAGATTGTTACTTCGTCGCCATACTCAGCAAATGCACCTTGTGCTTGTCCTAAGGTTTCGTTAGACGAAATTGCTGTAATATTTGGCTGAGCTTCGTCTATTGTAATCACTATTCCATCTAAAACAACAGGATTGTCTGCGTCTGCATTTGGTGCTATGATTGTTAAAGTCAGTGTGCCGTCTATTGGAGTTGAAGGGTCAAAGTTTTTATAGCCATCATCATCCGTGTCTATTAATTCATTCACTCTTACTATTCCACCATGCTCTTCTGACACACCGTCATTTGTTAGGTCTCCTAAATCCACGTCCGCTATTTGCCAATAGCTTTCTGTTGTGTTTATAATATCAAAATACAAGGTAAAAGAGCCATAGGTGTTGACGTCGGTTATTCCTGTCAAATCCAAGTTAAACTCACCATTTATGTATCCTGGCATAAAACTGCTTATACTCTCAGGCTCTGATACCATGTCTTGCTTTATCCTAACTTCTTTCACATACAGACTCTTATCAGGCACAACAAAGCTTACGCTACCTTTCATTGTAAGTTGTTGTTGCGTTGCTGCAAACATGCCTATGATTAGCACCCCTATCATAAGCATAAATAGTGATATACATGAAATTAATTTGACTTTTAAACTCATAACTTTATTCTCCTTCCATTAAATTTTGAGTTTTTCTTTAGTTTGATTAAACGTTGTTGTTTTATGCAAAATTGCTCAGATTTTGCATTTTACAGCCACACTATAGCATATTTAAAAAAGTCTGTCTCGCACTTGCCGTCACTATGACGTCAAACCGCTTGAGGTGTAGTTATGTTTTAATAATTTTTGTGTTTTATTTGCAATATCTATAATTCACAAAAATTTTTAATTTTTTTAATTTTATTTTAAAAAACTTTTATTTTGATATTTTTTACCTTATTTCAGCACATTTTTACTCCTTTTTGTTTAACTCTTGCATAATCAAAAACCTTATCATTCCTGCAGTTGTCAGTCCGTTTCTCTTTGCTAAGGCTTTTAGTTTTTCATTCTGCTCTTTCGTTAACCTTAGTGTATACCTTATATAATCTTCTTTCATATTCCCCCTTATGCATAACTTTTCACTTCCGCACTAGTAGTGCGGAATATGGATAACTTTTTGTTCTCACGTCAGCGGTATGTGGATAGGTCCTTGTGTTACTTTTCATTTTTCACTCTTCATTCTTCACTCCCGCTTTAGCGGTATGTGGATAAGTGGCTTAGCCACTTTCTGTTATCTCATGCTGACATAACGTCAAATTGTGCTTGTTTTGCCTGCTCTTTCCCACTTCCGCTTTCGCGGTTTGTCGCTTCGCGACCGCTGACAGATACAATATTATTATTTACTAAAGATACCATATTATACCTCCCCCCCCGCAACCCTTGTCAACAAATTTTAAGCATTTTTTCAAAATTTTTTAAAAAATTTTATTTTTTCGGATTTTTGATTTGAGAGCGGAAATTTAGTTTGTCTCTTATTCTCACCCTGACGGATAGTGATGCAAACTAAGTTTGCTCGCCAAGCGTAAGGCTTGTTCACTTTTCACTCCCGCACCAATGGTGCGGTATGTGGATAAGTGCCCTATGTATAATTATTTCTAGTTCTATCATTTAATTTTAATATCTTTTTATTTCCATTTCCCTATGTTATTCAACGATGAAAAATCAAAAGGCTAAGCAAGGGCAAGCGAATGGAAATTTTTGCGTATGCAAAAATTTACAAAAGACAAAAATTTTTTGTCTTTAAAAAACTTGAAAAGTTTTTATTCGCTTGCCCTTGCTTAGCCCTTTTATAGTTTGATTTTATTAAATATCTTAAACATTTATTCACTATACACAAAAAAAGACTGTTTATCTGAAATCTACTTCATTCTAAACAGTCGTTTTGTTATTAAATATTATTTAAGCCTGTGCAAGTTTATCGGCACGGTCTTTAAGAGTTAGTGCATCAATAAACATATCAAGGTCGCCATTAAGCACGCCTTCAAGGTTATAAGACGTAACGTTGACGCGGTGGTCGGTCACTCTGCCCTGTGGGTAGTTGTAAGTGCGGACACGCTCAGAGCGGTCACCTGTTCCCACCTGGTTTTTACGTTCCTGCTTATACTCGCTTTCAATCTGTCCTTGATAATAGTCATAGAGTTTTGACCTTAAAATAGACATTGCTCTTTCTTTATTTTTAATTTGAGAGCGTTCATCTTGACATGCCACAATAATTCCTGTTGGAAGGTGTGTTATACGGATTGCACTCTCTGTTTTATTGACATGCTGTCCGCCTGCACCTGAAGAGCGATAGGTGTCTATCTTTAAGTCCTTATCTTCAATTTCAAATTCCACTTCTTCAATTTCTGGCAAAACTGCAACAGTTGAAGTTGACGTATGTATTCTGCCTTGACTTTCAGTTTCAGGCACGCGTTGCACTCGGTGCACCCCGCTTTCATACTTAAATCTGCTATAAGCGCCCTTGCCCTTCACCATAAAAGTGATTTCCTTGATGCCGCCAAGTTCGGTCTCGTTAAGGTTTAGCACTTCAACTTTCCAATGTTTTTTCTCGGCATACATAACATACATTCTATAAAGCTCACTGCAGAACAGCGCAGACTCTTCGCCACCTGCCGCCTGACGTATCTCAATGATAACGTTGCTATCGTCGTTGGCGTCCTTTGGTAAAAGCAAAATTTTGATATCTTCAACTTTCTTTTCAATTTCGCCCTTAAGCCTTTCCATTTCTTCAAAGAACATTTGCTTAAGCTCGTGGTCACTTTCAGTCTTGTATTCGGCTAAAGCATCCTGATATTCCTTATGCATCTTTTCAAGTTCGTCATGCGCATTTGCGATCTCTTCAATAGATGAGCGTTCCTTGACCAATTTTTTCCACTGCCTATTGTCAGCAATAATATCAGGGTCTGACACCAGCTTTGTCAGCTCTTCATATCTATCTTTTGTCTGCTTTGTTTTAGTTAATATTTCATTTACAAGTTCTTCCATAAACAATCCTTTCTATTTTATTGTAATCTTTTATAATTTGAATGTTGTCAAAATTATTCTCCTGCATAAGCTCTTGCACCGCCGTAGCCTGCCCTTGCCCAACTTCAAAGAAAAGCCAACCTTTTTTAGAGAGATGACGTGGCGAGTCTCCCACAATCTGACGATAAAAATCAAGCCCATCTTCGCCGCCGTCTAGAGCAAGTCGCGGGTCATACTTTTTGACTTCAATATCAAGTTTTTCAATATCGCCACTTTTGATATATGGCGGATTTGAGATGATTATATCATATTTTTTATTTTTTTTCAATCCTTTGAATAGGTCTGAAAGAATAAAGTCCACTTTAACGTCATTTTTATCAGCATTTGTTTGAGCAACTGCAAGTGCCTGCTTGGAGATATCACTTGCCGACACCTTGCAATCCGTGTATTTTGCAATGGTCACCGCTATTGCACCGCTGCCTGTGCAAAGGTCAAGCACAGTTCTAAGGTCGCACTCCCTTATCTTTTTGATTGCCTCTTCAACCAGAATTTCAGTTTCCATACGTGGTGAAAGCACTTTCTTATTGACGTCAAAACGCAGTCCATAAAACTCCACAAAGCCAAAGATATTTGAAAGCGGTTCGCTCTTTGCCCGCCTTTCGCACGCACGCATGATATCGCGATACTCTTTACTGCTGACCGACCTTACAAGTTTCACTTCCGCCCTATTTTTATTAAGCACAGTGGCAACAATCCAGTCCACGTCACTTTGCTCAAACTTCTCGCTTGTTTTAAGCTTGGTTTGCATTTCAGCATAAAGGGCAGACATAGAAATCCTATCTCTGTCTGTTTTTTCAAAGTCATCAAAACTTTCTATTTCCATCTTTGCTGCCATAAGCACCTCTTCATGCGTAATATTGGGTTTTATGCAAACCAGAAAATTTGTGATAAGCGATATATCCTTAAGCCATAGGTGTTTTGAATATGTGATAAACCTTAGCGCTTCATAGATAAGCGGAATGCAAACCAAAAAGATTGCTAAATTGATAAAAAAATTGACTACAAAATTGATATTTACCGCAATCAATGATACCATAAAAAGCGAAAAAATAAAAATATTTGTCATAAAGTTTAGAAAATTAAGCGGATATGTGCGACTTCTTATCGTGTCCTCCTTGCCACTCATAAAACCATTTCCCGCACCATTGAAAGAATATAGCCCACTCATGAAAGGCAAAAATCGCAAAATTATCATGATAATATAGACTATCGCCACTCTGATTAGTGCAATCATAAAGCTTCTAAAATAATAATTTAGATAGTCAGGGAAAGCCTTATTAAAGAGAAAGGTTGGAAAGAGCCCTAGTGCCAAAAATCCAAACAAAAACGCTACAATAAGCCCGGCAAGTAGCATGATATAGCCTGACGCAAAGTTTATCTTCCCTGCGTCCTTTGCCGATTTATTTTTATCTTCCTTCTCGTCAAATTGATACTGAAAAATATAGGACTGTGCATAGAGAAATAGCCCTTTAAAAAAATATGTGAACCCACGAATGACAGGCAGGTCCCAAAACTTTTTGTGCGGTTTTATCATCTTGCCAAAAACCTTTTTGTCACCATTTGAATCAATCACGCTGACGCAAAGTTTGTTGTTTTGATAAAGCCCCACACCATTGCCCATCGGAAATACAATCTTATCCATAATGCTATTATTGCCTAGATTGTATTTTTTAATAATAAAATGCCAAAATTAATTAACAAATAAAAAAACAGGTTTATAAGAGATTAACTCTTAGCCTGTTTTTAAAATATGAGTAATTTTAATTACTATTTTAGAATTATTTTATATTATCAGTAACTGAAACTAAACTCTGTGTCTTCTGTTAATTTTATAGTTAATACCTGTTCATCTTCGCTTATTGTTATATTTTCGTCTTCACTATTTATTGACCATTTCAACGTGTCGCCGCCCAAAATATCTGCACTGATTATTACATTATTAAATGAAAGTGTAAAAGCATGAACTTCTGGATCAGGAGATGGCTCCCCAATAAATGGTAGATAATCTCTATCCTCGTCAGTGCCAGGTTCAATGACAGCACCTGGATTAGACTCAGGAGCATAAGTAGAAATTCCTTGTAATACATTACTCGTATAAGCAAAAGAGATTGAAGATGTGTTAACTTCAATATTTGAGCCATTTGATATCGTTCTAATTTGTCCATCATCTCCCATTGCATATAATGTAAATCCACTTGAGTTTGCTATTGTTGCCGTGTAACCTGTTTGTTCTGTTATATCTATAACGATATTGTCAAGGCTTATTGTGGTTGAGCTTGTGACTTGAACACTAATGTATATTGTGCCAGAGGTGCCATCGTAGGTTGCAACTTGGTCTAGTAGAACGCTATCTCCTGCTATTGTTCCGCTGACTGATAAGGTTGCATTTGGCAAACTTGACTGACTGCTTGCACTGTATTTGGTTGCGGTCGTATTGATAACGTCAATTTCAATGGATATTGTTCCGCTATCTGAGCTTATAGTGCCAAAGTCAAGCTCAAAACTTTCGCCTGCAAAGCCCGGCAAAAAATTATCAATAGTCTCGCCCGCCGTTAAGCCATCTGAAAGCCTTATATCTTTGATATAAAGTGTTGAATCGTCTATATTAAATTGAACGTTTCCCTTTAAATTTATTGTAAAACTGCCCGTTGCGGCTAGCACTCCCACAAGTAGCATACTTAGCACCAAAACAAATGCTGACACCATTGACATAAGTTTGATTTTTAATGACATAATTTTATCTCCTTCTTTTATTTTGTTTAATTTAAGACCAAAGCACGCTTTTGATGCAACTTAATTGATATTAATATAACTTAAGGCGGGCTAGCAGTGTTTGGCTTTTAATAAAATGAGTGCGTGTTTGGCTGTGAGCTTTAGCTCTGCCCAAGAAAACATGCGAATTTTTCAAATTCGCATTATGACGCAAAGGCTTTTGCGTCATTAGAAACTCTTTCGAGTTTCTGTTTTCTTGGGCAGTGGCTAAAGCCACAGCCCCTGCTTTTAAGATAATATTATTATATCTTAATTTATCTTTATTATACCCCCTACAACCCACGTCAAGCAAATTTAACAAATTTTTTAAAAATTTTTTATTTTTTTTGTGGCTTAGCCGCCTTCTATCGTTTATATTGGGGTAACACCAAAGCATTTTCGAAAAAATTAAAAGGTTTGAGCTCTTAATTTTTTCGAACTCCTAGAAAGGAGAACGCGGGCAAAAGCCAAATGCTTGGCGATTATCCGACAAATCAAGCCTAAAATTAAACTCTTTCTCCGCTCTCAAGATTAACAGCTATTGCTTTGGGTTTCCGACTTGGGCTCCCGCAAAATCTCTGACTTTGTGGGTAAAAACTCCCTTTCCGCCCTAGAAATTTACTCTGTAAATTTCGTCTTTTTGGGTTCCCGCAAAATCTCCGATTTTGTGGGTTAAGTTAGGATCCACAAGGGGTGGATTTTGTAAGTTTAAAGAGAGCGGAGATAAAGTTTGTCTCTTATTCTCACTCTGCCGGATAACCGTCGAACATTTGGTTCGCGGACAGTGATGCAAACTAAGTTTGCCGTCGAACATTTGGTTCGGTGCCTTAGGCACTTTCTATCGTTCAGTGTGTCCATAACGTAAAATTTTCTCTGTTCCGTTTTATAAATTCCATCCACACGCACTATTCACTCTTCATTTTTCACTCTTCACTCCCGCGTCAGTGGTGTGTCGTCGAACATTTGGTTTGGTGCCTTAGGCACTTTCTATCGTTCAGTGTGTCCATAACGTAAAATTTTCTCTGTTCCGTTTTATAAATTCCATCCACACGCACTATTCACTCTTCATTTTTCACTCTTCACTCCCGCGTCAGCGGTGTGTCGTCGAACATATGGTTAAAGAGAGCGGTAACAAAGACTATTCTTTCATGTCACTCTATCGGACAGTCGCCAAGCGTAAGGCTTGGGCAAACTAAGTTTGTTGCCTAGCATCTGGCTTGAAAAAAGACAAACCCAATGGTTTATCTTTTAAAGGTTTGTCTTTTATAATATACTTAAACTTATCAGTCAGAAACGCTCAATCTAATATTTGTGTTTTCTTCGGTGCAAGTCAAAGTTCCATCTATAAAGGTCGCACCGCTATCTGTTTCATCGTCAACATTTAGTGTTATTCTGTTTGTATAGCTTAAGTCATCACTAGTAAAGCCATACACATTAACGCTATATGAGTGACCCAAAAGGTAGTTAAATGAAATTTCCACTTCGTCTGGCACATCTGCAGCAGCAAAGATATATCTAACTCCCGCTGTTGTGTAGATTGTATCATAAGGCGTCGCATCAGATAAAAACTCAAATTTGCTATAGTCAGCACCATAGGCTCTCTCGCTCTGGTCATCCAATATCATAATTTCAAAATATTGATAATCCTCTTGTGCCCAAACACCTTTTACGTCCCCCAAGTCAATGGTCACGGCTTCAGGCATAATGCTAGTTGTATAGTCATAATCTTCTTCATGCACAACTTCTATTCTCTTAACTAACCTACAAACTGTGGTTGGCGAGACATAAAGTTCCTTAAATTCAAACACAATATAAGTCTCGCCGTAGTCAATCATATCAGTATCGATATAGACATCCACGCCGTTCACCATACCATTGTCTGAATCGGTGGTATCAAAAAATTCAGCTGAAAGTGCTTCATTTGGAATCACGGCTTGATTTGACGAAGTGAGTGACACAACATTTCCGTCACCATCAACTTCACCCCATATTTTTTCACTAAAATTGTAAGTTAAATAAGGTCTCAACCCTTGAAGATAGCCATCATCTGTTTTGATAATCTGCGACGGATTAAGTTCGCTTGCCGACGCATATTCGCTCTCGTTCACTTCAGTGTATCTCATCTCAGCCTCAACTCTAACAACCGTGTCGCTAGCTAAAGTGAAGGTATAGGTGCTGTCATCAACCTTTGTGCAGGCTTCTTCATTTGCATAGACGTTTAAAACATAGACATCAGTCTCAGGCTCTACAGTCACTGTGATAAGTGTGCCTTCTTGGGTAAGCTGATAGTCTGTGCTGACATCCACAAGGCTATTTTCTTCTATTGTTATGTTATAACTTTCCGGCTGCTCATCCCCGCACGCAAACATTGTCACGCCTGCTGCCATGATAAAAGCCGACAAAAGAAAAGTGTATAATTTTTTCATATATCCCCCTTTACGCTATTAGTATATCACCATAGACGATTTTTGTGCAAATAAATTTATAAATTATCGCCACAATAATTTTTTATTAAGAACGCCCAAAAAACAAAAAAGACTGATAAAATTCAGTCTTTTTATAACAAATATTAAATTTTTTTAGATTATTTTTGATTTAAACCGTATTTTTTGTTGAATTTTTCAACATTACCACTTGTGTCAACAACCTTCTTCTTTCCTGTGAAGAATGGGTGGCATTTGTTGCAGATATCAATACTAAGTGTGTCGCCTTTGCAAGTTGACTTAGTTTTGAAAGTATTTCCGCATGCACAAGTAACGGTGATTTCATGATAATCTGGATGCAAATCCTTTTTCATAACTCAATCTCCTTTTATAAAATTAGTCTCCAACATATGGAAGAAGTGCAATATTTCTTGCTCTCTTGATTGCTGTGCAAAGCTCTCTTTGGTGATATGCACAAACGCCTGTTTGACGTCTTGGCAAAATCTTACCCTTTTCAGTGATATATTTTCTGATTTTTGCAACGTCTTTATAATCAATAGTCTTTTCACCAGCCACACAGAAAGCGCAAACTTTTTTCTTAGAAGGTTTACGATATTTCTTTACAGCAACAACTTTTTCAGCTTTTTCTTGCTTTTCAGCCTTTTCAACTTTTTCAACCTTCTCTTCAGTTTTAACTGTTTCAGCCATAATTATCTCTCCTTTTAATTAAAATGGTAAACTATCATCGTCGATAGGTTCAAGTTCAGCTGTCTCATTTGTTGATGGCTTTGAAGGCATATCACTGCCATCCCCACTATTTCTAGAACTTAAAAATTCAACTTCTTCTGCAATAATATCTGTGTTGTAACGCTTTGTGCCGTCACTAGCTTCATAGGTTGAATTTTGAATCCTTCCAACAACTCCGCATTTTGAACCTTTCTTTAAAAACTTATGACAATTCTCCCCTTGAGCACGCCATACAACAATGTTGAAAAAGTCAGCCTGTGGACCATTGTCGCCACTGCCAAATCTTCTTTGAACTGCGATTGAAAATCTGCAAACAGAAACACCGCTATTTGTTGTTGTAAGCTCTGGGTCTCTTGTTAAGTTTCCAACTAAAATAACTTTATTCATATCTCTCTCCTTTTCTTTTGAGAATTACTTTCTAACAAATAAATGGCGAACAATACCTTCAGTGATGTTCATGAGTTTGCCCATAGCGTCAACTTCTTGTGGATTCATTGTGATGTTCATAAGCACATAGTATCCTTCAGTTTTGAAGTTGATTGGATAAGCAAGTTTTCTCATTCCCCATTTATCCATTCCATCAACGCTGCCGCCTTTGCTTTCAACGTAAGAAGCAAACTTTTTGATAAGCTCTTCACGTTGTTCTTCGCTCACGTCAGATGAAATGATATAAAGAAGTTCATACTTATTCATACCTTTCTCTACCTCCTTTTGGACTAAATGGTCTTTCATTTTTCTTGCATGAAAGACAAGGACAGTATTTTTTACTGCTGTGATAGATTATACCCTTTTCTTTCCCCTTTGTCAAGCATAAAGCAAAAAATCCCATGCCTAAACATGAGATTTTGTAGATCGTTTCAAAATAATTTTAGTTTTACTCAACAATAGCAGAAATTATATTTGCATAGCTTGACCAACCACTTGCACTCTGATACGTTATAACGCTTGCTGCAGGAACATATATCTTTGTCACATTGCTCGGTATTGCACTGCTACCAAGTGTAGGCGGTGTTGTCGCATTGATTTTTATATTTGTTAAACTACTGCAACCTCTGAAAGCATAAGCTTCTATACTTGTCACGCTATCTGGAATTGTTATACTTGTTAAACTACTGCATTTAGAGAAAGCATTATTTCCTATACTTGTCACTCCTTCTGGAATTGTTATACTTTCTAAACTACTGCTATTGAAAACGTCATCTCCTATACTTGTCAACTGACTATTGTCGCCAAAAGTCACACTTCTAATAGAACTGTTACCGCAAACTTTCATGCCTAAACTTATCACACTAGACGGAATTACTATACTTGTTAAATTAGAGCAACCAGAGAAAACTCTATCACCTATACTTGTTACACCTTCTGGAATTGTTAAACTTGTTAAACGTCTGCACCCAGAGAAAGCAGAACCACCTATGCTTGTAACACTAAATTTGTAAGGTGAAATATCTGCTCTATATATTGTTGACGGAATTACTAAATCTCCTCCTTCTGTAGTGCAATCATCAACTTCCGCTTCACCTGTTGCTGAAGTATCATAATTATATGTTAAATATTCGTTTGGCTCAGTAAATATTGCATAGTATGTTGTTGGTGATTCTTCTGTGAAGATGAAGGTATAATCTAGTGAATATGAAACAAACTCTGTGTCATCTTCGCTTAGTTTCCAACCTAAGAAATCGGCATCGACACCTACGAAATCGGCAGATATTGTCACTTCATCACCATACTCTGCAAATGCACCTTGTGCTTGTCCTAAGGTTCCGTCAGTCGGGATCGCTATAGCTATAATATCTGGCTGAAGTTCGTTTATTGTTATTACTATCTCACTTAAATCTATGCTAGCAGAGTTTGGTGCTATGATTGTTAAAGTCAGTGTGCCGTCTGCTTATGTCGTTGCAGGGGCAAATTCTTTAAAGCCGTCATCATCTGCATCGGTTAGGTCATTCACGCCAATTATCCCGCCATGTCTTTCTGACACACCGTCATTTGCAAGAGCTCCTAAATCTACACTTTCTATTGACCACAGAATATCCGTTGCATTGATTATATCAAAATACAAGGTAAAAGAGCCGTGACCATTCTCTTCGGTCTCTAAAGACGTTAAGTCCATATTAAAGTTTCCATTTATGTAACCCGGTGTGAAGCTGTCAACAACTATCTCTTCACCGCCCGCTTCTTGATACCTGACTTCTTTAACATACAAGCTTCTATCAGGCACGACAAAACTTAAATTACCTTGTATGCTTATTTGTTGTTGCGTTGCTGCAAATACTCCAATAATCAATGCACCAAGCATAAGCATAAATAGTGAAATTGTGGATATCAATTTTACCTTTAAACTCATATTACCATATTCTCCTTTTAATTTTGAGTTTCTCTTTAGTTTGTTAAAATACAATGTTTTTATGTAAATTTTGTCAATTTTTGCACTTTACAACCACAATATACCATATTTAAAAATCTCTGTCTCAAGGGTGACGGCACGATGCCGTCAAATCACGACCCGAATTTTTCAAGCCTGCTGTTCGACGGCTGTCCGGCAAACTTAGTTTGCATCACTGTCCGATAAAGTGAATATAAGAAACAAACTTTGTCGCCGCTCTCAAACCTTACGTTTGACGATTGTCCGCGAGCCAGATGCTCGGCGACTGTCCCTGAGCTAATTGAAAGCACAAACCTTATCTACGCTCTCATGTCTTTGCTTGCGAGCGGGCGTTAGCCCAAGAGCGAATGTTCAAACTCCATAGGAGTTTGTGAAAGGCAAAAGCCTTTCGTAAATTTTTGCCTTTGCAAAAATTTACACATTCGCTCTTGCGGCGAAGCCGCTCGCGATAGCCGCTTGACGCGTCTATCTTTATGCTATTAGTATACCCCCCCCGCAACCCACGTCAAGCAAATTTAACAAATTTTTTAAATTTTTTTGAAAAATTTTGTGCCTTAGGCACTTTTTATCGTGTGACTTGTCTATAATGCCGAGTTTATCTGTTCCAAGAGAGCGGTGATAAAGTATATCATTCTAGCTCGCCCTAATCGGACAGTGATGCAAACTAAGTTTGCCGGATAGTCGTCGAACATTTGGTTCGGTGGCTTAGCCACTTTCTATCGTAAACTTTTATTAATTTACAAATTTTTTTAGTCCGCCTTATGTGGATAACTTACTGGGGTAACACCAAAGCATTTTCAAAAAAATTAAAAGGTTTGAACTTCTAATTTTTTTGAACTACTAGAAAGGAGAACGCGGGCACAAGCCAAATGCTTGGCGATTGTCCGACAAATCATGCCTAAGATTAAACTCTTTCTCCGCTCTCAAGATTAATAGCTATTGCTTCAGTTTTCATCCCAACTTGGGCTCCTGCAAAGTCTCTGACTTTGTGGGTTTAAGCTCCCTTTACACCCCAGACAAAAATTTTCTAAATTTTTGTTTTTTGGGTTCCCGCAAAATCTCCAATTTTGTGGGTAAAGTTTGGACCCTCAAGGGGTGATTATATTTGGGTAACACCAAGTTTCTCACGCGACCTTCTTTGATACGGGCAAGCGAATGGGTGATTTTTTCTTCAGAAAAAATCACGATAGGCAAATGCCTATCAAAAACTCAAGAGAGCTTTCCATTCGCTTGCCCGTGACAAAGAAGGTCAATACTATATTGACTATAATGCTAGGTTTTATCAACTCCAAGAGAGCGGGCGGGTTATCCGCTTACTGTCGTCCAGTGTGTCTGTAAAGCTGAGTTTGTCAGTTCCGTTTTTATTTTTTACCTTACGCTCTTTTCACTTTTCACCACTCTTCACTCCCGCTTTTGCGGTTTGTCGCCAAGTATAAGGTTCGCGGATAGTGATGCAAACTAAGTTTGCCATCGAACATTTGGCTTGAGAGCGGTGATAAAGTTTATCATTCCAACTCATTTCGCCGGACAGTCGTCGAACATTTGGTTCGTTACATATCAAAATAAGACAAAATACCTACTAGCAGTGCATAACAAAATCGTTGACAATAATCTTGCGTTTGCAAAAGCTGCTCTTCTTCTGGGTTAGACAAAAAACCGCACTCAACAAGCACAGCAGGCATCTCGGAATAATTAAGCACAAAATAGTCACCAACGCTGACATAATCCCTTGCACTATCAAACCCTTGACAAATTGACGTTTGCACACTCTTTGCAAGTTCAAAGCCATGTTCACTCCCCGACGCATAAAAGACCTGAGCTCCTTCACTAGACGGCAGCGGAAAACTATTCATGTGCAAGCTTATCATAAGGTCAGCACCACTTGAATTTATAATATTCTTACGCCTTTCCATCTCGCTCTTTTTCTTGTTTGGCGCACTTTCATCATACAGCCCATTCATATCGCTACGTGTCATAGTCACTCCAATCCCGTAGTCTTGACAAAGTGATTGCAGCTCTTTTGCATACATAAGATTAAGCTCGCTTTCAGTGATACCAGTGCTAGTTCCAATAGCCCCACCATCTCTCCCGCCATGCCCCGCATCAATCACAATGGAGTATTCCGGTTTTGGCATAGATAAAGCTTCTACGGCAACAACCGAAATCACACTTGCAAGAATCAAACAAACGCATAACACAGCCACAATGGTCTTCTTTTTTATTGTCAAAAATTTCATATTGTATTTTATTAGGCAAGGCTATTTAATATAACAAAAAATGGCACTAAACATTGAAAACACAAAATTTCAGTGTTAATCTTTAACTGCGTTAAAAATATTTACATTTAAAAGGAGAATGTGATAAACTATGAATGTATTTGACGGATTGATACAAATTGACACAGAAGGAAAAATATATAGCGGTTGGAGACATTTCACGACAGCTAAGTAAAAAATCAAGCACTTCGGAGACAGGATTAAATGAAAAAATTTGATTTAGTATGTTTAAATAATAATACGCTATATAAAAATTATGGCATAGAAAAAAATATGCATGGCATAATCATTGAAATAAATCAAAATTGTGTATCGGTAATGTTTTTTAATCCGCATAATCTTGGCGAAGCCACTTTGATAGACATAAACAAAAATGACATAAGTATTGATAAAGAAAACTTACCTGACTATATTAAAGTTGAATTAGAAAATAAACTTGAAAGAATAAAATCCAATAGAAATAAAATTTTTACTACACCTAAATTTAAAGAATATGATAAAGTTATGCTTACAACCGAAGATAAAAAATATTTAAAATTTGGATTACATAAGGGAGATATTGGTTTTATTATGGATAATAACATGGTGGGTAATTGCGTAGAAGTTGATTTTCCATATTTAGATGAAGACAATGAACTCTTTGGCGAAACTTTTTCAATAAATATTGATGACTTAAAAATTATAAAATAAGGCATATCAATTAAGCCTTGCAAGGACAAAAAAATGACAAGTAAAACCATATATGACAAAATATTTGAAAAAAAGTGTGCAGTTTGCGGTCATAAATATAAGGCTGATGTCTATGACCAGGGAGAATGCTCAAATTGTGGATGGTATAATGGCAAAATATATAGCGAATTCCCTGACAATGTTATATTTTCAAACTTAGTT
>CALVTR010000014.1 GCA_944362965.1 uncultured Clostridia bacterium
ACCCAGATAATGATATAATATACACAGACATAATAGGCAGAACACTTGGTGATTTATATACAGACATGTCAAATTCAACAACAAATCCACAGGATGTAGATTTTCCTAAGGGTTCACCGGATGATTGGACGGGAGCAACAATAACCTATAGTAGAGAAGATACAGACAAATTTTGGTTATTATCATATTATGAAGCATATCATTTGTTAGGTGCAGATACAACAGGAAGTGATACAGACAGGTCGTGGGGATACTCTTATTGGCTCCGTTCACCTCGTTCGTCTAATAGTCTTCATGCATATCTTGTTACTACGTCAGGCGTTCTCGGTAGTACTAATGTCTACAGCAGCACTTATGCGGTGCGAGCAGCTTTCAAATTTTCAGTAGATGAGCTTTGATATTTTAAAAAACTTGAAGAAAATTTGAAATCGTCTTTCTCCTAAAACTCACAGACTGCTAGCATGGTTAGACTTATAGATATTTAATAAAGCATGTCTTTTAATTGAGGCATGCTTTTGTCTATTACATGATTATTTTACAAAAATATATCTATTTTTTACAAAAATCAAAATATTTATTTCGTGATACGATTTTGCCCAAAAAACTCCATATTTGTATTATATATAATATATTAAATACAATCCTTATAATATATAGCCTTTAAATAATCTAAACCTTTGTTCTACAGGGGATGAGCCTTGACAGATTTGATTTATAAAAATAATTCTAAAAAATAAAAATTTCTTTTAAAAAATCGTTGACAATTAATGCAAACTTTGTTATTATATTATAGCTGTGAAAAAATGGGTTGATGCGTAAGGTTACTTTGATTACCGGCAATCAAAGAGAATTTACGCGGACAAGTTCGTGGCAACGACCGCGAGCGGCTAACCACTAAATCACATTTTTTAATGAGTAGCAGCGGGACACACGCGGGTTCGTGTATCATTCAAACATCAAAAAGGCTTCACACTTCTTCGTTTGCTGTCAAGCGTCCAAAGGCAGTCATTTAGGTCTACTAAACTCCTGCCGTTGTCCACTTGCCGAGCCTTGAATTGTTCGTCTTTTTAATGTTTGAATAAAATAGCTTTGAAATTCAAACTTTGTTCTGCTCGCCTTTGTGCGAACTGAAAAGATTATCAAAACTTGAATTGCTAGACTTTTTTAATGTTTGATTATCTTGACCTTTAAGTGTGTTTTAAAAGTGATTTATATCATATGATTAGATTTGCTATTACAGGAGGTTTATATTTAATGGCAACACAAGTTATCAGAATTAAATTAAAGTCCTTTGAACATGCCTTAATCGATGATGCTTGCAAAAGAATCATTGATACTGCCGAAAAATTCGGTGCTAAGGTTGCAGGACCTATTCCACTTCCAACAGATAGAGAAGTGGTAACAGTTATTCGTTCACCACACAAAGACAAAGACAGTCGTGAACAATTCGAGTCAAGAACTCACAAAAGACTTATTGATATCTACTCACCAAATGCTAAGGCAGTTGACGCTCTTATGAAGATTGACCTTCCAGCAGGTGTGGACATCAAAATCAAACTATAAAAGGAGTAAGACAAAATTATGAAAAAAGCAATTATTGGCAAGAAACTTGGAATGACACAAGTCTTCACTCCAGAAGGTTTGGTTGTCCCAGTGACAGTAGTAGAGGCTGGTCCTTGCCCAGTTGTTCAAGTTAAGAACAATGAAAAAGACGGTTATGATGCTCTCGTCGTTGCATTCGACAAGCAAAAAGCTCAAAGAGTCAACAAGCCTAAGACTGGTGCTTTCAAGAAAGCCGGAGTTGACACTTACAGAGTTTTAAAAGAATTTAAGTTTGAAAACACATCTGACTATTCACTTGGTCAAGAAATCAAAGTTGATATCTTTGCTGAAGGTGACAAGGTTGATGTGACAGGCACAACTCGTGGTCGTGGATTTACTGGCGTTATCCAAAGATGGAACCAACATCGTCTTAAGATGACACACGGCACAGGCCCTGTTCATAGAGAAGTCGGCTCTATGAGTGCAAACTCAACTCCATCAAGAGTGTTCAAAAATAAAAATATGCCAGGACACTACGGCGTTGAGAGAGTTACAATTCAAAATCTTGACATTGTTAAGGTTGATCCATCAAGAAATATAATTCTTGTTAAGGGTGCTATCCCTGGACCTAAGGGCTCTATTGTAACTATCAAAGAGGCAGTTAAAAGGTAAAGGAGAAGATTATGGCAAAAGTTAAAGTTTATAATATGCAGGCGGAGGAAGTTAAGCAAATCAATCTCCCTGACGACCTTTTTGCAGTGGAAGAAAATATGCCACTTATTCACGAAGTTGTTGTTGCATACAACACAAATCAAAGACAAGGCACAAAGAGTGCTCTTACTCGCTCTGAAGTAAGAGGGCACGCAAAGAAACCTTGGCGTCAAAAGGGCACAGGTCATGCAAGACAAGGCTCTTCTAAAGGTCCACAATGGAGAGGCGGTGGTATCGTCTTCGCTCCAAAGCCAAGAGATTTCTCAAAGAAAGTAAACAAGCAAAAGAAGAGATATGCGCTTCTTTCTGCTCTCTCTAGCAAGCTTAGAGATGGTCAAGTTGTTGTTCTTGACACATTCAGCTTTGCAGAGCCAAAAACAAAACAAGCTAAGGCATTTGTTGATGCTTTCAAGTTTAACGGTTCAGTTCTCGTTGTAAACGATAAAAATGACAAAAATGTTAAACTCTCAACTGCAAACATCCCAACCCTTAGCATTGAAGAAGCTGCAAACCTTAACGCATACGAGGTTCTTGCAAACAAGAACGTTGTTTTAACTGAAGCAGCTATCAAACAAATAGAGGAGGCTTACGCAGAATAATGGAAAACGAAAAAATCATTATAAAACCACTTCTCACAGAGAAAAGTTATTCTGGCATAGCAAACAAAGTTTACACTTTCATCGTTGCAAAGAATGCTGGAAAGATTGAAATCAAAAATGCAGTTGAAAAACTTTTCAATGTTAAGGTTGCACGCGTCAACACAAGCATTGTAAAAGGTCACAAAAAAACACAAAACACAAAGGCTGGAAGAACAGTTGGCAAAACTAGCGATTACAAAAAGGCTGTTGTAACTCTTACACCAGACTCAAAAACAATCGCCTTCTTCGACAGCTTATCATAAGGGAGGGGCTAAATTATGGCAATTAGAACACATAGACCAACTTCCGCTGGAAGAAGATTCTACACAACCTCTTCCTACGAAGAAATCACAAAGAAAGAGCCTGAAAAATCTCTTCTTGACGTTAAAAAGAAAAATGCAGGAAGAAATGCTCAAGGCAAAGTTACTGTTCGTCACCAAGGTGGTGGAAACAGACAAAAATATCGTATAATCGATTTTAAACGTAATAAAGACAACATTCCTGCAAAAGTTGTAGGTATCGAATATGATCCAAACAGAACAGCATATATCGCTCTTTTAAACTACGCTGATGGTGAAAAGAGATATATAATCGCTCCTGTTGGACTTAAAGATGGTGATGTTGTTATGAGCGGGGAAGAAGTTGAAATCAAAGTCGGCAACGCTCTTCCGCTTGCTAAAATTCCTGTCGGTTCACTTATCCACAATGTTGAACTTGAACCTAAGAAAGGTGCTCAACTTGCTCGTTCTGCAGGTTCTGGTGTTCAACTTATGGCTAAAGAAGGCAAGTATGCAACTCTTCGTCTCCCAAGTGGCGAAATGAGAAAGGTTCTTTTAACTTGCCGTGCTACAATCGGAACTGTTGGTAACATTGATCATGAGCTTGTTTCTCTTGGCAAAGCTGGAAGAAACAGACACATGGGTGTTAGACCTGCAGTGCGCGGCGTAGCTATGAACCCTAATGACCACAAGCATGGTGGTGGTGAAGGTAAGAGCCCTGTTGGTATGGCTTCACCTGTCACACCTTGGAACAAACCTGCTCTTGGCTATAAGACAAGAAAGAAAAAGAATAAATCTAACCGCTTAATGGTTAAGAGAATAAATTAGGAGAGAAAACTATGAGCAAATCATTAAAGAAAAAGCCTTACGTTCATCCAAGTCTTTTGAAAAAAGTAGCCGAGATGCAAGAATCTGGCGTTAAAAGACCTATTAAGACTTGGTCAAGATCATCTACTATCTATCCTGATTTCGTAGGATTCACATTTGCAGTGCACAATGGTAAAAAACATGTCCCTGTTTACTGCACTGCTGATATGGTAGGTCATAAACTTGGAGAATTCTCTCCAACAAGAACTTATAAGGGACACACTAAAAAGTCGGCAAGTGTTGCAACAAAAACAGGCAAAAAGTAGAGGTAAATGATGGCTACAAGAATTAGACAAAAAGCAGAAAAAAGAAACGCACAGACAAAATACCCTTATGCTAAAGCTAAGTATGTAAGAATGAGCCCAAGCAAAATCACTTACGTTCTTGACCTTATTCGTGGCAAAAAAGCAGGGGAAGCTGTCGCTATACTTGAAAATATGCCTGATAAGGGCGCTTTTGAAAGTCTCAAAGTTTTAAAGAGTGCAATCGCAAACGCTGAAAACAACATGGGCAAAAATGCTGAAACATTATTTGTTAAAGAAGCCTATGCAACAAGCGGTCCACAATTTAAAAGAATGAGTCCAAGAGCAAAAGGCTCAGGCAACATTATTCTTAAAAAGACTTCACATATCACTATTGTGCTTGATGAAGTAGTAGGAGGCTAAGAATGGGACAAAAGGTTAGTCCAATAGGACTTCGTATTGGAATAAACAAAGATTGGAATTCAACTTGGTATGCAGACAAGAAAACTTTTGCCGCAAACCTTAAAGAAGACCAAGATATTAAAAACTTCTTAATGAAAAAATACAAGGCTTGCTCTATTTCTAAGATAACAATAGAGAGAACAGAAGGTAAGCTTGTTATCAATATCTTCACAGCAAAACCTGGTATGATTATCGGAACAAAGGGTGCTGGTATTGAAAATATTAAGAAAGACGTTCAAAAATTAATCAGACCTGTAAAACTTTTACTTGTAAATGTAAAAGAAATTAAGAAACCAGATCTTGATGCTCAACTTGTTGCAGAGTCAATAGCAGCTCAACTTGAAAAACGTGTTGCTGCCAAACGTGCTTTAAAACAAGCCGCAGAAAGAATTATGAAAGCTGGTGCTAAGGGCTGCAAAGTTCAAGTTGCAGGCGTTCTTGCAAAAGCTAACGAACAATCTCAAGTTGAAAAACAATTCAGAGGTTCAGTTCCACTTCATACTCTTAGAGCTGATATCGATTATGGTGAAGCTGCAGCTTACACACTTATTGGTAAAATTGGTGTTAAGTGCTGGATTTACAAAGGTGAAATACTTGGCAAAAAGTCGTCTGATAAAAAAGGAGGACAAGAATAATGTTGATGCCTAAAAGAGTTAAAAGAAGAAAAGTTCATAGAGGCAGAATGACAGGTAAAGCAACAAGGGGTAACACTTTAACATACGGCTCATATGGTATCATTGCCACAGAGCCATGCTGGATAAAGTCAAATCAAATTGAAGCCGCTCGTATCGCACTTACTAGATATACAAGAAGAGATGGTAAAGTTTGGATTAAAATTTTCCCTGATAAGCCAGTAACAAAGAAACCAGCTGAAACTCGTATGGGTTCAGGTAAAGGTTCTCCAGAGTTCTGGGTTGCAGTTGTAAAACCTGGCAGAGTTCTCTTTGAGATAGAAGGCGTGTCTGAAGAAGTTGCAAAAGAAGCTTTAAGACTTGCCGGACATAAACTTCCTTGCAAGGTTAAGTTTATAAAGAAAGAAGACAATGCTACAAAAGGTGGTGTGAAAGATGAAAATAAATGAAATTAAATATTTATCAGTAGCAGAGCTAAACGCAAAGCTTAAAGAGCTTAACAGCGAATTATTTAATCTTCGTTTCTCTCACGCTACTAGATCACTTGCAAATCCTATGGCACTTCACAATGTTAAGAAGGACATTGCAAGAGTAAAAACTGTTTTAAGAGAAAAAGAATTACAAGAAAAGGGGGCAAACGATGGAAACAAGTAGAAATTCAACAAGAATTACTCGTGTGGGCGAAGTAGTATCAGCTGGTAAAATGGACAAAACCGTTGTTGTTAAAGTCGTTTCCAGAGTAAAGAGCCCAATTTATAAAAAAGTCGTTCAAAAGTCAAAGAAGTTCAAGGCTCATGATGAAAACAACGAGTGCGGAATTGGCGATACCGTTAGAATTATGGAAACAAGACCACTTTCTAAAGATAAACATTTCCGTGTTGTAGAAATCGTAGAGAAAGCTAAGTAAAAGGAGTGAGTTATGATACAACCTCAAACAAGATTAAAAGTAGCAGATAACACAGGTGCAAAAGAAATTATGTGTATCAGAGTTCTTGGCGGTTCTTTTAGAAGAAGCGGAAACATCGGTGATGTTATCGTAGCTTCTGTAAAGAAGGCAATTCCTGGCGGAACTGTTAAGAAAGGTGATGTCGTTAAGGCAGTTATAGTTCGCTCTTCAAAAGGGCTTAGAAGACCAGATGGTTCACATATCAGATTTGATGATAATGCAGCTGTTATCATTGATAATCAAAAACAACCAAAAGGGACTCGTGTTTTCGGACCTATCGCAAGAGAACTTCGTGATAAGGGATATATGAAGATTATATCTCTAGCACCAGATGTTATATAAAAGGAGCGGCATAATGAAGATGACAATAAAAAGCGGCGATAGCGTTGTAGTTATCGCAGGAAAAGATAAAGGCAAAACTGGCAAAGTTACAGCTGTTTATGCCGACGAAAATAGAGTGCTTGTTGACAATGTAAACATTGTTTCTAAGCATCAAAAGCCAAGGTCACAACAAGATAAGGGCGGCATTTTCAAAAGACCAGCTCCAATCGAAGCATCAAATGTTATGGTTGTTTGCCCAGTATGTGGCAAGGCAACAAGAGTAGGTCACAAAGAAGTTGACGGAAAGAAATTCCGTGCTTGCAAAAAATGTGGTGCATCTCTTGATAAAGAATTTGTTAAAGCAACAAAGAAAGAAGCTAAGAAAGCAATCAAAGCAAGCGATCTTAAGGGTGCAAACCTAAAGGCAGCTTCAGCAGAAGAAAAACCTGCAAAGAAAACTGCTAAGACAAGCGAAACAAAAGAAACAACAAAGAAAACAGCAGCTAAGTCAACAGCAACTAAGACAGCAGCCAAAACAACAAAAACTACTGCAGCTAGCGAAAAGCCAGCAGCAAAAACAACAGCTAAGAAAACAGCAACAAAAAAGTCGACAGCCGAAGCTAAGGAATCAAAATAGGAGTAAAACATGGCAAAAGAACAAAATAGAATTTTAGAGACATACAAGAAAGAAATTGTTCCTGCTCTTATTAAAGAATTTAACTATAAAAATGTTAACGAAGTTCCAAAACTTGTTAAAATAGTTTTAAATATGGGACTTGGCGAAGTTAAAGGAAATTCAAAGAGCTTCAACATCGCTGTTGACGAACTTGCAGCAATTTCAGGACAAAAACCTGTTGTAACAGTTGCTAAAAAATCAATTTCTAACTTCGGTTTAAGAGAAGGACAAAAAATTGGTGCAAAGGTCACACTCAGAGGAGACCGTATGTATGAGTTCTTTGATAGACTCACATCAATCGCTCTTCCAAAGGTGAGAGACTTCAGAGGAATTTCAGACAAGTCATTTGATGGCAAAGGAAATTACTCTATGGGAATCAAAGAACAACTTATATTCCCAGAAATAGTTTATGAAAAAGTCGAAAAGATTAGAGGTTTTGATATTACTTTTGTAACAACCGCTAAAACTGATGAAGAGGCAAAAGCACTCTTGAAGGCACTTGGTTTGCCTTTTGCTAAGTAGGAGATAAGTTATGGCAAGAAAAGCATTAGTTGAAAAACAGAAAAGAACACAAAAGTATAAAACCCGTCAGTATACTAGATGTTCTCTTTGTGGCAGACCACATGCAGTGCTCAGAAAGTATGGCATTTGCAGAATTTGCTTCAGAGAACTCGCCAACAAGGGTGAAATCCCGGGCGTAAAGAAGTCTAGCTGGTAAGATAAGGAGGAAAGAATGTTAGTTACAGATCCAATCGCAGATATGCTCACAAGAATCAGAAATGCAACGCAAGTTAAGCATGAAACTGTAAGCATCCCTGCATCAAATGAAAAACGTGCAATTTCTAAAATCCTTCTTGACGAAGGTTATATCACTTCTTATGAAGAAAAAGAAGAAGCTAGACACAAAAATATCATCATCACTTTAAAATATGATGAAACTGGCGACAGCGTTATACAAGGTCTTAAAAGAATTTCTAAACCAGGACTTCGTATCTACGCTCAAAAAGATAAACTTCCAAAGGTTATAAGCGGACTTGGCATCGCAATCATCTCAACAAACAAGGGTATTGTTACTGATAAAGAAGCAAGAAAACTTGGAGTTGGCGGCGAAGTGCTCGCTTACGTATGGTAAGGAGGTAGTTATGTCTAGAATAGGTAAAGAACTAATCGTTATGCCAGCTGGCGTAACTGCAAAATTTGAAAATGATACACTTACTGTAACAGGTCCAAAAGGCAGCTTATCTCAAACTGTTGACAATGTTATCAAGGTAAACATCGATGGACAAAACCTTTCTTTTGAAATCGCAAAAGAAACTCCATCATCAAATGCAAAACATGGGCTTTATAGAGCTCTTGCACACAACATGGTTGTTGGCGTTCATGATGGATTTACAAAAACACTTCAAATCTCAGGTGTAGGTTACAAGGCAAGCGTTAGTGGCAACAAACTTGTTATGAATCTTGGTTTCTCTCACCCAGTTGAAGTTGAAATTCCACAAGGCATCACTGTTACTTGCCCAAGTGCAACAGAAATTGTTATCAATGGAATTAACAAACAAGAAGTTGGTCAGTTTGCTTCAAATGTTAAGTATATCAGACCTGTAGAACCATATCATGGCTACGGAATCAGATATTCTGACCAAGTAGTTATAAGAAAAGTCGGAAAAACTGCCGGTAAAGGCAAGAAATAGGAGAACTTCACATGATTAACAAAACAGATAAAAATCAAGAAAGAGTAGTTCGTCATAAAAGAGTTAGAAGAAAACTTTCAGGAACAAGCGAAAGACCACGTCTTTGCGTATACAGAAGCTTAAGCCAAATCTACGCTCAAGTTATTGACGATGTCAAAGGAGTTACTCTTGCTTCTGCATCCACTCTTGATAAAGATGTAAAAGCTCTTTGCCAAGGAAAATCTAAATCAGAACAGGCTAGGATTGTAGGCGAAACTGTTGCAAAACGTGCAATGGAAAAGAATATCAACGAAGTTGTTTTTGATAGAGGTGGATATATCTATATCGGACGTGTTCAGGCTTTGGCTGATGGTGCCAGAGAAGCTGGACTCAAATTTTAGGAGGTCATCATGGCAGAAAATGAACAAGTAGTAGCAGAAGTAGCAAGTCAAGAGGGCGAAAACACATCTGCACCTAAATCAAAAAGAGGCAACTTCTCAGGAAAGAGAAAGGACGAACGTAGAGAACGTGCTCCTAGAAAGGAAGCTAGCGAATTTGACAAACAAGTTGTATCTGTTCGAAGAGTTCAAAAGGTTGTCAAAGGTGGTCGCACACTTCGTTTCTCAGCTCTTGTTGTCGTAGGCGACAGAAAGGGCAGAGTTGGCATTGGTATTGGCAAGAGCAAAGAAGTTAGTGCAGCTATTGAAAAGGCTACAACTGACGCAAGAAAGAATGTTGTAAATATTCCTATTGTAAATGACACAATACCACACAACACTATTGGAAAATTCTCAGCAACAAGCATCATTATGCTTCCTGCTCCAGAAGGAACAGGAGTTATCGCTGGTGGTTCAACTCGTGCAGTTATCGAACTTGCCGGCATTAAGAACATTGTTACAAAGAGACATGGTTCTTCAAATAAAATGAACTGCGTAAAAGCTACAATGAATGGCCTTCTCAGCCTTAAAACTAAGGAAGAGATTGCACGTCGTCGTGGCAAGGCAGTAGAAGAGATATAAGGAGGGCATCATGGCAGAAAAAGAAAAAATGCTTAAAGTTACTTGGGTTCGTAGCACAATCGGCTACAACAAAAAACAAGCCCTCATTATAGAGGCTCTTGGTTTCAAGAAACTTGGACAAACAAGAATGCTCCCAGACAACGCATCAATCAGAGGAAGCCTTCATCATGTGGCTCACCTTGTTAGCGTTGAAGAGGTAAAGTAGGAGGACAAAATGGAACTTGGAAATTTAAAACCAGCAGAAGGTGCTACCACTAAGAAAGCAAGAGTTGGTCGTGGCATTGGAAGCGGAATTGGTAAAACAAGTGGAAAGGGTCACAAGGGTCAAAACGCACGTAGTGGCGGTGGCGTTAGACCTGGCTTTGAAGGCGGAAATATTCCAATGATTAGAAAAATCCCAATGCGTGGATTTAACAACAAGAATTTCTCAAAGAGATATGCTTGTGTAAATGTTGGAGACCTTGAAGCATTTGAAGCTAACGCAGTTATCGACCAAGACCTTTTATACGCAACAAGATTTATCGGAAAACGTAGTGAATATGGTCTTAAGATTCTCGGAGACGGCGAGCTTACGAAACCACTCACTGTTAGAGCAAAAAAATTCACAAAACAAGCAAGAGAGAAAATTGAAAAAGTTGGCGGAAAAGTAGAGGAGTTATAATCGATGTTTAGAACGATAATTGACGCATTTAAAGTGAAAGAAATTAGGAACAAGATTTTAATCACACTCCTTCTTCTTTTCATTTATAGGGTAGGTTGCTGGATTCCATGCGTGGGATTTAGCGCAGATTTCGCTCTTGGAGAGAGCAGCACATTTGGTTTCTTTGAACTTATGAATATGGTGTCAGGTGGTGCGCTTGCAAACTGTTCAGTGCTGGCGCTAGGTGTTTCACCTTATATCACCGCATCAATCGTTATACAATTATTGACCGTTGCCATTCCATCTCTTGAAAGACTTTCAAAGAGTGGTGAAGACGGCAGAAGAAAACTTAGCCTATACACTCGTATTGCAGCCCTTGTTCTTGCAATCGCACAAGCGGTTGGTATAGTTGTTGGCTATGCAAGCGAAGCAATGGACCCAAACCTTACAGCAGCAATGCCTGAATGGCTTATTGGCTGTGGAATGGTTATTATAATGGTTGCAGGTTCAATGTTTACTGTATGGATTGGTGAGAGAATCACAGACCTTGGAATAGGAAACGGCACAAGCCTTCTTATCTTTGTAGGTATTCTCTCTTCTGCAGGTTCATCAGTTGCAGGAATCATTCAAGCTTGCACCCAAGATATCACATATATATGGTATCTCGTGCTATTCATCGTTGCAATCATCTTAATCTTTGCTCTTATTGTCTTTATGGATGGTGCAGAAGAACGCGTTCGTGTTCAATATGCAAAACAGATTAAAGGTAATAAGATGTATGGCGGACAAAGCAATCACATTCCTATCAAATTAAATGCAACAGGGGTTATGCCAATAATCTTTGCATCAGCACTTCTAACATTCCCACAACTTATAATTTCAATTTTCTGGCCAGATTCAGCAGCTTATGATTGGTATAACACATGGCTTGGAACAAACTCATGGTTATACATCGTGTTAACTGCACTTCTAATTTTAGTATTTGCATTCTTCTATTCAAAGATATCTTTCAACCCAGATGATATCAGTAAGAGATTGCAACAGCAAGGCGGTTTCATCCCTGGCATTAGAGCAGGTAAGCCAACAGCTGAATATCTAAATAGAATTTCAGGCAGAATAACACTCTTCGGAGCTATCTTCCTTGCAGTTATAGCACTTATTCCATCACTTGCATTCAAAGCAATAGGTGGTGCGGTTGGAACAGCATCTGACGCGGCACAAGCTGCATCTGTCTTAATAAATGCGTTCTCTACAACAGGACTTATGATTGTGGTTTCTGTTGCACTCGAACTTGAGAAACAACTCTCAGCACAAATGTTTGTTAGAAATCATAAAGGATTTTTAAGTTAATAAAAGGCTAAAACATTTAATAATGTTAAAGCATATAGTGGAATTGCTAGGTTTTATTTAAAGTTTGTAATTAAAATTTAAATCACAAATATTTTAAATTTTTAATCTTAACAAAGCTAATAAAACCTAGCGGATAAATTTCACAAAGATTGAGAAAAAGGAGATTATATGAGAATAATTCTTTTAGGTGCACCAGGCAGTGGCAAAGGCACACTTGCAAAAAAAATCTCAAGAGATTTTGACATTCCACAAATTTCAACAGGCGACCTTTTTAGAGCAATCGTAAAAGAGAATAGCCCACTTGCAGAAAAAGTTAAAAGCATCATGGCAAGCGGTGGACTTGTGCCTGACGAGATAACAGTAGAACTTGTCAAAGAGAGAATATCAAGACCTGACTGTAAAAAAGGATTTATTCTAGATGGTTTTCCAAGAACTATAGCTCAAGCTGAAGCTCTTGAAAAAATTTCTCAAATTGACAGTGTTATTCTTGTTGAGCTTGCAAATGAGATAATCATTGACAGACTTTCTTCAAGAAGAACATGTCCAAATTGTGGAGAGATTTATAGCGTGCAAGACAATCCTGAAAATGTATGCAAAAAATGTTCAACTCCACTAATTCAGCGTGATGACGATAAACCTGAAACTATAAAACATCGTCTGGAAGTTTATGAAAATAGCACATCACCACTCATAAACTTCTACAGTGACAGGCTTTTCAAAGTGTCATCGGCAGGTTCGCCTGACCAGACTTATATGCCTGTAAAAACTTTTCTTGAAAAATTGGAGGCAAAAGGTGAATAACTTAACTCCTGCAGAGATTGTTTTAATGCGAAAGGCAGGGCAAATCACAAGAGACGCCCTAAATTATTGTGAAACCCTTATAAAACCGGGTATTTCAACAAAAGAACTTGACAATCTTGTAGAAAAGTTTATAATAGATAGTGGTGGGCTCCCTGCATGTAAAGGTTATGAAGGCTACCCAGCAACCATCTGTGCGTCAGTAAACGACATGGTGGTGCATGGCATTCCAAACGAGAAAACCATACTCAAAGAGGGAGATATAATTAGCATTGACCTTGTTGTAAACTATAAAGGTTTGCATGGGGATGCTACCCGCACATTTCCTGTTGGAAAGATATCGGAAGATAAAGCAAAGCTGATTGAAGTCACTAAGCAGTGCTTTTTTGAGGGTATCAAATACTTAAAAGTCGGACATAGACTTGGCGAAGTTAGCCATGCAATTCAAGCTTACGCAGAGAAAAATGGTTTTTCTGTTGTGCGAGAACTTGTGGGGCATGGTATAGGAAAGGATATGCATGAGCCACCTAATGTTCCAAATTATGGCAAGGTGACTGATGGTCCGATTATAACAGAAAACGCATGTCTTGCAATAGAACCTATGATAAACATGGGACGAAAAGAAGTATGGCTCATAGAAGACGGCTGGGGAGTGGTAACCAGAGATGGTAAGGCTGCTGCTCACTATGAGAATACTGTGCATGTAACTAAAGACGGCGTTGAGATTTTAACACTTTAAGAGGACTATATGTATAAAATCGGAAATGTTGTCATAGCGCTAGCAGGAAAAGAAAAAGGACAATTATTTATAATTGTGGGCAAAGATGATAAATACGCTTATTTATCAGATGGTAAAAGGCTTAAGACAAGTAGCCCAAAGAAAAAAAGTTTTAAACATATAAAACTTTTCACAACTGAAGCCTTAAGCGAAAGCGATGTTCTTGACAAAAATGAAAGAGCAAACGCTTTGATAAGAAAATTTTTATATAAAATAAGGAGTGAGGCATGTCAAAAGATGATGTAATTGAATTTGAAGGAGTGGTAGTAGAAGTGCTGCCAAATACAACATTTAGAGTGCGTCTATCAAATGGTCATGAAATACTCACTTATCTTTCAGGGAAACTTAGAAAAAACTATATCAAAATCCTTGAAGGAGATAAAGTAAAAGTTGAAATGAGTCCTTATGATCTCACAAAAGGTCGTATAACGTGGCGTGATAAGGGCTAAAAAGGAGAAAAAATGAAAGTAAGAGCATCTGTAAAGCCAATTTGTGATAAGTGTAGAGTTATAAAGAGAGATGGAAAAGTTATGGTCATCTGCAAAAACCCTAAACACAAACAAGTTCAAGGCTAATTTAAAAAATGGAGGAATAGTTAAATGGCAAGAATTGCTGGTGTAGATTTACCCAGAGAAAAAAGATTAGAAATTGGTCTTACCTATATCTATGGAATAGGCAGACACACTTCTAATGAAATTTGTAAAGCAACTGATATCAGTGCAGACATCCGTGTTAAAGATCTTACTGATGACCAAGTTGCTAAACTTCGTAACTACATTGAACACAATGTAATTGTTGAAGGTGAACTTCGTAAAAAAGTCGATATGGACATAAAAAAACTAGGCGAAATAGGTTGCTATCGTGGTGTTCGTCATAGAAAAGGTCTTCCTGTTCGTGGACAAAACACTCGCAACAATGCAAGAACTAGAAAAGGTCCTAAGAAAGTTGTAGCTGGAAGCTCAAAGAAAGGTAAGTAAGGAGATTAGATATGGCAGCTAAAAATACACAAAATAAAAAGACAACAAAGAAAAGAGTTAGCAGAAATATCTCTGCTGGACAAGTTCATATTAAAACTTCTTTTAACAACACTATCGTAACTTTCACAGACTGTGATGGTAACGTTCTTTCTTGGTGCAGCTCAGGCAAACTTGGACTTAAAGGCTCAAAGAAAAGCACACCTTTCGCAGCACAATCTTGTGTTGAAGATGCAGCAAAAGTCGCAAAAGAACATGGTATCAAAAGTGTTGAGGTTTTTGTTAAAGGACCGGGCAGCGGCAGAGAACTTGCAATCCGTTCACTTGCAAACTGCGACCTTAATGTAACCATGATAAAGGATGTATCTCCAATCGCTCATAACGGTTGTAGACCTCCTAAAGTTAGAAGAATATAAAAGGAGATAGGCTAAATGGCAAGAACTATTGAACCTGATTGCCGTCAATGTAGACGAGAAGGATGCAAACTCTTTCTTAAAGGCGAAAGATGTACATCTAAGAAATGTGCTATGGAAAGAAGGCCAGTTATTCCTGGACAACATGGCAACTCTAAGAGAAGAGTAGCTTTCTCAGAATACGGCACTCAACTTCGTGAAAAACAAAAGGTTAAAAGAATGTATGGAATACTTGAAAATCAATTCCATGAATACTATGAAAAAGCAAGCAAAATGAAAGGTGCTACCGGTGAAGTTATGCTTACTTTGATTGAAAGAAGACTTGACAATGTCGTTTACAGAATGGGCATTGGAGCAAGCAGAAAACAATGTCGTCAAATTGTAAATCATGGACTTATCACTGTAAATGGAAAACGTGTTGATATTCCATCATACATGGTTAAGGCAGGCGATGTTATTGCAGTTAAGGAAAATAAACAAGATAACGAGATGTTTAAAGACCTTAAGGGCAGCAAGATTGTAATGCCAAAATGGCTTGAATTTGACACAAACACTCTCACTGGGAAAATCCTTTCACTTCCTAGCAGAGAAGATATCGACGCCGATATCAAAGAACAACTTATCGTTGAATTTTATTCAAGATAGTATAAGCGGGGGTATTTATTTATGGAAATGGAAAGACCAAGAATTTCTTGTGAAGAAACAGATAATGGTGCTTATGCAAAGTTTGTTGTTGAGCCACTTGAAAAGGGTTATGGTATCACACTTGGAAATGCTATGAGAAGAACACTTCTCTCTTCTCTTCCTGGTTCTGCTGCTATTGCAGTCCGAATTGCAGGTGTTGCTCATGAATTTTCAACAATTCGTGGGGTAACTGAAGATGTTGTTGATATTATTTTAAACCTTAAACAACTTGCAGTTAAATGCAAAGATCAAAGCCGTGACTATGTAACATATTTGCACTTAAGAAAAACAGGTGCAGGCGAAGTTACTGCTAAAGATTTTGAAGAAAACAGTGATGTTGAAATCTTAAACCCAGACCTTCACATTTGCACAATGGATGATGGTGCTGTGCTTGATATGGATTTAATGATTGGCAATGGTCGTGGATACGTTCCAAACAATATCAATAAAGAAAAATTTGATGATATTGACTACATCGCTATTGATTCATTATTCTCACCTGTTAAGAGAGTTAATTTCAATGTTGAAAGCACTCGTGTAGGACAAAGCGTAAACTTTGATAAACTTACACTTGAGGTTGAAACTAATGGAACAACTTCAGCAAGAGAAATTGTTTCACTTGCAGGCAAGATTATCATGGAACATGTTAATTTGTTCGTAGAACTTTGTGCACAAATTGCAAACACTGATATTCTAGTTTCTCGCGAAGAAGACAAACAAGTAAAACTTCTTGAACTTCCTATTGAAGAAATGGATCTTTCTGTTCGTTCATATAACTGCTTGAAGAGAGCAGGAATCAACACTGTTGAAGACCTTATCAAAAAATCAAGAGGCGATATGCTTAAAGTTAAGAATCTTGGTATCAAATCTATTGATGAGGTTATTGCAAAACTTGAAAGTTATGGACTTTCACTTCGCAAAGACGAAGACTAAACTTTATAAAGGAGATATACAATGGCTAACGCAAAATTAGGTAGACCAAGTAAAGAAAAAAATTCTATGTTACGTGGACTTGTTTCCGATCTTCTATGGTTTGGAAAAGTTGAAACTACTCTTGCAAAGGCTAAGGCAGTTAGAAGTAAGGCAGAAAAGATTTTAACTCTTGCTATCAATTCTTATGAAGATATCACAAAAGTTCAAAAAGAAATCAAAGATGAAAAGGGAGTTAAAGTTAAGAAAACTGTTTCTAATGACGGACCTAAGAAGCTTCAAGCACGTAGAGCAATAATGGCTTATGTTATGGATAGACAAGAACAAAGAAAGCCAAAGGAATCACTCGAAGCATTTGAGGCAAGAACACAAGGCATCAACCACCCACTTCTTGAAAAAATCTTTAACCTTTATGCACCAAAATATGCAGCAAGAAATAAAGAAAATGGTCAAGGTGGTGGCTACACTAGAATAGTTAAGCTTGGACAAAGACGTGGCGATAGTGCTGAAATGGCAATCGTTGAGTTAATTTAAAAATAAATTGTAAATAAAAAACAAGGGTTTGATTTTAGACAATCCCTTGTTTTTTTGTTTGTGATTTACTTTAAAGTATGCCAATAACCCACAACTGAATTTACAAAGATATTGACAAATATAGCCTTTTGTGTTAAACTGCTTTTGCAAGGAGTAATATATGGAAAAAATTGACTATAAAGAAAATAATTATCAAACACAAGTAAAAAAATTTTCATTAGCAGCAAATCGTTCATTTAGAGCCTTTGTATCTTTTACAGGGTTATTCTTTTTAAGTGTAGCTAGTGGTATTGTATCATATCCAGTTGCTATTAATACCATTGATGAGTTTAAGGAAAGTGACCAAAATTATAATGCTATTATTGAAAATGGTTTAAGCGATATAAATGAAAGATACGAAAATGGTGTTTTATCTCAAGAAGAATATAACAATGAAATTGAACAATTATATTCAAATAGCAATGCTATAGAGATTTTAAAAAACTCGTCTAGCCCACTTAAATATAGATATGAAACAAGTATCACGCTAGGTAGTGTTTTGTTTGTTGTGTCGATAGCTAATGCTTTAGGTGCTTTAGCAAGTGTTGAAATTTTTGCAAATATAGAAGAAGCTAGAAAAAGACTTGGAAGAGAAATGGAAATCAGCCGTTTGCAGAATAATATAAAAGATGCTGATTTAAATCCACGTATTATATACAATTATGAAAGCGAAGAAAATGGCATAAACTATCCTTAAAATGATAGATTGGTGTTAAGGTTTGATTTTTTTAAATATAATTTTTTTGAAGGCTATGTCAAAATATTTTGACATAGTTTTTTTATTTTTATATAATTATAAATGTTAAGAGGAATTATGAAAGCGATAGTGCAAAGAGTATTAAAGGCTGATTTAAAAGTAGATGGAAAGCTTATTTCAGAGATTGGAAAAGGACTTGTTGTATTTCTAGGTGTAGGGCAAGGCGACGAAGAAAATGATTTATTAAAACTTGCGGCAAAAATATCAAAATTGCGTATTTTTGAAGATGAAAATGGCAAGATGAACTTGTCTATAAAAGATGTTAGCGGGCAGATACTTCTTGTCAGCCAATTTACTTTATATGGTGATTGTAGGCATGGCAATCGTCCAAGTTTTATCATGGCAGAAAAGCCAGAGCGAGCAAATCAGTTGTATGAAAATATGAAAACTTTGCTAGAAAACGAAAATATTCCAGTAAAAACAGGTGTCTTTGGTGCTGATATGAAGATAAATGTCTTGAATGACGGTCCTGTAACAATTATTTTAGATAGCAAAGAGCTTTAAATGTGATAGCTATTTAGTTCAATATTTGCAAGCTCTTGAAAATTTTTATAAATTTTACATTTTTAACAAAGATTTCATAAAAAAATTGTAAAATCTATTGACAAAATCTTTAAAATATGTTAATCTTTAAGAGCATTGAATATTGCTCTTGGGGGATTAGCTCAGTTGGCTAGAGCGCCTGCCTTGCAAGCAGGAGGTCAAGAGTTCGAATCTCTTATTCTCCACCATAAATAAGTATCAGAAATGATACTTATTTTTTTATTTATTTAAATAAGCAAATGAGATTGATGCTTTATTTAGAAAAGCAACGCTTAAAAAAGTATTTTTTAAGATGCAATAATTTTATTGTTTTTAGTATTTTTTCATAACTTTTTGCAAAATACTTGGAAAATTTTAGATAATGTTATACAATATCCTTAAGAAATGAATATATAAAATAGGAAAGGAGAAAATTATGAAAGAAGGTTGGTCAAACAGATGGAAAAAACTTCTTATATGGGTTTGCGGCTATTTAAATATTATAGCTTTTGCCATTGTTGGCGGTTATACAATAGTTAAAAGTGATGATAAAGAACTTAAGAAAACATCACATAAAGCTTTTGTTATAACAGTTATATTCACAATTATTGAAGCTTTTCTTGCAATTTATTCGGCATGTTTATCAATGGCAAACACACAAACTTATTCTAGTGGAGCAAGCGAAGCACTCACTTGGCTAAGAGCAATAGACACAATAGCAAAAACCATAGTATTTGCCATTTTTGCAATAATAGATTTTTGTGCAAAGGGTGAGAAGAGAGAAGATAAACAAGAGAAAAAAGCAAAATCAGAAACTGAAGATAACAAAGATGAAAGCATGAAAACTGATAGTGAAAGTAATCAAGGTGATGATTTTACTAAATCTTCCTTTTAAATTGATTTTTCTTAATTTGAAGCCCAAAAGGCTTCTTTTTTATATAGAGTATTTAATAGACTATTAGTTAAACACCCATATTAAACTGCTAGTATAATAATTTATTATATTTAAATTGATAATTAAATATATTTATCAAGATTGTGCATAATAAAACTATATTTTGCTAACTTTTCGAATTTTAATTTCATGTAAAACTAATAGTGCTGTGCATTATTTTACTAAAATTTAAAATTTTTTTACTTTAACTATTGAAATAATAAAATAGTTGTGATATAATAAAACTAAACATTGGAGGGATTATGTCTAAGCATTTAATAAAAATCTTATCAATATATGCACTTATTGTGCTCGTGCCTTTGATTGTTGTGGGCTCTGCACTTTGCGTGACAGAAGCTGCACCTGCAACTTTAACTATCTATGAAGGTGGCAATGACGGGCAATATGGTGGAAAAAGTTCGCAAATTGTTATCAGCGTTGGGGGAGAAGCACAACTTGATGAAAACCAGCAACCTATCACTTCTATAACCTTACAGAAAAATACAGAAGTAACGGTAAGTTTCACAGGCGCTGGTTATGAGTTTTCTGGTTGGTATGATGGCAATCCACAAGAGATTGATGGAACAGAAGAGGCTGTAACAACTGATACAAGTTACACATTCAATTTAAGAGGCTCAACTCATCTTACAGCACTTAGAGATGCTATGCAATACCAAATTCAATACACAGGCACTTATGATGATGGCTCTGAGCTTGGCAGTTTTACTGGCGACAATGTGAACACCGAAGTTCAAGTTGTAGAATATGGACAATCACTTGTTAGCCTTACTTCACAAGCAGGTGCAACGTTTGTAGGTTGGTATGTTTATACAGGAGAAGGCTCAAGCTACACTGGAACAAAAGTTGCCAATTTTGACGTTGCAAACAAAAATGAAAGTGGAGAGCTTGTAACACTTACACTTAGACCTGTATGGTCAAACCAAATGATTATTAGATATTATGACACTGATAGAGCAAGCGTAATTGCTGAAGATATAGTAACAGCTGACACTCTTGCAAGTTATCAACTTGTTTCAGGTGATAATGAAAGAGTTCAAGCAGCACTCACACCAGGCTATGAATTTGCCGGTTGGGTAGATTCAGTTGGCGATCCAATAGTTGTTTCTAATATAGAATTTTCAGTTGGTGAATATGCAATTTATCTAAGTGAAACAGCACTTGACTATGATGTGGTTGTAAACTATAATGCACTTAGCAGTAATTCCGTAACAATAAACTATAATGCTACAACCGGATTTGGTGCCTACACAGAAACAAGAGCAGGCTATGAATTTGCAGGTTTCGAATATGACGGAACAACCTATACACTCAGTGGCAACGACTACACAGCAGGAAATGAATCTCTTGCAGCTGCAGTTATAGCAAACAATGGCTTAACTGTAAACGCTGTTTGGGATTGCACATATCCAGAACTTACTTGGACAGCTGCTATGTCATCTGAACAAGAAGGTGGACTATATCTTAGTGGTGTATTCTACTATGATGGAACAGATTATATCCCAATGGAAAATCGTGGCGGAGACCCAATTTATTTTGAAGATATAGCAGAAGATTATTATGCTCAACTTGAAACTAATTTCATAGAATATTTCTACAGTGATATAGACCTTGACAACATTTACATTTACGTTGATGGAAATTATCAACGAGTAACACTTACAGACGTTTGGATATCTACTGACTTAAATCCTCAAATCCACACTTCACATAGTGATTCCTATGGCAATATGGTTGCTTACACATTCAAGGATTTAATCGAATTTAAAAACTTAAATGAAGGCGCTGATGGAGTTACAGGACTAACAGTAAGATACATTTTCTCAGTAGCCTAGAAAAATTAAGGAGAAGTCAAAATTGACTTCTCTTTTTTTATGTTTAAAGATGATATGAATTTTAATCTTGAGACTATGTTTTATTGTTTAAACAAAAAAAGTTTGATTTTTATATATGTTTATGATAAAATTTAAACATGGTAATCAAAAAGGCTGTTTATAAAACAAGCGTGACAAACATAAAGAATATCCTAGATGACGGCGTGCCAGAGTTTGCCTTTGTGGGCAGGAGTAATGTTGGCAAGTCGTCGCTTATCAATGCCTTAACAAACACAAAGTCTCTCGCTAAGGCTTCCGCAACACCTGGCAAAACAAAAATGATAAATTATTTTGAAATAAATGATTCGTTTAGGTTCGTTGACCTTCCAGGCTATGGCTACGCAAAGACAGGCAAAGTGCATCAAGAAGTGTGGTCAGAGCTTATAGGCAAATACCTTGAAGAGTCAAAATCACTAGTCACTATCTTTGTGCTTGTGGATATTCGTCACTTACCAACAGTGCAAGATATGCAAATGGTAGAGTTTTTAATATATAATCAGCTACCATTCATGCTTATAGCAACTAAGGCAGATAAGATTGCTAAGAGCAAGTATAAAAGCAGTATTCAAGCTATAGCAAAGCAGCTAAAGGTGCGAGAAGAGATGTTTATTCCTTTTTCAAGCCAAAGTGGCTACGGTAAAGAAAGAGTTTTGAATTATATTGAAAATAAGTTGGAAGATATCAATGGAAAATAAAATAACTACCACTATAATTGATTATGGCTATGATGGCGAAGGTGTGGGCAAAGTCAATGGCAAGGTTTGTTTTGTGCCATATGTGTTAAAAGATGAGCAGGTAGAGATAAGGATAGTTGACGAAAAGAAGGATTTTATCTATGGAAAACTAGAAAAAGTTATTTTGCCAAGTCACAAAAGAATAAAGGCAAGGTGTCCCTATTTTGCAGATTGTGGGGGTTGCAGCTATCAGCATACAGATTATGTTGAAGAGCTTGAAATCAAAAGACAGCTTGCAGAGAGACAGCTAAAAAAGTTGAACTACAATGGTGAAATCAAAGTTCATCCGTCACCAAATGAGTATAATTATCGCAACAAAATTAAATTGTTTGTTGAAGATAAAAAAATAGGGCTAAAAAGAAGAAATAGCAATGAAATAAGTGCGATTGATAACTGCGACCTAGCTGAAAACTTGATAAATAAAGCACTGCACACAATAAATATTTTTGTTAAAACCCATGATTTGTATGATAAGCTTGAAAATATTGTTTTGCGACAGGAAGGAGAAAACTGCTTAATAAATTTCTATGTAAAAACGCCGATTGACAATAATCTTATGAAGCAACTTTATGATAATTTAGGACAAAATTATGGCATCTACCATACTTTAGGCAAAAAGAAGATGCATATCTGTGGGTTAAAATTTTTAGAGACAAAAGAATTTTCTTTGTCATGCAGGTTTTCACCATATAGTTTCCACCAAGTAAATGACTATGTTTGTCAAAAACTATATAAGCGTGTTTTAGATGAAGTAAACGGAAAAAATGTTGTAAATTGTTATAGCGGAAACGGCGTCTTAAGTGGCGTGCTATGTCAGAAGTGTCAAAAAGTGACGGCAATAGAGCTTGGAAAAAGTGAACACGAAGAAGCAGAGAAATTGAAACAGATAAATAAACTTCAGAATCTCACTAATATAAATGGCGATTGTGCGGATGTCCTTCCTAAGATTGTAAATAGCTTTGACACAATCATAATTGACCCACCACGCAAAGGGGTTGATAAAAAGGTTATACAAGCGATAGATAACGTAGATTTTAAAAAACTTATCTATATTTCCTGCAACATAGCAACGCTTATTCGCGATTTGCAAAGGTTAAAAGATATCAAAATTGAATGTGTGGAGCTTTTTGATATGTTTGCAAGAACAGGAGAGTATGAGATGCTTGCAGTGATAACCAAAGACAAAAAATCTTTATAAATTGCAAAAAATTGGTTAAAATATGCGAATATTCGATAAATATATGATATAATAAAATAGGATAGGGAGCAAGTTATGGATAGAATTTATAAAAGGCCAGCGTATCTAGATTATGAAGAAGCTTTAGAAGGCTTCACTGACCTTAGAAAGACTTTAAATGAATACATAGAAAATGAGCCTGAGAAGTTCACAGAAAAATTTGCAGAAACCAAGAAAAAGGCGGGCGAAGGCGACTTGGTTGCAATGGATATACTTGCATATTATTATAAGACGGGTGTGCCAGACCTTCTTCCGGAAAACTATGAGAAGTATTTAAAGTGGGAGATTGTGGCGGCGGCACGTGGCAATGAGCTTGCTATTGAAAAATTGCAGTTTTTGCTTGGATATGCTTATACAGAAATCATGGATAGTGAAGACTATGAGACCATTGAATATAAAAATGATATAGATGACTATAATGTTATCTATGTTATTGGCAAGAATATTTGCAAGATGCTTGTCCGTGAGATGTCAATCTTCCCCACTGATATGGCAGTGGAAGAAGATGATTATAAACCTTATACTCAAGAGCAATTTGTGCTTTTTAGAGAAACAATAGATAAAGTTATACCTAAAACGATAGACTTTATGAAATCATAAATGTGTTACCTAAGGTTATAAGCCTGTCATCAACCATCTTTTTAAGCTCAGTCTCATAGTTTGTTTTTTCAGCAAGAGATAATAGGTTCTTAAGCACTTTTGCTTCTAATCCTAAAAATCTCAAAAAGCATAGCGTCTTGTCGTGTTTTAATTTAAAGGTTTGAAGCGGGCTCGAATAGTCAAATATAATTCGTAATTTTTTGATTTGACGTTCATTTAATGAATAAAAACTCGCCGTGTTTAAAAATCCACCCATAATAAAAAGGCAGGTTTTAATCTCTGCAAGAAAGTCAAAAGTCTCTTCAATTAGTGCTTTAACTACACTGCTATCAACCTGAATAAAGATAAAACCTTTGCTTTTCATGGTGCTAGCATAAGCTTTAGCCATAACTTCGTAATCTTCCACACTTAGAATTTGCTCGTCATTATATTCCATTATTTTGCCCTCAAGATTATTTATTCTTATAATGGAAAAATTGTGAAAATAATAATTTTTACAAGTTAAGATAAATAATAAAAGCGGAAATAAAAAAGTTTATAAAAAAATTAAAAAATAAGTAAAAATCATTTTAAAAGCCACATCAAAATAATATTTTATAAAAAGAATAATAAATAAAAATAAAAAAATATTAAATATTAAATAAAATAAAAAAATATATTAAAAAATAATATAAAAATAAATAAATTCAAATTTTTTTGATAATTTTATAAAAAATTATCTATTTTGCACCTATAGTGAAGTGGATATCACAATCGTCTTCGGATCGCATTTCAAGGGGTTCGATAATCCCCATAAAAAAATTATCAGTTTTGCTCCCATGGTGAAATGGATATCACAATCGACTTCGGAACACATATTTTGGGGTTCGATAATCCCCATAAAAAAATTATCATTTTGCTCCACTAGCTCAACTGTATAGAGCATTGGTCTTCGGAACCAAGGGTTGGGGGTTAGAATCCCTCGTGGAGCACCATAAAACCCTTTATTTTAGGGATATCTAGCGATTTTAGGTTTCGCTAGATTTTTTTATTAGAAAACAAAAAATCCGAACCCACAAATCAATAAATTATCAACTTATGGGTTCGATTTCTTAAAAAGAAAATTGTTTAATTTTAGGTTAAAAAATACTTAAAAATGAGCAATGTCTACGAATTTGTCACGAATTTGTTCCAAATTTTTGCAAGAATGCTGTAAATATCGTGTAATATCGTATGTTATCATAAAGTGCTTTATACACAAAAAATACCGAGAGAAAAGCTTTTGGTATCTTTAATTCTTACTTTTCAATATTGTGTCATAAAATTCGGAATACAAAAATGTTGAAGTGTTTAGAACTAGCATTTTTTTCTTTTTCAAAATTAAATCGGCTTGTTTTTTGTTAATATTGGCAATGTCTATTAAGTCAACATAATTAGTCACATTAGGTTTTTTAAATTGACCATTAACTAATAAATTTGCTTGCATTAGATGTGCTAGTGTTATCGTGTAAAAGTCTTTTGATGTATATTTGCTTACATTTTTATTAGTGCCTTCTTGTCCGACAAGTTCTTTATATTGAGTTAAAATTTCATTATCAACAATTACAGATTTGTTATTTAATGTATCTGGATTTGTTATGTCAAAATGCCTATATGATTCCATCATCGGATAATTTACAAACAATTTACCATATTCAGTTTCGTTATTAAACAACTTGAGCATTTTAGACACTTGTTCTAACTTTTCTTTTCTTTCATCTTCAGCGCCGTCTTGTAAATCTAAATCGAACACTAAATATGTATAAACAAATTTAGTTCCTTTTAGTAAATTTCTAGTTTTATCATCTAAGTCACAATAATTTAAGATGACATCTTTTGTTGTTGTTTCCCCCAATTCTTCAATATGTTTATATAATTCATAAATATCATTACAAAAAGGAATGATAGTTATATTCTTATCCGCTTTTATTGTTTTGATAAACTTATCAAAAAACGCTTTCTCACAACTTTCCCCTTCAATAATCAAAAGGGTATTATATCGTGAATCCGCCATTCTTATACATCCTTTCAAGGTTATGTGCTTCTCGAATTTCCTTTTCAGTGCATTCTGGTAAAGAGCGGATATTTTTATTATCAGATATGATAAAGCAACAATCAGGTCTTATTAAATCATTATTCATTAAAGATGTATTGTGAGTAGATAAAAATGATTGGAAATTACCTCTTTCATTAATATTATTTAAAATCATTTCAGCTGTCTCGTAATGATAAAAAGCATCAAATTCGTCAATATATAAGAATGAAATATTTTCAAATTCTAATGCCCAACAGTAAAATAACCACAAAGAAAGAGTTCCTGTAGAAGCGACATTATTAAAAGGTAATTGAACGCCATTTGGATAATTTGCAACCAAAATCTTTTGATTATATATATCTTTTTCAACAGAAAGGTTGAATTCTAATGTTTTATCTATACTTAACAAAAACTTTTCGAAATCCTTTACTGCATTTTTTGTCTCCAGCATATTTGCTAATTGGTCAGGTTTTTCTTTGTATCCACCAAATTGATTATCTTTGACGCTTCTAAACCACAACATCTTATCAACAAAATTCATAAGTTTGCTTAAAGGTGAACTTTCTGGAAGTTTACTATTGTGATAAACAAATCTTATAAAACTTTGTTCTTGTCTTAATGTCATATTATTTAATTGAAGTGTTTGAGCTTCTTCTATTAATAATTTTGTGCTGTCTTGGTTTCTAAAATTATAATTAACAACTTCTTTTCCATTAATAATTAATTTTTCAGACAAGATTGCCAATTGATTTGCTTTCGAATAAGAATACTCTATTTCATCATTGTCAAAAACGAATACATATTTAAAATCTACAGGCTTGCTAATTGAATATCCATTTTGATAAGATAAATTAAAATCTGGCTTATATTTATCTGTTAAATGATAAACAATATCAAATAGTGCCAATCCAAAGTTTGATTTACCAGAACCATTCTTACCATAAATAAGACCTTTGTTTACTATGTTGTTTTTAATAAAGTCTTTATGAAATGTATAATCTCTATGATTAGAGAAATCAATAGATAAACCCTCTTTAAAGCCTTTATAGTTTTTAACTTCAAAATATTTTAACATATTTACCTCTCCTAACTGATTATACTTTAACATATTTCTATACTCCTTGTCAATAATTTACCGTAAAAATTTTACGGATATAATATAATTTATGATTAATTTTTAGATTTAGTTATTAAAATTGTTGACTATAATCGTAAAAATTATACGAAAAAGCAAGATTATGCCTAATGCAACAATCTTGCTTTTTCAAAAGTTTTTATTTATATAATTTAAGTGTATCATATAATTTTCAAAAGTCAATAGAGAAGTGACAAGGAATTTTACATTTCTGCTTGTTCTCGTTTTTTCTGTTTACACTTTTCTTCTCGTTCTTTTTCTATGCGTTCTTGTTCTTCTTGTTCTTTGATAAGTTCTTGAAGTCGTGAAATTTCATCTTCTAGTTCTTGTTTTGTTTTTTGTTTATTTTCTTCATCAACTTGTTTTTTCTCTTTGTTTTGTGTAAGTGCTTGATTGATAGCATTTGCAGATTCGTATTTAGTTGTATAGTCAAGGTGGGAATAAACATCAGCAGTTGTGCTGAAATTAGAGTGACCTAGCCATTCCTGAATATTTTTCATAGGGATTTTACTTGCCACAAGTAAACTAGCACACGAGTGCCTTAAATCGTGAAATCTGATATGTCTTAAATTGTTTTTCTTTAAGATATTGTTAAATCTATCGCTGACTTGGTCTGGGTTAAACAAATCTCCAATATCGTCAACAAAAACATAATCTTGATATTTGGTATTATAACTACTACCAAAAATAAATTTGTTATGTTCTATTTGTGCTTTTCGTTCAAGTAATAATTCTTCAATTTCGGGTAGTAGGGGCAAAGTTCTATGACTTGATGTTGTTTTAAGAGTGTCAGACAAGTAAAGCACACCTTCAACATTTAAGACCTTATGTTGAATTGTTATCATCTTTTGTTCAAAATCTATTGCTTCCCATTTAAGTCCTATTAGTTCGCTTCGTCTAAATCCATAATAGGCAGCTACACGAACTATAAGTTTTAGTGGCGAGTTGTCAGTAAACTTAAATAATTCTTCAAGTTCATCTTTATTGTAATAACTCATACGAGATTTTTCTCTTTTAATTGGTGGCATAAACTCATAAGGGTTTTTAGCAATCAAGTCATCTCTATATGCTTGTCTTAATGCTGGGGATAATATAACTGCGTGATGTTTGATTGTGACATTTTTATTTCCTCGTTCATTTTTAAGATAATCATAAAAATCAAGCAAGTGATGATAAGTGACATCTTTGAGTTTTAAGCTATATTTGAAAAACTTTTTCATTATATCAACGCAGCGCATATAACTAACATAAACTGCTGGTGATAATTCTTTTTGTTTATTCTTAACATAATCTTCAACATAATCCATAAAGATTATATCATTCTTTACTAATGGCTCTGGTTGAGCTTCAAATAAGTCGGGTTGAAAAGTGTTTAACTTCTCATCTAAAATTCTTTGAGCTTCCTTTTTATTGCCTCTTTCTTTAAGTCCTGTGTTAAACCATTTTTGTTTATATTTGCCATAGTTGTCTTTGTAGTTGATAACTGCATAATAATATCCACGTTTAACTTTCAATGCTCCTGTCATACTTGTTCACCGCCCATAATATAAGCAATAACATTAAACTTTGAAATCTTGTAGTCCTTGCCGATTTTAATTGATTTGATAATTCCGTTCTTTAAAAGTTCGTATGTTTTAGTTCTTTTGATTCCTAACATTTGTGCAAGTTCTTGAACACCAACGCAATCGGGATAGTTAGTAAACATTACTTGTGATAATTCCTTCATGTTGTTCATCATCACCTCACATTTCCATATCCGACTTGCGACTTTGATTTTCGCATTCAAGTAAATCGTTCATAGCATTTAGGAATTTTTTATTTTTGTTGAAATTAAAATCAGCATAGTTGTTATTTGATTTTTTATACTTGCAATCAAACCTTGTCCAAGCACGATAGTAGTCATAATCTCTTGCCTTTTCACAAATAAAGTTATCAAGGCAAATTGATAATCCTGAAAGCAAAATTTCTGGCAAGTTGTTATCTCGTGCAATATATCGTAAATTGCGACTTAAAGTGTTAAAATTAAACCTTGTTCCGTCGTTTTTAACGCAGACATATTTGTTATTTGTGAAGTCATAATCATCATTTGCAATTTTGTTTATTTCCTGTTTTTCTTTCACTTCTAAAAGAAGTTTCTTCAGGTTAGTGAGTAGTGGAAAAGTTCTGCCTAAATGTGTTTTCTTTTCCATTTCCCATTTGTAGTAAATTTGATTTGTTCGCTCTTGTGAAATTGGATAGATTGTGATAGTGTTGTTATCAAAATCAATATCGTCCCATTCCAAGCAAACAAGTTCAATTCTTGATAATCCATAAGTCATTATCAATTTAAAAAAGCATTCATATTTATTTCCCTTACAGGCTTTCAAGAATGCTTTTGTTTGTTTTAAATTAAATGTGTTTTCATTGTTTATTTCATTTAAGTAAATCATTTTATTCCTCTCATCAATTTAAATTTTTTGGTTCTATTAAGTTGTCATTTTCTATTCTAAATTTTTGAGAAAGAATGTTCTTCTTTCTGCTTTTCTATTCTCTTAAATCTTCCTATTTGCAAGTATAAGAAGTTGGCAGTTTACTGCCATAAAAAGCGAAAACGGGCTTCACGTTTGTCGCAAAAAGGGGCATGATACAAAATGATACGCAAATACTTTAAATTTGCGAAAAGTGAATCAGCAGAAAACCCTTATTTTATAGGGGTTTTCTAAGCTGAACACTGTCATTTTGAATCCGTGCCTTATCCTGCTCACTAAAATTTTAGGCACTTTCTTATCGATTTTACTCAACTTCGTATAAATAATTGGCTCTTAATTGCTTTTTTAATTTTGCCAAACACTCTGGCAAAACTTTAAGATTATCAAGTTCTTTTAAAAACATTTCTCGCTCTGCGTTGCCCATTTTTCTAGCCATATGATTTAGTAAAATACAAAGTAGTTGTTGGTTGATTTCACTATCTGCATAAGCTGTTTGTATGAAAGGTTTACTAAACTTAATAAAGTAGTTCATACGCTTTGTATGGTTGTGCATTGTATCTAAAAGAGTTTGCTTTTCGTTCTTAATTGCCCAATTATCATTCTCTTGTTTTTCAAGCACTTGTATGCCTATTCTTATAACATCATTTAAAAAAGCATTTTTAGATAAATACAAATCATCTTTGTATTGGTCATACATTTCATTGAGTTGAGAGAGAACTTTCTCATCTTTAATTCTCACCATATTTTCAGTGCCAATTTCATTAACTTTCTTGGTCATATTTTCACCTCCTTTTGTTTTAGATTTTTGTTTGTGTATTGTATTTATTTACACCTCCTCTTATTTAAAATTCCACAACAAAAAAGAAATCTCGGCCGATAGATTTCTTTTAGTTCTTTCTATATTTAGTTTTGATTAACAAAGAAAAAATGCCCATCAATAATAAGGGCAATTTTATCTTCTTCCCCCCCCTCACTATTATAGGTTTAGTCCAAGTTTTTGCATCGATTTTAAATGTCATTTTTTATAATTTCTTGTAAACGAGCATTAAAAAAGCCCGTAAATATCGGGCTAAAAGTTTTTTAAAAAATTTTTGAAAATTTGTCCACAAAGTAATAATTTAGGCTATCTATTTCACCCCTAAAATCTCTTTTGTGATATAATGCAAACCTTTATTGATGTCAAAACGTTTAATTCTTCTTGGGGCAACTTTAAGTGTAATCCATCTATATCCTTCTCGTGGGGGATATAACTTCTCTAGTTCAATCAATGAAAAATATAATTTGTTTGTCCACCTTTCATAAACTTTCTTTGTGTCTTCATCAACATCTTTTCCTTTAACAATATATGAATAAACTTCTCCATAGTATTTTAAACTTATATTATTTCCAAAAACATTATTTGCATAAGTCAATGATATCTTATCTATGTCAGAAGTCTTTTTGAGTGGGAATTCTGGCAATTCAAAAAAGAACAATTCTATATTTCGATATCCACGAACTACTTTGCTTTCATCATAATCTGATTGTGTGATAATGTAGTAATTTTCATTTTGTTTAGCAATTATAATTGGATGAACAAAACAATCATCATCAAAAGGAAAGTCTTTTTCTTTTTCAGGGTGGACAATGTAAGAATTTTTAATTTGTCTATTTAAGTGAGTTTTATTTGTTTGTCTTTCAATAAATCCATTATCTATTAAGTATTTTAAATCGCTTTGTATTGTGCGTTCAGTGACTGCATATTTCCAAGCTAGATTTCTAACTAAAACCTTTTTACCTTTCAAGTATTTAAGATATTTAAACAAACTTTTTCGGCGTTTATCCCTTGTATAAACACATTTAATTTGCCTTATTTCATTGCCATCTTTATCTTCGTAAACAGGTATGTCATAATCGTAATATCTTCTAACACCACGTTGACCTTTGAGATATGTTTTGTTGCGTTCTTTTTTCTCTCGTAATCTTTCAGCAAGTTCTTCTCGTCGTTGCTGTAAGATGATTTCTCGTTCGTATGGATCTCTAAAATCTAAACCATCTTCGGTTATGTATTTGCTTATCATATAATATTCCTTTTGACCATTATATCACAAAACAAAATCAAAATAATATATTTCTACAAAAAAAGACACTCAAAATTTTGATGGGTGCCTTTGTCCTTATTCATATTTTCCTGTAAATTCTTGGATAAATATATGCATAAAATCTTGCATGAGCTTCGTTTTAGACTTTGCTAATTTCTTTGCTGTTTTTGTATTCATGTATTTACCTAATCTTAAAAGTTTATTATTCATATGATGAATGGTTGAAGCGTCTTCTTTACTCTCATTATATTCATTTTGATATAATGGAATATTAGGATCAAAATCTATAATATTATGAGCTATACCATATTTAAAATTTCTGATAATGCCAATGGCTCCAATTGCATCTAAATTATCTGCATCTTGCAATATTAGCGTATTTAAATCATCAACATTGTTTCCATTCCAATTGTATTCTTCATGGTATTCTATGCAATAACATATTTTATCTATTTGCGTTTTTGTTAAATCTGTAGTTGATAAAATTTCTTTAATTTTTGTCAAAGAGTCTTTTGGTGCAACAAATCGTCCTAATTGATTTTGCATTATTCGATGAATATCATGAAGAAAAGCAGAAATTCCAATAACAATTTTATCTCCACCTTCTTTACGTTGAAGATATAAGGCCAAATTTGTTGTTCTTTCCAAATGACTTATGTCATGCCCACTTTTGTCACTTTGGAACATTTCTTTAATCACAACTTTTAGATTTTTGATATATTGGTACACTTTAAAACTATTTACAACTTCTGTACTTCTCCTATATACATTTGATTTCTTGGACAATTCCCTTATTAATATATCTTCGTCATCAACTTTATTGTAAAATAATTCATTTTTATTAGAGAAGTGCACGGTTTCATTAGATTGTTCATTAGTAAATATGCTTCCTACAACCACATTTCCTATATGATTTTTAACTATATATTCTTTAAATAAATCCACATCTTTTACTGTTATGCCTTTTAGTACAGGTTTTATATATAATACTGAAGGAATATTTAGTTTATTTAACAAATTAAAGTTTTCAAATCTTTGCTCAATAGGTGTTGTATTTTTTTCTAAAATGTGATGATTTGAAACCGTAGTTGCGCTGATAAATACAATTAGTTGGCCGTAGTATTGTATTAAAGGTAAAATATCAGAAAGTTCATTTTCTTTTATTTGCTTTTTTGTGGACAACTGAATTTGATTGCCTTTCTTTAAAAAATGCTTAATTAATTTAATTGTTTCATTTACATTATGAGAATCCCAACATTCAGAGTAGCAACCGATTGTGATTAATGTTTCTTCATTAATTTTCAAATCACTTTTTTCTATACAATCTATTATCCATTCTGCAGTTGTTGTATTAAAATTTGTTGAGTTATTGCTATAACCTAATTGTGGCAAATAACAATAAGAACATTTACCAGAGCAACCTAAACTTGTATTAAGAAATATTCTTTTGTTATCCTTAGCAAAAATATATCCGTTATCAATCATATCAATCTCCTAAACATTGCCTATGTACATTTCTGTATGGAAATCAAAACACACATTGTTATCCATTTGATATTTGTTAAATATCTCTATTATACCACTCATAAACTCGGTATAAAATGAATCTCCTTCTTTAGGTGCATAGGATAGTGATTTAGTTAATCCTATTAACATTTCTAACGTATAATATTTTGAGTGAATAAACGTGTAGGTTTGGTACTCTTTATTCCTAAAAAAGTTTTTGCGGTCGTCTTCATTTTTATGTTGATAAGTTTTACCTGTTAATTTTGTATTCCATTTACTAATGTAGTCAAAATATTCAATGCTAAAGTTATTATTTTTATCAACCCAGTCATTCCATACTATTGCAAAAAGACCATCGTCTTTCAAAATTTTAGACACTTCTTCTTTTAACTTTGACTTATCAAACCAATGAAAAGATTGAACAGCGAATACAATGTCTGCGACATTCTTTGTAAGTGTTGTTTCCTCAGCGCTAGCATTTACAAATGTAATATTGGACTTATCACAACAATATTCTTTGCCTTTTGTTAACATATCAATATTTGGCTCAACATAATAAAGATGTTCACAATAATCACTAGCTAGTTTGGCAAATTTGCCAGTGCCAGCTCCCAACTCAACAATTGATTTATTTTTCATTCCATATTTAGAACTTAAAAATTCAAATAATTCTATTGGATAAGTAGGCCTATATTTAGAATAATCTGCTTGTTTGCCAAAATAAAATTTCTTACTATCTTTTTCAACTTTATATCTCATAATGTACTCCATATCTTATTATAACATATATTTTTATAAAATTATCTATATTTCTACAAATTTAATAATTTTTATGCTATAATTGGAATAAGGAGTATTTATGAATCGAAAACATTATTTGGGTTATATGCAAAATATTGAAAGTTTCACTGCAAGGGGAGAAATTCAAATTAAAAAAAATAAACTTAGTTATGATATTAAAAACGGTATTGCAAGTTTTAGATTTAAAACTCGTAAAGATATAGATATAAGAATTATAGAATCTATATCTAATAAATGGCTGAATTTTACAGAGTATAGAGACAATGAACGGGGTCATCACGATTCTGAATATTCTTTATCTCAAGGGTTTTCTGCTTTATTGTCTTATGTATATCATGATAATTATTCTATCTGTTTTAAAGTAAAAAGCATAATAGAAAAACCAATTAAAAAAGCTAAAGTATTTAATTTAGAAATATTCTCAAATTGTTTATTAAACCATTTTTATAAATTCGATGATTTTGACTATAACACAAATGGATTTATAGAAGATACACCTTGCGCGGCTATAGAAATGAAAAACATAAAATTTAAGGTATTTAGAACTATTGGAGTGTCACTTGGACGTAGTTTAGAAACCTTGAGAGGTCAATTTCCAAAAGAATTTTGGGGAGGTTTTAGATTTGAATCAAATAGAGAGTTGAGCAACGAAATTATTTATAAATGTATTAACGCTGTAAACTCATATTGTAATTTTGTTTTAAAAGCATCGGGAAATTACATCAACAATGTTAATTTAGAAAATAAAGAAGAAAATCAATCAATCTTTGAGAAAATATGCTTAACAAACAAACCTAACGAAATAATAACGGACACACTATTCTCTTTTGATGATATTAAAGATAGATTTCAGTCACTTTTAGAATTGTTTATTATAAAAGAAGTGGATTTTTCACCATTATATTACTCCAATAATAATCAATGTGAAAAAATTGATATTTTAAGAATTGCTAGTATGTTCGAAAATCAATATAGGACTTGTGTTGAAGTAGGACTACTTGATTATGTCAAAAAAGAACAAGAATACAAAAATGCGTATTTAAACTGCATAAAAATATCTAAGCCAACAACAGACTTAGAAAAACAAATTGTGCAGGGTGAAATAGCAAAAAGAGAGAACACTCTAACATCTTCTTTATCAAATAGACTAAAATTTGTTTTTGATAAACTATTAAATGTTTTAGGAACAAGTCGAAATCAAATAAAAAATGGATTTGGTTATAAATTTTATAAATATGATATAACCAAAATTGCAAATAGAATAAAGGATGCAAGAAATGATATTGCCCACTTTCTACAACAAGGTATTGATTATGAGATTGCAATGAAAGATACTATTATCCTACAAAGAATAATATATTTTATGATATTTGAGCAAATTGATTTGTGTGCTGATAAAATAAAGCAAATTATTTTAGGCGGGTCTCGATATATTCAACATCTATTTGGTATTGATAAATAATATAGTATATATTTTTCAGTCAATTTAAGTTTTGTTAACTAACTTATACAATTATAGAGTTTCTTTTAATTTGTTTGTTGTTAAAATGAAAAACAATCATAGTGTCACGAATTTTTGCAGTAAATTTGCAAGATTTTTGCAAATGGGGTGTTTTGTGTTGTATTTTTTCGTGTTTGTATTATATAATATTGTTTGATAAGATGAAGTGGCTAAAATGCCGATAAATAAAGGGGTTAAGGGTTTTTTGATACGGTATTTTATGATAAAATATGATACGAAAAGTTGAACTCCCAACATTTTCAGGTCGCCCCTTCGGATCGATTATCGAGGGTTCGAATCCTTCTGGGAGCACCATAAAACCCTTATAAATAAAGGGATTCAGCGATTTTAGGCATCGCTGAATTTTTTATTGTTAGCAAAAAAATAACCCACAAATCAAGACTTAAATCTTAACTTGTGGGTTCGATTTTTATGAATTAATATTTTTTATTTTTTTATTAAAAACATTAAAAAATTGGCAATGCCTACGAATTTGTCACGAATTTGTTGCAAATTTTTGCAAAATGCCGTTTATTTTCGTATAATATTATATCTTATTATAAAGTGTTTTTTTGCAAGATTTTTAC
>CALVTR010000015.1 GCA_944362965.1 uncultured Clostridia bacterium
TCGTTGGCGTCTATATTTGTCCATCCATTTAATTGATGCTTATATGGTGATGAATTTTTATAATCATTATTCCATGACACTCCTAAATCTGTTGCATTTCCATTCGCATAAAATTGTTGTATCCATGTTTCTAAGATAAAGTATCCTTCTCCTGTTGGTCGCGTGTTTCTGTCAAACTCATAGTGTGATGTTGTATCTGAGAAATATCTCCAACGTAAATATTCACTTTCACATTTACCTTCAGCGTTGTCTGATGTGGTTGAGTATGTTCCCATTTCAACATACCAATAGCCTTCTTCGGTATAGGTGCTTGTTTCATCTTCTGCTGTTACTTGAAGTAGGTCTGTCTTTTCTTCAAACTCCACTTCTAATCCTGAGATTGTAGTTGCTGAACCTGTGTTGTTAACTGTGATTGTAAGGTCTCGGCTTGTTCCACTTGTAAGTTGCTCGCTTGGATTCTTCGGCAGGTATAGACTTGTTGAACTGATTGTAACTCCACTTGTATTTACCCATGACACCTTGTTCTTGATATAGTTTACACTAAGTGAAGTCATTGAGATTGTCAATGTTGTTTCGTCTGTTGCAAACTCTATGCCTGATAAGTCGATTTTACCGCGTGCTCCATTAAACTGCGTTAATGTATTTTGAGATGAAGCATTTTGAGTTGTTACTGAAGTTACATAAACAACAGGTTCTATGTATTCATCTATTGTGACAACTATTCCTTCAAGGTTGACGGTGCTAGAGTTTGGTGCGGTGATGGTTAAGATAAGAGAGCCGTCGATTGGTGTGTTTGCGTCAAAGTTTTTATAACCATCACTATCTGTGTCAGTCAAATCATTTGTTGGTATAATTCCGCTATAGCTTGCTGATACCCCTGCACTTTCTAAAGCTGTAGGTAATTCTACATCAACTATCGTCCACTGAATGTCTGTGGTGTTGATTATATCAAAATACAATTGAAATGAGCCGTAGGTGTTCTCATCAGTTATTCCTGTTAAGTCTAAAGTGAAATCTCCGTTTATGTAGCCTGGTAAAAATCCATCTATACTTGTAGGCTCTGATACCATATCTTGTTTTATTCTAACGTCTTTCACATACAAACTTTTATCAGGCACGTTAAAGCTTACGCTTCCCTGCATTGTAAGTTGCTGCTGCGTAGCTGCAAACACGCCTATGATTAAAACCCCTATCATAAGCATGAATAGTGAAATACATGATATTAGTTTTACTTTCAGTGACATACAAAATCTCCTTTATACAAATTTTTAATAAAACTTTTCCTATGATACTTTCGCTTTTTTCTATTCCTTCTTGTTTATGAATTGCATTATCAAAAAACGTATCATCCCTGCTGACGTCAAGCCATTTTTCTTGGCTAGGTTTTTCAGTTGCTCATTCTGCTCTTTGGTTAGTCGCAATGTGTATCTTATATATTCGTCTTTCATATCAAATTACCTTCCTTATACTCTTTTCATTCTTCACTCCCGCTTTAGCGGTATGTGGATAAGTGGCTTAGGCACTTTCTATTATTTCGCGTCAAATTTGCTTATTCCACAAGCTTTTTCCACTTCCCATCCTTCACTTTTCGCTCCCGCTTTAGCGGTTTGCCGCTATCGCGGCTGGCAGTAAGATACAATCTTATTGTATACTAAAGATACCTTATTATACCCCCCCGCAATCTACGTCAAGCAATTTTAACAAATTTTTCAAAATTTTTTAAAAAATTTTGTGGCTTAGGCACTTTTTGTCGTGTGGCTTAGCCACTTTATGTCGTCTAGTTTGTCCATAAAGCCTAGTTTATTACGTCCAGTTTAGGCACTTTTTGTCGTTTAGTGTGTCTATAATGCTAATTTTTGTTAGCTCCGCTTTAGTTCTTTTTGTGGATAACTTTTATTTTTATACGCTTTCATTAAGTTCTTCTTATGTGGATACCTAAACTTATTGATGTTCTTAGGCATTTGCGGTGATAGTTGGACACGCGAATTGCGACCTTGAAAAAGGTCGCGATAGATTTTATCTATCAAAAACTCGCAAAGCGAGTTTTAATTCGCGTGCCCTACAAGCGCCGCAATACCTTTTATCTTGCGAAATATTTTCTATCATGCACAAATCACCTTATTTTCACATAAATTGATTTTTGTAAGGAGGAATAATGCAAAAAATCAAAAATATATCTATATACATTGTTTGCCTACTTATCATGCTGGTTACAAGCTTATTATTTGTAGGCTGTGGCGGAAATGACAATAAAATACGTTTAAACGAAGTTACACATAGTATCTTCTATGCCCCACTCTATGCTGCATACAACTTAGGTTTCTTTGAGGACGAAGGGCTTGAAGTGACTATTGAAAGTGCAACAGGCTCTGATGCTTCTATGACCGCCCTGCTTTCTGGCAGTGCCGACATTGTTCTTGTTGGACCTGAAACTGTTGTATACTCTCAAGGCACGCAAGATAGTCCTGTAATCTTCGGGCAACTAACTCAAAAAGATGGTTCATTCTTTGTATCTCGTGATAATATCACAGACTTCACCCTTGATGACCTTAAAGGAACAACTATCATTGGTGGACGTCAAGGCGGTATGCCGGCAATGACGCTTGAATATATCATTGAGCAAGCAGGGCTTACCATAGGCACTGATACTGCAAGTGGTCAGGTAAATCTTAGAACTGATGTATCTTTCCCTATGATTGGTAGTGAATTTGTGACAAGTGGTTGTGAATTTTGCACGCTATTTGAGCCGACTGCAACAAATCTTCAAAAAGAAGGCAATGGTTATGTGCTTGACGCTGTTGGAGAATTTTCAGGATATCTTCCATACACAGTTTTTGCAACAAAGCAAAGCTTCCTTGATGATAAAAGTGAGCAAGCAGAAAAATTCTTGCAAGCTGTGTATAATGGCTACACCTACATTGCAACCCACACATCTTTAGAAGCTGCACAAGCACTTGCACCATCATTCTCTGGTATGACAACAGAAGAACTTCAAATTGCAGTTGAACAATACCTTGCCATTGATGCTTGGTGCTCTAGCCCTGTTATGACTGAAGCATCCTACACAAAAATGATGGAAATAATCAATTCAACATCTGACACGCAATACACAGTAAACTACTCACAAATTGTCGACAACACCATTGCAACTCGTATTACAGACTAAAATAAAAAATAAAAATATCATAGGTTTGTATCTATGATATTTTTTTGCTTTCTTTAAACATTTTCTTAAAATTTTAAATAAATATGGTTATTTTTAATAAATTTTTGGTTTTTTAAAAAAATATTTTAAATAAATCCTTATGAGTCGCGCGCTAGCGCGGGGCTTGGCGGAAGTAAAAATTTTGAAAGGCTTTGCAAAATTTTCAGAAAGCCTGAAAGGGCTCAGGCTGAAGGCAAATATAATTTAACGATATTTCATGCAAGCGTTGATTTAGTTTTTACAGCCTGAGCCCTTATGGGCTTTCCCGTTCGCGTTAAGCGAACGCTTCCGCCAAGCCGTATAAAGTATAGTTTTAACGTTTCAAAAAAACACATTAAAACTTACTAACAGCAAATAAAAAACCTCTTTCTCACATTAATAACATAAAAATAATATAAAAAAATCCTTAAATTTTAAAATTTTAAGGACTTTTTATTTATATTAAACGTAATAATCTTTATAATTTTCTTCTTTCTTTACAACTTTTGCAGCTTTTGCTTTGCCCTTACCGCCACCACGTTTGCTTCTAACAATAAAGAATATGATAAGACCAATAATGATAACTGCAACAATAGGCACAACAATATATACCCACAAAAGTGAATCTTCACCACCTGCACCACCTTCTTCAACGATTAGTGAAAGCAGGAGTGCATTATCGGTGATGCTTTCTTGCATATATCTCATATTAAGCCTAAATTGATATGTTGTTTCATTGTTTTCATTGACCGTTGGTTCGGTGATAATCAGTGTATCGGTTGAATTTTCCCCATAAAGCATTGTAATATATTCAACAAATGAGTTCACATTAAGTTGGTATCCGGCATTTGTTGTTACCTCTAGTATTACAGACGAGCTTGTTGGAGCAACAGCTATTGGCTCACCTTCATAAAGGGTTCCACTTAGCGAAATAGATTTCACATAAGTGCTATCAAAGCCATCAAAGCTTATAAGCACTGCCTCTTCATCTGTAAAATATGCAACAAGCCTAAATTCTCTATCAAAAGGTATGCTGCCAAACTCTATATTTAAGATTGGGCTTTGACTAAACCCTTCGCTCAATGTGGCAGGAGTTGTGAAATCTCCGTTATCATCTCGATAATAGAGCTCCCAGTAAGAAAATGAGTAAATACCATTGCCAACCGCTTGAATACTCATGCTTCGATTGGTATCAGAAAAAATCAAGTTCATAGATGACGTTGAAGCGCTTGCCCCAACAACTCTTATTCCGCCTTGATTTCCCGCCTGTGCTTCTTCGGAAATTTCAACAACACAGTTATAAGGAATTACAGAAAGAGTGAACGAATATGTGCCGTCGGTCGCATCAGATGAAGTTAGGCTTATATTATAACCGCTTATGCTTCCACTTGTATTAGTGGCAGGTGCTATTGTGAAATAACTGCTATCAAGGGTGACACCATTTAGCATAACATTTGAAAGTCTGTAATAGCCAACATATGTGTCTGCAAAAGTGATAGAAATTGTTATATCATCACCATATTTTGCAGTAAGAGTTGTGTTTGATGCAGCACCAGAGCCACTTCTAAATGACGCACTGCTTATTATTTGACCAACGTCTAGGTTTGCACTGAAAGTGTAGGTATAATCTTGGAAATTTTGTAGCAGAATTTCACTATTAAGCATTGTCCATGTCTGATTAAAATCAAAACCAAGCTCACGAGTGTCAAAGTTGTCGCTATTTGAAAGGAAACTTCTGTTGATAACACTCACTTGTGATAAATTATCAGCCACAACGCCATAACCTGTGCCATAGTAGGCAACTTCACCCTGTGTCCAATAAGAAAAACTTACATTATAATATGTTGAAATATGTGGGCAGTTTAGATATCCAACGATTGCTCCACGATAGGCGTCTATTGTGCTTGTATCATTTGTAAAACTTATCTCGCCGCCATTTGCTGTGTTGGTGATTTGTGTTGTTGTGCCGTCAATCTCGCCAACTAGTCCGCCTAAATACTGTGACGCAGTGGTATCTGCTGTCTCCTGCAAGGTGTTTGTAAGTGATATATCGCCAAAGTTTAGGCAATTTAAAACCATGCTTCCATTTGTGAGATATCCAACAATACCGCCAACTGCTACTCGGCTGTTTCGATTTACTATTATATTGATATCATAATAGTTGACGCAATTCTCTATTGTGGTTCTTGTGTTTATAAGCCCTGAAAGAGTAAAGCTTGTTGCCTGCCCTATTATTCCACCAAAGGTGATATTTGAATACGCGGAAAGGTCTATTGAATGATAGATATATTCTTCTTGTGGCTCAGCGGTTTCATCTGAAGCAGGCTCTTCGCCGTCAGTGATAACAACTTCTGCATTGTATAGCTCGCAGTTTTTGATTGTAACATTTTCGCCATAGCCAACTATCACGCCCATATAAAGCGGATTGGTGTTTGTTTCTGAAAGAGTAAACGTAACTTCACCTGCTATGCGAAGATTTTGAATGGTCGCCCCACTTGCATACGGGATTAAGCCATAATAGTAAAAACCTGATGAAAGGTTTATGTTTGATATAGTGTAGCCATTGCCTTCAAAAAAACCTGTGAAAGTGCGGTGAACTTGATATAGAGATGAAAGGTCGGTCTCTGAAAAATCTAGGTCAGCTGTCAATATAAGCTTTATATTTGAATTATTGTAGGTTGATGAAGAATTGAAAGTTGAAACAAAATCTTGAGTTGAGGCAATTTCAATCTCATTATAATCAATATCTTCTGCCACAGCCTGTTCTGACTGTATAGGGAAAGAAGATAAAAGCATCGCTCCACCTGCAATACAAAAGACAAATGCAAAAATAAACGTCAAAAATTTTTTCATACCATCACCCTTTCAAATATATATTTCTATATATAATAATTTAACATATTTACTATATTTTTTGCAAATAAATTATAAAATATGTAGTGATTAAATTTTATTGATATAAAATATTGTAATTTCCGCCACAAATATCAAAAAAACTAGGGCTTTGAGTGTTGCCCTAGTTTTGCTATAATTTTTATAAATAATGCTTTATAGAATAATATTTGGATTTTGTTTCAAATTTTCTTCAAGTTTTTAAAGTATTAAAGCTCATCTACTGAAAATTTGAAAGCAGCACGGGCGGCATTATCTTAGTTGCTGACACTGTTATCGAGATTGAGACCGCCGTCACGGTCAGCACTGCAAGCATAGCCAGCATCACCAGAATTCGGAGAACGAAGCCAGTAGTAATCTCCCCATGACCTGTCTGCTGAAGATGAGTTCATTGCGTCCTGTGTGCTATCTCCTAATAGGTTGTATGCCTCATATTCTGACAACAACCAGAATTTGTCACTGTCTGTATCTTGATATTGATAACCTGGATCTGCGTTTGTCAAGTCTGGGAAATTTACATTATTAAACGTTGGTGACGAAGAACTTCCATTCCAACCCATGTTTGTATATAGGTCACTTAGTGTTCTGCCTATTATTCTTTCATATACTATATCATTATCTGAGTCTATATGTAAGTCAGTGAACATATTTGATTGAACTCCTGATGGTGAGTATACTCTGTCTGTTGAAGAATAAGAATATGACTTATACACTAGTCCTTCGCTGTTCATATATTGTCTAATATTACTTGTAGAGTAATCATTGGCATTTATTCCATCAAGTCCATTCTGTTGGTGGTCATATGGTGATGAATTTATATAATCATTATTAAATGATACCCATAAACCACCTTCGCTACTACTTGGATTGACACTATAACTAGAATAGTAACTTTCTAAGATAAAGTAGCCTTCGCCTGTTGGACGAGTATTTCTATCAAACTCATAGTGAGTAGATGTGTCTGAGAAATATCTCCAACGTAGATATTCGCTTTCTCGTTTGCCTTCGGCGTTATCTGATGTGGTTGAGTGTGTCCCCATTTCAACATGCTATTAGTATACCCCCCCGCAACCCTTGTTAACAAATTTTAAGCATTTTTTCAAAATTTTTTAAAAAATTTTGTGGCTGAGCCACTTTCTATCGTTTATATTGGGGTAACACCAAAGCATTTTCGAAAAAATTAAAAGGTTTGAGCTCTTAATTTTTTCGAACTCCTAGAAAGGAGAACGCGGGCACGCCTAATGGCTAACCGCTAATGCTTCGGTTTTCCTCCCAACTCCCTTTCCGACCCTTTGAAAATTCTTCTAGAATTTTCTGCATAATTTGGACCCGCAAGGGGTGGATTTTGTAACGGTGATATAGTTTGTCTCTTATATATACTTTATCGGTCAGTGATGCAAACTAAGTTTGCTCGTCGAACATTTGGTTCGGTGGCTTAGCTACTTTCTGTCGTTTAGTGCATCCATAACGCCGAGCTTTTCAGTTCCAGCTTAGCCACTTCCTTTTGATAATTTTTCCTATCTCAACTTTATATGAATATCTTTATATAAATATAATTCCCTTTTATACCCCCTTTTTTTCACTTCAACTTATAATTTGTTTCTCCGCCGCAGGCAAGCGAATGGAAAAACTCGTAAGAGTTTTTATAGGCAAAAGTTTTGCCTATTGTGATTTTTTGCTCCTGCAAAAAATCACCCATTCGCTTGCCTGCGGCGGAGAAACAAATTTACTATACCTAAGGCTTATTGCTAAAAATTTAAGAGAGCGGGCGGATTATCCGCTCACTATCGTGTAGTTTGTCTATAATGTTAAGTTTTATCAGTTCCAAGAGAGCGGCGAGAAAGTTTATATTTATTATTTACCCTGCCGGACAGTCGTCGAACATTTGGTTCGCTTGCCAAGAGCCGCACGCACTTATATTGATAGAATAATTATTTATCCTTATTTAAATATAACCTACAATTTTGGATGTCTTGAAAGTTTTTTGATAAGACGCTCTTTATCTTTTTGAATTTCATTCTTCTTTTCTTGCACACGTAAGACAAGTTGTTTATCCATAAGATAGTATCTCATTTCGTCTAAGCAGTGGTCATCACGTTTTATTGGAAGATCATTATCACCCCACCAATAAGATTTAAGTTCTCTTATAAGGTTTGTGCAGGTTTTAAAAATAAAAAGATGGGCTTTGCCTTCACCATCTTTTAAATATCGTTTGACAGTGTTTATACCACTAAACATATCTTTATTCACACGCGGATTGACCAAGATATCATTTTCATAGAAGAGTTCAACCACACTTTTAGAGCTTGCAAGTGTTCTTTGCATAGCAGCAGAGTCTATAAGCGCGGAAAGTTTGCCATTTGTATAGTGCCAATCAAGGCGTTTTGAGATTTCTTTTATTCTATTTGCATGATAATATACATCTTTGCCCTTATCAAAATGTTCTGCAATCACATAGACATTGCCGTCATAGTCTTGAGCATACCAATGAGCAGAGAGCGGATTGTTGAGACCGGGATCGATGGAGATTGTGTCTTGCCACTCCTTCGGCACGTCAAAAGGTTCTATCACATGCACTCTTTCATCAAACTCGCTGTAGACAAGTCCACCGCACTGCATAAACCTTCCATACCTTCTGCTTTCAAGTTCTTCTTCTGACATAGAGGCAGACATCTGGGCAATTTCATTTTGATCAAGATAAGGGTTATCCGCCCACTCCATTTCAATGCACCACACTTGTGGGTCATTCTTATCATTAAGATAGATTTCGTTATACACCCATGTTAGCCCTTTAAGCGGCGTCATTGTTCCAAAGATTATACCGCTTCTATCAAGCACACGCATACGGCACTCTTGATAGATATCATATGGCGGCTCTTCGTCAAACCAAACAAAGTCAAGAGATGAGCCTTGAAATTTCTCTCTGCCCTGGTCACAACTTTTAAAGCCAATCTTGCTAAGCGTGCCAAAAACATTTTTGACTAAGATAAAATCAATGATTCCGCTTTCTGCACTATCTTGTCTGCCACTAGACATGACTATTTTTTCTATCCAGTCTGGACGCAGATAGTGTAAAATCTTTTCTTGAGCAACGTCACGCTGCACCTGCTTTGAAAGTGACACCACCCAACCGCTGACCTGCTTATTTTCCTTATATGGATGTATGCCGCGAGCAAGCCACACAGTTTCAACCGCTCCGCACTCTGTCTTGCCACTTCGATTGCCACCAAACACCCACCTATTTTTCTTATCACACTTATGAAAGAGCATTTGTTTCTCATGCACTTTTTCACCCTTATTATATTTAGATAAAAAATCATATTTATTTCTATTTTCTATTTCATTTCTCACTAAATTTAATTTATATAAAATTTCATCCATAATAATCCCCAAAATTATTTTTTATTTGATTTTTTTAGACAATTATTTCTTTGCTTAAATAAAAATAAAAGCCTAAAATTAAAACATGACAAAAAAAGGAAAATATCAAAAAAAAATAATTAAATATTTATTTTTATTATCAATTTTTATTATATTTTATTGTTTTTTAGTCGCTTTTTCTAGTTTTACTGCCAGTTTTTCGCACGCAGATAATTTTTATTTTGCTAAAATTCAAAAAGAAGGTGTATATTTTTATTCAAATCCTATTGACAGCAGTGAAAACATACTTTTTGAAGTGCCAAACACCTACTTTGTCAAGTTGCTAGACGATGAAAATTCACTTTTCTATTATGCACAATATAGCGACCAATTCGGATACGTCAAAAAAAGTGATGTGGTTGCAATGGACGGAACGCCGCAAAACCCTTATGCGACATCATCTTTTAGAATATTTGCCCTTGAAGGCATGGGGCTTTATAGCTCACCTTCGCTTAGTGCAGAGAATGAAATTGCAGAAATTCCTTACCTTACTGACGACCTTGTCTATTATGGCAAGGTTTCAGGACAGCAGGCAATACCTGACAAGAGCAATGAGTGGTATTATTGCAAATACACAAGCTCGGACACGTTATATGGCTATGTTTACTCGGTTTTTTGCGACAAGTTGACTGATTTTGCCGACAATTATGAGACTTTTGCCATTGTCACCTCGCCTACCTTTTCAAGTTCTTCAAACCTTGACGGGCTATCAACAGTTGCTATGACTTTTATTGTTATTGGTGTAAGTATCCCTTGCGTTATAGTGATTTATCTGCTTGTCAAGCCTACACTTTTTAAAGAAAAGGCTATCAACGAGCATACTAAGATTCCCAAAAAGCGTAGGCATGGCGACTATTATGAATTTGACGAAAGTGATTTAAACTAATCAGCCTGCTTGTTCTAAACTTTCAAAATCACTTTCAAGATTTTTTTGAGCAAAAAATTATGATAAACATCCATGACTATCTGCTCATTTTTTAAATCATTATATAGACGCTCTTCGCTGTAGCCCTTTCTCTCCATTGCGGTCATAAAAAGCTCTTCAGCTCGCAATAACCTTCTAAAATATGTGCGCATTGCAAGGTTATGTCGCTTGGCAATATCTTCTGATGGGTCGTTATCCATGTAGCGTTCCACCAAAATTTCGGCTAGCTGCGAATCAATGGTTTCGAGTGCCTGCCCTATCGCAACTTTATAGTTTATAAGCTTTTTCTTTCGCTCCATTAAATCTATTATCCTATTTGACACAGCCATAACGCTGTTATCTATTTTGCTTGCTGAAACATAATAAAATGAATTTAATGCCTGTTTTTCAACAAGCTTATCAATAGAATCAGCAAAAGTATCTAAATATTTGTAAGTTGCTAGTATTGTTTTTGCCCAAATGTTATTTTTCATTTAATTTCTCCTTTAACTCGAATTATAAGATTTTATAATTGACATAGTCAATGTTTTGTGCCACTTTCTTACATATTTTTGTAAAAATTTTTACAAATCTATGTCGAATTTGGTGTTTTTATGTCGATTTTTCGACTTTATTCGACAATATTCTTCTTTTATCTTTTATATTCGGCATAAAATGACAGATGCGTTATAATAGTGAAATTTTGAAGGAAAAAGTGAAGGTTTTAACAAAGTAGATGGTGAAAAAAAGGTAAATTTGCAAGTTATTTAAGATAATTTAAGAAAATTTTTAAATGTAGTTGAAAAATTTTTGTATTTATGATAGAATAACATAGTATTAAGCTGGTGTGGCGGAATGGCAGACGCAACAGACTCAAAATCTGTCGAGGGCAACTTCATGTGGGTTCGACTCCCACCACCAGCACCAAACAAAAATAATCCGAGCCTTTAGGTGAGGATTTTTTTGTTTGGTAACTCTTCACTATTCATTCTTCACCACTCTTCACTTGGCTCGCATTATTTTTGAGTGAAAAGTTAGCATAATAAAAACAAAAACCCAGCGTCAAAATATCTGAAATGTTTTTTATTGATTTCTATAATTTGCAATTTTTATAAATAAATTTTAATTTTATTATTGCAAAATTATAAATTTCTAATAAAATTTAAAACATTTTTGATATTTTGGAACGCTGGGTTCGCTTTTTATATCTATTTATTTTAATATTTATTTTAATTTATTTCTCTTAATTTTCTATTTTCTTTATTTATCTATTATCTTATTAAATCTGCTTTTTTAATTTTTAAATTCCATAACTATATATACTTCTTGTTTGCACTTTAAGCACTTCATACTGTGGACAAACCGCTTTTTCTTAGTTTTTCTTGGCTGATTTATTAGCACACGGCAATCACTTGTTTCGTCAGACGCCGCACACTCCCCAAGACATCTGCCACAATGCGGACAAAAAAGTTTTATCTTCACACATTGCCTCCTTAAAGACTATGAATAAATTGCTTGACTATTCCTAAAATTTTTACATCTTTTGTGATTATATCGTCATATCTATCATTCTCTGGATGCAGCACTATATGGTCTTTTTTGCGATAGAAGGTCTTTACTGTTGCCGAGTCTTCAAGTAAAGCCACAACTATATCGCCATTATCAGCACTTTCGCACTTTTTGACTACAAGAAGGTCCCCTTCTCTGATGCCGACACCTTCCATACTGTCACCTTTTGCGTGAAGCAGAAAAACATTATCTTTGCCAAAGATTTCAGTTGGAAGCCGATAGACTGACTCTATATTTTCTTGTGCAAATATCGGTTCACCACACCTAACTTCACCAACCACTGGGGCTAATATAGATTGGCTTAGTTTAACATTGTAAGTGATATCTATAAAGCCATGTTCGTCTCTTTTTACCTGCCCTTTCTCTTCAAGCAAGTTTACATATCTTCCAACTAAAGAGAGGCTTGAAAGGCTTAAATGTTTTTGAATTTCGCGGTAAGATGGACTTCTGCCATTTTCAAGCTGGAAAACCTTTATAAACTCCAAGATGTTTGAAAGCACTTTTTCACTTATCTTCTTCAAATTGACTCCCCTTTTTTATAGATAACCGATATTATATAAAAGAACATGTCGTTCTTTTATGGAGATATTATAGTGCATGCTTTTATAAAAATCAAGCGTTTTTGCCAACTTTTTTAAAAATTTAAAAAAAATATTTTTTTGCTTTACTTATTATGTCAAATTTGTTATGATAAGAGTAGCGTTAATTGCTTAAATTTTTCAAATACGCGAGTATTTGCAAAAAACAGGAGGAATTTATGAAATTTAAAATCGTCGCTGATGCTTCATGCGATATGCCTAAGGAATATATGGAAAAATTTGATATAACTATCATTCCTATTGAGGTTATGTTTGGTGACCAGCTTTATCCAGAAGGGCTTGAAACAAAAGAATTCTATAAAAAAGTTGAAGAAACTGGAATTATACCTAAAACTGCAATGCCAAATACATATAAATTTGAAAACGTATATAAAGATTACGTCAATAAGGAAGATGTTTTTGTTATCACAATCGTTATCTCTATGGAAATGAGTCAAACAAAGATTCAAGCTCAAATGGCAGCTGAAAATCTTGGAATGAAAAATGTCTTTATCGAGGAAAGTGCTTCAACCACTGTTGGTCAGGGAGCTATCATCGGTGAGCTTTGCAGATTTATTGATAAATGCCAAGATATTGAAAAAATTAAAGAAGAATTTTATCGTCTTAGAGAAAGCGTGCGTATCTATGCTGTGATTGACGACCTTAAATACCTTAAACAAAGTGGCAGGCTTTCTTCAACTAGTGCATTTGTTGGCAATATTCTTGGAGTCAAACCAATAATTTCTATCAGAGATGGTAAGGTGATGACTATCGCTAAGTGCAAAGGTGCACAAAAGGCTGAGAACTTTATCTTAGAAAAAATTGAAAACATGGACACAAATCATCCTTTCTATGTTTTTCACTCTGATATGCCAGAGGGCATGGAAAGACTGAAGGAAAAAGCAAAACCATATTTAGGTGAAAATCAAGAAGTTATAACAGCTCAAATTGGTTGCGTTGTTGGCTCTCACGTTGGTCCAACATGTTATGGCTTTGGCTATTTTGAAAAAGAAACAAAATAAAAGTATAAATTTATAATAAAAAGGACTTTAGCATTTTGGAATTAATCCCAACTAAAGTCCTTTTTTTAATTTAAGATCTATCACTCTTCTTTATCGTTTTTATGCTTGACTTCTTCTATTTCTGCATATTCATTTGAATTATCAATATCTATAGCAACACTCTCGCCGATATATTCAGGTTGGGAAGTTTTCTCTTCTTTGTCTAAAACTAGCTCTTTCTCAAAGAACTTTATACCAAGTGAATATTTGCATGATTTGCCAATAATAAACTGCAAACAAAATAGAAGTCCGCCACCAAAATTACATAAAATATCTTCCATAGTATCTGTTACAAGCGGAGCTGTCATGCCTTCTGGCGGAATACCCTGTGCTGTTTGATTGAAAAATAAGTCCGCTCCCCACTCAAGAAGCTCCCATACAAGCTCGCAGGTCATAGTAAGGCAGAAACAAAATAATACAACCGTCCATTTGCTCAATTTTTTATAATTTTCAAGTCTTGAAATAATAAATATGCCAAGAACAGCAAAAACATAGCCTGCTGAAATATGCACAAGAATATCATACCAACTTACATAGTAATATACGTTTAAAACTGAGCCCACAAGCCCTGCGATAACTACATATAATTGATAAAATAAAAACAAAATGTTTGACAAGCGACGTCTGAAGATAAGCTCGCCTAAAAGTGGCAAGATAGTGACAACTGCAATACCAAAACTTGCCATAAGTCTGTTGTCAAGGTCGCCTATGGTCAAATAATATATACCAAGCCCTACGCATGCAGCAAACTGCAAAAACATTAGAACTAGGTTTATAATTCTAAATATTTTGTCACTTTTTGAAAGATTTTTAAATTTTACCCATTTTGACATATTTTCTCTCCGTATATTTATTTATGCTTTAAGAAAAGGCTAGCCACAACTTTTTTGAATAGTTAAATTTATTAAGCAGTTTTTCAAGTATTAGTATTATAACTCAGAAAGTTCTTTCTGCATTTTCTTTAGTAGATTTTTATTATTTTCAAGTTTTTCTTTTTCGCCGTCAACTAGGGCTTTAGGAGCTTTTGCAACAAAGCCTGCGTTTGCAAGCATTTTTTCAGAGCGGTTTACTTCAAAATTCAACTTTTCAATTTCTTTTTCAAGACGCTCTTTCTCCTTTGCGTTGTCAACAAGCTGTCCCATAGGCAAGAATACTTTTACATCACCGCAAATAACCTTTGTGCACTTTTCTTCTGGCTCGCTTTTTACTATTTCACATTTAGTTCCAAAGCCTAGCTTTGCAATCTCTTCAAGGTTTTCTTCAATCATCTTATTTTTCTTTTCAACCATTAGATAGATATTTGTTCGGCGGTTGTCTGGAACGTTAAACTCTGCCCTTGCATTTCTGATTGACCTTATTATCTCTATTATGTGTTCAAAGTGATTATTTAATCCTTTAACTTCCACTTTCTTAGGGAAATCGCAATACATGATTGTTTCCTGATGATTTGGAAGTTCTTGATAGATATATTCAGTCACAAAAGGTATAAATGGATGGAAGACCTTTAGAAGAGTTGAAAAAGCATATAAAAGAACATTTTGTGTTGCAACTTTTCTTTCATTATCATTGCCATAAAGGTCAACCTTGCTAAGCTCTATATACCAGTCGCAGAATTTTGAAACTGTAAATTCAATAAGATTGCTTGTTGCAACGCCAAGAGCGTATTTGTCTATATTTTTATTAACCGCTTTGATGAGCCTGTCAAGTTCACTTAAAATCCATTTGTCTTTCTCTTGGAGTTTCAGGCTGGCAATGTCACGCACTTCAATAACTTTGACATTTTGAATGACAAATTTGCTTGCATTATATAGTTTATTGATAAAAATCTTAGCTTCTTTTGCCTTCTCTTCGCCATATTTGATATCAGTGCCCATACTCATACCGTTGATAAGGCTAAGACGAAGTGCATCAGCCCCATATTTATCAATCATATCTATTGGGTCAACACCATTTCCAAGATGCTTTGACATCTTTATGCCGTGAATGTCACGAACAAGTCCATGAATTACAACGTCTTTAAATGGAACATCGCCCATAAATTTCAGACCTGAGAACACCATTTTTGACACCCAGAAGGTTATAATATCATAACCTGTTACAAGGGTTGATGTTGGGTAGTAGTAAGCAAGGTCTTTTGTTTTATTTGGATAGCCAAGTGTTGAGAATGGCCAAAGCGCTGATGAGAACCAAGTGTCAAGCACATCATTATCTTGAGTTAGATTTGTGTCTCCGCAAACTTCACATTTGCTTGGAAACTCTTCACTTGCAAAGGTATGACCATGTGAGCATGTGAACACAGGTATGCGGTGACCAAGCCATATCTGACGTGAAATACACCAATCTTGAATGTTCTCAAGCCAATTTAGGTAGGTTTTTTCATAGCGTTTTGGATGGAACTTAAGCGTGCCATTTTTTACAGCTTCGATGGCAGGACGAGCAAGCTCTTTCATCTTAACAAACCACTGCGTTGAAATACGTGGCTCGGTGAAGCTTCCACAACGCTCGCAAGTGCCAACTTGATTTTTATATTTTTCTTTCTTTACAAGATAGCCACCTTCAATAAGTGCCTTTTCAATAAGTGGGCGGGCTTCTATTCTATCCATACCAGCAAACTGCCCTGCCTGCCTTGTAAGCTTGCCGTCATCATCAATCACATTGACAACTTCAAGGTTGTGGCGAAGCCCAACTTCGTAGTCGTTAGGGTCATGTGCTGGGGTTATCTTAACCGCACCTGTGCCGAAGCCCATTTCGCAGTAGTCATCTGCAATGAGTTTTATCTTCTTGCCAACAAGTGGAAGGATTAAATCTTTGCCAACCTGACCTTTGAAGCGCTCGTCGTTAGGATTTACTGCAACGGCGGTATCTCCGAAAAGCGTTTCAGGACGAGTTGTTGCAACTGTCACTTCGCCGCTGCCGTCAGCAAAAGGATATCTGATATACCATAGATATGTGTTCTGGTCAATATGGACATTCTCGTTGTCTGAAATAGTGGTCTTACAGCTTGGGCAATAGTTTACAACACGTTTGCCCTTGTAGATAAGCCCTTCCCTATAATACTGGCAAAATACATGACGAACTGCCCTGTTTAAGTTTTCGTCCATAGTGAAAGCAAGCCTATCCCAATCACAGGACACGCCAAGCTTCTTGAGTTGGTCGCAGATGACGTGAGTATACTTTCCATACCACTCCCAACCGCGTTTTAAAAATTCTTCACGTCTAATGCTTTCCTTAGTTTCGCCATTGCGTTTTAAATCTTTAACAAGCACCTGCTCGGTTGCAATCGCTGCGTGGTCTGTGCCTGGCACCCACAGAGTGTTATAGCCCTGCATACGTTTTGTTCTTATCAAGATATCTTGAATGGTGTTGTCAAGAGCGTGACCAATATGTGCCTTACCTGTGACGTTAAGTGGTGGCATAACGATTGAGTAGTGTTCTCGCTCGTCTGGGTCTGTGTGAAAATAGCCCTTGCTGAGCCATTTTTGATAGATTTCATTTTCAAATAGTTCTGGTGAGTAATTCTTGTCCATTGTTTTCTCCTATAATATTTTTATTATATAACAAAGAAAGTAAAAAAAGCAAGCAAAAAGCCTTGTGAGTATGCAAATTAAATATAATTTGGTTATTCTCTGCCCCGCTATTGACACTTTATTATTTATTTGTTAAAATTTATAAAAAGGAACTAAATAATGAAAAAAGAAAATGGCGTTTTAATAGATGTTACAGAAGAAGATTTTGAACTTCTTAAATATAACCCTGAAAAATTTTGGAAAGGCGTGACTGAAATCGGTGATAATGCTTTTACACAATACACAAGTCTTAAAAGCATAGTTATACCTGAAGGTGTGACTAAAATTGGCGCAAATGCCTTTGCAGGCTGTGCAAATTTAAAAAATATTGAATTGCCAGATAGTATAGACAGTATTGGAAGGTATGCCTTTGCAAATTCTGGAATTGTAAGTATTAGGATGCCTAGATATATATCTAAATTAAATGACGGTTTGTTCTCTGGCTGCTGGTCGCTAAAAAATATTACCATTCCACAGACAATAAGCCATATTGGTTCAAATGTTTTTTCTGGTTGTGAACAACTTGAGTTTTTTGAAATTTCTGATAATTTGAAATTTATGGGCAATGGCTTGTTTATAGGCTGTAAAAAGCTTTCTTTAAAATATAGAGATGCAATTCTAGACAACCTATTAGATAAATCTGAACAAATTTATCAGCTTTTTGGCATGGAAGACGAAAAAAAATTTGACGAACTTGTCAATTTATATAATCACAACATTGATGTTAAGTTATTTGGATTTTATCAGCTTGATAAGATAAATATCTCATATTGGAACAACCTTATGAAAAAAGTTGTGCCGACCATTGATAAAGAAAATTTTGAAGACTATGAAGAACTTGTTTCACATATGCAAGAACACGGCAATGAAGGACTTATAACGCAAATTTATGAGTGGTTTATAGAGCGAAGCAAGCTTGCACTTAATGAAAATGAAGATGACACGAATGTTTCAACACTGCCTAAGGGCGAAAAGAATAGGTATAGAGTAAGAACGTCTGAACCTGGCGAAACTGGCATTGAAAAAACAAGGTGGAAATCCCCTACTGTTGAACTGCTTATCAAAGAATTTTCAATGACGCAATATGCGGGAATTGTCACACAACGGGATAGAGAAATTGCAGAAGATTTTTCTAAAATTGCAGACTATAAGCAAAAACACTTTGATAAAGCTAAATAAATTGATAAAGAGCGTGAAGAATTGGGAGTGCCTGACTATATTGTTGGAAAGCATATAGGACAAAATAGAACGCAGGCTTATAGAGAATATTTTGAGCTTACCGGCATGATGCGTGATGAAATCTTAAAAAATGCAGAAGAAATTATGGAAAGTCAAGTTGACGTATCAAACAAAATTTTCACCTATGACACCCTTGCAAAGAGCGACATTGCAAACTTTTCAATAGGTTTTATGACAAGTTGTTGTGCTAGGCTATATGGCGCTGGAAGTGGTGCAATGCGTGGTTCAATCATTTCAAAAGACATGCAACCGCTTGTTGTGAAAAATGATAAGGATGAAATTGTGGCATATTCTATCTTGTATATCAACCGCGAGCAAGGCTATGCAGTTTTAAATAACATTGAAGTAAGCAGAAAATATGACGGCAAGAAGGAAGAACTTAAAATCATCTACGAAAAGATGAAAAGATGTGCAGTTGAAAATATTGAAGAGTATAACAAATCTGCAAAAGTTCCTGTCACAAAAATTAATAGTGGAACATCTCCTAACTGGACTGCCGTGAACGAATATATAAGAGCAAATCCACAAAGCTCAATCTTGCAGGCGCCTGACTTTGATAACTTTAAATATGCAGGTTCTGGCTCATAGTCAGGCGACTGGCATAATGAACAATACACAATATGGGAAGCTGACGAGCAAGAGAGAAAATAAGTTTTTTAAAGGAGCAAAAATATGCAAGATAAAAATATTCATGAAGAGTGGCTGAAGATAAATTTACAGCTTAATAACCTGCTTGAAAAACTTGAAAAACTCGATAATGAAAGAGAAGAAATTTTAAGTAAAAATTTTACAACAGACAATGAAATGTCGATAGCTATGGCTGAGAATGTGAAAGAATATGACAAATTGCTCAGCGAAATGAAAAAACTTAATTCTAAGGCAAAAAAGCTTAAAACAAGCATAAAATAAGAAAAAATAAGGTTTTTTGCGTGTTTTTTCTTAAATTTTAATGGAAAAGGATGAAATTATGGAATTTTTAGATACAATTTCTGTGAGTGATTTTCAAAGTTTACATATAATGCTTGGGTGGAAATTTCTTGATAATAAGGTGGTTGAAAAGTCAATCAAAAATTCAATAATAAAGGTTTCTTGCGTTGAGAACGGCAAGACTATTGGAATTGCTAGAGTTGTTGGTGACGGCTTTACTCATGGGCTTCTGACCGATGTTATTGTGCATCCTGACTTTCAAGGCAAAGGTGTTGGCAAGGCTATGATTGCCTACCTGCTAGGGAAACTTCAAGAGTATGTCAACAAAAATTGTGATGAGTTTATGCTTGAGCTTACCCCAACAAAAGACAATGCCGCCTTCTATGTTAAATGCGGTTTTAAACATAAGCCTGAAGAAATGGAAGGTTGCTATCTATGGCTAAAAAATCAAAATATCTATGCAAGTGGCAGCAAAAAGTATGTTATGCGTCTTCAAGAGCAGCCATTTGAAAATATTAAGCGTGGAAGAAAAACTATTGAAATGCGTCTCAATGATGAAAAAAGAAGTGTTATCAAAGAAAATGATATCATTATATTCATCAAAAAGGGCTCAAGCACAGACTATATAAAAGCAAGAGTTAAAGCGCTACACAAATACAAAAATTTTAACGAGCTTTATAAGCATTTTGACAAAACAAGTTTAGGTTATGCAAAAAACGAAGAAGCAAGTCCTGACGACATGACAAAATACTACCCTAAAGAAGATATAGAAAAATATGGCGTTGTGGGCATTGAAATTGAAATTCTAAAATAAAATTATATTTTTATTTTTTGTTAAAAATAAAAGATTTAATTCTTTCATTATTCAAAGATTGCAAATAATTTCAATAATAAAAGCTATAAAAAAAATTTAAATAAAAAAATTTAAAATAATTCTTGAATATTAAAACATTATATGTTAAAATTTTATTTATATAAGGAGTTACACAAATGGAAAATTTTGATGCTAAACTAGCAGTTGAAAGAGTAGTTGATATTGTTCAAAAATATTATAAACAATCAAAAAAATTAAATGACCTAAATATTAATAAAAAAGAACGTAACGATATTGTTACAAGTGTAGATTTGTTTATGGAAAGAAATATTATTGCAGAACTTTCAAAATACTACCCTACACATTCATTTGATGCGGAAGAAAGTGGCGAAACAAAAATAGATAAATATGGCGACTTCTATGAATGGATCATTGACCCAATCGACGGGACGGTTAACTTTGCGGCAGGGCTACCCGATTTTGGTGTTGCTGTTGCCCTACAAAAGAACGGCGAAACTATTTTAGGGGTAAATTTTTTGCCAAAACTTGGAGAAATTTATACATCTATTAAAGGAGAAGGTGCGTTCTGCAATGGGCAAAAGTTGCATGTATCAACAAACAAGAATCTTAACGATTCTATGATCTTTGTCTATCTAGGAAAACATAAAGGAAAGGAAATTGTTGATACTGTTAAATTAATAGAAAAACTTACACCTTTAGTTCGTGGAGTTAGAATTGTTGGATCATCTGCTTGCGTATCTTCTTGGGTAGCAAGTGGAAAAATTGATGCCATAATAAACCTTAAATCTACACAAAGTATGGGATCAACTGCTGGTAGATTGTTTATAACAGAAGCAGGCGGGAAAGTAACCAATGCAATCGGAAAAGAGAGACAAAAGAAGGACACAATGATTTGCTCTAATGGATTAATTCATGATGAAGTCGTAAAGCTTGTTACTAGTTCCATTTTAGCATGTGAAAATGACGAGTTTAACACCGAAAAATATTAAACTATTTAAAAATATGCAAGAGCACACAAACTCTTGCGTTTTTATATTATTAAATAAAATTTAGCATTTTTGATTTTTAATTGTTTTTTGATGAATTTTATGGTTTTTAAACAAAAATTTGTAAAAACAAAAAAATAAAACACAAAATTTAAGAAAAAATACAAAATTTTTATAAAAACGCTTGAGTCTATAGTTAACTATAATGTTAGACTACTGCTGAAAAGGAGAAGATGATGTATTCTATTGGAAAGTTTAGCAAGCTTACAGGTGTTAGCACAAAAACTCTTATATGGTATGATAAAGTTGGTCTTTTAAAGCCAGAAAAAGTCGATTCTGGAAACGGCTACCGCTACTATGGTGATGAAAGTTTTAAGAAGCTAGCTGATATCCACTTTTGGCAATCTATGGAGTTTAGCGTTAAAGAAATTGTCAATCTTTCAAGCGAAGTAATAAAAAGCAAAATCAAAGAGCTAAAAAATAAAATTGATATCATCCAATCAAACATCTATCTCCTTCAAAAATTTCAGGAGGAAAATATGGATAAAAAAGAAATTTCAATTTTTGATGCACAAGACAGGCTTTTGCTTGGCAAGTGGCGTTATGAAAAAAGTTCAACAAATTTTAGAGACACGATTGAATATAACGGAGAAGGCAAGAGAGAAGAGTATATGCCACGCTATCTTTTCTTTGGCGAAGGAAACATTGGCACAGACACTAAAGGAATATTTGATTATAGTTTTTCATCACTCTCACTTAAAGATAAGAAAGGAAGAGAAAGAGAGTTTTGGTGTTTTGTTTTAAATCATGCAAACACACTCGTTTTATATGAAAAACCAGATGAAGATAAGCCTAACAAAAAAGTTAAATTTCATATCTATGACAAATCTTTTAGCCACGAGTCTTATTCTTCAGAAGAAATCAAGCAAATTTTGGAAAAGTCTAAACCAGCCAGTCAATTCTACTCTGAAGCTATAGACCTAAACAGCATTTATCTTGGCAAGTGGAAGATGTATGACGAAATTAAGGAGAGTCAAGTTGAATCATACAATGGTGAAATAATTGAAAAATTTGCAGGTTTTCCGCTCTCACCTATGTTTGATATTCTTGATATAAGCGAAGATAAATTAGTTGTGACTATGGAAAACGGCGAAGACAATGAAGTGATTGTAAAAAGCTCTAGTGGTGAGAGAAGGTTTACACAAGATAATACTATAATGAGTATACATATGCATAAAACCGAACCTGAAAAATTTGCAATCTATAATCCCCTGCTTAAAATTCTCCATGTTGGCAAATATAGAAAAATAGGCGATGAAGAATACTTATTTGTTAAACTAGATGATATTCCAGATATAGATGAAACTGTGTATGTTTATAAAAAATGTTAAAAAATTTTTAGATAGAGTAATATTTTTAAATAAAAACTAAAGTTTGTTAAAAATATAAAAAGCATATAAATTCATTGAGAAATCATGAATTTATCAAAAAAATTATAAAAAAAGAGCAAATGAGATATCTCTCAAATGCTCTTTTTTTAAATGCAATGTTATTTAATTTCTATGCGGCTTGAGCCTTCAACCTTTTTACTCTCTTTTGGAACAACCACTTTAAGCTCACCATTTTCAAGAGATGCTGAAATCTCTTCTTTTCTTACGTCACCAACATAGAAAGTTCGGCTGAAACTGCCATAGCTACGTTCTTTTCTGATGTAGTTTTCATTTGAGTCGTCTATCTTATGTTCACGTTTTGCACTTACTGTTAGGTAGCCATCTTTTAAGTCAAGGTTGATATCTTTCTTATCAATTCCTGGCATCTCTATCATAAGTGTGTAGTTATGCTCCCCTTCTTTAACATCGGTTTTCATCATGTTGTTCATTCTGCTCATTTCTCTTCTATCAAACATTGGATAGCCAAAGAAATCGTCAAAGAATGGATCAAACAAATCAAATGAGTGATTATGTTTTCCTCCTGTTGTTAAATCATATTTGTCATTATAATTTTTCATAATTTACCTCCCTGCATTCTTTAAATGCAAGCATATTATAATCCTTTCTGCTAGCAATGTCAAACGTTTAGTGCCAATTTTTAAAAATTTTTTAAAAATTTTTTTAGTTTTATTTTGCCATCATAATCTTTCTGCGTTCACTTTAGAAATATAACCCACTTTTGCTATAAATATACGTCAGCCCAATATTTAAAAGAAAAATACACGTTCAATGATAAAAACACACAAGCATTTAAAAAACTTTAAAGGACTATTTGAAATATTATGCAAATTTCTATTGAATATCTTTTAATTCTATGGTATCATTATATTGTAAGGAGATTTGTTTATGGACAATAATATAAGTTTAGACACCCCTATTGAAAATATAATGTGGAGTAATCGCGAAGATATTAATATAAAAGTTCTGGAGCTTTTAAAAATTTTTAATGCAAAAACACTTGGAGACGTCACAAAAATAAATAGGTTTAGACTTCAAAGCTTAGCACAGCAAACAGAATTTAATGCAATAAAAAGGACTTTGATTGGGCTTGAGCTTGAATTTTCTATTCCAACAATGTCATTAAATGTGGAAGATACAACACCTATTATAAATATAAATTTTTCTGATGAAAATAGCATAAATGCACGCATCTACTCTGTGCTAGTCAAAGAAAATATAAAAAATTTTAAAGAACTTAAGCTTATTGATTTTAAGCAACTTCGCAAACTAGGTTTCGGCAAAATCTCTTTTGTTGCGCTTTTGCAATTTCTTCATGCAAATGGAGTTGACGTGGATAGCTCCTTGCTCCCCTATAATGCTAGCTTGAATAAACAAGTCCCACATGAGTCAAATACCGAAGAACAAAAAAAATATAAATATGGCGATTTTAATAAAAATAGAAATAAGTATTATTATAAACCGCATGAGGACGAGCAAGATATTTAGCAATAATAAAAGTTTTTAAATGGAAAGAATTTACAAATGGTTCTTTCCATTTTTTGTTCAATATAAAATAAATTTATCATAAATTGTTGACAAAATTAAAAGTTTAAGCTATAATACAACATGTCACGATAAATGACGTTAAACATAGCTTAATTGCTAAGGACTGCTAGCTCATGGCAAGAGCATTCGACTCTTAATCCTACGCTCCGAGATGAGTATAAACTAAATATGTGGGCTGTTAGCTCAGTTGGTAGAGCAACTGACTCTTAATCAGTGGGTCCGGGGTTCGAGTCCCCGACAGCCCACCACGCTAAATCCCTTATAATATAAGGGATTTTTTAATATCTAAGCATATAAACTTTAGCCCAAAATTGTCTAAAATTTTTGTAAAAAGTGTCTAAAAGTTCAACATTTTTAACAAAAATATTTATCATTTTGCAAACTAATTTTTTACTTAAAAACAGCCAAAAATTGCCACTGTCTAAAAAATTGTCTAAAAATAAGTGAGAAAGAAAATGAAAATTTTAATTTATTATTTGCTTGCGAACGCCATTTCCATCACCGAAAGGTGATTAAATTTTTAGAAAAATAGCACAAAAAAAGACTGAAAATTATCATAAATCCCCAGTCAATTTTATTACATTTCAAAATCTTTTTGTTTTTTCTTTTTACGCATTTCTTTTTCTTTTAGCCACTCTTTATAGTCTTCATCTTCTTGTTG
>CALVTR010000016.1 GCA_944362965.1 uncultured Clostridia bacterium
TTTTTACCAAAAACTACAACTTTGTTTGGGTTTTGTTGGGAAAAAGTACTAGTTTTGTACTAGTTTAGTTCCTTACAATATTAAATCATTTGTGCTATTCTCTAATTGAAATTAAACTAGGCATCGCGAAAATGACAAGCCGAGTATATATGAAAATGTTTTTACATTAGGCATCCGTAAGCTCAAAGTACGGCAGTGGTTGCATTTTATGGGCGTAGAAAAATCTTTTTCTATGTCTTTTTTAATTCCAAATTTTCAAAAAAGGAGTTAAGAAAATGCAACAATCAAAAGTCGAAAATGTGTTAGATTTATCAATTCTTAAAGAAGATTTCTTCTTAGAGATATTAAATCTAATCACAAAGGCAAAGGAGGAAGAAAATGCACTATCCAAAAAGTAAAGTATATTTTGATGGAAGTCATTACATCGCCATTCCTCACACTGAACAGCCTTGGAAAAGAAGAAAAAGAAATATATGTAGAGATAAAAATGAAGAAAAAGTTAAGGAAATTTTGGAAAGTAAGAAAGATAAAGTTAAGTGCGAAAAAATTAAAGAAACAGTTGAAGAAATAGATAAAGAAGTTAAAGATATTGAAAAGTCAAAAGAGATAGTAAGAAAAGTTTTAGATAAAGAAAAGCGAAATCGAATTGTAAGACTGACAAGATTATATAGAAAAGTGAATTTACAACAATGGACTCATTTTTGCACATTTACTTATGATAGTGAGAAGTTAAACGAAGAAGAATTTAAAAAGAAACTATTAAATTGTTTAAGGCATCTATCTAGCCGAAAAGATTGGAAATATATTGGAGTTTGGGAACGAAGTCCCATAAATCAAAGGCTTCACTTTCACGGAATATTTGTAATACCCAAAATGATTGGCGAAATCATTGAAACCAAAGACTATTCCACAAAGACTCATAAAATACAGATAACATACCAAAACACATTCTTTTTAGATAGATTTGGGAGAAACGATTTTAAAGAGATTGAACATAGTTCACTTGTCTATCAAGCAATATCATACATTCTCAAATATATTAGAAAAACTAGCGAAAAAGTTATCTATTCAAAGCATCTGCAAACATACTTTATCTCAGATATTTTAGAAAACGATATTGTTTGTACCATAGGTCAAGAAGATAGGAAACTACTTCTCTTTGATGATTTTCTTTGTATAGATGAAGGTGTTGTTATGGGTAAAGTTAGCCCAGAAGTTATCAATAAAATGCCAAAAAGTAATTAGTCTTTCGGGTGCGAAGGTTAAACGAAAACTCACTCTTGTCAAAGGTAAAGTGCATTGTTTCACAACCTTTGACAATAGTATAAAAATTTCAAAGTCAAAAATTATAATTCGTTTCCGTTTGTTTCGCCCCTGTCGAAAGACAGAAAAATAGAATAAAAGGAGAAAATAAAAGTGAAAACAGCAGTTATATACGCTAGATACAGTAGCAACAACCAAACAGAACAGTCAATCGAAGGTCAAGTTCATGTTTGCCAAGATTTTGCTAAGCGGAATGATATAGTTATCGTAGATTCATACATAGACCGAGCAATTTCTGGTACAACGGATGAACGAGAAGCCTTCCAAAGAATGCTAAAAGACAGTAATAACAAAAAGTGGGACTATGTGTTAGTCTATAAACTTGATAGATTTGCTAGAAATAAATATGAGTCTGCAATTCATAGGAAACACCTAAAAGACAATGGAGTAAAACTACTATCTGCTATGGAAAACATACCAGAAACCCCAGAAGGAGTTTTACTTGAAAGCCTGCTTGAAGGTATGAACCAATATTTCAGCGAAGAATTAGCACAAAAAGTAAGTCGTGGACTTCACGAATCACGAATGAAAGGACATTGCATAGGCTCAGTTCCATTTGGATATGTAAAGGAAAACAAAATGCTAAAAATAAATGAAGATGAAGCAAGTATTGTTAAACGAATATTTGAAGATTATGCGAGTGGTAAAACAATACTTCAAATTTGTAGAGATTTTGAAAAAGAGAATATAACTAATAAAGGCAAAAAGTTTATTCCAGATACCATAAGGCACTATTTAAAGAATGAATTTTACACAGGTGTTTATAGATTAAATGGTAAAGTTTACGATAAAATCTATCCACCTATCATATCACAAGAACTATTCCAAAATGTAAAGAAAAGACTTGACGCAAACCGATATGGTTGCCGAAAAGACAATCACGAAATATTTAGGTTGAAAGATAAAATCTACTGTGGATGTTGCGATAGAAAAATGTATCCTGTATCTGCAATATCTTTCAATGGTCAAACAATACGATATTACAAGTGTATAACTACTAAGAAAAGAAATTGTCCAGTTGGAAATATGAATAAAACCTTTATTGAAAATGTAATAGACAAATTTTTAATATCTCAATTCAACATTCCAGAGAACTTGGAAGAAATTTCTAACAAAATATATGAACTTCACAAAAAGCGAGTCGGAAGCAATAACTCTCTAAACACACTAAAAAGCGAATTGCAAAGAACTAATACCGCTATTTCAAATATTATGATTGCAATAGAAAAAGGAATATTGACTGACACAACAAAATCTCGCCTTGAAGAACTAGAAAAGCAAAAGAAAGATTTGCAAGAAAAGTTAGTTGTTGAGCAGTCTAAAGAACACTATGAACTAACAAAAGAAGATATTCAAAATTTCTTTAAATACACTATGAAAAAATGTCCAAATAAAGCTATAGAACTTTTCATAAAACAAGTTAGAGTATATGATAACAAGATTGAAATATATCTTAACTATTCTATAAATCAACCACAAACAACAGATCATACATCTAAAAAACTATTCACCGAAACTCACACCACACAACGCACTTTCAAAGGTGGAACGACAAAAACATACACCAAAACTTATGATGTGTATGTAGTGATATAAAGATATACAATTAAATGCGAAATATATAATTAAAATTAAAAAACTATGTATTAGACTTATTATCTAGCATAACACCACAACAAAAAAAGAGTATATTTTAAGATAAAACTTAATTTATACTCTTTTCTTTCTCTAAAAATACCGCTAGTTTCAAAATTGCTTGACTAAGGTTTATTCTTTTATACTCACTTTTTCGGACAGTCGCCAAGCGTAAGGCTTGTTATAAAATTATTTATTCTAACCTTTACTTCGTTTTCGCCTAAAATTGACATTATTGTATATAATGTTGGTGAGTTTTTCCTTCCAGTGATGGCAACGCGTATAAACTCACAAGCCTTTGCAACATTGCCCTTATATGCATCAGGGTTTTGTTTATAAGCTTTATTATCAGTTGCATAGCCTAAGCTTCCCGCAAGCGCCTTAACAAAAGCAAACCATTCTTCATTGCTTGCTGGCATAGAGAAGGTCTTTCCATACTCAGCTAAAAATTCCTTAGCATTTTGAATATCGCTCTCATCAAGTTCATATTTAGTAGGCGCGTTAAAGATATAATCAAAATATTCTTTCATCATTGCATAGTTATAGATATCTTTACGCGGCTTTGCTGCTCCGTCTCTATCCATTTGACAAAGCTTTATATATTTTTCGCTATCACTTTCAAGCACACTCGCAAGCTCTTTATCATATTCCCTTGCCCATGCAAGCCAATTTGAATATAGCTCCTGCCCGCTCATTCTTGCAATCAAGTTTTTAGAGATATCATTGAGTTTGACAAGGTCAAAAATAGGTGCAACCGCTGTGATATCATGAATACCAAACTTGAAATCTTGCCAAGCTTGGTCTGGATTATTCTTTCTCCAAATTTCAAAACCTGAATTTATCATATTTAAAAGATACTCAAGCACACTTTCTTTAGGATAGCCTTGCTCAAAATAGAACATCATATTTGCTTCAGGGTCATAACGCTTTGAAATCTTGCGACGATTGCCTGTTTTTTCATCAATCTTACAGATAAGTGGATTGTGGCAATAATTTATAGGCTTAAACCCTAGTGCTTCAAAAAGCTCTAAGTGCGCAGGAGTTGACGAAATATATTCTTCTCCCCGCACAGCAACCGTCGTTCCCATAAGAGTGTCATCAATAGCATGAGCAAATGCATAAGGTGGGACGCCATCACTTTTTACAATAACAAAGTCCTTTGCATTTGCCTTTGCTTCAAGCTCACCTTTAATAAGGTCGTTAAACTTAATTCGCTCCTTGCCTGTATTTTTTGTCTTTAACCTTATTGCAAAGCTTTCACCATTGTCGATATGTTTTTTCACTTCGTCGTAACTTAAGTCACGGCATGGGTCATACTCTTTTTCGTCATCTTCTTCAAACTTGTTTTCGCGGAGTTTCAGCACGTCTTCTTTGCCTTCAGTTTTCTTGCAAAAACATGGGAAAGCCTTGCCAACGCTAACAAGCTTCTTTGCAAACGCCTGATATATTTCAACCCTTTGACTTTGCACATAAGGTCCATAATTACCGATATCCTTACCGTCGAGTGTTTGATATTCGTCAAACTTTAGTCCAAACCTTTCAAGCACTTCATATATAACAGCCTTAGCTTCCCGCACTTTACGCTTTTCGTCGGTGTCCTCAATTCTTAAAAACAAAATACCATTGGTGTTTTTTGCAAGGTTATAACTGATAAAAGCTTGAAAAAAGTTTCCAATGTGCAAGAGTCCTGTTGGGCTTGGTGCGAATCTAGTTACCACCTGACCTTCACTTAAATTTCTTTTAGGATATCTCTTTAATATATCATCAACCGAAAGCTTCACGTCTGGGTAAAGAAGCTCGGCAATTTTTTCATAATCCATAATTTTCTCCTATTTAAGAATATATTTAATAAAATTCAAAAAAAATCTTATTTATTTTTTAATTTTTAAACATTGTTTAATTTTTTTATTATTTTAAATTATTTTTTTATTTTTTACATTATTTAAATTTAATATTATCTTTTAAATTTTTTAATTTTTTAAAAATTTTTATTTTTAATTATTTTTTGTTTATTTTATTTTTTATTTATTTTTTAAAAATATATAAATATTAATAAATGCTTTAATCTTTTAAAACGCCTAAAAGCAGTTTTTTTAATTATTACTGTTAATTTAGGCGTTTTTTATAATTATTAATTTTTTAAATAAATTGAATTACTCATATATATTTGTTTCAATATATGTGTGATATTGCTCTAAATAGCTATTGTCATTGCTGAAATATTTTTTCATTTGTTCATAGTAAGACTGAGCATTTATATCGTCTTGCATATAATCTTCAATAGAGCTTGTGTATACATTCACATAATTATATAGAGAAAAATTCTCCATTGCTGTGGTTGTGTATCCCCTTTCGCCTGCAAGAAGGTCAGTAAGGTCCATAAGGTCGCCCATAACTTCAGCGGTAACCATTCCTATATGGCGTGTGCTTGTGCTTGCATAGTGTGAAAGCAAAGCAGTCGCACCATCATAAAACTCATTGCCTGTAAGCTGTTGCCCTTCGCTGCTATCAAGCAAAACTCCGCGAATGTCATTGAAGATATATAGAATTTGAGTGTCCATATAGAACTCAATTTGCTCACTTGTTTGACTATCAGTGCCAAGTCCATCGAGCATATTTGCTTGGTCTATAAGAAAATTGCTCAGCTCAACAGCAGTCACATAGGCGTCATTTATAAAATCTTTTGCCTTATCTTTATAATTAGCATAAAATCCATTGTAAATATCTAAATTTGCGTTTGTGTCTGCGTTTAACACGTTTTTAGATTCCATTTTAACTGCATCAAAGCTAGTATTTAGATTGGCAAGCGAATTGTTTAGCGCCGCAAAGTCGTATCTTCCTTCGCTTAGCGAGTCAAGAAGGATATAGTATTCTTGAATGTAGTTCATTCCATAGGCATTCAAAAGGATATAGTTTGCATCCCCTTCTACCTTATTTCCATAACTATTCTTGTATGAAAAGTTATCGAAGTAGAAATCTGTTTCAATGTTGCCAATAGTCGTGTCTTCTTTGAAGAGTGTGGCATCTTCAAGATAGGTGCTTATAGCCGTTTGAAAACCTTCGTATGAATTTACGTCACTATTGTCATCGCCACAAGATACAAGTGTTAAACTTGAACCTATAGCCAAACATGCTAGTAGTGATAATAAAAATTTTTTCTTCATATTTACCTCGCACTCATAAATTCTTTAGCGGCGTCATACACTCCGTCACTATCTTCCTGTTGGAAAGTAAGGGTTATGTTTCCGTTTGTGTCCATTGACTCTATAACAGAAACAAAATTTTCTTGATTATAAAGAGTAAAGAATGAATTTATCTTTTGATAAGATGATTTCAAACTTCCAGAGAAATTATACTCAACAATATCACTATCATCAACTATATACTTATTGACAAAACTATTAAGGAGTGTGATTTTGCCATGTGACGCGTAGTTATAATCTCTGATTGTTGTGTTCTTTTCGTCAACGTTCACAACTCTATTGAAATCTGCCGTGATAACAGATAAGTAATCGTCAATCGTGTTAAGAATAATAGTAGATGCAAGGTTATTCGCAAGATTTACTTCAAAGCAGCCTTGATAGCAATTATTGAGTGCATCAATAACACTCGTCATGCTTGAAAGATAGTCAGTAAACGTTACTCTAAAGTCAATCCATAGATTACGCAAGTGCGAGTCTGAATTATTTGAAAGTTCTATAATTTCGTCCATAACCCCGCCAAGAGACTGTTGATAATCCATAGCATCTTCCAAATTATTTCTTATGGTCTTATAATTTCTACTTAAGATATTATTGTCAGTTGCAAGCACCAAAAATTCATCATAATAATCTAAAACATTGTTGATACTATCGCTTAAAACTTCTATGTCTGCAAGTTCTTGACTATAATAATCTATAGTGCTTGCAGATATTTTTTCTTCAACGCTATTATACTTTGTCTGTTCGGTTTCGCTTTCTAAAAATGAAGATTGACTAAATTGTTTCAATCTTTCAACCGCACTATAGGTATTTGCAGGAATACATAGCACAATAACCACAACAATGATAGCTATTAGCACTAATATACCAACAATAATCAGCCATTTTTTAGCGCCACCTGCTTGGTAATCCTTATTTTCTTTGGCTTTTGCCATAATTTTCTCCTTTTTATATAATTTTTGAATTATTTTTATATATTTTCTTTTAAAAAACAACTTTTAATCGTCAAAGACATCAACGTCAACATTGTCAAGTGGAGTTTCTTCAATCTTGTTGTAGTCAACGGTTTGAGTTTTTGGCGTTAAAACCTTCTCACCCAAGTTGACAAATGTTGTATACTCGCCTATCCAGCGGAGTTTAACCGTTCCAGTTCTACCATTTCTATGCTTAGCAATGATAAGTTCAACCGTGCCAGGCTCGTCTTCCTGCGGAACGTCGTTGTATTTTTCAGGATTGTATAGGAACAAAACAATGTCGGCATCTTGTTCAATAGCACCTGAGTCACGAAGGTCGGCAAGCATAGGTCGGTGACCATTTTCTGTTCTGCTTTCCACGCTACGCGACAGCTGTGACAGCACAATGATAGGAATATTAAGTTCTTTCGCAGTAAGTTTCAAACTACGCGAGATTGCCGCAACTTCGTTTTGTCTGCTATCGCCCTTTTTGGTTGCGTCGTTTGACATAAGCTGGATATAGTCTATCATCACAAGGTCAAGCCCCTGCTTTGTTTTTAGTCTGCGACATTTTGTCAAGATATCGGCTGGTGATGATGGCGACTCATCTATGTAGATATTGCTTTGTTCAAGTTTTTTAGTTGCCGCCCATATACGTTTCCACTCTTCTTCAGTCATCGTGCCGTTAAGTGCTTTTGCCATGCTGACCTTTGCAAGCGAACAGATAGCTCTCTGCATAATCTGTTCAGGGCTCATTTCAAGCGAGAAAACCGCACAGGTCTTGCCGCTTTCCACTGCAGCATTTATGACTATATTCATTGAAAAAGAAGTTTTACCAACACCAGGTCTTGCCGCAAGCAAGATAAGGTCGCTGTTTTGAAGTCCGTTTGTGATTTGGTCAAATTCCTTAAAGCCAGTTGGTATACCCTTAAGAGAAGTCGGGTCCTTTGCAATGGCGTCAAACTTATCAAGAACCTTTTTTATCGCGCCATTTGGTTTGCCAACATGTTCAAGAGATGACCTGCCCTGTCTTTCAGAAATATCAAAGATTTCCTTTTCAGCAAACTGCAAGCTTTTGTCTTTGTCTTCATTTTCGTAGGCGTCTTCAATAATTTGTTGCCCTGCTGAAATAAGTTTTCTTCTTATAGAGTCAGATTTAACTATATCGCAGTAGTATTGAAAGTTTGCTGCCGATGGCACAACATTTGTAAGCGACGTGATATATTCAAGTCCGCCCACCTTTTCAAGCAGTTTATCTCTATCAAGCTGGTCAGAGAGTGTGACAAAGTCAATAGGCACAGACCTTTGATAGATTTTCAGCATTGAGCTGTAGATACTTCTGTGCGACTCTGTGTAGAAATCCTCTTCACTGATAGTGCCAAGTATATCACTCTGTGACTGCGTATCAATCAAAATACAGCCGAGCAAGGCTTGTTCTGCTTCTATATTGTGTGGCATAATTTTGTAATCGGCCATATCTCCTCCTGATAATAAAGTGAATTTTTATAGTTTAAGATTTAGCATAATTTATTTTAAAACGTAAAATACCGCTTTAATTTAAGTAAAAAAATTATTCTTTGGTAAAAGGGTCTTTCTTGCCGCTTTTTTCAAGACGCTCCTTTTTCTTTTTATCAATTCTAGCACAAATAAGCAAAAAGAGCAAGTATAAAACGGCGGTGATACAAATGATGATAAAACCAATAAGCACCCCATTTAGCTCTGTGTATCTATAAAAAAGAAAGCAGATAAAAACGTCAAAAAGGAAGACAATCAGCAAAAATATACCTAGTCGTTTCATCGTCTTTCTTAAATCTCTGCTTTCTTTTGGCATTAACATAATCTTACCTCAAGCCTATTTTAACACATATTTCAAAAAATAACTAGAGTTTATTGTAAATTTTAAATCTCACCCCTTAAAATTTTGCCGCGTTCACGGAGTCTAAGGTTATGGTCTAGGATTATCTTTCTTATCCTAAAGCTCTTTGGAGTGACTTCAAGAATTTCGTCATCACCTAAAAATTCAATGGCGTCTTCAAGGCTCATCTTCTTAGGTGGGGTAAGTCTTAGTGCATCATCAGAGCCAGCTGCTCGGCAGTTTGAAAGGTGTTTTCTCTTGCAAACATTGACAACGATATCTTCGCCCTTAGGGTTTTGCCCTACAACCATACCTGCATAGACAGGTGTTCCCGGTCCGATAAATAGGTCGCCACGCTCTTGTGCGTTGAATAAGCCATACACAATAGCTTCGCCTGTTTCGTGTGCAATAAGTGAGCCATACTCCTTACGTTTAATCTCGCCCTTCCATGGCTCATAGTCATAGAAGATAGAGTTGATAACGCCTTCACCACGTGTGTCTGTGAGAAGTTCACTCTTAAAACCGAAAAGCCCACGCGAAGGAATCAAAAATTCCATCTTCATACGATTGCCATGCGGTGTCATCTGAACAAGCTCGCCCTTTCTTATACCCATCTTTTGCATAACAACACCTGTGCAGTCTTCTGGAACGTCAAGATAAAGTCTATCAATAGGTTCACATTTAACGCCATCAATTTCTTTTATCAAAACTTTAGGCATTGAAACTTGGAACTCATAGCAATCTCTTCTCATGTTTTCAATAAGGATTGAAAGATGCATTTCACCACGTCCACAAACTCTAAAACGCTCGGCAGTCTCGCCGTCTGAAACTCTAAGTGAAAGGTCTTTAACCGCTTCCTTATAAAGTCTATCTCTAAGGTGACGTGATGTGACAAACTTGCCTTCCTTGCCTGCAAATGGGCTGTCATTGACCATAAAGGTCATCTCAACACTTGGCTCTGCAATCTTGACAAACTCAATAGGTTCTGTCACTTCGCTATCACAAACAGTGTCGCCAATCTGCACACCTTCAAGCCCTGCAATGCATACAATTTCACCAATAGTTGCACTTTCAACAGGAGTTTTCTTAAGCCCTTCAAAGACGTATAGGCTTACAACTTTAGAGCGAATTTTTTTATCTTCGTGATAGTTGCAAAGAGTTACGCTCTGACCAACTCTGATAGTTCCGCGTGACATCTTTCCAACTGCAAGCTTTCCAACATAGTCATTATGCTCTGCAGATGAAACAAGCATTTGAAGCGGACCATTTTCGTCACCGCTTGGGGCTGGAATATAGTCTATAATCTTTTCAAAAAGTGGCTTCATATCAGTGCCAACTATATCCTTATTGTCGCTTGCTATGCCCTGTCTTGCAGATGCAAAGATAAATGGAGAGTTAAGCTGCTCGTCATTTGCATCAAGCTCTAAGAAAAGCTCAAGCACTTCGTCAATAACTTCGCTGATACGAGCATCAGGTCTATCAATCTTGTTGATAACAACGATGACCTTTAATTTTAGTGCAAGTGCCTTTTCAAGAACAAAACGGGTCTGTGGCATAGGGCCTTCAAAAGCATCAACCACAAGAAGAACACCATCAACCATTTTAAGCACGCGTTCCACTTCGCCGCCGAAGTCAGCGTGTCCTGGTGTGTCAATGATATTTATCTTAACTCCATTATAAACGCATGAGCAGTTTTTTGACAAAATGGTGATGCCACGCTCTCTTTCAAGTGCATTTGAGTCCATAACTCTATCTTCAACTGCTTGATTTTCACGGAAAACACTGCCCTGCTTAAGTAGCTCATTTACAAGAGATGTCTTGCCATGATCAACATGGGCGATAATTGCAATATTTCTAATCTTTTCATTCGTCATAATACTTACTTCCTTTTTAACCATATAATAATACCACACTTGTCAAGAAATTTCAACTGCTAATGGGGCAAAAGGCTAAAAATTAATGATTTTTTAAAGGATTTTATTAAATTTTTATTGTTTTTTATTAAATAAAGAAAAAATAGACAAATTTTGCCTATATAAAACGGGCTTTTGAGCATTGGAATTTTTGTGCCAAAAATTCCCGAAAAACCTTGAAAGGTTTTTTAAAAAGCTGCCTATAGAAACATCACTTTTAAGACATTTTTAGTGGCAGCTTTTTTATGCTCAAAAGCCCCTTATTTTTTAGAGAATAAAAAATCTTAAATTTAAATTATGTCAATAAACTAAATAATCCTTAATTTATTATAATCTTTAATCATAAAGATTTTATTTTCCTATTTTTTATTTTTATTTTACATTTAAAATATTTTTTAATATTCTTGTAATTCAAAATGCAATATAAAATAACCGCAAAAACAAGTGCAAAAATCAAAATAAAAAGATACCAATAGCCAGCATTTATTTGATATGAATATATCAAAATTTTATTATCAGCACTTAAATCTTCGCTCTCCACCGCCCATAAATGATGACTATGCCCATTTGAGTCAACAAACTGATAATCCGCATCTGAGTGCAGTCTGCTATAGTAGGTTGAATAGTTGTATAGTAGAACAGGGTTATAAAGCCTGCTAAGCTCGCTTTCAAAGCTTAACCCCTGTGCTGCACCGAGATATTGAAGTCTATACCTGTCTCCAACATAGATAGTTTCATCTTCGCTTAAACTCACCTTGCTTGAAAACGGAAAAGTGCCAATGGATTCATTTTTATTTATAAAGATATTTTTATTTTCATCATCTCCGCCACCCTGTCCGCTGTTATGATAATAATTCCACGCACCAATAGAGGTGAAGATAATGTTAAAGCCCACACTATCACTCTCATTGCTATAGGCGGCATTTGTTAGCACCACCCCCTTATTGAGTTTGTATTCTTCGCTCGGATTTTGAATATAAAGTATAGTTAGCTCAAGCAAAAATTCCGTCCTTAGCCTTTCAACCGCAGCTGTCAAATTAGAAATAAACGTCAACTTTTCTTCGTCGCTTCCAAGATTTGATAGCCTTTCGCTATTGACTGAAAAGTCAAGAGACTGCACAATTCTTCCATTAGACGAGATATCAAGCGAGAGCATAATAAAATCATCAGCATCAAGATTTTTTATATCTTGCCTTGTGCAACCTGCAAAAAAAGATAAAGAGAATATCAATATCATGATTAAAAGAAATTTTCTCATAGATATATAATATTCTCTTTATTTTGATTTTAAAACAAGTTGCTTATCTTAAGAAGATTATACTTCTTAGTTTGTTACATTCCAATCGAAGCAACATAACTGCCGCTTGAGCCTTGTATTCTTAGATAGTATCCGCCACCACAGTCGATGGTAACTGTTGTCAGTTCAACAGCATTTATCACAGTTGTGCCAGAGCTTACTCCTGCATAGTTTGTTCCATTATCGGTTGGAGATGACCTGCTTATAACTGCAAGTGCATAGCCTTGAGTGTCTACCAAATAGTTGATAGTTCCACCATTTAAGGTGTATGCAATACCTGCCGAGTAGAGCGAAGCACTTGTTGAGCCTGTAAACTGTCCATTATTGTAGCAATAGCTTAAGGAGCCCCCTTCGCTATATAGAGCCACACCTGTAAAGTAAGCGGCGCATGATACCGTTCCGTCTATAGTGAAGTTTCCATTATTGCCCACTCTTTCAAGAATACCTGCATTGTTTATAACAATACCGCTACCATAGATATTGACGTTGTTTGTTGATGCTGTTATATTAAGATTTCCAGTATTAAATGAGTTTGAAATCGTTCCCACATAGTCGCCTTCGCTTAAGTTGAAGAGTGCAATTCCTGCATAGCCCATGTAAAGTGGAAGTCTTTGTGGCATAGAGAATGTTATATCGGAGTTGTTATAGCTATTTTCGATTGTTCCATAGTTTAGAGCAACTATTCCGCCAATGAAGATATAGTTTGCATTACGCTCACCTGTCAATCTTGAAATGGTAAGTCCGTTTACATTGACACCACTTATAGCTCCATAATTATATAGTGCAAGTGGAGCAATGAGTGCGTAGGTGCTATCTAGGTCAGTTATGTCTATATCCATATATAAGTTAAGATTGCTTATCGTTGCACTTGGAGCAATGGTCTCAAATAGAGCAAAGTATTTTGTGAAGGTAAGTGAGCTAAGTCCCGTTATATTTGCTGAATATGGGTTATCCATATCTAACAGCGTATCTGCTGCAAATATCAATCTATAGCCATCACCGTCAAGATTTCCGTAGAACTCTTTTATCAAGAAGTTTGCTTCGCTTCCATTATCTGTTTCAACGATATCGACCATATTTGCAAAGTCTATTTCAATATTTGCTGTAAATCTGAAGTAGAACACTTCGTCTGAAACATTGCGTTTTGAAATATTATAGAAATCTTCTTCAGTTGAAATTAGATAAGGTGTAAGTGGGCTTCCGTTACCACCTGAGAATAGGTCAAACACAACGCTTGCACCAGTGTAGCTAACCGAGTTGCTGTAAATATAAAGCACTGTTTGTCCATCACCTGTCTCTTCGCCGCTAACCTGTCTAGCCTTAACTAAGAAGCTTGTTATTGTTCCGCGATCATGTGGCATGAAATAGTTGTGAGTTGTTGTTCCGCTTGTTCTTCCAACGTCTTGAGTTTCTATTTCATAGTAGTATTCATAAGCGGTTGTTCGCCCGTCAGTCCAAGTCCACTCAAAACGATAGTCTTGACTATTCCAAGTTATATCAATCAAGCTTTCGCCGTCTTCTTCAACTTGAGTTTGCTCAACTGTGTATCTTAGAGAATCACTATAGAGTAGCAACAATCTATTGACTGTGCTTGTGGCTTGATTGTCACGCACTTGAACTGTGAAGCTTGTGATATCACTTGTAATTTCAAAGGTCTTAACAGAGCTTAAACTTGTCATTGCCAAAGTGAAGTTGCCATCAGCTGTAGTATATTCAATAACTATTTGATAGAAGGTGTTGTCACTTGCGATTGTGACATATCTAAAGTAGTTTGTAAAGTCTATGATAGTTGAATCTCCGCTTAGACGAATTTCATAATATTCATCTTGGATAGCACTCATCTTATAGACATTTTCTATCACAAGAGCCTTCGACATAAGGCTGCTGCCTGAATACATTTGAATTAAGATATCAAATGGACTTATATTATTGAGTTGCCCTTCGCTTGGCGTGAAGGTAACCATGATATATCCACTTGCGCCTGAGGCTGTGCTAGTTGTAAATGTAAATGTTCCATTTATTTGTGTTGTATATTCTCTACCACCTTGAGTATATCTTGCTCTGATTATAGTTCTTTCGGCAACGTCTAGGCTTTGCTCTTCAGTTATAACATCGCTGCCATAATCTTCAGTTGTTATGTAGTAGATTATATTGCCATTTGCCACACCGTTATTTATAATCGTATCACTTGGTGACAAGACTGGTGTGTTTGTTCTTGCTATAGGCTCGGTTGAGCTTCCAAGTGTTACTGCGCTTCCTTTTAGCACTTGAGTATAAGTGTCTTGATAGTATACACCTTCATAGATTAAATAGTAATTTCCTTCAGTGCTTTGAATAGCACGTGGGTCACTTGCGCCTTCTTGCGTTGTAAGCACCCTTGCGCCCATTGGCGTGACGTCTATGGTGTAGTAATCATATTCTTGGCTTATATAGTCAGCTGAGAGCGTTTGCTCTGAAGTATAATACTGGTCACTTAGTTGATACTCATATGTTATATCAAACTCATTATCACCGATAACTTGCTTATAATAATTTACAGACACTCTATAGATGATTTGTCCATTTTCTATTGCCGGTGCATCGTCAATGATATCCCATAGCACATTGCCATTTCTTATATAAATGTTGCCATTTATCACATTGAGCATTCTTGCACTTACGACTGACGTTTCAGAAGTGAATAGCATTGCGCCGTTTACATACTGGTCACCTGTTGAATTTAAGGTCATAAACGTCCAAACATAGTCAGCCCCATGAGCTGTGTTTGAGCCCGCAACAGAAGACTCAAAGTATCCGCTATTTCCAAGAAGATATGAATAGAAGTCAGTTGCTTCAAGCTCTGTGCTATACATAACGCTTCCGTCTGGATTTTTAGAGCCAACTTCATAAACAACGGCATTTGTTGCCCCCCTATGAAATACGCTATGATAATAATATCCAGAGCCATCCACCATGCTTATATTGTTTGCAAGATAGAACTGCAATGATTGGTCTTGAGTATATGAGAAATCATTTGCGTTGTATGTGACATAAAGGTTGTTGTTTTGCGTTGCCATTGTTGGAGCATTTAGCTTATATAGATTTTCAATCGCATAGGTCTCGCTTCCAACGTTGATTGTGTTGTATGAAACAGAGCCATTTAGAGAAAGAACTATATAACTATAAGCCCCTGCTCTTGGCAAGTCGATATAGGCAATACCATTGTTCATTTGAATTATTCTTTGTGCCTGTTCTGAACCAACTGCCAAGTATCTCAACAAGATTGCACTTGTGTCGTCGATTTCAGTTCTTATATACATTGTTCCATTTTGGAAAGTTATGCTGTCTGTTGGTAAATCTAGGTATCTAAGGTTGAAGAATGCACTCTTGCCATTGACCACAAAGCCATCATCACCTGACAAGGCAAAGATATCAACTCGAATAGACGTATTCGTTCTTAAAGCTTGCCCTTCTATACTATTTAGTTGTGAGCGAAGTGCTGTGACGTCTATCTTAAAGCCCGGCACACTGCCACTTCCCGCAACGTCTGAGATGACGCCTGAAAGCCTTGTGTCTCCATAATAGATATTCCAGCCCGAACCTTGCAGATAAACTAAATTTAGTGCAAACCCGCCATCAAAATTCATCACATTATTTTCAATTTCATAGTCATATCTTAAAAGCATACGATATTGAGTTGTTGTTTGCATTGTATAGTGAGTTGCATTGCCTTCCCCATCAAATTCGTCAGCCACATAAGTCTCCGTCGTGCCAAAAGTTGCTGTATAGATAGTTGCACCTTCGCTATCCGTCTCTTGTGCAAGTGACATTGTCGGCGAAGCTGTAACAAAGATTGTTGTTGCTTGTGACATGTCTGAATCTATCGTTCTGTTGTTTATTCCACGCTGATAAACTGAAAGCGAATACTCGCCAGATGGGATAGTTCTTCCAAAGTCATCAAATAAAACATTATTGCCCGCGTAACCCCTATTTGAACTCATAAGGGTTTCAACCATGCTTCTAAAGTTGTTCGCAGCAGCGGTTGTGATATTTGAAATAGTATTTGAATAAGCTTGCAAAAGTTCAAAATATGACATTGTCTGCGTGCCAGACACATTGAAGTCATTGTTTTGAATGCTGATATCAGGGAATAAGAAGTGTGCTGCAAGGCTTATCTCATAATAAGTGCTTGTATCAGCCCCCGTGCTGTCTCTCAATGTGAAACGCAGGGTAAGGGTTGCGTCTGCAAGTTCTGATGAGTAGAAGTATAATGGATTTGTGAAGATGCGGTCACCCATCAAGTCATATAGATAATTTTGGTGAGTTGAAGTGCTGAAATAATTTGTGATTTCACTCATAAATTCGCTATTTAAAAATTCTTGGTCATCAAAGGTTATCATACCGTCTGTAACGTCAAGGTTTAGCGGTGTGGTGTATTTCATTGCAGTGACCTGTGCTATCGACCTGTCAGAAGCGACTACCTGTGACATGTCTGACGCTGCCACAACATAGATATTATAAGTCACGCCCGGTGTTAAGTTGGCATCTACTAGATTATAGCTTGTTGCATAACTTACAACTTGGAAAGATTCACCATCTTCACCTTGCTGTTCAAAGATTATATAGTAAGCTGTTGGCTTATAATAAGCAAAATTGCCATACCCTTCTGCCGCATTCCAATCCCAGATAAGATTGTTGCCTTGAAGCCTAACAATAAGATTTCCATAAGTTTCGACGTCATCATTCACGCGGTTTAGCTTGAACATTTCAATAGAGTGATTTGAGTAAGAGATATACTCATCTCCCGACTTTCCAAGTCTTGCAATTTGAATAAGGAAAAGCCCATAACTATAGTCTTTAAGTATCTCATTGACGCTAACGGCATAGCACTCTGTGAAGGAAACGGTGTCATTCAAATTATCTCTAGTAGTTCTAAAGAATTGGTCACCGCTCTCGCTATCCACGCACCAATATCCATGAACTGCATCAGCTGCAAATGAGATATGGTCGTCTATCACTTGATATGAGCTTGCACCATCATATTCATATAGCCTTATATTGATAGAAATTGTGTCATCATTTTCAGGAACATTAAAGACAATATAGTCTTTTGTTAGGTCAAAGCCCCTTGAATAGCTTGGGTTTTGGTCTATTTGATAATTTACTGTAACAGACACAAAGTCAGAGCGGACTGAGCCTTGTTTATATACTGCAACTTCAAAAACATATTCTCCCGCTTCGCCACTTAGGACATTTTCAAATATAGTCATTAAGTCTAATAAGTAGATTGAATATACGTTTGTTCCAGATTCAGTGCTCTCAGGAGTAGCGGTTGCTCTATAAGGAACATTGTTCACCGTTGTTTGCAATATAAATAGCATGTCTGTAAAGTCATCCATATACATATTGAAACTGAGATATCCATCGTCCTGTATTTGATAACTTCGTATGCCTTGAAGTTTATTACCTAAAAATTGTCTTACACCCGACGGAAGATATAGAGAATTTTCGTCATAGGCAAGAATTGATATTGAGTAGCTTCCATGTCTATCTTTCAAAAGTCCGTCAACCATAAGGTCAATTTGTTTGTTCTCCCCTGTGAAAGAATAAGTTCGCTCAGCTGTCTGCCCGCCTATTGTAACTTGAAGTATATAGCTATAATTTCCATCATCGGTGATAGTAAGAAGTCCATCTTGGTCAACAGCAATATCAGTGATGCCATCTATTCGTGAGACAGAAGCACTGCTAACTTCAGATGAGATATAGTTTGTGGATACCACCCTTATGGTGAAGGTTATATCCGTGCCGCTTAAATATGTGCTGAAGATTGATAGAACATAATTTCCATCACTCTTTATAAGGGTATAGTTTGCTTGAACAGCACCTTCTGACACTACTATTTGCCTGTCTCCATCATCTGTAGAGATAGTCACTTCAAAACTAATACTATCAAATTCTTCCCATAAATCTTGCCAAGTGAGAGTAACATATGCAAAACGTTTTGCATTAAGCATCGTTGACTCGCTGCTATTATCTACAACTTGAAGGTCGATTGAACCTACCCTTGCAAGTTTTTCAGTGTTAAGCTCTTCACCCACGTTTTCACCATAGTAGCCACGTGCATTTTCGCCGGTGAGAGAATAACTGCTTGTCACCCTTGCGGTAACTGTGATGCCAACGCTATCATTTAAGACAACTCCAATTTGATTTTCTATATCCTGCAAATTATATTCATTTGCAGTCGTTGTGATAGTATAATTTTGTCCGCCACATGATATTGTAAGAACATAGGTTATTGGGTTTACACTTGCTCCCACAAAACCAGAAGTCAAATCATTCCATGAGATTACGTTGTTATTAAGTGTTGGAGTAAATTCTAAAGTTGCAATATCAATAAGATTATAAGTTGTTTGTTTTGAGTTATAGTAGAAATATGTGTTACTTGAGTTCTCGGCAACAACTTGAAGAGTAAAGCTTTCTATTCCAGAAAAATCTGACAAATTAAAGTTTCCACTGCTGCCGCCCGCTTGATAATTGACATTTTCACTGCTGCCATTTACAAGCACCTGTGAAATATTTGACAGGTCTTGGCTAAAGGCAAATGAAACAAGATATTCTCCGTTTTCTGTTGAAATATTTATGCTGTCAATAGATGCAAGTTCTTTTATGTAGATGGTGTTTGAGTTTGCCGAATTTAAATACTCGGCATGTTTGCTTTGAACATATACGCTTTGAGCTGTTGTAAAGTCTATATCACCAAAGTTTGAAAGGTTGATAGAAACGTTTGTATAATCTTCCCGGACAAGTTCTCCGCCAACATAGATATCATAGACAGCACCGGTAGCCACAGGTGACCAACTTATAATCAAGTCGTCTGGATTGAAGGTTATCTCTGCGGCATCAAGCTTATAAATTGTAAGTGCATTTTGTCCGCCTACAGTTGTTCCATTTATTGACGGAAGATAATAAATATCTTGAGCAAATGAATTTTTATGTGCTGAAAGCTCAATTATCACACTTTCTGACTGCTGATAGTTGCTTGCGAAGGTGAGATTTTCATCACAAAGAGTGTTGATTAAAGCTTGCAAGTCAAGTGATGTGTCATTGCCTTCAATAAGCGTTCTATAATAATAGTTACCATTGACACTATTTACAAGAGTGATTGCAAGGTAATAGTTTTCTACATTTGTATCGGAATTGTTCCATGTGAGCATATCATTTGCAAAGTAAATATTCGTTGGCGCTGAAACTCTGTTGAATGTGATTTCCCTTATGTTGCTATCAAGGTAATAGTTGTCTCCGTCAGCATCGTCAGCAACGAAGTAAAGTCCAACTAAGAAATCATTGTCTTGGCTGATAAGGTTATAGACATTGCTGTTGTCACTGCCATTGACCACCACTCCGTCTATCTCAATAACTGCATGATCTGCGTTTTCAATCATTGTTATAGTCAAGTTTTCAGCTGTTTTACGCCCTGCAAGGTCGGTTGTCTCTGAAACAGTAAACTGCGGCTGGGCAAGTCTTGTCACGGTAAGGTCATAGCCTTCTGATGGTGTGTGAAGATTTTTATCATAGCTTTGTCCGCCATTTGCAACAACTTCAATATTATAGGTCTTTATCTGGGCAAAATCTGCGTCAAAAATATATTCAGCCTGCCCGCTTCCGGCAGTGAAAGTGATAGATTTTTCCAAAGCGTCATCAACATAAACGTCAAAACCACCTGCATACTCTACACTATCTATAAGAAGTTTGTATGTGCCATTGTCATTTACAAAGGTAACATTTGGTGTTGCGATTTGCTCAAAAACCAAGAAATCAGCTTCAAAATATCCATCTTCATCATAGAATGTCGAGTCTAAATAGTTGTTATAATCTGTAGAAACTGACTTTATCCTTATAACATAATAGCCAAATTCTAGCCTTTCATTTATAATATTTTCGCTTGTTCCGCCTGTCTGAATTGGCTGTGCATCGGCACCGACAACATAGTCACTTTCTGTCTTGAATATTTGATATTCATAATAAGCATAGTCATTGTCAAGTGCGTTCCAGGTGTAGAAGCCGTTTGTCTGCTCCTCACTTTCTGAAACAGGTGATAAAATGGTCAAAGTTTTCTCTATTATTGATGGAACTGCATGCTCAACACTCTCAACTCTCCTTCCAACCACAACTCTTATTATGTATTGATTGTCGTTTGGCTGATAGCTGCTAAGATTTGTTATGCTTGCCGTCACATAGTCATCATTTTCTGTAACTAAAGCATCTTCAACTAAAATGTCATTGATATAGATTTCATAATAATTGCTTCCATATATTCTATTGAAAGTAAAAGTTGAAATGCCCTGCTCAAAATCATAGTTGTGAGAAAGAGTTGTAAAATCGTCTAAAATGCTAAACTCAAAAACATACGCGTCTGAGCTTATGATTATGTCCGTGCTTATATCGCCAATCTCAAAAGGCACAATTTCCCCACCGCTAAGTTTAGGAAGAGCATATACTTCAAAAGTATAATCACCCACCATCAAATCTGACAGGTCAAGCTCACAGGAAGAGCCGGTGACTATCTGTTGCTGCTCACCATAGACAATCAGATACCTATCATTGTATGCGTCCTGCGAAAACTCAAAGACAGCCATATCCCCTTCAAAGGTTATCGTTGGCATCGGCATGGAAAGCTTTGCCATATTAAAACTTTCTGCCGGCTTTCCACTTAAGAAATGCCCGTTTTCACTGCTTCCGCCTGTTGCACGTATTTGAACGCTATATATTCCGCTTTCAAGCCCATTAAAATATATTTGAGAGTTTTCTTCATTTGTTAAATCTACAGCTGTGGTTTGAGCGTTGGAAATATTTTCTAAATAGAGTTTATAGCCTATTGCATTTGGAACACTTTCCCAATACAAATAACTTTTTTGACTTGTCTCGTCAATGCCATATTGCCTTTCTGGCGAGCCTAATTTTGTTAAGTCTAAGGTTGTGGCAGAGGCGAGTTTAGAACCATTTGCATCTTCTGCTATAACTTTAACATTTATAGTTTGCTCATTTTCAACTAAACTATAGTCATAGACAAATGAGCTTTCTGTTATGTTCTCGGCTATGTTCTCGGCAACTTTAAATCCATTTATGTAAACTTGATACTTTGCATCAGCCTTTTCACTCCATGAAAGCGTCGCCTCATCACTATCAAAAGTTTGTGAAACGGCAAGTGAAACATTTTCAAGTATACCCATAACGCCGTAGTTTATAATTTGCCCATCTGTTGTGTCGGACGAGTCAACATAATTTTCTTCCTGCCCTAGCGCTGTAAGTTTCACATAATAAGAGCCCATTCTATCAAACACAAACTCATCTTGCACGGTAGCAGCTATCCACTCAAGTGTGCTTTCATCTAGCGACTCAAGCCCTGTGATATCAGCATACTCAAGCCTATAGTCCTGTGCGTATATAATTTCATCATCAGAAAGGGCATATGAACCGCTCCATGTAAGAGTGCCATCATCTTGCACGGCTAGATTGCTTGGGGAGTTGAATTTGTATTTAACAATAACTTTTGCTTCAGCAAAAACCATGTTGTTATATTTTGCAAAGACAATGCTTTCGCCTGAAGATAATGCAGTGGCAACGCCATCATCAATAAACGCTATAACATTTTCATTTGAAACTTCTAAAGTAACGTCATCTTTTGATACCCCTTTAAGTGAAGTAAGCTCATCATAAAGATTTATTGTATCGCCAAGTGACACAACATAATTTTCCTGTTTAAACATTCCACTTACATTTGATATGCTGTTACAAGCGGTGAAACACATCGCAGAAACAATCACAAATGCAATCATTGCAAAGATATTTCTTTTCATACACCCCTTCCCTTAGTATTTTCATAATATCACGTTTCAACTTGAATAGGCAAATGTTTTGACGATTTTTGTATAAATTTATAGATTATAATTATATAATATAATAAATAATTTAAAAGAAAAAATACATTAAACATTAAATTAAAAATGTAAAAATAAAAGCTTAAAAAATTAAAAAACATAAAACTATTAAAAAAATAATAAAAATACACAAAAAATTAATAAATTATTTAAAAAATTATTTAAAAACTAAAAAAGGAAGCATTTTTAACTCTATGAGTTATTTTTCTTCCTTTTTTATGATTTTTGCTTAATTATTCTCTTTCCGCAATCTCTTGCGACTCATATTCTAACCTTCTTTCTTTAACTTTATGTGAAATTTCTTCAATTTCTTTATAACAGTCAACAATAAACTTTTCATCACCTTCCCATTTGATTTTCTTATCAGCAACAAGATATTTCAAATCTTCAGGCATATTAAGCCCTGTTTTCTTTTCTATCATTTGATAAGCAGATTCACGCCGATTTGAATCAAAAGATAAAAATCTATTTACACAATCTGTCAGCCTTTCATAAGCATCTTGACCAATAGTTTTTGCAAAAATTTCATGGTCCCCAGTCATTTTACCCTTTATTAAGAGCTCTTTATTATCTTCAATAAACTCACCAAGAAGAGGAAATGCCAAGCTATAAGTTGTTATGCTAGGTTCTCCGTGCCCTATTCTTTCGTGGTCCTCTTTAAAAATTTTATAAGTTTGAGATGCAAAATAATCAACCACTACTTCATTTAAATATTCAAATTTACGGTGTCCCCGAGAATCCCCGCTAATTATGGCATTGTCACCATAAACAATGTCGGCATCTAAAGGATCATTATCCGTTCCCACGCAAAGTTTTTCAAACCCGCTCTTAATGTAAACAGATTCGCCTGTAATTTGAACGTCAGCATCAATAACATGGGTAAGTTCGTGAATTAAAGTTGAATCATTTAATTTAAGTGCATGTGGAAGCACACAAATAGGCATAAAATTTTCTCCAAGTTTCATATATTGCATGTATGCGGACATGCTTTCAGGAGCATAAACAAAGGTATGCAACCCTCGAGCAATTAAATTTATTCCGTAAACCTTTCCTTGCTTCTCAAGATCGTTTAAAACACCTTGAATCATTGGATTATAAAGCAACTGCCTATTTTTGTCCTTTTGAATATCTTTATAAGCTTGACGTAAATCATCATTAAAAATTTCTTTCACACGCTCGTCTTGCAGATATTTTTCATAGGTGCCATGAGAAATTCCCATTCTCTTAAACAAATTTATATGTGACATTTTTATTGTTTTGCTAACAAACTTTCCACCTTGTAAAAAACTTATAAATGCACCCTTGAGCTCATTTTTTTCAAAAGCATTCAACTTATCATAATCTGGTATATGATTTGCTATATGTAAATCATATAAAGCTTGAATTTTGCTAGCTATATCTGTTTCAATTTTCTTTTTAAAGTCCGCCGTGCTGCCTACTTGTTCTAAAACGTCTTTCTTTTGCTCCATAAGTTCTTGACATCTAACCCTATAGTCTTCACTCTTCCACGCTTCACGCAGCTGTTTAACCTTGGAAAAAATTTTATTTCTAAAGTTCTTGTCCTGCAACATCTCTTTTGCTTTTTCACACCTTCCTGTATAATTATTAGGCATATTATAGCCTACAATCATCAAAAAATCTCCAATCGCTCCCGCCGCTTCCGCATCTGCGTCTAATTTCATTTGCTGATAAATATGCTCTATTGAAAAATCTAAATTAAAAGAACCTATTTGTCTTGCTCTATCTCCACAATTCTTGCCTATCAATTTCGTCCAAAGTTCTACTTCAACTTCCTTTCTCTTTCTGCTAAAATAATCCCTTATATCATATGCAAGAGCATTGTTATAACTTAAGTTATCTTGCGCCAAGAAATATATCTTCACATTTTTTAATTTTTCTTCTATTCTAGGTCTATACTCTTCACCATAAAACTTGACAAATGAGTCTATAATTTCGCTCATCCTGTTTCCAAGCGGATTAAATATATCTAAACCATCAACAATAAATTTATCCATTTACAATCTCCATTAAAAGTTCTTTAAGCTCGCCATAATTTGCAGGATATCTCCCCTTGCAGTGAACTTTCTGGCTCTTTTCCCCGTCAGTTATATAAAGAGAAAAATCTTCAGCATCCAGCACGTCTTGCAAATATTCGTCCTCCCAATCTGCTGTGATAAAAAAGAGTTTTGTTATAAACTTTTCAATATCTACTTCAACTTCTCTTCCATTCACCCACATCTTGTTTTCTTTGCAATCAATTTGTATTTCAGTTGAAAGGTACATGTTTTTTATGTCAATTAAAATATTTATTCCTTCCATAGAATCCCCTTTGAAATAGTATAACACACAAAAATCTCTTTTTCAATAAATAAAAATAATTTGGCGCAAGGAAAAATTAAATGCAACAAAAATGCTTAACAAAAAGGTAGCAATCGGTTAAAATGTTTAGTGACCAAAC
>CALVTR010000017.1 GCA_944362965.1 uncultured Clostridia bacterium
GAATACGTCCCCATTTCTACATACCAATAGCCTTCACCAGTGTAATCACTTGTTTCACCTTCGGCTGTTACTTGAAGCAGGTCTGTCTTTTCTTCAAACTCTACTTCTAAGCCTGAAATTGTGGTAGCAGAGCCTGTGTTATTCACTGTGATTGTAAGGTATCGGCTTGTTCCACTTGTAAGCTGTTCACTTGGGTTTTGTGGAAGATACAAACTTGTTGAGCTTATTGTTATATTAGGAGTATCATACCATGATACAATATTCTTTATATAATTTACACTGAGTGAAGTCATTGAGATTTTTAAGGTTGTTTCACCTGTGTTAAAGGTTATGCCTGACAAATCTACTGAGCCGTCTATTGCTACTCCACCTGCAAGGTCTGTGTATGTGTCTTCTGTTGCTCCGCTTGATGACACTGATGTCACTTGAACAGCTGCGTCTATATATTCGTCTATTGTTATAACTATTCCTTCAAGGTTGACGGAACTAGAGTTTGGTGCGGTGATGGTTAAGATAAGTGTGCCGTCTATTGGTGTTGACGAGTCAAAGTTTTTATAGCCGTCACTATCTGTGTCAGTAAGATTATTTGTTGCAATCACTCCGCTATAGCTTGCTGATACGCCTGCGTCTCTAAGTGCTGTAGGCAATTCTACACCCTTTATTGTCCATTGTATATCTGTGGTGTTGATTATATCAAAGTATAATGAGAAAGAGCCATAGGTGTTGGTGTCGGTTATACCTGTAAGATCTAAGGTAAAGTTTTCATTTATGTATCCCGGCATAAAACTATCTATAGAACTTGGCTCTGATGCCATATCTTGTTTTATTCTAACGTCTTTCACATACAAACTTTTATCAGGCACGTTAAAGCTTACGCTTCCCTGCATTGTAAGTTGCTGCTGCGTAGCTGCAAACACGCCTATGATTAAAACCCCTATCATAAGCATGAATAGTGAAATACATGATATCAATTTGATTTTTAAGCTCATAACTTTTCTCCTTCCATTAAATTTTGAGTTTCTTCTTAGTTTGTTAACTGGGGTAACACCGAACTTTCTTAACGCGGGCACGCCTAAGGGCTAACCGCTAAAAGACGTATTTTGTCGAGTCCCTCTAAAAATACTTTCGGCTACACCCTTAAAATTAGCAATTTTAAGGGAACCCGCGTTTTCCTCCCAACTTGGGCTCCCGCAAAGTCTCTGACTTTGTGGGTTAAAGCTCCCTTTCCACCCCAGACAAAAATTTTCTAAATTTTTGTTTTTTGGGTTCCCGCAAAATCTCCGATTTTGTGGGTAAAGTTTGGACCCGCAAGGGGTGATTTGCAAGTCCATTTTTGTTTCTAGTATGGGTTTTCTCTTGCTTTTTATGCAAAAATTGTCTATTTTTGTCTATCTATTATCTCAGCATTTCTATAAGAGTTCTATTTTATTCATGCCGCCGTTATGACGTCATTTTTTACAAATATATTTTAAAATTATTATTTGATATTGTCAAGCAAATTTCGACATTTTATAAAGTCCTTTAATAAATTATCAGTCAAAGTTTAATAAAAGCCCGAGAATACGGGCACAAATGCCCAAAAGCATTTGTGTCCAAAAAAGGCAGGCGTGCCTTTTTAAAAACTCGCTAGAGTTTTTGTATTCTCGGGCGTAACCTTATAAGTGTTAATTTAGTAAAAAACAACACTTAGCATAGTTTTTGTTGGATATTTTAAGCAAAAGATAGACTAAAATATTTATGTAAAAGAAAAACTTTTACAAAAAGAAGGAATTATGACAACTAATACGACAAATAATCAAAAACAACGAAAAGGGCTTTCAATGAAAGATTTTTATAACTTTTTAAGTGCAAAATCTTTCAGAGAACAAATTAGAATTATCACAATTCATTCACAAAAAAATCAAGAAAAATTGAAAAAGGAGAATAAAATTATGAAAAATGAAGAAAAAAAGAAAAATTTTATGAAAAAAGCTTTTCATGACATGAAGGAGAATGCAAAAGCTCAGCATCAAGTTGACAAGGCAAACATTGATGCTGTCAAAGCGGAATCAAAGGCTAATTTTGAAGAAAATCGTGGCACAAACACACTAAAACGCGCAAAAGAAAATGCAAAACAAAATTGGGATGAGGCTCACCTTTCACCTAGTGAAAAAACTGCCCGCCTTCGCGAAGAGCAACAAAAACAAATAGAAGAAGCAAATGCAAGAAAACTTACAGCAGAAGAGCGCACTGCAAAGGCAAGAGCAGTTCGTGAAGAAGAAAAAAAATAAGAAATAAAAATAAAATAATAAATTCAAAATATTAATAAAAATTTCTAAAAAATTAAAATTTTTTAAAAAAATATAAAAAATAATAAAAATTTTAAATATTTTTTAATATTTTAATAATTTAAGGGGGCGAATTATGAAAATTGAAAATCCAAAAGTAACATTAGAAGATGAAGCAAGAGCCGGCGTCGAAGAAGAAGTGCGAAGCGGCTTCTTAGACTGGCTTTTTGAATTTAATGTTGAAGGTGACGATGGTGAAAGCTATATGCTTGGCGGCTCAATTCTGTCAATGGTACTTGAAAAGATGGACCTTGTGACAATGTGTCTTGCAAAAGGTAAAGGCGAAACTAGGCAACTTAAAAATTCAATTTACAAACTTGGCGTCTACCCTGGCGGAATAATGAATAAGTTTTACAGAAATCCACAAGGCACTTTAAAAATTGAAAAACGTGAAAAAAGCGTGTTTGTTGCCTGCGGAAAGGAGTATTCCGTTGAATGTTTTGATGACAACAGCTGGCATATTATGCTTGACACGCTTGACGGAGAATATAAAGCAGATCTATGGCACAAACCACATGGCTTTCCACTTTGGTATGGCAGAGAAAAACCTTCATATTTGACTCAGCATTCTATAACTTATGGTTACAACTGGGCTGGTGACGTTGAAGGCAAGTTCTCATATAAAGGAAAAGTTGTCAATGTTAAAGGAACAGGACAACGAGAAAGATATGTTGCGGTTGACTCATCTAGTGCAGAGCTCGGCGGTTGGGAAGATTGGGGCTACATTACCTTTAATGAAATTCACTCATCAATGTATGATATGCGTCTTGGAATGAAAGATTTTTCTATCTATGACCTGCAAACAAATAAACATTATCCAGAAGGCAAAATGGAAATCACGCACGAAGACTGGGCTTTCCTGCGAGAACTTGATGGGTTTATTCCTACAACCTATAATATTAAAATTGAAGTTGAGGATGGCGTGTATGAAGTTAGGGCTCATGTTTGCAACGCAAGAACTTGGGGCGTGACATTCAAAGTGCCTGACAACCCTGTTGCCGTGCTTATGTTTGATAAAGTTGAAGGCAAGTTCACATACAATAACGGCTCGGTTAAAGAGCTTACAGGCGGAAGAGGAACGATGTCTGTCAGACAATGGCACGCATACCCTAATATTTTGCCAAGAGAATTGTATAGTGACGAAGTTCTCATTGGCGAAAAATTCGACACACTCTAAAACCAAAAATAACACTATTTAAAACTTTTACGTTTTGAATAGTGTTTTTTATTATAAAATTAACAAAAATAATAAAAAAATGAGAAATTCTCTGTATTTTAAAAAATCATCCCTTTATGGGGTGCACCAAAAGAATTTGTTTTTTATTTTAGTGTTTTGCAAAAAAATTATAGCCGCAAATATAAATTGTTGTCATCGTTTTTGGCGTTATATTTTTATCAGCAAGACATTCTTCTATGCTAAGCCACTTGTATTCGTCATGTTCAGTCAGTTCCACTTTGCTAGTATCTTTAACTTTAACCCAGAAATTATATTGTCTAGATTTCCTGCCGCTGCCTGAAATATAGTCAAAGAAATCTATGAAGCCTGAAATTTTGTCAACATCAAGATTTGTCTCTTCTTTGATCTCTCGCGATAAGCCTTCAAATATGCTTTCTCCTTTTTCAAGTTTTCCACTAGGCAACTCGTCAATTCCGCCTAAAAAATCATCCGCCTTACGTCTTAGAATCAAAACATGCCCATTCTCATTGGTTATAACACCACCAACGACAATCTGTTCAATTCCATCTTCCTTTGCCTTTTCTTCTAACAACTTTTCAATTTCCATAATTTCCCCCTTTTTAATTTTTAAAATTTTTCCGCTCCATTTTTATCCATAACAATATAACTCTCAAACATCACTATTTAAATATAGTGTATCATAAAAATAAAAGAATGTCAAAGCTATCAAACGAATTTTAAAATAGTCTAAATTAAAGCTTTTTTTAAATTTTTTATAATTTTATTAAATATAATCTTTTCATTATTAAAAACAACAATGTTTTAATATAAAAAATAAATACAAAATTTATATTATTTATGTTATAATATTTCTAAGAAAATGAATTTTAAATTTTGGAAATTTTGAGTCTGCATAGTTATTGCTAATAACGCCGTCTATCACAAAAAGTGTGCCTTTATTATTGATTGCACCACCATTTGCCGATGTGCTGTTGAAGGATATTTCACCGCCTTTAATCCAAGTGACCGCTAAAGTATTATTAAAGATTCCAGCGCCGCTTCTTTCTGAAACATTATGAGATACCTTCCCTGAGATAAGATAGTAATAGCAATAATAGGAATTAGCGTTATAAATTCCGCCACCATAGCCTGAGCCTGTGGTAGAGTTATATTCAATATCTCCGCCATCCTGATTAAAGATTCTTATATTATAAACCGCGCCGCCATTTGCAGAAGAAGAGTTGTTTGTTATTAAGCCGCCATAGAGATTAAATCTGCCAAAATTATAGATTGCGCCGCCATTGCAATTTGATGTGCTGTTATTTTGTATTTCGCCGCCATACATATTTATAACGCCATTATAGTTGTATAATGCACTTCCACCTGCGTTGTTGTTTCCTTTTCCAAATTGGGTATAATTGTAATTTGCTGTGTTAAGGCTGTTGTTTTCTATTATAGTTTGTTCATAGATATTCAGCTGACCGCTACGCTCCACAAAAATCGCAGAGCCGTAGACGCCGTTTACATTCTCCTTATTGCCGTCAATACTTAAAAGCCCTGTTGAAAGCCCATCTTCGCCTAAATTTAGAATGGTGTTTGTAGATACTTCAAACATATTACCTTTCAGCTCTTGACCCCTGCAAATTTTATGGTCGCCAAGTGAAATTATTGTATAATCACCTTCTGGCAGGCTTATTGTTTGTGTCAATGTTATATCTTCTTGCAAGGCTATGTATTTTTTGCCGCTTGAAAACGCATCAATAAAACTTTGCTCGTCATAGGCAACCGACACTTGGTCTGATATCTCGGCTAGAATATCGCTGACTTCAACAATAATCTCAACATCACTATCTGGCATAAAAAATTGATATTGATTGTTGCTGATTTTGTCAGCTTCAGTTTTTATGCCATTTGCTTGATAGTAAACCTTGCTTATGCCATATCTCACATTGTCTGTAAGACTTATAGTTAAGGTTACATTTTCGCCCAAGTATCCTAAATTTGCTTTTTCTGAGTTTATTTCAACATTTTCTAATAAATCATTATCTTGAATGCTGATGTTATGATAATCGGACGTCTGCCCCACTATTGTTGCACCTTGAAACATATAAAAAGAAAGCTCGTCAAGATCAATCTCTATTTCATAATCATCGTTTTTTGCAGAAAGGGCTGTAAGTTTCTTCTCTCGGCTGTCTTTTAAAATTATGCTCACTTTTTCTTTGAAGTTATAACTAGAATTAACGTCAATTAGCCCCTTGATATTTTCATCCACTGAAAGTGGGTAAGATTTATATGAATAATCATAGCTGACTATAACATCTTTTGCGGGCATTATAAATGAATAATCACTGCCACTTTCTTGAATTTCAACATTTTCTCCGCTTGCTGTTTGAATTTGTAAATTGCTGATAACATAGCCTTCTAAAACGCTGAAAGTCACATTTTCTTGGTCGTTTGCCCTGCTTGGCAAGGAAAGTGTCAGCTCATCGGTATTAACTGTAATTGAATACTGCCCTGTTGACATTAAAACAAAGCCATCTTCAACTTTGGCGTAATAATTTTCTTCGGTAAATTTTATTTTGCTTGCACTTCTATATATATTTGAATATGGGTCGTCAGCATTATACTTGATAAGCTTTGTAGATGAGCTGTTCTCTTCACTAAAAGTTCTTGCCTTCACTAAAATTGGGTTGTCAAGCTCTGAAATGATTTCCATACACGCGTAGCTATCCTTTTTGCTTGCATGGAACTCAACCGTTCCCGTTATGTTGACCATGCCGCCCACTTGCAGAAGGCTGTATTGAACACCGATGTCACCTATCTTTCCATTTGTGCAAACTATTGTTGAAAAGTCGCTGCTTGTATCTGCCCCGCCATAGATATCATTACCACGACCGCCTGTTGCCGTGTTGTTTTCAATAACTCCGCCGAGAACTGAAAGCGTTGCTAGGTCATAGACCGAAACGCCGCCACCATAATTACTTGTGTTTTGTTCGATTAAGCCACCATTTATTGTTGTTTTTGCTCCGTCATAGGCATGAATAGCACCACCTTTTGATGGCGAAGAATTGTCAGAGACCTTACCGCCGTTTATTGTAAGCGTTGATTTATTGATAAACCCGCCGCCATTACCTGACTGTGCAGTGTTGGATGACACTTCTCCGTCATTTAAAACAAATGTGCTTGCACCTGTGATAAAAACTCCCGCACCGCTTTTTGCTGACTGGTTTTGAAAAATTCTGCCGCCATTCATCTCAACGCTAGCATTTTCTAGCACATATAAGCCTGCACCATACTCTGAGCATGTATTTTCATATATAAGAGTGCCGTTCAAATATACATTTGAGTTATCTGTTGCTGTTATCGCACCGCCGTCAGTTGCATTATTTTGATAAATCTCTCCACTATTAAAGGTGCTTGTGCCTGTTTTTATGTAAAATGCACCGCCAAGATTATTTGAACTATTATTATAAATCTTGCCACCATCCATAACAAAAGTCACGCCTTCATTTAAAAAGATTGTTCTATCGTCAAGGTGCCCTGACTTTGCAAGGTTAAATTTCCACTTTGGCTTACAGATATTAAGTTGCCAGCAAAGCCGCTTCCACGCACAAGAGAATAGCTGCCGCCTGTTGTGACTATTTTTTCATCGTCTATTTCGAGTGTCTCCGTGATAGGAATATCTGCTGACAGGATTATCGTGTCATAATCTCCACTGACTGCACTTTGCAGTTCTTCAAATGTAGAAACGCTGATTCCTTGTGCATTGACATTTAAAAGTGATAAAACGCCGACAGTGCTTAACCCACAAATTAAAACTAAAATAAGCACTATTGCACCCCATTTTCTTTTCATATTTTTCTCCACAAAAATTCTTATTTATATGATAACACAATTTTCAATAATTTTGTAGTAAAACACAATATTTTTTATTTATTGTCGAAATATGAAATTTTACAGCTATTTTGTAAGAAAAAAGTGTGCATAAATCATGTAAATATGTAAAACTTTATTTCTTATTATGCCATTGACATTTGTTTCGACGTGTGGTATAGTTCTTAAAAGGACAAATTCAAATGAATATTTTTATAGATCTAGACGGAACGCTTTATGACACTGAGAGCGTTCAAAAAGGAAAAACTCTTGCACATTTATTGCTTGCAGAGTTAAATGCACCGCTGTTTGACTACGCTAAAGATGCAATCGAAGATTTTTGTAAAGAAGGAGCCTCTTGCTTTATTGTCACAGGCAGAGGTTGCATGGATGATGAAGAAGTGCAAATAACCAAGCGGCGTTTACGAGAAGACGGTTTTTTGATTCCAGTCAATATCCCCCAGCCATTATTGACAGGAGCTGCATTTTATGCTAGAAGTAAATTTAAAGCCATAAGCGATATCTATGGAAGATTTTATAATAGTGACGTAGATAAATCAAATACTCTGCTTATTGACAACGATATTTCTCAAATTATAGAAGCCGCACTTGGTGGCATTAAAACCATTCTATTTGCAAAAGATTGTGGCTATATCGGTAAAGAAACACAAGAACTTCTTGATAAGTTAAATGTAAATATTTCCTATTCTTGGCAAGGAGTCCAAGAAATAGTGAATGGCGGTTTAGACCATCAAGGATCAGAAAGAAGTTAAAAAATGCGTCAATTCAGTTCTAATTTTTATAAAATTTACATAGCAAATTTTTCAAATCATTTTTCCATGAGTTATAATCATGCCCACCATTAAACTCATAAAGATTTACTTTATTATTTTTTGAGAATAGTTCCTTTATTGGATCTCTAAATATCTTTTCTTCAGTGCTTCCATATGAAATAAGCACATTATTATGAAAGCCTTTTTTATATAGTTGTGCGTTCTTTGATTCATTTTCTATGGAATCTAAATAAATACTAGGTGATTGACATATATAAGTATCAAAAATATTGTTATATAATGTCGATATATTAAGTCCACATAGAGCACCATAACTATTACCAAAAAAGATCCACCTTCCAATTTCCATAATGCTATTTATCTCATCTTTTAAATCTAAAGCTATAAACTTAGCAAAATCAAGATTATAAGGCAATTCCAATTTTCTATTTTTTTGTGACAATGTTACAATAACAAAATCCTGCAACGTAAGCTCATTAAAAATCAGCTGATCTATTTTCATAACATCAAGCCAATAATCTCCGTCAGTTACAAAAAATAAAATTTTATTCCTTCCATTTTTATTTCTAATTATTTTATAGTTATAATCATCATTAAGTGTTTTAGAATGAATAGTTTTTTGTAATATTTCAATATTTATCATAAATTTATTATATTAAATACTTTTATAATTGTCAAGTAATGCTAATTGCAAATGTTTTTGTTTTTACGATAAAATTAGACCGATAAATATGCTTACTTATCGGTCTTTTTACTGCTAAGATAATAAATTATTCCTCTCGTTTAGGTGAAAATATCTTTGTTAAGGGGTTATATTTATTTTTTAAAATATCTTCAATCACCTTAGCACCAGCCATAGCATTTATTATGCCGTTTGCTCCGCAGCTTATAAACAGCAGTATATCGTCATCAATTTTACTTTCCCCGATAAGTCCTAAATTATTGGAAGTTGTGCCAAAACATCCGCAAAATTTATAGTCAATCTTTGCTTTATCTTTTATCTCGGGGAAAAGTTTAAATAAATCTTTTTCTAGTTTGTCGTATTTTTTGTTGCATTTTTCTTCTTTTATTGGCTTTCCGCTAAATATGCTGTCTTCCCCACCAAATATTATTCTTCCATCTGGAAGAGAACGCAGGTAGTGATAAGGCGAAACTGCATCATGAATGAGAGCCTTATCTTTCCAAGAAAAATTTTCAAGCGGAGATGTTACTATTGAATAGGTGACAAATCTTTCACACAAATCGCTTTTGCCAAGCACTTCCCAGTTAAAGCCTGTTGCAATAAGTATCTTCTTGCATGATATCCTCTCGCCAAAATTTGTGATGGCAATATAACCATCCTTTATTTTTTCAAGCTTAGTGATTGTAGTGTTCTCATAAATACTGTCCTGATTTTTTGAATTTTCTATCATCATCTTTGTAAAAAGATAGGGATTAAATTCGCAGCCACCATTTTCAGCATATATTCCGCACTTTATTGGAAAAGGAAAGGGATTATTTTCATTGTCGTAAAGTTTGCAATCAAATCCATGCGACAAACGGAAATTATACTCATCTTGCAATTTTTTGTCTGAAAAAAGCGAATTTGAATACAAAAAAGTTGGTCTGAGTGCAAAATTGCAATTATTGCCATAAATTTTTATAAAACTTTCAATTTTTTTGATTGCATCAAGCCCCATGTTATATGCTAAAACAATTTCATCTTCGCTCATATATTTTTTTAAATCATTTGCATAGTCATCAAGTTGATATTCAAGCAGTGCGGTTGCACAAGATGTGCATGCCATACCAAATCTACCCTTGTCCACAAGCACCACATCAAAGTTTTGTGACAGATAAAAATTGGCGATAGCCCCATCAATTCCGCCACCTATAATCAGCAAATCACAACTTATATCATTTTCTAAATATTTATATTGTTTTATCTTTGCGTCCGCATAGCAAAAATATGGTTTCCCTTTAACATATTCCATAAATTTATTATTGGCAAAAAAATTTATATTATTTGTTTGTGCTACGGAATTTCAGTTTGCAAAAAATTTATAAGTCTTTGCAAATGATAATACAAATAGCTAAATATTATGATATAATTTTATAGAACTAATATAGAAAAGGAGAAAATATGAAAATTGTTGTTTTGATAGGAAGTCCAAACAAAAATGGCTCAACAAATTTAATTGCAAAGGAATTTGAAAAAGGAGCTAGTGAAGCCGGTCATCAGGTTGTTATGATTGACGTTGCACACGCAAATGTTGGAGTTTGTGGTGGCTGTGTGGCTTGTGGATATAATGGTCCTTGTGTTAAAAAAGATGATATGGAAAAGATAAAAAAAGAGATTTTAAGTGCAGATATGCTTGTTTTTGCCACTCCACTTTACTATTATGGTATGTCTGCTCAGCTTAAAACAGTGGTGGATAGATTTTGTTCTTTCAACAGCTCTCTTCAAAGCAAACATATGAAATCTGCATTCTTGGCAGTTGCGTGGAACAGTGATAGCTGGACATTTGATGCACTCGAGAGTCACTACAAAACACTTGTGCGTTATCTAAACCTTAAAGACCAAGGAATGATTCTAGGTCGTGGTTGCGGAACTCCTGGCATGACCGCCCGTTCAGTTTATATGAAAAAAGCTTATGAGCTAGGGAAAAATTTAAGATAAAAAAATTATATAATTAAAAAAGTTAGGTTATTTGCTAACTCTTTTGTTTCTTATGACAACTATAGTTACAACTACAGCTATGACTATAAAAATTGCTGAAAACACAATTATATATGTTAAAGATGGGTTATTTGTTTTGTCTGGCATAGTTATTGTGCTAACGCCACAATACTCACAAATATTATCACCATCATTATCTATATGAGAATGAAAAGGAATTTCATCTAGTGTTAAAACATTTTCATGACTATATACTTCCTGCCACATTTCAAGCGTTGAATATTCTTGAGAAAGTTCTGCACCTGGAATTGTGTGTATCCCATGCCAATTTAAAAACCATGCCCACATTGAATTTGTCTTTTTGGCTTTGTCAATATCAAAAAGCGTCCCATTTTCTGTCAACGCAGTTATTTTAGGAGTGCTTGAATAGTTTATTGTTTTTGCAAACTGCTCGGCATGCTCGTCATAGTCCTTTGCGTTTGCGTATTTATCTTCACCAATAATATCCACATACTCATCACCTGGATACCAATCCTTGCTCTGTCCATTCCACACCCAAATAAGATTGTTTAAGCCATGATAAATTGTCATTCGCTCATACAATAGCTTCCAAAGCTCAATATATGCATTAGCTCCGCCAGAGCCCCACCAAAACCAACCGCCACTGGCTTCATGGAGCGGTCTAAAAAGAACAGGAATATCTTGCTCTTGCAAAACTTTCAATCTTTCAGAAAGCATATCAATATCATTCAATAAAAGCAAATATTCATCACTAGACTTATCTGACATTATTTCCGATAAATCTAAATCAACATATTGAGTTCTGTAGCCTTGCCAAGCATCTAAATATTCTCCGTCATCACCCTTCTTTAAAAATGGCTCGGGTGCTACCCAATGCCAGCAAAAAGTAACTATGCCACCGATAGATGCAAACTCAATCGCACTTGAAATCGACGTTCTTAAATATACTTCTGCATACTCTCCATAGATATCAAAAACAGAAGAATAATGCATTAAGTCAAGCCCTAATATCGCAGGAGCTCTCCCCGTTTGCTCAATAATTTTTTGAAAAGCATCGTCTTGCATGCCATGTTCAGTTTGTTGACCAGATAAAATATATTTGCCATAGGTGGACTTTAAAAATGAAAACAACTTTTTTGCATTATCAGATGCATTCGCATTTGAAAGCTGCTGAGTTATATTAAACATATTTTCATAATCAATCAGTTTTGTCGGGCTTAGCTTTAAATAGTCAATGCCTATCCAACCATGCAATGGCAAAATTTCAAAAGTATGAACACCTTTTTCAAAAAAATAATCTTGATAAAATATTGTTTCTGTAAATAAATCTGGAGCTGAAGTTAAATATTCTTGAATAAGGTTACCATCAATTTCAACAAAATTATTCTTTTCAGTTTCGCTTCCGCGACTATTTACGAAAATATTATAAAACCCCGCAGTCTCAATCTCTATGGTAAACTTTATATGAGTGTTTTCAGCATAATTATTATCAGTTATTTGTAAATATTGCCCATTTGAACAGCTCTCATCGTCAAAAATTTCACCCACAAAGTCACTATATTCTGCTTCATAAATTATGTCATTAGTTTGATTATCAGCTTTTGACATTAAGTAGTATAGTGAAAGATTTGAAAACAAAATTATTGTTAACAAAATAAAAGCAATATAATTTAATTTAAACAAATATTTTTTCATATTTGTAGTATAACATAATTTTTAGATTTATTAAATATCTGTTATTATTTTTTTGCATAAAAATATTTAAATTATTTAAATAAATATAGAAAAATGTGCAAGTAAGGAACTTTAAAAAAATTGTTAAAAAAAATTTTGAGACAAAAAGTCAGGATATAAAGCAATATTGACTTTTAAAGCATCAGTATGATATAATTTTGTTATGAAAGCAAAATTTAATGGGAAAATTCATATAGTTTATGATGGAATGTGGGGGTCTTGCGGAAAAGGTAAATTCTGCGGGGAGCTTGCACTAGATCCACAATTAAATATTCAGGTTTGCGTAAATAACAACGCCCCAAATGCTGGGCATAGTTTTGTTTTTGATGATGGGCGAAAAGTTATAACAAAACATATCCCCATCGGTTTTGTAAATAAAAATATCCCATATTTAGCGATTGGTGAAAGTGCAATAATTGATTATGAAAGACTATTGCAAGAAATTACTGAATATAAAGACATTTTAAATGGCAGGAAAATTTATATTGCCGACACTGCTGCAGTAATATCAGATAGACATAAAGAGCAGGAAATTGAAACTATTAAATCTGGAAGCACCTTTAGTGGTGCAGGCGCTGCTCTTGTTGATAAGATAATGCGAAAAGATGTTTTAGTAGGCAGTGACAAACGGTTTTTACAATTACAAGAAAAGGGACTAATTAAAATTGTCAATTCAAAAACATTTTTCCCAATGGTTTATAATGGAATTTTCCCTTTTAATGGAAGTGAAAACATTCTCGTTGAACTTTCACAAGGCGACGCTCTAGGTTTAAATAACAGTGCAAATTACCCTAACACAACTTCAAGAGATTGTTCCCCTGCACAGGCATTGAAAGATATTCATGCCACTGATTATAGCTTGCAGGTGAAAAAATATTGTGTGTTTAGACCATATCCAATTAGAATTAACAACAATAGTAGAGCTGGTTTCATATACACTGGTGATTTTGAAGGCGCTAAAGAAATTTCTTGGGAAGAAGTTTGTGAAAGATGCGGGCTTGCAAGTGAAGAAATTAAAGCATTAGAGCACACAACTGTCACTCACAGACTTCGACGAGTGGCTGAGCTAAGCATAAAACAATTTGCTGAAATGCTTTTAGATACAAAACCTGATGAATGCTTTTTAAATTTTGCTCAATACATTGATGGCGCAATAGCCGGACTATCAAATAAAGAAGCAAAGGACATTCAAAGAAAGTTTAAAAATTGTTCTGACACAATCTCAAAATCAGAAGAAGAATTTACAAGCGTAGCGATTAAAAATTATGCAATAGAGCATATGCTTGGCTATATTCAAGATATGGAAGATTATTTTAACAACCTTTTAGATGGCAACTTTCTAAAAATAACAAAAATTGGAACAGGTGCGAAATTATCTCAAACAGTCACAAGAAAAGATATAGCTCAAGTTGCTGATACAAGACATGCCATTAAAGATATAAATCCCCTTGATTATGCAGATAAAGAAAACACACCAGATTTTGAGTTGTGAATTAACAAAAAAATAATTGGTCGTTTTTTTCAAACACCGTTTTTATAGAAATATAAGATTAAGGAAAAGACTAGTAAAATAAGTTAAAAGGAAATAAAGTAAAGATGATATATTTTGTAAGGCACGGACAAACTGATGACAATGCAAATGGTAATTTGCTTACAGGCTGGAACGCGACCCCACTTAACGCAAAGGGCATTGAGCAGGCAAAAGAAATAGCAAAAGAATTGAAAAATATTAGATTTGATATTTGTTATTGTTCTCCACTTTTGAGAGCAAAACAAACACTTAATGAGATTTTGAAGTATCACAAAGATTTAAAAGTCATCTTTGATGATAGACTTAAAGAAAGAGATTATGGCGAGATTACTGGCTTGCCTGCAAGTATTTGTAAATTTAGACGTTGGAACGCAAATGATGAAATACCTTACAAAATGGAAAGTATTCCTAAAATGTTTAAAAGAATAGCAAAATTTTATGATGACATTTTGCCAAAGACGAAAGGTAAAAATATTTTAATTGTCGCACATAGCGGAGTTGGTAGATTATCCTATTTTTACTTTACCGGCAAACCCACAAACGGAGATTATTCAAATTTTCAGCTAGGTAATGCAAAATATATGACGTTTAAGAATTAAATGTGAAACAATTTTTAAAAATATAGTAGAAAATGTTTCACTTTTTTATTTTTGTGATATAATTTTGAATATAAAAAGTTTTTTAAAAAAAGATAAAAATTATAAACACCCTAATAAAATATAGAAACAATACAAAATAAAAGGATAAAAATGATTTTAAGTGTTTCAAGACGAACGGACATTCCTGCTTTTTATAGTGACTGGTTTTTTGAACAACTAGCTCAAGGGTTTGTTCTCGTTCCCAACCCTATTGCTCACGAAAAAATTGCAAAAATCAATCTTAAACCGCTAAAAATTGAGAACATTGAAACAAATTTGCTTGGTGAAAAGAAAGTTGAAACATCAGGAAATATTGAAGGAATTGTTTTCTGGACAAAGAACCCAAAACCTATGCTTAATAGTTTTGATAAATTAAAAGACTTTAAATATTATTTTCTATACACTCTCAACGCCTATCCAAAAGAAATTGAAGCAAATCTTCCGCTACTTGAAGAGAGAATAGAAAGTTTCAAAACTCTTTCAAAATACTGCCCTGTTATTTGGAGATATGACCCAATTTTAGTGACGGAAAGCATAGATGAAAATTGGCATATTAAAAAGTTTGAATACTTGGCAAAGGCATTAAAAGGTTGCACCAAACATTGTAAAATTAGTTTCTTGATTGAAAGTTATAAGGGCTGTGATAAAAATTTACATAAACCAAGCGAATGGCAAAAAGATAAAATTTTGTCTGCCATTTCTAAAATTGCAAAAGAAAATGGAATCCAAATTGAAGCGTGTGCTGAAAACGACTACTCAAAGTATGGCATTGTTCCAAGTAAGTGCATTGACGGCGAGATTTTTGAGAAGCTTTTGACTGAAAAATATGAAGATTTAGGACTTCAAGTCAAACGCAAAAACAATAAACTTGATGGACAACGCAAAAACTGCCTTTGTATGCCGTCAGTTGACATAGGACAATATGACACTTGCTTTCACGACTGCAAATATTGCTATGCAAAAAAATCTTACCAAAAGTCGATGAGAGATAAACTTATCGGTAATATCTACGAACGCAAAACCGAACTTGAATTTGAGTATGATTAAATATAACATAAACATAAGCAAATAATTTGAAATGGACAAATTTTATATATTTAAATAAATTTTCGAAAAAATAAGGAAAACTTCATAATTTATGCTATAATTTTTGCAAGGAGTTAAAATCATGAAAAAAATAGCATTAGAACAAACACAAGAATACAAAAATAGCGAGTTATGTATTGCAACAGAATATGACTTTCAAGATAAAGATATTGATATTTCAACTGCGGAAATCAATGGCAAATACCCAGAGAATGGATACTGTGTAAACACCGAAGTTAAAGAAATGATTTTTGTGGTATCTGGGGGGGGAAGAATAGTAACTGAAAAAGAAACTATAACATTTAAGCAAGGTGATGCAATCTTAATTGATAAAGGCGAAAAATATTTTTGGGACGCAATATGCAAAGTCGTTATGGCTTGCTCCCCTGCTTGGACACCCGAGCAACATAAAATGGTAAAATGATAGTATAAAATTGGAAGTAATAGTTGCTAAATTAAAAGTTTATGATAAAATAAATTACAGGAGAAATGGTTATGTTTGAAATTGGAATAAACTCAAATTGCGAATGCGGAAGTAATATTACTGAAATTTGCACAAACGTTAAAAAAGCTGGGTTTAACAATATTATGATTGCCTTTAAAATTGGCGGAGAAGAAAATGCAATTCTGGAAGCAAAAAAGCAAGGGTTAAAAATCCCTTATGTGCATTTGAATAATAGATTTGCTGATGATTTATGGGCGAAAGGCGAAAGCAATAAAGAATATGTTGAAGATGTAATAAGACAAATCGAGCTTTGTGCTAAATATAATATTCATATTGCTGTATTGCACGGAACGGAAGGTGGTGCATCTGATTTAGCGCTACCGCCAAGTCAGCACGCAATAGATTGTATGAATGAAATTTTAAAAGCTGCAGAAGAAAATAATGTTAAAATTGCTCTGGAAAACCTTGACGGACCGAACTTTGAACATTTCACATTTTTGCTAGATAATATCAAATCTGACTGGCTTGGATTATGCTATGATGCCGGTCACCATAATCTCTATAGACCTGATTTCGATATTTTAGAAAAATATGGAGATAGAATTTTAGCCATTCATTTACACGACAACTTAATGGATTGGGAATATGGTTATGACTTTACCCGTGATTTGCATATGTTGCCCTTCGACGGAAAAATTGACTATGAAAAAGTTTGTCAAAAACTCGCAAAAACAAATTATAACAATGTAATTATGCTAGAACTCCACAAGCTTAGTTGCGGCGAACCAAGATTATATGATAATATGCCAATCGACAAGTATTTGACACTTGCAAGAGAAAGAGCAGATAAAATTGTTAAAATGATAGAGAAATATAAGTAAACATTTTACTGTGCAAATTGTTGAAATTAGGGCAGGTTTATAAAAAATTAGACCAAAAGTGGAAATTCCACACTTTCGGTCTTTTTTATGTGTATTTTATTGATAAAAATCATTTGTAACAGTTTTTGCGTGCATCAACATAATGCGTCTTAATCACTAAAAATTTTACTCTATTTCTTCTTCAACTTTATATTTTTTGTCAATTCCCATCTCTTTTTCCTTCGCATCTATTGTTTTGCAAACACGATCGATGAATTTGTCTATATCCTTTTGGGATTTAATTTTTTGTCCAACAACGACACCAAAGCTTTCTTTAAATTTAAAAGATATATTAGGATATTTTTTAGATAATATATCTAAAATTGAACCTAAAGCCTCTTTTGTTGAATAACAATCTGTCAAATAGGTTCGGCTCATATATATAGAATAAGAAGTATCATGCTTTGAATTATAGCCATCCCAATTTTCAACATTATCTCTAAAATCTCCATTATTTTTTCTACTTGCCATAATTGTTTTTCCCTTTGTTGAAATGTTAACATATTACAATCATTTTGTCAATAAATTGTTAAAATTATAACAAAAAGCTGTGACAAAATGCCACCAGCCGTTTAAGCTTATAATCAAATAACAATTAATAAAAAATAAAGGAATGTTTAAAAATTTTTGAAGTAAATAAAAAATCATTCCTTTTGTCTAACACATAATATGATAACTTCGGCAACAAAGAGCACATTGTCCTTGCAGTCATTTTTTACCCAATCTGCAACGATTGCTGTTATGCCAGCAAGAAAATATTTAGACATATAATGAATAACGCTGTCATCTAGCACACCATTTCTTCTACAAATAGGATTAAAAACTTTATTCATAATATTTCATCAAAATCATTAATAGGAAAAAGATGAACATTGGAGTTAAATGCTTTATACATTACCTTATTCTTTTTTACATATTCAAGATATGGCAATAAATATTTAGGAGAAACAAAAATATCGCCATCATTTTGGATTGTAGCTGTCGGATTTATACTAAGCTCGCCCAATTCTTTAACAAATGTGTCTATGGAATTGTTTACTGCTTCTTTTAATAAGTCAAAAGTGTTTTGATAGTGGTCATAAAATGTGGAGCGGTTGACACCAGCTTCTTTACAAACGTCTACAACATTTATTTCAGAGAAATCTTTTTTGTTTAAAAGATTAAACAGTGCTTCTTGCATAAGATAAGCGGTATTTTTAAATTTTGTTTTTCCATTATTCATAAACTACTCCCCGAAATCTTAATAAAGCAACACATTTTTACTTTTGTGTTGGATATTTTTTACTTAAATTATACTATAATTTTAGTATAAAAAGCAACTAATGTTGTTTTAATTTTAAAAGGAGAGAAAAAGTGAACGCAATAGAAATACGAAATTTGAGCAAAAGTTTTCGCGAACTGCATGCTGTGGACGGACTTAATATGACTGTTCCTGTCGGCGCCATTTATGGTTTTATCGGCGAAAACGGAAGTGGGAAATCGACAACTGAAAAGTTAATTTGCGGACTTCTTGTGCCAAATGGCGGCGAAATTAAACTATTTGGAAGAGATTACACCAACCAAGATGTTCGAGCTAAAATCGGCGTGCTTATTGAACAACCCGGTTGTTTCCCAAATATGAGTGTTTGGAACAATATGATGCTTCAAGCAATCAATCTTTCAATCAAAAATCCAGAAGAAGAAGTGAGAAAGGTATTGCGAATTGTCCGAATGGAAGGCTCTGCTTCAAACAAATTTAAAAATTGCTCACTTGGTATGAAACAGCGTATTGGAATTGCTTTTGCACTACTTGGAAATCCTGCCCTGCTTATCCTTGACGAGACAATAAATGGACTTGACGCAGACGGAATGAGAATTATGAGAGAAGTTTTGGTGGACATAACGAAGAATTACAACTGCACAGTGCTTATTTCTTCACATATTTTAGGAGAACTTGAAAAAATTGCAACTCACTATGGAATTGTTCGTGGCGGAAAAATGATTAAAGAAATGACTGCTGGGCAGCTTGAAGAAGATTGTCCAACCTATGTTGCATTGCAATCAAAAGATATGGCAAAAACCAAAACACTGCTTAAAAAGAAATACACGCGTGTCAGCGAAGAAAACGAATATATACGAGTTTACGACAATGTTAAAGCAGATGAGATTGTAAATTATCTATACAAAAACAACATTTTTGTCACTGAAATTAAAACAGACAAAATAAGTCTGGAAGAATACTATATAGACTTAATGAAGGAGGCGAAATAATGGAAATGCAATTTGAAAAGCAAAGTTTTGGGAAAAGACTAGCGAGCATGCTTAAAGTTGATTTTAAGAGAATGTTCCTTTCGCCACTTGTATATATTATGGGTGGAATATCGCTTGTGCTTCCAATTTTAATTCTTGTTATGACAGGATTGATACCAAGCACAACTATCGACCCAGTCACTGGCATGGAAACAACAGTTGAAACATTTACAAATGTTTGGCAAGCAATAGGCTCGATGGGCTCTGCAATGAGTATGGACTTAACAAGTATGTGCAACATAAATCTACTTTTCTTTTTAGTGGCAATCTTTGCTTGCATATTTGTTAGTGATGATTTTAGAAGTGGATATGCAAAAAATCTTTTCACTGTTCGTGCTAAAAGAATAGATTATGTCTTGTCAAAAACTATTGTATGCTTTGTTGGTGCCATTGCAATGTTTCTACTTTCCTTTGTTGGTGCAATGATAGGCGGTGCTATTGCAGGTTTATCTTTCTCAACCGAAGGGTTTGGTGCTGGTGGAGTTATTGCTTGCTTTATCTCAAAAATCTTCATATCTTTAATCTTTGTTTCTATAGCAATACTATTAGGCACTGTTGCGAAACAAAAACTATGGCTTTCAATACTCTGCTCACTTGCCGCTGGTATGCTTTTGTTTACAATGATACCAATGATTACCCCACTGAGTGCTGGAATTTTGAATGTGATTATGTGCATAGCAGGCGGCGCAATATTTGCAGTAGGACTTGGAGCATTAAGCAACTTAATTTTAAAGAAAACAAGTTTAGTTTAATAAAACAACACTTGTAGCAATTTATGTTGGATATTTTTTGCAAAAAATATATTAAAATATAAGTGTAAAAGCAAAGATGTAAAGAATATTCAATGACAAAAAGGATTTAACTATGACAACGAATATTACAAAAAAGAAAAAACATAATTTTTAAAATGTCTCATCATCGAAAAATTTTATGAATGTCGTGTTAAATTTATCACATATTTGAATTTCAATTTTACAGTTCTATGTCTTTTATTGATAACACAACATAAAGTTTTTTAGCATTGCAAATGAACTTGCATTGCTTTTTATTTTTATAAGTATAATATTTATTTTTTGTTTGTGTTGAAAATATTGAAAAGAAATTAAAATAAAGAAAAGTTTTCTTTGTTTATCTAAAATTTTCGGGGCTAATCAACAATCTTCCCACTTGCTAAAAATTTTTAAAAATCTCTTTATAGAAGCGATAATAAAATTGGTTTTTGATCTTGAGTTTTACATTTCAATATGTTACAATAGAGTAGAATATAAGAAAAGGGAAAAATGGATTTAAATTTAAAAATAACACAGTTGAAACCATACAATCAATACGTTTTGCTTGAGACAAAATCACAAAAAACCTATACGCTTGTGCTTGAATTTTATGGAGTGGAAAAACCAAAAATAAATGATATTCTTGTGTTGAACGAAAAACTATTAGACCCTAAATTTCAGGATTATTGCCAACCCTATGCATTTGCTCCATTTGAAAAGAGCGATAAAATTGGCGACGAATCTGAGCTTATTGGACTTGTTTGTAAAGGGAAAAAATACATTTTGAAAAGGATATTTGGATAATATGAGAAATGAATTGTATTACATAAAAAAACACTTTGGTGAAAAATTTTCACACTTATGCCGAGATAATTTTTCAGAGATTCTTGAAAATGAAGGGGCTTTGACAAAGCTTATCACAGATCATTTTCTTCCAAGCAAAGAGCTGTATCTAGACCTTGAAAAAAATGGAAGAATTGGTGATTTTGTGAGATATTTAAAAAGTCAATATTCTAATGAAGGCAAGAAAATAACTGCAACAAAAACACCGAAAGAACTTATGGCGCTTGTGGGCTATCACCTTTATCCGGAATGCAAAACTGAGGCAGATATCCAAAGTTTCAGACCGTTTTATTATCGTGAAGGACCAACACCTGTCTATATTGGTGGCAGACCAGCAAAACACGACGGAGAAGAGCTTTGCACATTTAGTGGCGAAAGGCTAAAAACCTGCCGAGTTTGGTTTGCAGTTAAAGATAATGCCGACCAAATTAAAAGAGAAAATTTCATAAATCCAAATCGACAAGACGCGTATGGCACAAGTGTCATAAGTATACAGTTTACAAGAAAAGAGCCAAGCATTTTATCAATCAAAAATCGATACAATCATAGCGTTTCAAATTCAGATGCAACATTTGGAAATAATCTAGATGCGATTGCAGAGGGTTTGACAGATGCTTTTTGCAAAATGTATCAAATTCGTTTACTTGACAAAGACAACCTACCTTTGGAATTGGAAGGCTACACTCAAGCCCTTGACGGGAAATTTTACAAATACAACTTTGAATCTGGAGGCGCTTATTTTTGTCCAAATAACATCATTGTTGATGCAGGCGAAGTTAAGGTATTTTCTCCGGAAAGATACCTTGTGTTTGATCGCTATGTTATTGATTTACAAGAAAAAATAGTTCAAGCATATTTCGACATTGGAACAGAAGGGAAAAGTGTTTTTGCTGAAGCTTTAGAAAATATTGAAGAAATAAAACGCATACCATTTTCAAATGGACTAATGCTTAAACTTACTCCAGCAGACGGCGAGCCTATTGAAATAAAATTGAATAAGAACAACGAAATTATTTCTTACAGAAATCCAAATATTGAGCAAATCGACCAATCTTTCTTTTACGGGTGTCGTTCACTGGTTGAAGCAGATTTTCCAAAACTTAAAAAAATGGAAAGATGTTGCTTTTATGCTTGTCCATCTTTAAAAAAGTTTTCCGCGCCTTTGCTTGAAGAAATGGAAGATTACTGTTTCCATACAAATCAACTTGTTGATGCTAATTTTCCGAGTCTTAAAACAACTGGGCGATTTTGTTTTTATTCAAGTCCAACGATGACGAAATTTTCAGCTCATGCACTTGAAACAATGGGAAGTAGTTGTCTTTATCACGTTCCTTCTTTGAAGGAGTTTGACACCCCATTGCTTAAGCAAATAAAAACTTCCTGCTTATATGAGAATCAACTTGTTGAAGCTAATCTCCCTAGCCTTGAATCAATGGACGATCATTGCTTTTTTGATAGTCCTAATCTAATAAAGTTTTCTGCGCCTTTGATTAATACAATTGAAAATTTGGGAAGTTATTGCTTTTGGCATCGAAACAAATATCTTAAAATGTATTTATCAAATAAAGATGATGATTTAAAACAAAAAAATGAGAGATGCTCCATTGACACACAATTCCAAGATAATGAAAGGGAGTGATTCAAACTCAGCTTCTTTAATACAATCAATGTTATAGAATAAATATATAAATATAAGGATTTTGAGATGTAAAAATTTAACTACTATTTACTACTAATACCACAGTTTTAGGCAGTTTTAGAAAGAATTTGACCGAAAGTTAGAAATCTTAACTTTCGGTCATTTTTGTGACTAAAAATGTGCCTAAATTTAAAAAAGAATTGCTCGCACAATTCTTTTTATAAATCCAATTCTGTTTCTTCAGGCTCATCCCCATGTTGTTTAAAACGATACTTATCAGGAATATCGCCATTTAATGTCTTTTCCATTGTTTGCTCATCAACTAATGGATTTTTTCTGATTATTCTATTATTTATAGGCGTTTCTAAATTATCCAATGCGACTGCACTAGTTTTCTTATTTGCCTTTTTAAAACTGTCAGTACTTTTTATATTTAATGTGGACATTAAAATATCCTCCTTTTATATTATTTGCCATTCTCACATATACTATTTATATTCGGCGGGGTTTATAAAAACATTCCCAAGTCACTCGGCTAGTCGCCAAGTGCTTGGGCTTGTGGTAGAGATGAGTGGACTTTTGAACTATCAACAAAAGAGACCTTAAATTCGCTTCGCTCATAGTTTCGATGTAAAAATAAAAAAGAGTGTAAAAGCCCACTCAATACTTTTGGTAGAGATGAGTGGACAAATTGTTAGCACACAATTTGCCCAAATCTCCCTCAATAATCACATCAAATAAGGGC
>CALVTR010000018.1 GCA_944362965.1 uncultured Clostridia bacterium
CCGCTGGATCACCTCCTTTTAAAGAGAAAGACAGTCGAGGCTATGAGAGATCTCATAGAGCGGATAGAGATATCCCAAAGAAAGTGTATAAGTGACGATAAGTCACACCAAAAAAATGCTACAATAGCTTTAAGGTGCATTTGAAGAAATATATATATTATTTAATTCATAAAAAAGGCTAAGCTTAATTGCTTAGTCTTTTTTGTTGTATATTAGGGCTGTTTATTTTAATTCATTCACTTTAATAACATAAATAAGGCTGTACATAAATTATTTTTTATTCAAACAATGCATGAATTGCACCTTTTTGCTTAAATTTAAAAGTAGTATGCCATTGATAAAAACAAAAAGATATTTTATTTGTGGAAAAGTATTAAAAAGATTGTAATTTATTATGTTTTTTTGTATAATTATGGTATATTATCAGGGAAGGATTGTATTATGGATTATTTTTTCGGATTTGATAATTATTTAACGCAAAATGTTGATTGGTTTTACAATTTTAACCATTTTATTCTTATAGTAATGGTTGCTGCCTTTATTATGGGCTGTTACTTTATGTTGTCCGCTAAGAGTGAGAAGGGAAAGAAAATAACAAAGCTTGTGCTTGCGGGAGTGCTTTTTATTCTTGAAATAGGAAGAATTATATATAAATATCTTCTGCATGTGCACAATGGCGGAGATGCAAGCAATTTCAACTGGTGGTGGAATATTTCTTTCCAGATGTGCGCTATCATGACTTGGACAACAATAGTCACTCTAATTTTAAGTGCATTTTTGAAGAAAGAAAACAAATTTTTGCAACTTCTTTATAATATACTCTTTGGTTGTGCTCTTGTAGGCGGATTTTTAACTTTTATGTATCCAGATTGTATTTCAAACAACTATCCAATCTTGCATTTTATAAATATTCAAACAATTATCACACATTCACTTTTGATTTTTGTGCCAATATACTTAATTAAAACTAAAGATTTTAAAGTTGAAATAAAAAATTTCTGGATTGTATATGTAGGTTATGTGTTTATTGGTTCGGTGGCACTTTCAGCATCACTTATCAGTGGTAATAATTTTGCATACTCGCTTAACCTTGACCTTGTTGATTTAGGCGTTTCTTTTCCATGGCACTTGCCAATTATTATGATTGTAACGTCAGCAATCGCCCTTGTATTCTATGGAGCTTTTGAGCTTGCGTATTATATCAAAAATAGACGCAAGAAAAAGGAAGGAGAAATTAAGCTACTAGAAGAGAAACAAAAGCCTGAAAAAACAGGGCTTGCATTATATATTACGAGCGTTGTCAGTGCAGTTCTTTTCGGTGGGCTTATAACGCTGTGCACAGCCGACCTGATAGGTGCACCTTCAACAGGGCTTGGCATTTTGTGCTTGCTTGGACTTATTTATATGATTTTAATGCTTGTTTTTGCAGAGCACATTAAAAATTATATGAACGTTAAATTTGAAGAAAAAGACAAAGTAAAGCATATTGTATTTATTGTTTTAACATTTATCTTTGCTCTTCCTGTTGGAATTGTTTATTTGATAAAATATCTTGAAGATTTCGGGTTTTTAAAGAAAAATAGTGTTTGATAAAAAATCTTGGCAAGCCAAGATTTTTTAGTTTTTTAGTCATTTTTGTTGTCTATTATCTCGTCAATTTTGCCATTTTTAATGATAAATTCGTATAAAATATTTTCTCCATTTGATAGGGCAAAGCAGGTTTTGTTATCTATCATATAAAAATAACTGAGTTTTCCAAAATATTGTTGTATATTTTCAGCTGATACTTGTTTTTTCAAGTTGTCGGACAAAAAGTCTTCAATATGCTCTTTGTCTCCATCTTTGACAGACTGCATAAACTGGTATGACACAAGCTCTTCTGGAAGATTTGATAAAACAAATGTCTTTGTCTTGCTTTTAAGCCCTTCTTGGTCAACATAATATTCTTGGGTCGCATTTTCATAAGTGCTATTCTTGCTAGACTGAACTGTAAAGCCGTTATTAGCAAGGGTTATGCTTTCACCTGAAAACTGTTTTGCGTTGTTATTTTTAACATTGTATGCAATAAGCATTTGGCTGTCTTTAAAGGTAAGAAGAGTGTAGCAAATGTGTGAAAAGTTTCCGCATTTGAAAGCATGCGGCGTCTCACTAAAAAATATTTGTTTTTTGTGGCTATCAGAAATAAAAGTGACGGAGTCCTGTGATAGCTCTATGTCGCATTTTTTATTGTTATATTTAATATGATAGATATCAACGTTTTCGCTCAATAGTCCGTCCAGCAAAAAAATCAAAATTTTGTCAGCTTTGTCGATAATTGAATAGAATTTGCTTGTTTTTTCATGTAAATCTATAGAAAAAGAGTATTTTTTTGTCTTTCCAACAGGGTAGACGTCTATTTTATCAACATTATCTTCAATTATGGCATGCTCATTTTCATCAAGTTCAAGTTCTTGACCTGCACACTTTAAAAGGCAAGCATATGGCGTATAAACAATTATAGGTTTCATAAGATAATTTATGAAAGCTGGCTCGACAAAATTACAAAAAAGTTAATGTATAAAATTTTATCAATTTGTCTATAAACATTGCAAGGAGATAAAAAAGTATGAAAAATGGTTTATGGTCAAATCAAGAAGTGAAAGACCTTTTCACATCGGTTGAAAAAACAAAAGATAACGGAAGCCCACTTAAAATGGCATTCATCGAGCACGCAAAGAAATATTCAAGACAGCCAAACAGCGTTAGAAATTATTATTATCATGAGATTGATAACCTTGAAAATGATAAGCCGCGTTGCAACAAGCTTGGCATAGATTTATCAAAGCATAAGAAGAGCAGCATTCAATATTTTTCAAAGGACGAAGAAGACAGCCTTATGCAAAAGATAGATGGGCTTGTTGAGAGCGGTTGCTCTGTGCGAAAAGCCTGCATGACACTTTCAAATGGCGACGTCAATCAAATGCTACGTTTCCAAAATAAATATAGAAATTTTAAATCAAAACAGAAACCAATGGAAAAAGATAATATTATAAAATTCACCAAAAAGAAGGAAGGCATAACAGAGAGTGAACTTCAAGCGCTCTTTATGGGACTTGTCCGACTTGTCAAACGCAGTGCACAAGAAGAAGCGACGTCGCAAACACGTAATATTCTTGAAAGGGCAAATATTGAACTTAGAAAAACTATAGTTGCACTCAATAGCAAAGAAAAAGAATATCGAGAGCTTAAGGAACAATTTTTGAAGGTAAAAGAAGAAAATTCAAAACTTGTCAAAGACGTTTTCAAACTTAAGTGCGACAAGGCAGGCAAACTTAAGGCACAATTTGAAAATATTGCAAATAAATAAAGTTTGATAAAAATAGATTAAAGAAGTGAAGAAAAGAGAATTAAAAAACAATTCTCTTTTTTCTTTATTTTAAATGTGCTTTATGCTAAAATATAACTATGAAACTTAAAGCCTACATAAATAGAACAATTTTAGATGCAAGCAAGGACATGATTTCCGCTATAGATTATAGCGATTTTTCCATTGAGCACATTGTGGTTGTGCCTGATAGATTTTCTCTGCAAATGGAGAAGATGCTTTTGCAAAATCTAAAAAATAGTGCACTTTTTAACGTTAAAGTTATGGGTTTAACTTCACTTGCGACTGAGATTTTCAAAAGGCTAAACAAAAAGGTTGAAGTGCTTTCTTCTGCGGAGTGTTTGCTTTTGACGCAAAAAGCTATAGAGAATGTTAAAAATAACTTCAAAACCTTCAAAAAAAGCAGTATAAACTTTTGCTATGAGATAAACAAGGTGCTTTCTCAACTTAAAAGCTGTAAGATAAGTCCTAACGACCTTAATGAAAACGCACCTGGTTTAAGCGGCGGCAAATATCATGATATAAAACTTATCTACAATGAATATCAAAACCTTTTGCAAGGCAAGTTTGACGCAAACGAGCGACTAGCTCTCCTTAATGACATTATAAAGGAAAACGATATTTTAGCAAACACCTGTTTCTATTTTGCTCAGTTCGACAGCTTTACAAGTGAGGGCTATGGGCTTATCAAAACGCTAGTTGAATGTAGCAGACAGGTCTGCGTCTCTATTGCAAGCCCGCTCAGCATTGGCAATGAATATATCTATGAAAAAGACATCATGGAAAAGCTTGCCATGATTTCAAAAGAATGTGGAATAGAAATTGATATTGTTGACTTAAAAACAAAGTTCTCTTCGCAAAAACAGGCGATAATTTCAGGTGTCTATAGCTATAACATTGAAAAAGCAGAAAATAATGGCTATTATAGCGTCTATTCTTCACAAAACTTGCATGACGAAGTCAAGGATGCGGCAAAGCTTATATATTATTATACAACAAAAGGCTATTCGTATAAAGATATCTCGGTGGCGGTGAGTGATATCAAAAGGTATGAGCTAGAGCTTGAACAGACCTTTGATAAGTTTGATATTCCGCTCTATATTGACAGCTCCATTACCGCCGATAACACCATGCTTGTTGGGCTTATCTTCAACTTTTTTGAAACAATCACACTTGGCTATCCAAGTGACAGGCTGCAAGGACTTTTTTCAAACATCTTGCTCGGCGAAAATCAAGAGCTTATTGAAACAGCACAAAAATATGTTATTGATAACCGCTGGAAATATAAGAAATATCTTGCAAGCTCTTTTAAATATGATTATATTCTAGATAAACTTGCCTCTTGCGAGACGGCAAAAGATTTTCAAGCGGCAGTGGCGGAGATTTGCGCTATTGCAAGAGAAAATCTAGAGAAAATAGACGAAAAACTCGAAAGTATGGCACTTATCAAAGAGCGAGATATAAATAGACAAATTGAAGAGATTGTCTCGGCGACAAGCGAGCTTATTTCAAAATATAACGATAAAATATCAATAGGTGAGTATTTAAAAACGCTAAAACTTCTCTTGTCTTTCAAAGAAGTGTCAACTGTGCCTAGCTACATTGACGGTGTTATGGTAGGCGATGCCAGCTCAAGCTATTTTGGAGAGAGCAAAATTTTGATAATCTTAGGCTGTCAAAATTTGCCGGCAGTCTCTAATGACAATGGGCTTTTGAACGACAAAGATATATCACTGAACTATTTAGACAAAAAGATAGAGCCAAGCATAAGAATGATAAACCGAAGAAATAGGTTCAGGCTTTTCAATCTCTTGACCACTGCAAGTGATAGGTTGATTTTATTTTCACAGGCGGTGAGTGATGAAGGTAAGAAAAATGAGCTGCCTGCGTTTGTCGACAGCTTAAATCAGATTTTTTCACAAAAGCTGTTAAAGACGCAAGATGTTTTCTATGAAAATTCTTTTTCAGATGAAAATTTACTTGTAAAACTTGGTAATCACAAAAATTTTGTTGAAGAAAATTTAAATAAACTGTCAAGGCAAAGCATTGACCAACTTGGTATTATAAAAAATTTACCATTTGAAGATTTTGTTATAAATAAGCAAAGCATAACAAAGGGCGAAGAACTTTTTATAAACAATAGACGGGTTTCAGTAACTCAGCTTGAAAAATATTTTTCTTGCCCATTCAAGCACTTTTTAACCTATGGACTAAATTTAAAAGAAAAAGAAATCTATGCCTTTGACGCCCGAGACACAGGTAACATCTGTCATAAGGGTGCAGAGCTTTTTGTCCAGAAACTGATAAAAGGCGAAACTATAGAGCTAAATGAATTTATAAATAAAAATTTTGATTACATAATAGAAAGTGCGGGGGCAAAGGAAAAACTTGACAGCGCAAGCGAAAAGACAAGCCTTGTTTCCTTTTTCAAGCATCAACTTTACGTTATGCTAAACGATATTTTAAATGAATATAATCACAGCGGTTTTAAACCAAAGTATGTGGAATACAAGCTTGCAAACATCACGCTTGGAAAGGCTCACAAGGTCAATATCTCTGGCAAAGTGGATAGGATTGACGAATGTGGCGATTATTTCAGAATTATAGACTATAAAACAGGCAAGACCGGGAATATCTTAAAAGAACTTTATTATGGCGAGAAATTGCAACTATTTTTATATCAAAAGATAGTTGAAAAAATGCTAAACAAAAAGCCTGGCGGAGTTTTCTATTTCAATGCAAAGTATGACTATGGGAAAGCAAGCGAAGATAAAACCCTTATGAAAGGAATTGCACAAAATGACGACGAAGTGCTAAAAAATTTAGACCTAAAGCTTAATGATGAAAACAAAAGCACAATACTAGGGCTTTATATAGATAAATATGGTGTTTTTAAGGGTAGCGTTGTTGCAAAGGAAGATTTAGCAGATTATCAAAACTACGCAGAAAAAGTTTCAAGCAATGCGATTGTTGAGATTTCAGGAGGCTATATAGAGCCAAAACCAAATGAAGAGAGTTGCAACTTTTGCCAGTATAGAAGTATCTGTGTCTATGAAAAGTTGCAAGGCAAACGAAAGGGGCAAAAAGTCGATAATTTTAAGGACATACTAAAAGATGAGTGAAAAAAAGAAGAACCCGCCAACCGAAGAGCAGCGGGCAATACTTGAGAACAAGAAAAAACGTCTTATAGTTTCAGCTTCAGCGGGAAGCGGAAAAACTTTTGTCGTGATTGAAAGACTAAAATACTTAATATGTGAAGAGAAGATATCTGTTTCAAGACTTTTAGTTTTAACCTTCACTAAGGCGGCTGCAAATGAAATGAAAACAAGGCTTTTTAAGGCGATTTTAGAGCAGAAAGCCACGCCGTTTTTACTTGAACAACTCGACGACATCACAATCAGCGACATCTCAACCATAGACTCATTTTGCGAGAAAATTATAAAACGCAATATAAATAAACTGGATTTAGACGAAAATTTTAGGATTTTAGACGAAAAAGAGAGTGAAAACTTAAAATTTAAGGCATTTAATAGAGTTTTTGATAGACTTGCGGTTACAGATAGCGAAAACTTTAATGAAATATATTTTTCATTCAAACGTAATAAAGACCAAATAAAAGAATGTATGTTCAGTCTTCAAGACTATTTTGACAGCCAAGACGGCACAGACGAACTTACCAACAGCTATATTGAAAATTATGAAAACTTTTTAAACGAAAGTCTAGTTTACTTAAACAGTAAACTTAAAGCATCACTATTTAAGGCAAATGAGATTTTGAAAAGCGTGACAGACGATTTGCCAAAAGCCTATCAAGATTTTAAGGACAATCTGCAAAGCGTTGCAGGCATCAGCCTAGCCCAAGATTTTTTTGAAAATTGTAAAAAAATCAATTTTTGCACTCTTTTAAAAACGCCGACAAACAAAATTGAAGATAAATGGCAAAGAGAGCAGCTCGTCAGGGCAAAAGATGCACTTAAAGAGTTGTTTGAAATAACCGAAAAGTTTAGCGATATAACAGAAGAAAAAATCGAAAATGTAAAGCAGGGCAAGCTTGTCAAAGGGCTCCTTCAAATGCTTAAGGAGTATAAAGCAGAATATACCAAGATGAAGAAAGACTGCGATGGTCTTGATTTTGCTGACCTTGAAAAATATGTCAAAGTGCTTTTAAATGATGAGAGCGTGCTTGACGACCTTCAAAAAAGCTATGACTACATTTTTATTGACGAGTATCAAGACACAAACTCGCTTCAAGCATCGATTATAAAACCTATTGCTGGGCGTGGCAGGTTTATTGCGGTTGGCGACCCAAAACAAGGCATATATGGTTTTAGAAATGCCAGCATGGAAATCATGCAAAAGGACATCTCAGACTTTGACAAGGACGAAAACAGTGACGCACTTTTCTTGACGGGCAATTTTAGGTCTGATGATCGCCTGCTTTCTTTTGTCAACACCATATTTAATAAGATTATGACGCTTGATAGTGTTGGCATAGACTATGAAAAAACTTCAACCTTAAAAGGGAAGGTGAACTTTAAAAAAGCGGCACTTCCATCGGTGGCGGTTGATATTGCGCTTGAAGATAAGGAAGAGCAAGAGCCACTTACAAAGATTTACAGCGTTAAAGAAGACCATGTAAACCGCGAATTTAAGCATCAAAAGGAAGTCTTACTTCTTGCAAAGCGTGTGGAAGAGATTTTGCAAAGTCAGATTTATGACGCAAAGGCGGAAGCTTTTAGACAGGCGCGCGAAGGCGATATTGCAATCTTGTTTAGGTCTCGCAGCGATGTTATGGAAGAAAGCGTCCGTTATTTGCAAGAAAAGGGCTTCAACGTTCAAGCGGACATCAAACAAACCCTGCTTGAAGATGGGCAGGTTCAGGTGATTGTCAGTCTATTGAAACTAACGCTTAACTTCAAAGACGACATCTCACTTGTGTCGGTTATGAACTCATGGCTTGGCGGTTTCACACTTGAAGAGCTTGCAGAAATCCGCTTAAAATATGATAGAACGTTGCCGTTTTATGAGATTGTAATAAAAGAAAACAGCGAAAAGATAAATAAATTTAAGAAACAACTTGATGAATTTAAGTTTTTATGTCAAACACTAGGATTGCGGAAGGCACTCATCAAACTTTTCAATGACAAAGATTATTTTCTATATATCAACTCACTCGCAGACAAAAACACAAAGCATTATCATATTCAAGAGCTACTCAAACTAATCTCGGCAGGGCAATATGATTTCAATCTTGCAGGGCTTTTAAACTATCTTGAGAATATCGACACAAAAAGCGGGGTGGCTGTGGCTGAATCAAACGCAATCATCATCACAACCATTCATGCAACTAAGGGACTCGAGTATCCTATTGTCATCTTGGCAGGTTGCGGTGAAAATCTTGGCAAGACTTACAATAAGCCTTATGCAATTTCGTCTAAGTTTGGGCTTGGCAGCTATATGTTTGATTATGATGACAACACTCGCAGCATGTCGCCAATATTTCTAGCAAACAAACTCTATAGAAAACGTCGCGAATTTGTTGACGAACTTATGATATTCTACGTTGCACTCACAAGGGCGCAGAACCATCTTTTCTTGCTTGGCTCATGCAATGAAAAAGAGATAGCAAAAAAGCAAGACCTTTTCTCTTGCGCAAGCTACTTTGACCTGTTTTTCTATAGCATGCCAGATAATTTTTGCGAGCAGCTTTTAGAACAGGAAGAGATAAAAACAGAAAACTATCAATATAGACTTGTTAGCGTTGTGGAAGAAGCCGAATTTACCATTGATGAGCAGTTCTCATTCAACGACAATCTATCTCAAAATATGGAAGAGATAAAAAAATATATTGATTTTGCCTATAAAAATAAAGATATCTGCACTCTAAGCTATAAAAATTCAGTTTCAGGCATTTTGAAACTTGAAGAAGACATGTCCGAAGGCTTTGTTCAAAGTGAAAGTAAAAGCGGCACAAGAGAGCAGGCAATCTTGCGTGGAAATGCCTATCACGAGGCACTCAAAATTATAGATTTCGATAAGATTGACAGCCTTGAAGACTTGCTCCGCGAAAAAGAAAACCTTAAAGAGAACTTGACGGAAGGGTATTTTGAGCTTCTTGATTTTAACATTTTATATCGAGATATTAAGCGCGCTAAAGAGCTTTTAGACGGAAGATCCCCAGTCAAAGAACAGCAGTTTATCATGGAAGAAAAACTTTGTGATGTGCTTGATGGGGTGACAAGCGAAGAGAGGGTGATTGTTCAGGGCGTGATTGACCTATTCGCACTTGGTGAGAAAAACATCTTGATTGACTATAAATTCACGTCAATTCAAGATAAAGATAGGCTTCTTTCGCGTTACAAAAAACAGCTTAAACTCTATGCAGATGCGGTTGAAAAGGGCTTTAATATAAAACTTGACGAAATTTACTTGCTTTCTCTTGCAAATGGCGAGATAATAAAGTATAGATAGAAGGAAAGATTATGAAACTTGTATTTTTTGATATTGAGTGCAGCAATGGTTATGATATATGCTCTTTTGGTTATTGCCTAGTTGACAGCAATTTTAAGCTTATAAAGAAAGAAGATATTGTGATAAACCCAGAAAGCAAAATCAATCTTGCACCTAAAGGCAAGCGTGCAAAAATAGAACTTGCTTATAGCCAAGAATATTTTATAAAGCAGAACCCATTTGACTTTTATTATGAAAAGATTGCAAAACTTTTGACAAATGAAAAACATATACTCTTTGGGCATAGTATAGCAAGTGACTTCGGGTTTTTAAATCATGCCTGTCAAAGATATAACTTGCCACCGCTTACGCTAAAGGGTTTTGATAGTCAAAAGTTATACCATATCATCTATAAAACAGACCATTTAGAATCACTTGAAAAGATTGTTGAAGAACTTGGCATAGAAAAACAGTTTATCTATCATAAGTCAAGCGAAGATGCCGAGGCGGCAATGCTTGTGCTTAAAAAGATTATGGAAGAGAATGATTTAAGCCTAGCCGACCTAAAAGAAAAGTATAGTGAGTGCATAGTTGAAAGCAATTCGCAGCAGCCGAAGAAAAGAGTGTCGTTTAATGAAAAAGTAGACGCAATAAGAGCAAAATACAGCAATTTGCATGGCAAGGTGGCTTTTTCAGATGGCTTTAAACAACTTTCAGCAAAAGAGCAGCTTAAACTAATCGAAAAACTTTTTCAAAATGGCTATGACTATACTAACAAAATCTTTGATTGCAATATCTTCGTGCTTGATGATATAAAAGCAAAAAGATACAATTATTATAACTATCTTTCATCACGCGGCAGAAAGTTTGAAACATATAATTTTAATGATTTTATTGCAAAATTAAATAAAAATATTATAGAAATTGAAAATTCTTAAATTTATCGTAAAATAAATATAAAAATATATTTTTTAAAAATAATTATTTATTTAAAAATTAAAAACTCAAAATAATCCTTTATAAAAAATAATTATTTTATAGAAAAAATTAAAATTTTCAAAAAATATTCGATTAAAAATAAAAACACATAAATTTTTTAAAAATTTTATGTGTTTTTTGATTATTTTTGAATTATTTTTTAAATTATTTTATTTATTTTTATTTTTGTTTTCTACGCTCTTGAATAAGATTAACAAACCACTCAACAATCTTAGGGTCATAGTGCGAAAAGAAAAGGCTTGTCTTTGTGTCTAGGGCTGCTATTTCTTGCATCTCTTTGTCAGAAAGAGAGAAGTCAAAGATATCAAGGTTTTCAATCATACGCTCTTTGTGTGTTGATTTTGGTATGATTATGATATCACGTTGAAGTTCCCATCTAAGTATAACTTGTGCAACGCTCTTGCCATGAACATTCGCTATCTTTTCAAGGGTTTTGTTTTCAAAAAGTCCATTGCGTTTTTCGCCAAGTGGTGCCCATGCTTCATGTGCTATTCCATATTTTTTAAGCCATTCATGTGCTTCAACCTGTTGGTTTAAAGGATTGGTCTCAATTTGATTTACCATAGGTCTTATTCTAGCAAAAGATGCAATGTCAACCATGCGGTCAGGATAGAAGTTAGAGATTCCAATAGCACGAATTTTTCCTTCATCATAAAGGTCTTCAAGTGCGCGCCATGCACCATAGTAATCAGAGAAAGGTTGATGCAAAAGCACAAGGTCAATATAATCTGTTTGCAATTTCTTTAACGACTCATAGATAGACGCCTTGCACTTTTCATAGCCATAATTGTCAATCCATACCTTTGTTGTTATAAAAATATCTTCACGTGGAATGTCTGACTTTTTGATAGCAGAGCCAACTTCGGCTTCATTGAAATAACTTTGTGCTGTATCAATATGCCTATAGCCAACTTCTAATGCGTCCAGCACGCAACGCTCACACTCCTCTTTTGAAACTTGATAGACACCATAGCCTACCTGTGGCATCTTCACGCCATTTGAAAATGTAATTCATATTTTTCTCCTTTTAATGAATTTGTTTGACATAGACTTCTCACTATGCTACTATTATTTTAAAAGTCGGGAGTAACACACTGTCAAATAAATTTCAAAAAATTTTTTAAAAAGAAGGTGAAAAATGTATTCAATGAAAGAATGTTGCCGCCTTACAGGGTTAAGCTATGACACGCTTAAGTTCTATTGCAATCAAGGGTTAGTGCCAAATGTCAAACGCGGGAGAAACAATAACTACCGCGAGTTTGATGAAGACGATATAAATTGGATTAAAGGTCTTATCTGTCTCAAACGTTGTGATTTTTCAATAAAAGAGATGAAAGAGTATATGCAGCTTTGCAAACGCGGCAAAAGCACCATTGTTGAGCGTAAGAATATGCTAAACAAACATAAAAAACTGCTTGAAGAAAAGATTTTAAAATTGCAAGAAGCATCAAATTATATAGATGAGAAAAATAAGCTCTATGACAAATTTTTGTCTGGCGAGACTGAGTATTTTTCTTATTTTATTAAAAAAGATGAAAAAATAAATAGATTATGAAAAATTAAAAAATTTATATAAAACATTTTATTATTTTTTATAAATTATTTAAAATTATATAAAAGGAGTATTTATTATGGATAGAACGGAAATTTGTGATGAAAAATTTGAAGAACTTTTTGGCAGTAAAAGGATGCCATCAGACACTGACCCTGAATTTATGGATATTCTTCAAAAGTTCATATTTGGGCAAGTGAGCCAAGTTGGAACACTTGACAATAAAATGAGAGAGCTTATCACAATCACAGTGCTTTCATGCTTGCAGGCTCTTCCACAGCTCAAGTCACATGTTGGGGCTTGTTTGCATGTGGGTTTAAGCCCTATAGAGATTCGTGAAGCCATCTATCAATGTGCACCATTTATTGGCTTTCCAAGAACGCTCAATGCAATTTCTACTATGAACGAGGTTTTTAAGGCAAATAACATTGTTCTTCCACTTGCAAATACGGCAACGGTTACTGAAGAAGATAGATTTTCTAAGGGCAGTGCAATTCAAAATCCAATCTATGGAGATGAGATTGCAGAGAGATACAAAGACCTTCCTGCTGGCATGGGAGAAGACCTTGCAAGATTTTTAACTGAACTTGGTTTTGGTGATTTCTACACGCGTGATGGAATGGACGTAAAAACTAGAGAGCTTTTAGTGCTTGCAATTTTGACAGCACTTGGACAAACTGGACCATTCAAATCTCACGTTCTAGGCAATTTAAAAATTGGAAATAGTCTTGAAACACAATGTGCTGTTATCATGCAGGCTATGCCATACTGCGGCATACCTAATGCTTTTGGTTCTTTTAATGTGATTAAACAAGTGGCTGAAGAGATGAAAAAGTAGATTTTAGTTATGTTAGAATGCTAGCTGAATTTAATTTTTAACAAGGAAGTTGCTTGGCGATTTTGCGGGGCTATTGAAATCAAAATTTTTAAACACGTTAAAAATTTTTATTTGCCGTGCTCGGCAAATAGCTCGCGTGCACGCGAGCAGATTTCAATAGCCCCGCAAAATCTTGCCTACTTTTTTAGTGTTTTAATATAACATTTATAGATTTTTTCTAATTTTTTACTTAAATAAAATAATTTATCAAACAATCTACTTGACAAATAGGGGCATTATTTATAAACTATGTGTGTAAAAACCTTAATCAATTAAGTTTTTGCTTTGCTATCGCAAACCACGCAATAAATTGTGCACACAATAGTTTGAATAAACTTCAGTCTCGCTCAAATACAACTTCGTTGTGCTTGGTTCGGACTTCGGATAATAAAAACTATAAGTGTTAAAAGGAGCTAGGTTGTTTTACGATAATTTCACAGAAGACCAAATTTGCGGTATTTTTTCGCTATGGCATTTCGTTGCAATATTTGTGTTTTTTGCAGCAGCAATAATTGCAATCTATTTTTCACGAAAATTAAATGAAAAGCAGACCAAGATAATAATGTGGACGATTGCAATACTTGTCACTGCTATGGAAATAATAAAAATTGCCATTCGCCTATACAAACATGAAGGCGGCGATGCATGGATACCACTATACTACTGCAGTTTGTTTATATATGCCATCTGGCTTTCAATTTGCAAAAATAAATACTTAAAAAGAACGGGGCAGTGCTTTATGGTGCTCGGCGGCATCGCGGCTTCAATTTGTTTTGTCATATATCCTTCAACTTCACTTATGCTCTATCCAATATGGCACCCAGCTTCTTTGCATAGTTTGTTCTATCACTGGCTTATGTTATATGCGGGTCTGCTAACCTTGATAAAGGGTTTGTATAGACCGCAGCTTAAAGATTTTGTCTATTATGTTATTTTCACAACCTTTTTCACAATAATTGCGGTTATAGTAAATAGCTATCTTGGCACAAACTTGATGTTTATGGGCAATCCTTTCGGTCTTGCATTCTTAGATGCAATCTTTGAATTTTCAAAACCACTTTATATGCTTCTTGTATATCTTGCTCAGTGCGTGGTACTCTACTTTGCAACTTATGGCGTCTACGCTTTGATAAAATTTTTAATAGACAGAAGAAGAATGAAAAAACTAGAAAGGTTGATTTAATTACTAAAACTTGGCAAATAAACAACAATTAAAATTAAAGTTCAAAATTTAGGAGATAGAAAATGAATCCATTTGATTATTTTTTCACCAATAAAGCAAACCTACCTGACAATATTCCAGGCAGACTCTTTTCAACGCTGCATATAATTGTTATGGTGATACTTATTATTGCCGTTCCACTTGCCGCCTTCTTATGCCGCAAAATGGACAAGAAAAAGATGAAAATTCTTTTTATCGTCTTATGGGCAGTTGTCAGCACGCTTGAAATTGTCAAAATTATATGGGAATCTTGCACAAATCCAAATGGCTTTGAAGTCACAGGCATTTTGCCACTTTATATATGCAGTATCTTTATGTATACCATGCCATTTGCTATCTGGTGCAAGGAAGGCAGCTTTTTGCGACGAATGGCATGCAGTTTCTTATGCACACTTGGGCTAATTGGCGGACTTATCAATTTTGTATACCCAAGCAATGTTCTATCAAGCTATTCAGTCATTTCTTTTGCAGGGCTTCACACACTTTTCTATCATGGCACAATGGTCTTCGTTGCACTTTTAATGCTATTTTCAAATTATTATAACTATAAAAATTTCAAAGATGGATTCCTGGCTGTTATTCCGCTCTTGGTTGTTTCAATTCCTGCCAATATTATAAACTTTGTTTTTGACTGCTCATATATGTTTTTCCGTGGCGGTTTTCCATTCTCGCTTGTATACGACCATATGCCAGAATGGCTCTATATAATCATCTTGTATATCGCCTATGCGCTCATTCCACTTTTGTTCTATTTGCCTTACCTAATATATAGCAAGGTTAAAGCTAAAAAGACCGCAAAATCAGTCGGGGGGGGAGAAGCATAGCTAAATTTGTTACAATTTACTGCTAAAAACTTTGATTTTTATCAAAGTTTTTTTTGTATTTTATGCTATAATTTATTTAGAAAATAATTAAAAGGGGTAAAAATGGTATTATTTGATAAAAAAGAAAGCCAATATAAAGGCAAAAAAGTTTGATTTTATATTTTTCTCGTGCGGACGAGAATTATGCTGTAGGATTTATAGACAAGGGTAACACTGAGGTTATCGCTGAATATATAAAAGATTTGACAGGCGGAGATATGTTCAAGGTGGAGAGAAAAATACCTTATGCAAAGGATTATAACACCTGTATAAAACAAGCTCAAATAGAACAAGAGAAAAACGAACGCCCAGAACTTGTCAAAGAACTTAAAAGTATTGACCAATATGACGTGATTTATATAGGTGGACCTGTTTATTGGGGATACTTGCCACAGCCAATGGTTACACAGCTTGAAAAGCTCAACTTTAATGGGAAGATTGTCAGACCATTCACAACTCACGAAGGCTCAGGACTTGGCAGTATACCATATCAATTAAAATCACTTTGCAAGGGTGCAAAGATTGAAGAAGGTTTAGCCATACGTGGCTCAGCAGTGCGATCTGCCAAAAGTAGAGTTGAGAGCTGGGTATAGCGAAATTTGCTTTAAAACAATATTATCTAAATATTGAGATTGATAATATTACAATGTAAAAAATATTTTCTAAAGATTGCTAAATTTTTTAAAAAATAACAATTATTTATATTCAAGAAAAACAGGAGATACTATGAACAAACATGGCGCTTTGAAAGAAGATGTTATATCTTATGTAAAGGAGCAGTATAACACAGACGCCGAATATCTATGGGCAAAGTTTCCGGGCTATGCAATTTTTCGTCATCCAAATGGTAAATGGTATGGCGCGATTATGAACATAGAGAAAAATAAGATAGGGCTTGAAGGCGATGAAATGATTGACGTTCTAGCCACAAAATGTGACTCAATTTTACGTGGCGGGCTTCTGCGAGAAAAAGGCTATTATCCTGCATATCATTTTAACAAAGAAAATTGGATAACTATTTTGCTCGACGGAAGCGTGGACAAAGAGTCGGTATTTATGATGCTTGATATGGCTTATGAAATGACTGGCGCTAAAACACGCACAGCAAATTCAAAAATTATAAAAAATGATTAAAAAGAATATATTTTTTAAGAAAATTTAACCTTTTATAGTTTAGAATATTTGTTATTTTATGCTATAATAATCTTGTTCTAGGAGGTGTTTATGAGAAAAACTATAAAAACAACAGAAGCAATATTTCCTATGCCAGTGCTTATGATTGCAACTTACAATGAAGATGGCAGCGTGGATGTTATGAATGCGGCTTGGGGAACAATGTTTGACAGAACTCATGTCGTTTTGAATTTAACCGAATCGCACAAGACAGTTAAGAACATCAAAAAGCGAAAGGCTTTCACTGTCAGCATAGCAGATGCAAAGCATGTCACAGAAGCTGATTATTTTGGAGTTGTCTCTGCAAACACGGTTAAAGATAAATTTGAAAAAAGCGGACTTACCGCCACAAAGTCAAAAAATGTCGATGCACCTATCATCAACGAATTTCCTATCTGTCTTGAATGTGAATTTGTGGAAATTAACGATGTTGGGGTTGTTGGCACTGTAGTTGCCGTCACCGCTGATGAAAGTGTGATGACAGGCGACAAAATTGACATTCAAAAGGTGGATGCGATAGCTTTTGACCCTTACACTCACGGCTATTATAGAGTGACTGAAAGGGTGGGCGAAGCTTTTAAAGATGGGCTTAAACTCAAAAAATAAATATAAATCTGGTTATAAAATTTAAATATTATATAGATTTTAGCAAAATTTTACTACCTTGTTATAAAAAACTAGGTAGTAATTTTATTTTTATACTTGCACACGAGTATAATTTAGCGTTATAATAAATATAAACAAACTATGGCAAAGATAAAAAAGGTGCTAGATAAAATTTCTAATTCTAGAATATTGTTTTTTGTAACAATAGCTTTTATTATATTCGCACTTATAGCGGGCTTAGGAATTGATTATCTTTTTGAAAAAAATCAAACGCGATACATCGTTGCAGGGGTAGTGGGCGGACTTCTTGCGTTAGTCGCCATATATCTGCTTGTATGTTACAGCTATAAAATTGTTGTCGTTTTAAAGAAAACTTATAAGCAGCACGGAAATCTTTTTCAATATTATCTTCATAGCAGACTCTTCAGAACGGCGGTCAACAAATCTCTCGCATGTTTTTATATACTTATCAACGCGTTTGTAAACTTTACTTTATCATTTTCAAGTTATAAATGGTATTATTTGTCAGTCTCTGCTATATTCTTTATGATTTTTATCATGCAACTATATCTTCTTGTCAATATAGGTGACAGCAGAATAAAACAAAACAAGGTTATCACTTACCTAACTATAATCATGGGAGTTGCAATACTTGGCATAGTGGTGCTTTTGATATCTAATGAAACGGCATATGAAGCAAAGGATTTGATGATATATTGGGACGCACTATATGTGTTTGTAACATTTATCTCCGCTGTGGTTGGCGTTGTCAAAGCAATAAAAAGGCGAGATATGGTGATAGGCAGGTTTCTTGCCGTCAAACTTGCAAACGCAATCTTTGGTATGTTCACCTTGACCGTGACTATGCTGATAACATTTTCTGAAGACTTTGAGCAAATGAAGTTAATGAGCATTTTAGTTGGCGTGGTAGCATCAGCCTCAATAATAGCGGTGGCAATAGCCCAACTTGTCTTGTCTATAAAACAAAAGAACAATATTATTGAAAAAATAAAATTTTTGTTATAAATAATAAAAATAATAAATAAATAGTTAAAATAATTAAAAAAATGAAAATTATTAAATAAAAATTAAAAATAAAAAATGTAAAAGTAATGAAAAATTAAAAATAGTTTCAAAATAAAAAATGTTAATTTTAGTTTAACATTTTTTTATTTTAATAAATTTATTGTTTATTTTTTATATACTGTTTATATTTGTCACCAAAAGAAGCAAGAGAGTCGATAATTGGCTTCATCTTTTCGCCAAGCTCTGTCAAAGAATATTCAACTCTAAGTGGCACTTCTGGATATATTTTTCTTTCAACTAGTCCGTCCTCCTCCATTTGTCTTAGGTTTTCAGTTAAAACTTTCGGACTGATGCCTTCAATTCCAAATTGAAGATATTTAAAACGCTGAGCCCCTTTAAGCAATTCTCTTATAATCAGCGGCTTCCATTTATTGCCAATCAGATTAACGGTTGTGGCAACAGGGCATGGCGGCAATTCGTTTTTCTTAAGCATAAGTCTTCTCCTTTATAGTTCTATACTTACTAAAAGATAATTAGGTTACAAAAAGGTGCGTATGCACAAAAAGTAAGTATATGTGTTATGATACAACTAGCAAACAAAAAAGTCAACAGTTTGCAAAAATTAAAAGGAGAATTTATTATGAAAAAAACAAATTACAAAACAATTAAACTTGAAAAAGGAGAAATCAACGTGTTCGATTTTAACGGCATCAAACTTCATGCTTACAACACAAACGATCCACTCAGCGATGAAGTTTTTGTAGTGGAGAAAGGCGGAAACGCAGTTGTAATTGAAAGTCCTTGTTTCTACGACAACATAAGAGAGCTTGAAAACTATATAAAGTCACTTAATGTTGAAGTCACGGGCGTTCTTGTATCTTACCACGCAGCAGGTGCAACATTCTTGGACGGCACGAAGAAATATTCAACAAAACATGCAGATGCCTATGGTCATAACGGCGGCGGAAGGGCGCTAATTGACAACTTCACGTCAGCCTTTGGTGAAATTTTTGACAGCTCAATTCACACTATAACCGATTTTATTGAAAATGGCAAGCTTGTTCTAGGCGGCATTGAATTTGATATAATTGATACTGACGAAGGTTTTGATATAATCATGCCAGAAATAAACGCAATTTACACTCATATGCTTGGGCACGACTGCCACTCAATAGTTGCAGGTGAAGGTCATGCGGAAGCGTTGATAGGCACTTTGAATGGCTATTTGAAACAGGGGTATGATTTAGTTTTAACTTCACATTACACACCAGAAGATTTAAAGGACGTAAAAACAAAGCTTGCATATTTGAAGGAACTTACAGCTATTGCAAAGGATTGCTCAAACGCTGCTGAATTTAAGCAAAAGGTTGATAAAAAATACCCAGAATACTCAGGACAAAATTATCTAGACATGACGGCAAACTTTTTCTTCCCTAAAAAATAATTCAATTAAGACAACTTTTTGTTGTTTTTTTGATTTTTAACCTGATTTTTAAATAAAAAGATGATATAATAGCTTAAAAGGTTTCTATATTTATTTTAAGGAGTTAAAATGGATAAAAACGCAATTTTAAATGAATTATTGCAAATTATTGCTAAATATTTAAAAATAAACATCAAAATCAGCAATAATTATACTCAAAATAGGCAACTCTTTCGCGGGCTTTGCAATCAATGTCTGTCTTTAAATGGCATAGATAATAAGTTCTATAAATTGCAAGACAATCTTCTTAGTATGGAGCGGGAAGAGAAGGGCATTGTTGATGTGGAGCAATTTGTATATAAAGATAACATTGTGCATATTAATGGCGATATCACCACATTGAAAGCAGATGCGATTGTGAACGCTGCAAATGATAACTATCTTGGCTGCTTTGTGCCATGCCATAACTGCATTGATAACGTTATTATGAGCGCTGCAGGCTTTCAAATGCGTGAAGAGCTGTTTTCACTTAAAGATGATAAGGATTATGAAAAACACAAAGTCAAAGTGACAAAAGGTTATAATCTTCCTAGCACTTACGTCTTCCATATAGCAGGGCCTATAGTTTATGGCAATGTAACCAAAAAGAATGTGGAAGATTTAACAAACTGTTATATCTATTGCCTTGACAAAGCAAAAGAGATGAAGCTAAAAAATATTGTCTTTTGCTGCATTTCAACAGGCGAGTTTCATTTTCCAAATGCTCTTGCCTGCGAAATTGCGGTTGAAACTGTAAAAAAGTGGCTAAAAGAAAACGATAACTGTATAAATGTTGTTTTTAACACTTTCAAAAAACTCGATAAGAAGCTTTATGATGACAGACTTTCAAAAGAGAATTGATAAGGCAAAGAAACTTATAGAAAAAGCCGATTGTGTCATAATTGGTGCAGGGGCGGGGCTGTCAACTGCCGCAGGCTTTGAGTATTCAGGTCAGATTTTTGATAAATATTTTTCAGATTTTAAAGAAAAATATGGTTTTAATGATATGTATTCTGGCGGATTTTATCCTTTCAAAACACAAGAAGAAAAATGGGCGTATTGGTCAAGGTATGTTTATTTAAATAGATATAAAAATAAGGATAACAAACTTTATAAAAAATTACTAGATTTTGTGCAAAGTAAAGATTATTTTGTTATCACAACCAATGTGGATCATCAGTTTCAACTTGCAGGGTTTGATAAAAACAGGCTTTTCTATATGCAGGGGGATTATGGACTTTTTCAGTGCTCACTTCCATGTCACAATAAAACCTATGACAATGAGAAACAGATTTTAAATATGGTTGAGAAACAAAAGGACATGAAGATTCCAGCAAGCCTTATTCCAAAATGCCCAGTTTGTGGCAGAGATATGGAGATGAATTTACGCTCTGACGAAAGGTTTGTGCAAGATGAAGGGTGGTATCAACACGCTCGTCTTTATAATGATTTTATAGAGAAGTCAAACGATAAATTCCGTGTGCTAATAGAAATAGGTGTAGGTTATAATACACCAGGTATAATCAAATTTCCTTTTGAGCAGATGACATTCTATAATGAAAAAACTTATTTAATAAGAATAAATAAGGAGTATGCCACATGCCCAAGAGAAATTAGAGACAAAACAATTTTGTTTAATGAAGATGTTGAAATGATACTCAATAATTTAAAGTAAAAAGCATTGATAAAACATAGTTTGCAAATAGAATAGAGAAAAAATAAAAAAATATTTTAAAAGTGTTGACAACAGCGGGCAAAATAAGTATAATTCATAATGCAAACTATGTTTTGCAAGTTTTTTAGGTCAATAATACATAAACCTAATTAAAGATATAGAGATGTAGCTCAGTCGGTTAGAGCACCACCCTGATAAGAAAAAAATTGGGGTTTGGAGACAGTGACCGGACTCCACTCATTCCGAGAAAAATTTAATATAGGATTGTAGCTCAGTCGGTTAGAGCACCACCCTGATAAGAAAAAATTTGGGGGTTGGAGACAGTGGTTCGACTCCACTCATTCCGAGAAAAATTTAATATAGGATTGTAGCTCAGTCGGTTAGAGCACCACCCTGATAAGG
>CALVTR010000019.1 GCA_944362965.1 uncultured Clostridia bacterium
AATGAAGTGAAATCCTAAGGTTGTTAAACTTTTTTGTTCACTTCAAAATGGACTTTATATCTATATTTATTTGGTGCCGGTGGTGGGAGTCGAACCCACACGGTGTTGCCACCTCGGGATTTTAAGTCCCGTGCGTCTGCCATTCCGCCACACCGGCATATGATTATTTGATAAGTTTTATTTTTGCCACTTGCTTTATCATGCACGGGACTTTTAAGTTCCGTGCGTCTGCCACTTTCACCCTTAAAACGACGAGCATTTTAAGGGAACCCGACTTTCACCCTTAAAACGACGAGCATTTTATGGGAACCCGACTTTCACCCTTAAAACGACGAGCATTTTATGGGAACCCGAATTTCGCCACTCCAACATATACAATAAAGTTTACCTATTTAATATAACATTTACTAAGAAAAAAATCAAGTATTTTTGCTAAGTTTATAAATTAAAATATAAATATTCGACTATAAAAAATTTGATTATAGTTCAATATTATGATATTATAGAAAAAGAATTGGGAGTTAATAATGTTATTTTGTGAAAAGTGCAATTTTTTAACTGATAAGGAATATTGCCCAGTTTGTGGTAGTAGTAAACTACGTCAGGTAAAGGGTGAAGATTTTTGCTATTTCGCGCAGCTAAACACAATGGAATTTGAAATGTTGGAAAGTGCCCTAAAAGAAAAGGGTGTTGATGTTGTAGGAATGCCGTTTTACACAAAACCTGTTATTTATTCAACAGCAGGCAGAGCACAAGCACGCAGGGTATTTGTCCGCTATAAAGACTTAAACAAAGCAAGAGAAATCTATGATTTAATGTTTTCATAATTGAAGCAATAATAAAGTTTTTGGAAATTTTGTTTTTTTTATTTAAATTTTATGTTATTATAAATCTAGGAGAAATCAATGACAAAAGAACTTGAGTATTTAGTAGAGATTGTAAAAGAAGCAGAAAAAATATCAAAAGAAGCATTTTCAGTTAAAACAAAGGGCGGAGAAAATGACTTAATAACCGACTTGGACTTAAAAATTGAGCAGTATCTAATCAATAGAATTAAAAAAGACTATCCAAACTTTGATATAGTTAGCGAAGAAAATAATTTTAACAAAACTGTCACTGATAATTGTTTTATTATTGACCCTATTGACGGAACAATAAATTTTGCCAACGGCATTCCTTTGTGGGCTATTCAAATTGCCTGTAGAAAGAATGGCAAAACTGTTGCCAGTGTGATTGACATGCCAAATGTTGGGGAATTTTACACTGCAGACGAAAGCGGTGCATATTTAAATGGAGAAAGAATAACAGTTAAAGAAGTTCCTATCAAAAATACTCTTTATGCAATAGATGGCAACAATAATTTGCAAGCGATGATTCGTATGAGAAAATACTCTTCAAATAGAAGAAATTTCGGCGGCGTTTGTATTTCAATGGCTTATGTTGCAAGCGGTCGAATACATGGTGCGGTTTTTAGAAGCGATAAGGCTTGGGATTATGAGCCCGGACTATTTTTGATTGAAATGGCGGGCGGAAAGATAATGAATATTCCAGGTTTTCATGCTGGAGCTATGAACGAAGAATTTTTAAATATTCTAAAACTTGAAACAGCCAGGAAAATAGATAAACCTAATATTTTTGTGCTACATTCTTTGAACGGCGACACTTTGAAAATGTGGGGACAAGATATCAAAAGATATGCCACAGACAAAGAATTTGATTGTTTTATGCCAGAGTTCCCAATAAGAAAAGAAAGCAGCTATGAAAAGTTTGACGAAATTTTATCAAGCTATTTAGAAAGGGGAATTTTAAATGCAAATTCCATTGTGATAGCCCATTCAATAGGCAATCCATATTTTATAAGATTTTGTCGAGAGCACAATTTCATTCCACGTGATTATATTGCTGTGGCTCCAGGTGCTGTATACAATTACCCAAGCACAAGAAATGACTATATAGTAAAAGTTAAAGCACAGGCATACTTAAAAACAGAAGATTTTGAGTATGGAAAGAATCTACAAAATGTATATATGCTTTATTCAGATGAAGATGATGGCAATGTAGAAAAATTTGAAAGATTCAAAAAAGATTTTAATGCAAATACCATTTATCTGAAAGGCTACAACCACTTTGATGGTTATCATAGGATTTATGAAATACCAGAGCTGATATCGTTGCTAGATAGTTTAATTCAGTAGAAATTTTGCTTAAAGTTATTGAAATATATTATGCTTAAAATTTTTACCTAAAAGTGCAATAAATTCACAATAAATCAGTTTATTTCAAACAGTCAAACTTTAATGTAACTTGTTAATATGTTTGACTTAACTTCTAAAAATACTTAGAAATAATTTGCTTTACATTGGCAAAAATTATAAAAACAAAAAGCGGTCGAATTTGACCGCTAATTTTCTTCATGGAGGTACCACCCGGATTTGAACCGGGGAATGAAGGTTTTGCAGACCTTGGCCTTACCACTTGGCGATGGTACCATTATGGAGCGGAAGACGGGACTCGAACCCGCGACATTTGCCTTGGCAAGGCAACGCTCTACCACTGAGCCACTCCCGCGTAGCTATCGCCTTATCTTAAAACAAACGTAGTAAGTTAAGGTTTGCTCTATTACTATATCAAACTTTTAAGAAAAAATCAACTATTTTTCATAAAATTTTATATTTTTTAAGAAAAAAGTTTTTTAGGCTTAAGCCGTTATATATTGTGTATGACAAAAAGAAAATAATGTTGACATAAATATAAATTTATGATAATATACATATGTAAATATATACATATAAATTAAGGGGAAGATATGGAAACAATGTTTTGGGTATGGCTTGCGGTTATTGCTATATCACTTATAATTGAAATTGTAACACTAGATTTAGTTTCGGTATGGTTTGCCTTTGGTGCACTAATACCATTTATTTTGTCAGCTATTGGTGGCATAGCAGTAGAGATTCAGATCGCTGTGTTTGTTGTGGTTACCGCGCTTCTTATTATATTTTTGCGAAAATATGCACAAAAACTGCTATTTAAAAATATGAACACAAAGACCAATGTTGACTCGCTAGTTGGTAAAACTTATAGACTTCTTGAAGATACAGACTTTGAACATATCGGAAGCGTCAAAGTAAATGATGTTGTCTGGACTGCAGTCAGCGAAGACGGCTCACTTTTAAAGAAAGGTAGCCTTGTTGAAATAGTAAATGTTGATGGAAATAAACTTGTTGTTAAAAAATCATCTAAAATTGAAAACGAAGAGCCTGCTAAGTTAGAACAAGAGAAGAGCAAGGACGAAAGCAAGGATGAAATTAAGGTTGAAAGCAAAGATGTTACAACAGACCAAGCAGATATAGAAATTTTAACAGATACTACCATTCAATCAGACTTGTCTATTGATAAAGTTGATATAGAGACTGAAAGTCAAGAAGATAAAGGCAAAGATACAAACGCAGACGATAAAAAGGAAGGAAAGTAATATGAGTGCATGGGCAATAGTTTTAATTATTTTAGGTGTTTTAATTCTTATAAGTTTATGTATTTCTATAAGAATTGTTCGCCAAGCAACCGCAGTGGTTGTTGAAAGACTTGGTAAATATAGAAAAACACTAGACACAGGTGTTCATCTTATATTTCCTTTTATTGATAGAACAAGCAAGCCTATTTCACTTAAAGAAATAGTTGCAGATTTTAAGCCACAACCAGTTATCACAAAAGATAACGTAACAATGCAAATTGACACAGTTGTGTATTTCCAAATAACGGATGCAAAACTCTATACTTATGGCGTTGAACAGCCAATCAAAGCTATTGAAAACTTAACAGCAACCACTCTTAGAAATATAGTTGGTGAACTTGAACTTGACCAAACCCTCACATCAAGAGATACCGTCAACACAAAGATGCGTGTTATACTTGATGAAGCAACTGACCCTTGGGGAATAAAAATCAATAGAGTGGAGCTTAAAAACATTCTGCCACCAAAAGATATTCAAGATGCCATGGATAAGCAGATGAAGGCTGAACGTGAACGCCGTGAGCAAATCCTTCGTGCAGAAGGTGAAAAGAAATCTAGTATCTTAGTTGCAGAAGGTGAGAAACAGGCAAAGATTTTGCGAGCAGAAGCTGAAAAGACCGCAAAAATCTTGGCAGCTGAAGCACAAAAGGAAGCTTTGATAGCAGTTGCAGAAGGTGAAAGCAAGGCCATTGATATGATAAATTCAGCTCAACCAGATGCTGCATATATCACGCTTCAGGGTTTTGAAGCTCTCAAAAAACTTGCAGATGGCAGGGCAACAAAGATAATTGTTCCAAGTGATATTCAAAATGTTGCAGGACTTTTCACAAGCATAGCAGAAGTTATAAAGAGTGATAGCAATATTGAAAAACAAAACAAAAAGGATGAGCCACAAAACTCACCGATAGAAGTTGTTGAAACGAAAAATAAAGCTGACAATAAATAAGAGATACAAATTTATACGATTTGTCACAGTTGAAAAATTTTAGTTCTTTTATATTGACCTGACGCATTATTTAATATTAAAATACATGCGAAAGGAGGTAAAATGAAAGACGCAAAAACAACAATTATGCATGCAGTTAATCTAGTAGTTGGAGTACTTACCTATGTATTTTTGTCTCAACCATATATGGCGGCAAAAGTTGCAGGTTATCCAGTTAGTAGTGGGTATGACTTAATAGATGGACTATTCAACAGCACTGGCGGAACAGCAGCATCAACCATGATGGCATTATCAACATTCTTTGTTTCAATAATTGCTGGACTACTTATAATCTCATCTATTTACGGACTTTTAGTAAGTTTTGACGTTGTTAAAAACGATAAACATACAAAAATCTTTAAAATAGTTGACCTTGTGCTTACATCACTTTTAGTGGTATTTGGTATGATTGCTCTTATCTGCACAGGTGCATATATAAGCGAAACCGTTGGTTTTAGCACATTATTTGCGATTGGCTGGGCAGTTATAGTAAATTTTGTTATAGCAATCCTAGCACTTGCAGCTTCTGTCTTTAATTTTATAGTTGCAAAGAAAAACGCATAATAAGAAAGCACATACCAATAGTGGTTTTCTTAAATTTAAAAAAGCCGAAGATTCGGCTTTTTTATTTTTTTTAATTTCCTTTTTTATTTGACAAAGCACGCTTATAAATACTAAAATATAATCAAGGAGGAAATATGAAAAATTTAAAAGCAAATTTAATGTATTTTTTCAATCTAGTTGTTGGCGTGCTTACTTATGTGTTTTTATCTCAAACATACATAGGAGCTGGAGAAGGGAGACTTTACACACAACTTTTTAATGGCTATGACATTATCGGTAACTTCTTCGAAGGTAATGGCACAGAAGTTATGATGGCACTTTCAAACTTAATTGTTGCAATTCTTGCAGGCGTTATGATTTTAACATCAATCTACTGTATGCTTGTAAGTTTTGGAGCAGTTAAAAAATCAAAGGCTTTCGGATTTGTTAATTTCTTAAACATCATCTTTTCAATAGCTCTTGCTGTATTTGCTGCAATTTCACTTTTCTGCACAGTAGGTTATGTTGGTGGAGATATGCAACAACTATTAACTTATTCAACTGGCTGGGCTGTTATTGTAAACTTCTGCTTGGCTGTTGTATCTATTGTAACAACAATACTTGCTTCAAAGTTTTCAAAAAAGTAATTTAAATAAAAAACATTAGCTTAGTGAAATGCACCTAATTAAGTTTTCAACGTTTTGGATGCACCGCCTTGTGCTAATGTTTTTTAATAATCTTTTTCTAGATTTTTTATAAATTATGTTGCAGTATATGTTTTATAGTTTATATTAAAAAAGCTTTTAGTTATTTCTAAAAGCTTTTTATAATTTATTCATGTCTAAGCGATTCAACAGGGTCAAGCTTAGCAGCTTTTGATGCAGGGTAGAGCCCAGCAAGAACGCTTATAACAATGCTTATAGCGAGTGCTTCAAGGAAGTAATACCACATCATTCTAATAGGTGCAAAGCTAAGAATAGCAGTAAATAAAGCACTTAAAATTCCGCCTAGAACAAGCGATAATATGATACCAACAATTCCACTCAGCAGCCCAACTAAAAGGCTCTCAGTTGAGAATATAAGCTTGATATCTTTCTTTCTAGCGCCGATACTTTTAAGAACGCCAATTTCTCTAGTCCTTTCAGACACACTCATATATAGCACAACTAAAATCATAATAAGTGCAACAACGAGAGATATTCCTGCAATGACGGCAAGAGCAATTGAGAAAGTTGACATCATTTCGCTAAACATAGCTGCAAGTTGTTCTTCAACAGAACCTGACAAGTCCTTTCTATTAGCACTGATATAGCTATTTATAAGGTCAGTTGTTTCTTCACCATCGGTTTCTATAAATAGAAGTGAAGGCTTAAGTCCTGACGGGTCTTGAACGCCAACGTTTGTCTGTGCTTCAGCCACACAAGCGTCAAGAAAGTCATAATCAATATACATAACCATCATGCCTGAGAAAATTGATACATCAACAATAGCTGTAACTTTAACGTCTTTCACAATAGAAATAAGCACGTCATCATAGGTCATGTTGATAGTCAGCGTAACATAATAGTCACCATTTTCAATATCCTCTGCTGTTTCAAGCCCAAGAAAGTCAATAGCTGCAGAAGAGAGCATGATTTCGTCCATACCGCTCATAGTTCCCGCTATCAAGTTTTCATCAGAATAATATGGCGGCGTCGTATAGGTATAAAGTATCATTTCCTGATTTGCGGTAGGATTAGTTGGCGTTTGCTCTTCGCCGCTGTTTTGGACAGGGGAAATATAACCCATGCTCATCGTCACAGTGCTAAATCCATAAGTTAAGTTTTGATTTTCGCCAGATGTTATTATTTGAAAGTCATTCCCTTGAGAAGAAAGGTAACTATTAATCTCACTTGCAATCTCTTCAACTTCACTTGTTTCAAACATTCGTGGAATCATAGGATTAGCACCTTCTTCAAGCTCATTGCCGTCTCTGTCATAGCCACTTTTTGATATGGTCACGAAGTTCGGATTTGAATAGTCTTGTGCGGTATCATTTATGTAGCCAGTCAAGCCAGAACCAAGCGAGAGCATCAATATCAAAGCGATAAGTGATATTGAAACGCCAACAGCCATCAAAATATTTTTAGTCTTGCTTGCCCACATATTATGGAAGGAAAGTTTCAGGGCAGATATAAACGATAGGTGTCCTTCTTTATTTTTCTTAACTTTTTTAGAAGATTGGCTTTTCTTATTTGCTCCATCGCACTCGACCGCCTGTGCACTCTCGTGCAATTCCGCTCCGCTCGCACGGCTCGCCACCTCGCAAATCTCGCGATTTGCGGACGGCTTCGCCACGCTCGCTTGTCTCTCGTCCATACTTTCATCAGCCGTCATGGCAACTTTCTTCGTATTTTTTACATAATCCGCTCTTTTTTGGTCGCGAATAATTTTGCCATCTGAAATCTCAACAATTCTTGATGATATGCTTGCAACTTTTTCAGAGTGAGTAACCATTATAACAAGCTTGTTTTCATTATCTGCAATGTCTTTAAGTATATCAAGAATCTGAATTGTTGTTTCGCTATCAAGAGCACCTGTCGGTTCGTCGGCAAGAATTATATCAGGGTCATTGATAAGTGCTCTAGCAATGGCAACTCTTTGCTTTTGACCGCCAGAAAGCTGGGTGGGCTTCTTTTTTATGTGGTCCTTAAGTCCAAGTTTTGTAAGTAGTTCAATGGCTTTTGCGTTTTTGACGCTTTCTTTAACATTTGATAGGGTAAGAGCGATAGTAACATTGTCAAGTATTGATAGGTGTGGAATAAGGTTAAAAGATTGGAAAACAAAACCGATTTTTTTCTTACGATAATCATCAAGTTGTTTTTCTTTAAAAGATTTTAGGTCCATGCCATCAATCTTTATCTCGCCGCTATAGTCAGAGTCAAGCCCACCAATGATATTCATAAGCGTGCTTTTACCGCTACCACTTTCACCGATGATTGACACCAGCTCGCCTTTCTCAAAAGACACGTTGATGTCAGTCAGAGCGGTAAATTTTGTTTTATTTTCAAGTTTGTAATCTTTATTGACATTTTTAAGTTCAAGTTCTGCCATAATCTTCTCCTTAGAAATTTTCACCACTTTCAAATTGGCTTGTATAAAGGTCTTTGTATACGCCACCTTTTGCAAGCAATTCTTCATGATTGCCTACTTCAACTATATTGCCGTCTTTCATAACAATGATTTTATCTGAATTTTTGATAGTTGAAAGTCTATGTGCAATCACAAAACTTGTTCTTCCTTTAGTAAGTCTATCCATAGCAGTCTGAATAAGGATTTCTGTTCGCGTATCAACCGAGCTTGTCGCTTCGTCAAGAATAAGCATAGGGGCATTTTGAACCATAGCTCTTGCAATAGTGAGAAGCTGCTTTTGCCCAGCCGAGATATTTGTCTCTTCAGAAAGCACCATGTCATAGCCTTTAGGCTCAGTTCTAATAAAGTGGTCAACGTTTGCAGCTTTGCAGGCCTCAACAATTTCTTCGTCAGTTGCATCAGGCTTTCCAAATCGCAAGTTTTCTTTTATTGTGCCTTCAAATAGCCAGGTATCTTGAAGCACCATACCAAACAGCGAGCGGACATAGCTTCTATTCATGTCTTTGATAGGAACATCATCTATTAGGATTTCTCCGTCAGTCACTTCATAGAATCGCATAAGCAAGTTAACTATCGTTGTTTTCCCTGCACCTGTTTGCCCAACAATCGCTATCTTTTCACCGGGGTGGGCAACAAAGTTGAAGTCATAGATAATCTGTTTGTCAGGGGTGTAGCCAAAGTTTACATGCCTAAATTCAACCTTACCCTTAACTTCTGGAATGGTTAAAGTCTTATCACTTTCGTCAGGTTGTTCTTCTTCGTTTAAGAATTCAAACACACGTTCTGCAGCGGCAACTGTTTGTTGAAGCGTTCCTGAAATAGAACCAATTTGTGAAAGTGGTTGATTGAAAAGTTTTGAATATGTCATAAAAGTGATGATTGTTGCAATGAAAGAAACATCATTATTTTTGATTGCAATGTAAGCACCAACAAGACAGATAAGCACATAGATGATATTGCTTGTAAAGTTCACAATAGGCATCATAAGACCAGAGAAGAATTGTGCTTTTCTAGACACATTTCTTAGCTTTCCATTTATGCCGTCAAAGGTTTCTTGAGCTTTAGCTTCTCCATTGAAAGCTTTAACAACATTGTGTGCTGAAAAGTTTTCTTCAATGTAGCCATTGACGTCACCAAGATATTTTTGTTGTCTTATAAAGTATTTTTGATTAAATTTAACAACAAGTATAACAACAAGCAGCGCAAGCGGAATTTGCAAAAGTGATATAAGTGTCAACTGCCAGCTTATTGTAAACATTGCAATAGGAATACCGATAAGGGTGACGGTTGAGGTAACAAGAGAAGAGAGAGTTCTCTCAAGAGTGCTACCAACGGTATCAACATCGTTTGTAACTCTTGAAAGCACATCGCCATAGCTGTTTCTGTCAAAGTATTTAAGTGGAAGTTTGTTTATTTTAACAGAAATTTCTGTTCTAAGCCTTTTAGATACTCCAACGGAAATCTTGGACATCAAGAAGCCTTGGAAATAGCCTAAAATTGCCGCAACAATATACATTGCAAGGATGATAAGTCCATATTTAGTAACTTCGCTAACAACAATGCCAGCTTCATCAAACAGCATTGTCATCATTTGATTTAAAAGTCTTGGACCAAGCACATTGATAACGGCTGCAAGTGCAGCAAATATAACGGCAACAATAACTGTGTATTTATAAGCTCCAAGTCTTTTTAGAAGCATTTTAAGTGAGCCTTTAAAGTCCTTTGCTCTATCACTTGAATTTACAGTGCGTTGTTTTGCTTTAGTCTTAGTCATTTTCAAGCTCCTCCTTTGATAATTGTGATAGGGCAATCTCACGATATACATCACAAGAATTTAAAAGTTCTTCGTGTTTTCCCATGCCAACTATTTTGCCTTCGTTTAGAACAACTATGATGTCGGCGTTCATAATAGTGCCAATTCTTTGTGCAACGATAACTTTTGTCGTGTTTTTATAAGCTTCGTTAAGTTTTTCTCTAACAACTTTATCAGTTTTATAATCTAGTGCAGAGAAACTGTCATCAAAGATAAGAATATCAGGGTCTTTAATTATTGCTCTAGCTATAGAAAGTCTTTGCTTTTGACCACCTGACACGTTCTTTCCACCTTGAGAGATATGGTAATCAAGACCTTCAGGGAAGTTATATACAAAGTCAGATTGAGATATTTCAATAGCCTTCTTTACCTCTTCGTCTGTTGCATCTTCTTTGCCATAACGTATATTTTCTGCAACAGTGCCACTGAAAAGAATACCTTTCTGTGGAACATAGCCAATCATTTCATGCAGCTCATGCTGAGTATAGTCTTTAACATTTACGCCATTTATAAGTATTTCGCCATCAGAGCAATCGTAAAATCTTGGTATAAGGTTGATAAGAGTGCTTTTACCACTGCCAGTAGAGCCAATAAAGGCTATCGTTTGCCCTTGTTTGACGTCAAAAGATATGTTTTCAAGCACATCAGCATCAGAATCTGGGTATCTGAAATAGACGTTTTTGAAGCTGATAGTTCCTTTTTCTGTAGGCTCAGTTCCATTTCCATCTTTAAGAGAAATAGGGGTGTCAAGGATTTCATTTATTCTTCGACCAGACACAATTCCACGTGGCACAAACATGAATAGAACGGAAAGTGAAGTGAAACTCATAATAATGAAGATAGAATATTGAGAGAAGGCGCTCATAACAGTGAGTAGATATGGATTTTCTCCAGCAAGTAGACCAATAATCCATACAATAGCAAGCGAAGTGCCTTGCATAATAAATGACAGACTAGGTTCAATTATAGCAAGCACTCTATCAACAAATAAGCTGAGCTTTGAGTATTTTTTATTTACATTGTCAAATTTTTCTTCTTGAGTTTTTTCTGCGCTGTAAGCTCGAACAACTTTTAAACCTGTCAAGTTTTCACGGGTAACAAGGTTAAGCCCATCTGTTGCAGTTTGAATTTTTTTGAATTTAGGCACAACTGTAAATATGATCACAGATACAACTAAACAAATTGCAATAACAGAAACAACATTTACAAGTGATAATTGTCCCGCCGAGCTTCCCACTGAAATTTGAGCGATATTGACAATGGCTAGAATAGCGGTGAGTGGTGCTTGCAAACCGAGTGTGATAGTTGTTGTTAAAACTTGTTGAAGCTGAGTGATATCGTTTGTTGAGCGGGTGATAAGTGAAGGTATAGAAAATTTATTTATTTCAGCTTCTGAAAAGTCGTTGACTTTCTTAAAGATGTTACTTCTAACTCTTGCAAGAAGATTAGTTACAACATATGATGAAAGATAGTGTGCAATGATGGTGCATAAAACCACGCCAAGAGCGTAGCAAAGCATTTCAACGCAAGCCATAACAATGTCAGTCCAATAATCTGCAATAGGTGTTGACTGCAAATATTCACTTATTTTAAGTGTGCATTGTGGCAGCGATATATTGCACCAAACCTGCCCAGCGACAAATGCAAGAGTCAAAACGAGAACAATCCATTCTTTCCAATTTAAGTATTTAAATAATTTAAACATTTTTCTTCTCCAAATTTTTAAAATTAGCGGCATTTTCAACGATTTTTTCAACAACTCTTTTAGTTGTATTCAAATCTTCTTTAGATATGCCTTGCACGATAATTTTGTGCCAAGAACTAATGGCAGTATCAAACTGACTAGCGAATTTTCTTCCTTCATCTGTTAGGGTAAGTTTGATATTCCTAGTATTCTCACCATTGCCTTTAACATATTTGATAAGTTTTTTGTTTAATAGTTTAAAAACAATGCGGTGAGTGTGGGCCTTATCACATTCAATATCACGTGTTATTTCTATCTGAGACCTGTCGCCTTCATTATAAAGAATATTCATAAACAGCATTTCAGAACTTTTAAGGTTAAGGTCCTTAAACTCTTCGTTAAGATAACTTTGCAAATGCCTTTTCACAAGTGGAAGTGATTTAAAAATAGACTTATTCATGTCGTGCTCCTAAAGCTTTAGTTATTATATGCAATGGAAGTTGATAAGTCAACTAAAATTTGCAAAAATATTAAAAATTTTTTAAGTAAATTTTGAAAAATAATTTGACTTATTTTTGTAATTTTTGAATAATTGATTGCAAGAGTTAATCTAATATGGTATATTATTTTAAATGGAGGCATATATGGGACTACTAAAAAAGAATAACAAAGTTATAGATCCTATTATACATGATGAAGAGGCAAATTTCACACTATCTAGTGGGGTTCATATACTAAATAAATGTCAAAATGTGTCGCTTAGCGGCTCAGCAGTGGTGCTTGAAAGCTTTGACTGCACATTTAAAGAAATTTCAGGCAAAGCAAAAGTCCAAATGATTGAGAACGGAGAAATTGACACGCTTACGGGGAAAGCTAAAATCGGTCTTTTCAAAAGTGGCAGAATAACTCTTGTGGGCGGAAAAGCTTCAATCACAACAATCAACTCATGCACAATAGATTATGTCAAAGATAAGGCAACTATCGGCACAGTAAATGGCGGTTTTATAAGATTTGTAGATGATAAGGCAGAGCTTGCCACACTCACAAATGGTGAAGTCATGTTTGTTAGAAATAAGGCAAGAATTGTCACCATGATAACAGGCAAAATCACAGGTATAGAGAATAGTGCAAATCTTGTAAGCATGCTTGACGGCAGTATAACATACCTTTTAAACGATGCAAAAGTTGGCACAATGAACAACGGACACATCAATCTTTTTGCTGACGGAAGTGAAGTTTCAACCTTCAATAATGGCAAAATAGACGAAATGATAGGCAGGTCTTTCATCTCAGCCAATATGAACGGGGAGATAGGCTATCAAGATAAACAGACAATTATTCTTTATTCACCACAAGAAAGTGCAAAAAGAATGAGTGAATATAAACAAGAAAAACAAACAGCAGTAGAAAACGCTTCATCAATATCTCCAATATCGTCAGATGGTGAGCAACTTTCAGAAAGCGTAGTCAAAGAAGAAAAACCTGAAGAAGCCATAGGCACTTCTGAAGAAGGAAAGGTCGAAGAACAAAAAAAAATTGTCGAAGAGTCAAAAGAAGCAACGCCTGCTCCCAAAAAGAAAGTGAAGCCAAAACAGTTAAAAATAGATGATATAGAGCAAAAAGAAGAAAAGCCGGAAGAGAAAAAAGAAACTTCTGACAGCACAAACAGTGCAGATGACAACACAAATGAAACAAAAGATTAAAAAAATTGCTAAAAAGTAGTGCAAATCTAGCAAAAGTGTGTTAAACTTATATGACAAATAATAAAAACAATGCACCTTAAAATATAGGTGCATTTTAAATGGAGAGAAATGGATATATTTTTAGATGCGTTGTGGGACGCCACGAAGGACACCCTAATCGTTATACCTATATTATATCTGGCTTACTTACTAGTAAGCTACTTTTCTCATAACAACAATGAAAAATATGCCAAAGTATTGCACTATACAAACAAGGCAGGTCCAGTAATAGGAGCATTTTTAGGCTGTATTCCGCAATGTGGTTTTTCATCTGTTATGAGCCAGCTATATTCAAAGAAGATTATCACACTAGGCACGCTTATGGCAGTCTTTATCGCAACAAGTGATGAAGCTATACCAATCATGATATCAGACCCTGAGTTTATACCAGATCTTTTGATACTTCTTGCAATCAAGGTCATATATGGTATTATTGTGGGATATATTATAGATGGAATAATCAAACTATTCAATAAACGTAATAAAGTGTTGCAATCTAAAACAGAGCAAGTTAACGAGCAAAGCAATAAGCCTGAAGAAAAGACAATAGAGCTTAGCGTTCCAAGTGATTTCAGCACGTCCACTGTAGCAACAGAAAATCATTCTGAAGAGAATAGTGAAGAGCAAAAAGTTGAAGAGCATATTCATGACACAGAGCTGTCGCAAGAGCAGAATAATAATACCATAGATAAAGAACTTGAGCAAATTGATTTTAGTGGATGTGAATGTGGGCATAGCCATAAACATAAAAAGCATAAATGTCATCATGGAAGCGAAGAAGAACACGGACATGACCATAGTCACAGCCATTGCTGTGCCACAAATATCTTTTTAGATGCTTTAAAACACACTGCTATCATTGTTGCCTATGTATTTGCCGCAACTTTAATAATAAACTTAATAAATGGCTATTGCGGGGGGCTAGAACCATTGCAAACTGTCTTTACTGATAATGTCTATATTCAAGTATTATTCGCCGCACTTATAGGGCTTATTCCAAACTGTGCCGCATCTGTGTTTATTGTCGAGCTTTTCATGTCTGGCGTTTTATATTTCCCAGCATTGGTGGCGGGGCTAAGTGCAGGAGCAGGTGTTGGACTAATTGTTCTATACACTTCAAACTATAAAAAGATGGGTGTTAATATAATAATAACAGTTATGCTATATTGTCTCGCAGTTATAGGTGGAATAATTATCAATTTTATTCCGATTTGGTGAAAAAAAGTTGACAAAATAGGACATACTAGTTTAGAATTTATAAAACTCTAGGAGATTACAAATGATAAAAGAAGAAAATAATAATAAGCAAGAATTACTAGTTCGAGAACTAGGGGTTTTTGAACTTCGTGGGCTCGCTCGAGAAGTCGGTGTTCCTTCACCAACAACAAAAAAACGAGAAGAACTTATCAGTTTGATATTGCAAAAGTTTAAAGATGGTATGGTCGTCGATCCAAAGCGAAAAGCCAAAGGACGTCCATACAAAAAACTCTCTTCAATAGAAGAAATTGTCAGCACAATGACAAATGCTGCTGAAAATAATATTAAGCCAATGACTTATGAATCTATTATAACCTTTACACAAGAATTGCCTAAGTTTAATTTATCCGATGATGATACAACTTATGTTCTTGAAGGCATAGCTCGTCAAAATGAAGACTATATGCTGTTTTGTTGTGAAGATAAATATGTTTATATAAAAGATATTGACTATGCTGAGAAGTTAAGAGTAGGAGATAAGGTTAAAGTTGAAGCTAGGTCTATTGGTGGCAAGAAAAATTATATTGCTACAAAGATTTTAAGTATAAATAAAATAGAAACAAAAAACTATCAGACAAAAGTCAGCGATAATGGTGAAGAGATAATATCAAATCAAACTTTTCCGTATGGAGAAACTAAGATTTTTGTTGGCAGACGCAATGCATATCTTTTTAAAGAAGACTTATATGAAAATGATAGCTTTGCCTCGCTTACAAAATATTGCAAAGAAAATAGCATAAATTTATTAGTGCTTGCTTTAAACACATCATATGAAAATCAAATAATATTCAAGAATCTTGAATTTGAAAATTTCACAACTCCTTATGGAAGCAGCAACATAGTAAACTTTAATAAGGTTATAGATACAATAAACTATGCACAAAATCTTATAGAGCATGGTGAAAATGTTATCATATTCATTTTAGATATTGTTGAAGTGTTAAGAGCTTTAGATAAATGCTTTGTAAATGAAAAAGGCAGTGAGCATTGTGAACAAACGATCATCATTGCTGATAAAATTTTATCTCTTGGCAAAGCATATAAGGAATCAAGTTCAACTATAGTTTTAGGCTATAATAAGCAAGATAAAGATGAAAAATATCTAAATGAAAATATTTTAAGAATAAGCAAAAAGATTTAATTTTTTTGTATAAGATTTCAAAAATTACACAAGATAATTTCAGTAAAGGGAACAAGATTTTCTTTACTAAAAACAAATCGCAAGGGTGAGATAATTCTCTAAACGGCGATTTGTTTTTTGTTTGTAATAATAATCTTAACAAAGACTTATTATTCTTAATCAAATCAAAAATAATTGACAAATCGCATATATAATGATTATAATAAAACTATGTTTGGTTTTTATGATAGTTATTTCCTATTTTTTGGATTACACATAACGTATTACGGATTTATCATTGCTATAGGCATGGCTCTAGCTGTATTTGTTGCATGCAAAAATGCGAAATATAGGGGATTAAAAACGGACGATATTGTGCTTGCAGCATGTTATGTGCTACCACTAGCTATAATAGGCGCAAGACTATATTATGTGATATTCAGTGACCATAGCTATACCTTTGGCGAAATATTTAGGATATGGGACGGGGGAATGGCAATCTATGGCGGCGTTATTGGCGGCGCTATAGGTGTGATGCTATTTTGTATCATACACAAGAAAAACTTTTTTGATGTCGGAGATATTGCCGCACCAAGTTTGATACTTGGGCAAGCGATAGGCAGAATAGGCTGTTATTTCGCGGGCTGCTGCTATGGAATTGAAGTCACAGACCCATCTCTAATGTGGTTTCCGCTGTCTACTCAAATAAATGGTGTATGGCATCTATCAACTATGTTCTATGAATCTATATGGAATTTTCTAGGCTTCGCAGTCTTAATGCTTTTGATGCGAAAAGCAAATATAAAACAGCGCGGCGTGGTTATGTCGTTATATTTAATCATCTATGGTGCTGGAAGAGCGTGGATTGAAGGTTTGCGTGGTGATAGTTTGTTTATTGGCTCAATCAAAGTTTCACAGCTTTTAAGTATACTTCTTATAGTTGCAGGCATTGCAGTTCTAACGATAGTTTATATTTTAACTAAAAAAGGCAAAATTAAATCATTGAAAGAAATGCAATTTGACAAGTTTGTCTTTGAGCAAAATGAACTTGCAAGAAAGAAAAAAGAAGAAAACAAGTTGAAACGAGAGCAACGTAGGGCTTTAAAAGATAAAAAGAAAAATAATGATAATGATGAAGATTTAAATAAAATTGATAGTTCAAAAGATAGCTAAAATAAATAATAAATGCAAATAATTTAAAATTTGATAAAATATGTAATTTTAAAGAGAATAAAATCATATAAAATAAATAATAATATATCTATGAAAGGACGTATTTTTACAATTAAAAAGACAACTATTTTAAGGTTGTCTTTTATAATAAATGTTTTATTATTTATTATATCATCTCTAATTTCTTTTCTTGTGATAAAAAACTATAACCTGTGGTTTTTTATGTTTTGTATATTTATTGGCTTACATCTACTTATAAGAAGTTTTCTTTTTAAATTTGATTCTTCTTGTTATTTTGGCTTTCTCTTGCTGTTTGTAGGCGGTTTTTATCTGTATTGTTTGCTACTAAATTTATCACACTTTTATCCTGTGTTTTTAGTTGTGGCTTTTTCTTTAGCTTCATATTTTACAGCATTTATCTATCATCAGAATTTTCAATATTATCTTTCTTTTTCGCTAATATTCGTGTCTGTCGGGCTTCTTCTTTATATGTTAAATATGATATCAATTTTAATTTTTCTTGCAATTATACTAGCAGTTGTGGTATTATTACTATGTAGATATTTTTTTATCAAATAACAGGAGTGATAACATGTTTTCAACAGAATTTAATGGATATAATAAAAATGAAGTCGATAAGTATATTGCAGATCTAAAAGCTACATATGAGAAAAGCTTAATGGAAGAAAAACTAAAAGTGCTAGAAGCGGAGCGAAAAGTTCTTGAATATAAGAACAAGCAAAAAAATATCATGAAAGTTCTTGAGTCTTTCAAAAAGGAAGAAGCTGAAGGCAACCGCAATATTGAAATTCTAAGGGGTGAGCAACTTAGAATGATTTATCAAAACCTGCAAAGTTTTTTAGAAGAGCTAAACTCTCGTTATCCGGGCATTTTATTGAACAGCACTTATAAAAAACTAATCACAGATATAGAAACGGTTTTAGGTAAAACAGATGCCAGAAAGAGTGAAATAATCAGCACAGGCACCGAAAATGACCCAATGAGAATACTTCTTTCAAAAATGCAAGATAAAAAGCAGCAGGAAAGCCCTAAGGAAATAAGAATAGAAAGGGCGAACTTCGATAGAGATAAAACAAGCCTTATCAAACCTGTGTGTGATATGGAATTGCAAGAAAATGATGGAAATAACGACTATGATAACTTGGTTGATAAGTTTTTAAATACCAAGCCGACTGACGAGAAACCGCTAAAGCAAAATAAACTTCAACAAACAAGTGGTTTTGATTTTATGGAAGCTGTCAACCCGCATGAAGATTTAAACGAAATAATGAAAGCCTTTGATTTCTTTAATGACGAGAATAACAAGCCTAAAAGCGGTGAATATAATTTTGACGATTAAGAGTTGTAAAAAACAAGTAAACTTAGATAAGCTTATAAGTTAAGCAAAAGGTTTACTTGTTTTTTATTGTTAAAAATAAGATTAAAATCTCAAAGCCCCACCAGAAACGTCGAAAACTTCACCTGTGATAAATTCTGCCTTATCACTCGCTAAAAAGAGTGCAGCATTTGCAACGTCGCAAGGTCTACCAAGTCTGCGAAGTGGTGTTTTTTCTTTGATGCTTTCTTTTTCTTTCTCGTCAAAACAACTTGTCATATTTGTTTCAATAAAGCCAGGTGCAATAGCATTTACTCTTATATTCAAAGGGGCAAGCTCTAATGCTAAAGCCTTTGTAAGTCCAATTATTCCTGCTTTTGCTGCTGAATACGTGCTTTCACACGCGCCGCCATAAAGCCCATAGATAGAAGAAATGTTTATAATGTTGCCGTGCTTTTGCTTAATAAAATATTTAGATAAAATTTGATTACAATATATTGTGCCTTTAAGATTGATGTCTATAATTTTATCAATGTTTTCTTTGCTTTCGTTACAAAGCAAAATTTCAGGTTTGCTTATTCCTGCATTGCAAACTGCACAATCCAAATAATCACTCTCACTAAAAGCCTGCTTTATACAATTTTCAATTTCTTGATAATTTTCTAAGTTCATTTTGAAAGTCTTGATTTCAATATTTTTTTTAGTGCAGTATTCAGCAATTTTATCACAACTATTATTGTTATACGTTGCTATGATATTATAGCCATTATCGGCAAATTCTTTTGCTATGGCAAAACCTATATCTCCAGAAACACCGGTTATAAAAACACTCTTTCTAATCATCTTTTCTCCTTTCTTAAAAATTTTAACACAAAAGTGGTAAATTTATAAAAATAACAAAATATTGTGTTATAATTAAATTATGGAAAGAACAAATGAAGGTATTAATGTAAAAGAGTTTGAAGAATGCAAAGCATGTGGGGATTTTCAAAAACTCGACTCGTCATGCCTAATGCAGAAGGGTAGAGTGCCACTTATTATAATAGGTGAAAGCCCAGCAAAAGATGGTTGGGTTGTCTCCAAAAGGGCATTTTATAATAAGGATGGAAAATTGCAGGCAAGCGGAAAGGTTTTATCGAGGTTACTTGCTATTTTGAATATGAAAATTGAAGATATAAATTTTACCGAGTGTTGTAAATGCGTCATTCAAGATAGAAAAATACTAGACAAATGCTCAAGTAATTGCAAGCATTTTCTATATAAACAGCTAGAAGATTTAAGTTGGTGTGATATTATAATAACACTAGGCTTGCATCCTACACAAACCCTTCTTAACAAAAAGATAGACAGGTTTTCTGACTATGTTGGCAAAGTGTTTAGTATAACTATAGGAAATAAAGAATTTCAATTAGTCCCAATCTATCATCCGTCACCAGTAAATCCGATGGGATATAAGGATAATGTCCCAATATTTAAAATGATAAAAACCATGCTTGAAAGTAATAGCATGAAAAACTAGAACAAGCTGCATATAATAGAACGGAACGTCAATTTATGTTGTTAGTGGAATTTGATTCTAGCATGACAATACCAGAAAAACTTGAATTTTATTATAAACATTGCAATCCTGAATATGCAAAAGAAACCAATAAGAGAAGATATGAAATGATAGCTGACATGCATATCGTTATACAAATCAACATAAAATTAAAAAAACGCCACAGTCGTGGTGTTTTTTTAGTCTAACCTACGCGGTGTTTTTTTAGTCTAGCCTAGCAAATAAAAAATAATCGTAAAGCAAATGTTTTAAACAATTAAAGTTCGTCAAAAAAGTTCGTCAAATTGTAAAATATATATAAAATAATAACTATTATCTTTATTTTGAATTGGTGGGCAGGGTTGGATTCGAACCAACGAAGACGAAGTCGACGGATTTACAGTCCGTTGCATTTGGCCGCTCTGCAACCTACCCATAAATTTTAAGCACCCTTATAGGTGCTTATTTTAAAATGGAGCTGGTGAAAGGAATCGAACCTTCAACCTGCTGATTACAAGTCAGCTGCTCTACCATTGAGCCACACCAGCGAATAGGGGGGGGTGGCGATAAAGTGGAACGAACAATAAATTCTAGGGGGAGTTCGTTGCCACTAGCTCACCTATGGTGCCCTAAGGTGGAATCGAACCACCGACACAAGGATTTTCAGTCCTTTGCTCTGCCGACTGAGCTATCAGGGCGTAAATGATTAAAAAGGAAGGGTTTTAATCATTTTTGTCCATTATAAAAATGGAATTGGCGACTCGAATGGGGCTCGAACCCACGACCTCCAGCGTGACAGGCTGGCGTTCTAACCAACTGAACTACCGAGCC
>CALVTR010000020.1 GCA_944362965.1 uncultured Clostridia bacterium
CATACACCAAAAAACTATACTACAGATAACTAAACTATTTTAACCTACTTTGTTGCATTTAATTTTTCACTACGTGGATTATTTTTGCCTATTATAAAATAAATAAAATCAGCCATACTACAAATAGGAGAAAATTTATGGCATACAGCTACAAAACTTCAATCGCCTTTGGGCTTGTCTATATTCCTATCACGCTTTACAATACCATTAAAAATAATGATATAGGCTTTAATATGCTTGATAAAAAAACAAAATCACGCGTTAAATACAAGAAAACCTGTGAAGATTGTGGTGATAAAACCATCAAAAATGAAGACATTGTAAAAGGCTTCAAGGTCAGCGATGACCAATATGTTATCTTTGAAGAAGATGAGCTTGAAAAGTTGAAAGGCAAGAGTGATAAAAACATTATTATTGAAAAATTTTGTGCACTTAGCGATATCAATCCTATCTATTTTGACAAAACCTTCTACGTTGTTCCTGAAAATAAAGGTGCTGAAAAGGCATATTATTTGCTTTTATCCACACTGAAAGATGAAAATAAGGTTGGAATTGCAAAAACCATGCTTGGCTCATCTGAGTGTGTCGTTGCACTGTGGGTGAAGGGTAGCTCTCTCGTGCTTTCAAGACTTTTCTTTGACGAAGAGGTCCAGCGTAATCCAGCAGAAAATATAACCGCCGAAGTGTCAAAACAAGAAAAGATGCTTGCAAAAAGCATAATTGAAGCAATGGATGGCAAGTTTGACCCAAGTGAATATAAAGACGAATATGCCGAGCGAGTCAAAAAGGCAATAAAAGATAAGGCAAAAGGCAAGGAAATCAAAGTTATAGATAATGAAAAAACAGTCAAAATCACTGACCTTATGGAAGCTTTGCAAAAAAGCGTCAACAGTCTTGAAAATAAAGGTTCTGGCAAAGTTGTCAAAATCAAAAAGAAGGCATAGATGGATTTATTTGACAGTAAAGCTATCTCGCCTATGCTGCTTGAAGTCAAAAAACAGCCTTTTGATGATGAAAATTATATTTTTGAGCTTAAACTTGACGGCATAAGATGCATTGCCTATCTTGATAAAGACAAAACCTATCTTCGCAACAAACGCAATAAGGAGCTTGTGGATATCTACCCAGAGCTAAAAAATATTCACGAGCAGGCAAAGAAAAAGTGTATTTTAGACGGCGAGCTTGTGGTTCTAAACCCCGACGGCTCACCCAATTTTATGTTGCTTCAAAAACGCAGTCTCCTGTCCGACCCACTGAAAATAGAATTTGAAAGCGAAAAACACAAAGTTCATTTTGTTGCCTATGATATACTCTATCTTGACAGCGAAAGTTTGACTGGCAGACCACTTATTGAAAGAAAACAGCTGCTTGAAAAAAATATCAAAGAAAATGACGACTTAAGTATATCACGCTATATTGAAGGGCAAGGCATAAAATTATTCAACCTTACAAAAAAGTTAAAGCTTGAAGGCATTGTTGCAAAGGAGAAAAATTCAACATACGAGATAGGAAAACGCAGCAAAAACTGGATAAAAATAAAAAATCTTATAGATGAAGACTTGAATATTTGTGGATTAAAACTAGACGAAAATAACAATATAAAGGATTTAGTGCTTTGTGAAAAGGTAAAAAACGGCTATAAATATCGCGGAAAAGTGTTTTTAAATATATCAAAGGAAGAGCAAAAAATTATCCTTGCCTTTGCACTTAAAAATCCTTTAAAAAAGTCGCTCTTCTCTAGCAATTCAGACAAAGATATAATCTGGATTAAACCCACCCTTGTCTGCACTATTGAATATATGATGCTGACCAAAGACGGCATGATGCGCCAGCCCGTCTTCAAAACTCTACGTGATGACAAATAGTTATAGATATCAACATATTCAAAAATATTAAATGACTTTAATCCCCTAGTAGACGCCAATATTGCACGACAAAAAATTGACGAAAAATATTCCTAAACACTTAAAATAAAAAAGACTAGGCAAACCCTAGTCATCTAAAAAGTTTGATTAAATTCTTCTGAAATTTATGAAAATTGACTATTTATTTTCGTTTGTTTCTGATTTGTCTATTTTGTTTTTCACTTTTTTGTCTCTAAATATAATGGCACATATCAATATAATAACACAAAATAACAGCTCTAATGATGTTTCGCAAATAAGCATAATGTTGTCTTGACATAGCACTGCATAAAGTGTGTATGCTAGTGAACTTGTAACCCATAATACCCAAGACCAAATACTTAAGTCTTCGCTCTTTTTTGTTTTCAAACATTTAACGATTTGCGGAAAATATGATAAAAAAGAAAACATTCCCTAAAACATCCATATCTCACCCTTTTAAAATAATTTTAAATAAGTATTTTTGAAAGAGTTTTACTCTTCTGATTGTGATTTTGATTTCTTAGGCTGATAATTTGGATCATACTTCCTTACTAGTTTTTCTAAATAAGGGAAATTGCAGCATCTAATTTTAACTTGCTCACGTAAAGTTCCATTTTTATAAGATTTATATAGTTTAACACCTTTATTTAAAATTTCGGTTTCATGATCATCAAAAAACTTAAGTTGATTAATCAAAAGCATTCTGTATTTATTATCTTTGACATTTGATACAATAATAGGTATAATAGCTGAATTGTGCACAGGAATCATGTTGTTAAAGTTTATAGCCCCCAAACTTCCACCTTGTATTCTCATAAAATCAACATCATTTTTCATTGTTTTATATTTTTCTTTAGGGTGTGTCAATGGAGCATAAAATTTGTGCCCCTTAATTTCAAATAACACCCCTATGTATGGTCTTTTCTGCCCTTTATTAAACATAACATGTTTATCAAAATGATAAAGATATTTTATATATTTACTATCTACATAAATCAATCTAATTACTCTACTGCTCATCCTCACTCCTATATAAAAAAGTGAGAGATTAAAAAATCTCTCACTCCTTTTTTAATCCTTACTTTAAGGCTAAGGGTTCCTACTTTTTTAATTCTTACTTTAAAAGGCTAAGAGCTTCCTGCTTTTTTGATCCTTACTTTAAGGCTAAGGGCTTCCTACATTTGTGGTCTAAGCCACTTAAAAGGAGGTGTAAAAGATTGACTCTTTTCACCTACACTAATGATACAACATTATATTTAAAAAGTCAAGTATTTTGTTGTATCATTATTATATTATGCTCAAAAAAATCAAATTTACAATAACCACTGCCACAGTTTTTAAAACTTCCAAAGTATTTTTATCGTCAAAAGTCATCAAAAAATAAATTATTTTCTTGACATAAATAAAAAATCGACCTTGTTAAAGAATTTGTTACCTGTGTTGTAGCTCATGAAAATAATGAGTTTGATATTTACATTGGCATTTCTAAAACTAAAGGTCGTGCATGTAATTGGCTCCCCAGGTAGGATTCGAACCTACGGCCTATCGGTTAACAGCCGAGCGCTCCACCACTGAGCTACTGGGGAATAATGAGGGAAATATGAGGCAAACATCCTTTTTAGGATGATTGCACTGATATAATATCAAAAAAAATATTATTTGTCAACGAAATTTTTAATTTTTTTAAAAAATTTTTGGCTTCCACTTAGCACCATTTATATTGACTAGAAAGCACACTCTTATTTAATTAATACTCCAAATAAGCTCCAACCATATTTTTAATTTTAAGTTTAATTGACAATATTTTCTGCTTGTTTTATACTTAAAAAAGGGAGAATTTATGAAAAAAGTTGGAAAGTGGATTGTTGACATAGTCATACTTGCGATAGTGGCATTTGTTGTCTACGCAGTAGTTATGGCATACAACACATCACAAGAATGGACAATAACAATAAGATTTAATGACGAAGTGGTCAAAGAGTTGCAAGTTGAAAATGACCAGACCGTGCAAATCGGTGACATTCTATCTCAAATAGAAATTGAAGGCTATGAGCCGCTCGCCCTTTATGACAATGCCGAGATTTCTGGCGAGCCTCTGCAAGGAAGCCTTACAATAAATGACGACCTAACACTCTACCTTTCTTGCGACAGGCTTTTAAACTTACGCCTTGTCTGTGACGGACAGGTTATAAATCTTTATGGTAAGGAAGGAGATATTAAACCCACTAAACCCTGAAAAAGAAAACACCACCTTTTTAGGTGGGGCAAATGGCAACGATATCATCCTTTCAGATGAAATCAACTACACTTTTTCAGCGAGCGATTTTGATGACTACCTTTATGTTTTAACTGCAAAATTTGAAGATTTGTTCTATGTCACTTATTTAACCAATGGTGGAAATGTCATTGCAAGTCAATATTTTGTTGACGGAGAAAGGCTTTCCCTTCCAACTTGCGAAAGAGAACACTATGTTTTTACTGGCTGGGATATCAATGGGCGAACTTATCAGGCAGGAAGCAGTTTGAGAGCAGAAGCATACACCCTTATATATCAATATCAAAATGGACAAGAGATAGATAGGCAGCAGATTAGCTATTCACAAAATGTCAACCTTATCAGTCAGCCTAATATGGAAGGACACTATGCTATCGGTTGGCAGATTGGCGGCAGCACTTATATTTCCACTTTTGTTGCCGGCGATTTAGGAGACGACGGCGACCAAATCACAGCCACCGCCATTTATGGCATAGAAAGTTACACAATTTCTTTCACAGGCTCTTTCAATGAAAACTTAGAAAGTATAACTGCTAACTATAATCAAAATATCAGCCTTCCAACTCCAACTCGTGACGGCTATACTTTCGCAGGTTGGCAGATTGGTGGCTCACTCTACACCGGAAGCTATCAAGTTGCAGATCTTGGCAACAACAATGAAAATGTTGCATTTACTGCCACTTGGCAGGGAAATGAAATCACCTTAAGCTTTGATTATGGAGACGGCGTTGTTCAGTCGGGCAAAATTGACAGCATAAGTATCACCGTTGGCGACATTATAAATAGCGGTGACCTGCCAAGCCCTGTCTACGCCGAGCCTTACACCTTTGAGGGTTGGTATCTAGACGAAAACTTCAGCACAGCCATTCGCTATGGCTCGACCAGCGACCTTACAAAAGACACAACTCTATATGCAAAGACATCTCAACCAACTGACATCACCGCTTTTGGAAGCGGCTCGCAAGAAGACCCATATCGCGTATATAACGCTGACCAATTCTTAGCTCTTTCATCAGCGGGCACAACTACATGCCCTGTAAAGACAGGAGAATATATAAAACTTATGAGCAATATAACAATGCCGTCAAACTATCAAACCCCTGATGTCAATGTTAGTGTAAATATAAATATAGACGGAAATGGCTCTACTCTTACAATCAATAAACCTATTGCTCTAACCTTTGATGGAACATTAAAAAATATCAACATCCAATTTGAAAGTGAGCAAAATATAGACTCTCAGACACCAAGGTCTTATATCTTTGCCACGAATGGCGGAACTTTAGATAATGTGTCAATAACTAATCAGACAATCACATACAACCTTTCAACTCCAGCTTTCCTGACACCTTTTGTTTATACAAATAATGGAACAATAACAAATTGCACAAACTATGCAGATATCAATATTGTTGGGGGAAGAGGCTCGCTCGCCTATTTCTCAGTATTTACTCAATTAAACAATAATATTATTTCAAACTGCAATAATTATGGAGACATCACAGCCAGTGCTCAGACTTTTGTTGGAGTATTTGCTTACAACAATAGTTATTCTATATCTGGTTGCACAACCACTGGCGATATCACCGCCTATCATATTGGAGTGATAGCTGCAAATCATTCTCCAAAAGATAATTATTCTTTGATTGTTCAAAATTGTCATGTAGAAGGGAATATGACAATACAAGGTAGCTCTACACAAAACAGCATTCTTGGAACACTTAACATTTCAGGTGTTGTCAAAAATGACAATGGTATAGTTATAGAAAATTGCACTTATTCTTGTGACAACCTTTTAGTTATAGTAATCTATGATAACGGCAGTTCTTACACCGACCTTGAAACAATCAAAACCCTGCTTTCAAATGTTGACTTTGGCTCAATCACAAAAAAATTTTTGTTAAACTGAAAAAATATTTAATTAAGGTTGACATATTATATTTAATTATAGTAAAATAACCATATATAAAAGGGGTTTGTTATGTCACTTAAAACCAAAAAAATTGTGTTCTCTTCGGTCGCACTTGGACTTTCTGTTCTTTCAATGATTTTATTTATTCTGCCAATCTATGGCGGGGCAAGTCCATATTTTCTTGTTCGACTTTTACCACTACTAGGTTTCAATAGCCCAACAGTTATACTCGGCTTAATCTTGTGCTTGTTCTCTCTTCTTTTCATTCTACTTACTGCAGTTATGATTGTGCTTTCTCTTTTGGTATTGCTTTGTGACGTTGATGCAATAAAAAATGACAAAGCAAGAAAAGGGCTTAAAAAGGCACTTGTTATTATAGGAACATTCCAAATAGTATTTGTATTTATGGTTTGTGCAGTTGCTATTATAACGTCTATCATGGATGGTTATGATATAGAATATGCAGGAATTATTACCACTTTACTTCTCTCACTTGCCTTAAGGATTATGATAAGATTTGTTGGCAGACTTGAAAAAGTAAATGAAGAAAGCAAAGAACAAGCAGAGCAAACAACAGGCTCAAATGAAGAGACTGCAGTAGAAAGCACTAGCACAGAAGAGTCAAAAGAAGAAAAAACAGACAAAAAAAGAAAATGCAAGCGAAGAGAATAAATAATAATTTAAATAAATTTAACAAAAAATAATCATGAAATTAATTTTCGTGATTATTTTTTATTGTTGTTTATAAATTTTTCTAAAATTAATATTCATTTTATAATTTTAATTTAAAATATTTTAAAAAACTAATATCTATATTCATTTAATTTTTAAATTTTTGTAATTTATTATTTTTTCTCATATTTTAATTAAAATATTATTAAATTATTAATTTTTTAATAAAAAGTTAAATATATTTCTACATTATTTTAACAACAAGGCAGGTCATATCATCAACAGCATAGCCATTGTTGTTGGCAAGGGCTTGCTTTAAAATTTCGTCGGCAAACTCCTGAGGGTTTGCGGTTTTTATTGTCAAAAGAAAGTCTTTAAACTCGCCGTCACTTCCAAAGGTGTCATTTATTCCGTCAGAGCAAAGCACAATCATATCTTTTTCGCTTAGCACCACCTTTTTTGTGACAGCCTTTGCATCTTGCAGCACTCCCACAGGAAGTGAGCTGCACTCTATTATCTTGCACTCGTCTTGACCGCGTATGTAAGAGCTTGCCGCTCCCATTTTCACAAAATCGGCTATCCCATTTTTAAGGTCTATCGTGCAGATATCGATAGTTGAAAAGATATCATCTCTTTCAAGATTTAAAAGTTTGTTGACTGACGATAAGATAATTTCATTATCAAAACCCGCCTTATAGAAATTTTCAACAAGCCCGACCGCCGTTTGAGACTTCTCTCCCGCTTGCTCGCCGCTGCCCATGCCATCACAGATTGCAAACATAAACTTATCGCCGTCAAGTCTTTCTATGCTGTGGCTGTCACCAGAAATGCTAGTACCGCTCTTAGGCTGGCAAGCAAGCCCAAAGACGCAGTCAAACATTGGCGAAGTTTTTAAGTTGACGTTCACAAGCCCTGCCTTCTCTGTTGGATAGACGTCTTGCACAACCATTTTGCCGCCGCAAATCTTAGACACCACCTGTTGAAGTTTAAGTTTATTTGTGTCTTCTTCCCGAACAACCAATGACGCAAGAGTTGTTCGCGAGCCTTTTTCATAGACCACCGCATCAGTGCAAATCACGTTGTTCATGGCAAGCTCGTCGATAAGTTTTCGCTCCCGAGTGGAGTCGAAAGACACCATAGTGTCAACTTCACCAGCAAGTGTTTTCATAATTCCAGAGATACCACTAAGTTGGTCTGAAATCAAAAGCTTACTTGTGTCCACATTGCCAACAAGCTTTGAATAAGACTTATACTGACTTGTCAACGTGTTGATTTCATTTATAAGGTGATTTATTCGCCCGCACCTTGAAGAAAGATAACTTGGAAAGTCAAGTATGGTCACCTTTCCCCTTTCAAAAGCTATCGTGATAAGCTCTTTAAAAATCTTCTTTGTGTCCTCTCCAAAAGTTCTATGGCAATGTTTCTGCTCGCTGCAACCTTTACATATGCTATCTTTTATCTCTTCATATAGCATATCTTTAACTTGGTCCTCTGTTAGCTCACGTTTGATAAGCTTCTTAAACACTTCATTCATATCACAAAAGACTTCTGCAAGGTTGTTAAGCCGCCGCTCTAAAATCTCTCTGTTCCTATTGACCACATTTTTGATAGCCATGCGGTCACTCCTGCCAGCAAGAATAACAGAAAGCTCTTTAAAATACTTGCGTGGAATGACTGCAAAAACCACACCGCTGATTATAACAGGAATAAAGTCAAGCACTCCAAAGCTATAATATAGGTTGAAATAGAAACCTATCAAAAATTCACTTAAAATAAGAGAAAGTGCCGGAAAAATCTTGTTTTGCGTTCTAAAAATGATAACAGAAAGTGCCCAAATCATAAAAGGTGCAAAGAATATGGCATTGTTGTTTGGAAGCATGCTTCCAACTCCCATAACCGCCGCAAATACCATAACATAAGACACATTTGACGCAAAAGAAATCACAAGCAGCAGAAAGCTTACAAAAAGCTTGAGAAGAGAAAAGCCGTAGATATCGCAATTTGTAAGCCCTGCAGACAGAGCTAGCAATATAACCGCCCCGCAAACAATCTCGGTGACCGTCAGCTTATATGTAAAGCCACGTATTATTATAGGTTCAAATATTGTTATGCATGCAAGCATGAACAGAAGCCCAATAACCACCGAACAAGCTATAAAAATAGGGTTTCCGCCGCCAAGCACTCCAAACACCACATAGGCGGTTTGCGAGAAGAAAGCATATAAGAAAAGCTCATATTTTTTCATAGGTTTTTTGATTACAACATGTATATAGTATGGCAGCACAAGCAGCAAAATTGTCGTCAAAACAATAATAAAATCTTGAAATGAGTGATAGTTTATTATGTAACCAATAAAATAGGCAGGCGCAAGCAGCCACACCTTTTGATTTGCCCATGCAAGAGCAAAGAGCATAGGAAAAGCAAAAGGCAATATTTCGCTATAGATGCTAGCCCTTGCTAGCACAAAGAATAACGCCGTGAAAACCAAAAACATTAAGACAAAATAAAGCTTACTTTTCATTTCAACTCCATAACAAAATTATAAAGTGAAAGAATGCATAACCGTAAACACAAATTTGTCGAAAAGAAGCAAAAAATAAAAAATCTTGTCAAGTTTGGGGTGCAGATCAGTTTCCAACAAGATTTTTTGTCTTTATTTATATTTTTAAAATTATTTCCTATTTTTGCTTAATTTTTTGCTCTTTTTATCTTCAAAAAGCACTTTTTCGCCATCGTCAGTTATTTCAACATAGGTGTTCCTGTCGCCTTTATACACACTTCCGCAATATTTTTTCATATATTCCATCTTGTTTTTCAAGACCTTTTCAAGCCCACTTACATGAATATTGAATTTCTTTAGATAATAGTATAAGTCCTCGCTAAGCTCTAAGAATATATCATTTCTCATGCTAGGGAATTGCTCTTCACTTAAATTTGACGTGATAAAAATTGCAATAGGAAGGTTCATCGTTCTAAAACAAACCTTGGTGTCAAGGTTAAGCTCGTCATACTTTAAAAGTGCGCCGTCCTCAAGTTCGCTGCCCTCAGTATAATCTATTCCATGCTTATTTCTTCCATCGGGTGGCAGTTCTTGAAGCTCAGACATAAGCTCTGCCCTTATCGCTTCTTTGTCTTCATTTGGCAAATCTTGATAAAGATTGTTTATAATAAAGTCCACTTCATTTATTTTGTTATACAAAAGCCCTTCTTCTGTTAATTTAAAAGAAAACATGTTGCCAACGTCCATAACAATATCGCTATACTCCTTCTCCGGCAGATTTTCAAGCCCGTCAAGCAAGCCCGAATAAAGTTCAAACTCTCGCTTTTGAATATTAGGCAGCATGATAATAAGTGCTATTATAAGTCCTATAACGCAGGCTAAAAACACCCCTAAGCAGACAAAGGTTACCGTTAGGTTTATCCCTATATAGGTGAAAAGTGGAATAAGAAGAAAAAGTGCAAGCACCAGTGGTATACACATAAACTGCATCATTTTTTTCCTAAATGGCGACGTTGTAACAATGCCTTTCGTGGTTTCATTCATAAGCTTGAAAACGTCTCCCCGAACTTGTTTTTTAGTTCTTGCAAAAAGCAGGATTTCAACAACAAAAACAATAAGCATAACCCCAGTAAAAACGCCAATAACAATACACACCGCTCTATCGCTGTTAACCAAATAGTTATAGCCTGTTTCTAGGTCAATAGAATACACACTTGTGGAAAAACCAATTATGTCGTTATCACTTGTGTAATCATATAGATAAAGCACGGCTTCCTGCCCTACAATATTTTGAATTTCGCTCTCTTCCACATGTTCTGACACCGACAAATCAAGACAATATTCATCTCCTTGCTCAAGCGTGATAAGATATCGGTCATCGTCATTCTGTTCCACCTTCTCCACCATGCCACGAACTTCTGACACATAACTAATATCATTGCCAAAAAAATTTAGCATAACAAAAATAAATAATATCACCAGCAAAACAAATAGCACGCCTACGATTGCAAGTGCTTGCATATGATTTTTTCTTTTATAATTTGGCACTAATAAAACATTTCTCATTTTTTCACCCTAAATAAAAATATTAAAAAAATATAAAAATTAAATAATAAAAACCTAAAAAAGTCAAAAAATTAAAAATTACATTAAAAATCTTAAAAAGATTAATAAAAAAATATAAAATTTAAAAAATATATTGAAAAAACTAATTAAAAATATTTTTTTTAAAATGTTATATAAAAATAAAAAAGTTTAAAACACATTTATTTTTAATTTATTTTTCTTGCCTTTTTCTGTCAATAAAATCACTTATCTCTTGCACGGTCTTTTCAAGGTCAATATTTTCAATAACTAAATCAAAGTGTTTTTTATAGCTTCTCTCAAGCTCTCTGCGTGCAAGCCTAACTTTTATTCGCTCTTCGCTCTCCCCACGTGCCAAAAGACGCCTTGCAAGTTCTTCATCCGGCACTTCCAAGAAGATTGAAATCATAGGCACTTTGCCTTCAAGATACTTTCGCACATTCAGCATGCCCTTAACGTCTATATCTTTGATATAGTCATTTTCTTTGTTTTGCACCGGCAGCATAAATGCCTGCTTCAACGTTCCATAGTAATGCCCATGCACAGACTCGTGTTCTATAAAGATATCATCTTTAATACCCTTTTCAAACTCTTCGTCTGTCATATAAACATAGGTTTGATAGGTGCTGTCTTCTCCGCGTTTTTCCCTTGTCGTTGCCGAAGCACGCTGCAACATAAAAAGGTTCTTCCGCTTTTTCATAAGCTCCAGCATCACAGTGCTTTTGCCGCTCCCTGATGCCCCAGAAATTGCAATAAACATTTTTTCTCCTTATATATAAAGAATAACAAAAATTTTTATAAAAGTAAAATGATATTAAAAGATATGCTTATTGCAATTAAAATTTTCAATAAAACAAACTTAGTTTAGCCCAAAAACACTTTAAAATCTGAAAAATTAAATAAAACAATTTTTTAAGAAACACAAATATCTAAATAAAAAACCGCCCCACATAAAAGTTCTGTAGACTTTTTATTTAAAGGCGATTTTGTTTTTCTTTAAAGGGAAATTAAATTATTTATCTTCATTTAGGAATTAATCTGCATTTAAAGGCTATTTTCTATTTTCTTCTCCCCATAGACAAAAAGCGAGAAGGCAAGCAAAAACTCAGCTGGGTAGTAAAGCACAAGGCAGATAATTCCCACAACTGGAAGTGACGCGAAGTTGCCAAGCAAAAGCATCAAGTCTGAAAGGAAGAAAAGCACACTTCCAATAGTTATGATTATGTTTATAAGACTTCTTTTTTGAATTAAGTTTGATATTGCCTTGCCCACCATAAAGGAAATAATAAAGGCATAAACTACTGCGACAATCTCCATAACTATGCCATTAAAATCAAATATAGGTGCAAGCACGATAAACAGCATTGACGGAATAAATATCACAAGAGAGCACACGATATCTTTCCAAGAAAACTTGTTCAAAAAGTTGTAAGCAATAAGGAAGAACACGTGCCCAACTCCAAAGAGTGCTGCCCCTGCTATGAAATGTATGTTTAAAATTATATCGCCAAGCATAGCAAAAACAAGCCCTATCATCATGATAATCGGAAATTTTAAATCGGCTTTATTTAAAATTGCATAAATCAAGTTGACAATGCCTATAATCACAAACACCGCACTTGCACATGCCTTCAATGCAAGCGTGCCAACAACTATGTATGCCACGTCTAGTGCAAGCAGCACAAGAAGCAGTGCCATATTTACAATAAATATATTCTTTTTCATTTTTTCTCCGTAAAAAATTAATTTAATTTCTTATAAATTTTTATTATTTCATTTAAATCTAGATATATTTGTTTATTTTTTAATGTTTTAATTTATTTTTTATATTTTTTATTTTAAAAACATTTTTATTATTTTATACTTTAATTTGCTATAAGGTTGATATCTCATAGGAAGGTCTAGAGTGCCACGTTTAACAATGCTCTTATAGTGCGTGAAAGTGTCAAACCCTGTTTTGCCATGATACGCACCCATGCCGCTTTGTTTAAGACCACCAAAGCCAAGCCTTGAACCTGCAATATGGATTATGGTGTCATTCACGCAGCCGCCACCAAAATCGCACTCACTCAAAAACCTTTTTTGCACCCTTTTACTCTTTGAAAAAACATATAGTGCAAGTGGTTTTGGATATGAATTTATTTTCTCTATCGCTTCGTCAATGTTATCAAATGTAACGATTGGCAAAATAGGTCCAAAGATTTCATCTTGCATGGATTCACTGTCAAAATCAGACTCTAATAAAGTTGGCTCAATCTTTAAACTACTCTCGTCAAACCTGCCGCCGCAAATAAGGTTGTCTTTAACAAAACCCTTCATCACGTCAAACTGCTTTTTGTTGACAAGTCTTGGGTAATCTCTATTTTTTAAAGGCTCTTTGCCATATTGCCTTACAATCTCAGCCTTTATCTCTTCGATAAGCTTATCTTTAACCATTTTGTCGCAATACACATAGTCTGGTGCAACGCAGGTTTGCCCAGCATTCAAAAATTTGCCAAAGACGATACGCCTTGCACTTAGCTTTAAATCCGCACTCCTGTCAACCACACAAGGACACTTTCCACCAAGTTCAAGCGTCACAGGGGTAAAGTTTTCCGCCGCCTTTTGCATAACAATCTTGCCAACACGCGTGCTTCCCGTGAAGAAAATATAGTCAAAATCTTGATCGAGCAAGAAACTACATTCTTCTTTGCCGCCAAGCACAACGTCAACATGTCCGCGTTCAAAGGTCATTTCAATAAGGTCCTTTAACACCTGACTAACACTCGGCGAGATTTCACTTGGCTTCAAAATAACACTGTTGCCAGCCGCCACCGCATCGACAATAGGCTCTATAGAGAGCATAAATGGATAGTTCCAAGGGCTAATCACCAAGACGCACCCATAAGGGCATGGAATTTTATAGCTCCTTGCAGGAAAATGTGCAATCGGCGTTCTCACTCTCTTTTTTCTGCTATACTTTCGCCCATGCCTAAGCATAAACCTTATCTCGCTTAAGCTCAGCCCTATCTCAGACATATAGCTCTCAACTTCGCTCTTATTTAAGTCTTTCTTGAGCGCCGCATAGATGTCTTTTTCTTTTAATTTGATATTTTTATATAGCCTTTTTAGTGCCTTTCTTCTCTCGCTAAACGTTCTCATCTGTCCTGAACGATGAAATTTTCTCTGTTTTTCAATTATCTCTAAAATTTCTTGACTTTCCATAATCTCTAATTTAACAAAAAACTCACAAATAACAAAATAAATTTAAAATTTTTAAGTTGTTATTATGACTATTACTTCCCATAAATCACTTACTTTTCAAAATACACAACGCCAACAGTGCCAGGACCAGCATGCGTTCCAATAACCGCACCTATCTCGCAAAGCTTGTCAAAATTAAGCCCTAAGGTGTCCTTTATAGTCTCAATCATCTTTTGAGCTTTATCTATAGCTTCCGCATGCCCAGAAAACATAGTTCTTGATAGGTCAACGTTTTTGATAAGCTTGCAAAAAGATTTCAGTGCAATGTTAAAACCAACCGCCTTGCCTATCACTTCAACCTTTCCGTTCTCAATGGCTACAATAGGCTTGATTTTAAGTGCGGTCGCCATAAGCCCTTTGCCCTGCGAAAGCCTGCCGCCTTTGATAAGATACTTAACGTTGTCAATTATTGCATACAGCCTAAGCTTTGCTCTCAACCTTTCCATTTCGCTTTTAAGTTCTGCAAGGGTAACTCCGCTTTTAATAAGTTTCATAGCTTCCAAAACAAGCGCCTTATAGGCAAAGGTCACAGATAAGGTGTCAAAAATTTCAAAATTATCACTGCCAAGCTCTGACTGTGCCAGCTTTAAGTTGTTAAAAGAGCCAGAAAGCTCACTTGACAGACACATTGCAAAAACTTGGTCGCCCGCGTCAAGAATTGGCCTAACGGCGTCAACATATTCTGTAAAATTTATTTGCGTGGTTTTAGGCAGGTTCTTTGATTCGGCTAGCTTTTGATAAAACTCTTCATTCGTCAAATTGACCCCTACAAGATACTCTTCGTCGTCAAATATAACCTTCATGGGAATAAGTGTCAACCCTAAATCCTTTGCTTCTTCCACTCCTATCTCAGACGTGCTGTCTATAACTAATTTAATCATATTTCTATCTCCACCTAAAAATTTTTCTTTACAATAAAAAACTAATGTGTTACACTTGTAACAGTTTTCATTATAAAAAATATATAACTCTTATCAAAGAAATATTTTTAAAAATTATCAAACTGTGATAAAAGGTGAAAAAATGTATCAGTTAAATAAAAAGCACAATAAGTCCAATCTGTTTGTCAAAGAATGCATCACAAGCGCACTCTTTTCTCTTATGGAAAAACACGACTTTGATAAGATAACCATCACAGATATAATCAATAAGGCAGGCGTCAGCCGCATGGGCTTTTATCGCAACTTCACTGATAAAGAAGACGTTGTTGAAAAGTTTGTGCTTGATAAGTTTGTCGAGACCGTTGAAGATATAAAATCAAAAAGAGCACTCAACTTTCATATCACAAACATTATGATAACCACCCTGCAAAACTTTCAAAAGTTTTCAAAGTATATAAAGTTGTTTTTAGATAGAAACCTAGAGCCGCTTCTGTATCGTTGTTATCATAAAGCCTACTATAGCCTATACGAAGGCTCTAGTCAAAGCCGCATACACCTATACTCCAATGAAATGTTTATCGGCGAGCTTTTCAACCTTGAAATGTGCTGGCTGAAAAACGGCATGAAAGAGACTCCCGAGCAAATGGCAAAAATCTTCTACCGCATCATGCGTCTACGTTGCAACGAACAGACCGACGTCAATATAAAAACCTAAAAAAATTACACAACCCTGGCAACGAACGGACCGACGCAATATAAAAGCCCAGAATAAAGTTGAACAAGGTTGCAATAGAGCCCCGACATTTTACTTGAAAAGCTAAGTTTGCTTAAACTATATTATTAACTCAGCTTTTCTCACTCCATCTTCAGATAATTTAGCATAAAAATACAAAAGCATGCCTTAATTAAAAGACATGCTTTATTAAATATCTATAAGTCTAACCATGCTAGCAGTCTGTGAGTTTTAGGAGAAAGACGATTTCAAATTTTCTTCAAGTTTTTTAAAGTATCAAAGCTCATCTACTGAAAATTTGAAAGCTGCACGGGCGGCACTATCGTCAAGATGGACTTCGTATGAATAGCCCACGCCACCGCCATGCCCACCATGAGCATGGTATTCTAGGGCTCCTCCCGAAATTACTTTTTTAGCGACACTCACATTTTCCGGAGTGCGAAGTGCATACTCCAATCCCCACTCTCTATCACTATCAATGTCTATTGTAGCATTCCCGCTCAATAAAGTGTAGGCTTCATAATATGATAAGAGCCAGAATTTGTCTATGGCAGTTTCTTGATATTGATAGCCTGCATCTGCTCCGCTTAAATCTGGAAATTCTACTGAGCCCCCGCTTGTTGATGCATTCATATCAGTATATAGCTCTCCTAATGACCTACCTATTATTTGAGAGTATACAAAATCATTGTCTGGATCTATATGTAGATCTATAAACATATTTGATTGTGTCTCTAGGTCTGTCGATGGTGAGTATATTGTTCCTGCATCTGATGATGTGCTAGTATAGCTCTTACTTACAAGATCTTCACTATTAATATATTGTCTAATATTACTTGTTGAATAATCATTTGCGTCTATATTTGTCCAGCCATTATAATTATGAGTTGCATCAGTGCCACTCCTATAGGTATAATCATTATTCCATGATACTCTTATTCCATTCACTTCTGTGCTATTAAATGCACTTGTATATGTTTCTAAGATAAAGTAGCCTTCGCCTGTTAGACGAGCGTTTCTATCAAACTCATAGTGTGACGTTGTATCTGAGAAATATCTCCAACGTAGATATTCACTTTCTCGTTTGCCTTCGGAATTATTTGAAGTGGTTGAATACGTCCCCATTTCTACATACCAATAGCCTTCACCAGTGTAATCACTTGTTTCACCTTCGGCTGTTACTTGAAGTAAATATTCTCCCATATCTTCAAACCCTACTTCTAAGCCCGAGATTGTGGTTGGTGAGCCTGTATTGTTGTTTACATAGATTGTTAAGTCTTTGCTTTCACCACTTGTAAGCTCTCCGCTTTCATTCTTTGGCAAATATAGACTTGTTGAGCTGATTGTCACGTTGCTTGTATTTACCCATGATACCTTGTTTTTGATATAATTTGCATTTAGTGATGTCATTGAAATTGTTAAGGTTGTTTCACCTGTGTTAAAGGTTATATTTGATAAATCTACTGAGCCGTCTATTGTCACTCCACCTATTAGCTCGCTATATGTATCTGTTGTTGCTCCGCTTGATGATACTGAAGAAACGTATGATACTGAACCTTCTGGCAAGTTCAATTCTTCTAATGAGATTTTAATTCCATCTAAATCAACATTACCTGCTGTGCCATCTGTAAACTGTATTGTTAAGGTTATTGTGCCTGAGATCTGCTGCTGTAACTTCTGAAATTGGAACTTCTGAGCCATTGATAACTCCACTTGTTGATAATACAACCCCGCTTCCACCTGTTGCAGTAGCTTGATAAATCGTTGACGTGGTATTTACAAAGTCAAAGTAAATGTTGACTGAGCCGCTGTTTGAATAAACTGTGTCTAAGTTAAGTTCTATTGACTGATTTACATAGCCTGGCATAAAGTTTTCTATTGTTGCAGCCTGCCCTGTCGTTTCAGTTTGAATACGAATATCTCTCACATATAATGAAGTGTCGCCAATATCAAACTCCACACTTCCCCTAAGATTTATCGTCTGTGTTGCTGCATACACGCCTACGATTAGAACACCTAGCATAAGCACAAGTAGTGAAATCACTGAAATTAGTTTTACTTTTAAACTCATTTTACCTTACTCTCCTTTTAATCTTGAGTTTTTCTTTAGTTTGTTTAAACACTGCTAGTTTTATACAAAATTTGTCTATTTTTGCATTCTACACCCACACTATAGCATATTTAAAAAAGTCTGTCTCGCACTTGCCGTCACTATGACGTCAAACCGCTTGGGGTGT
>CALVTR010000021.1 GCA_944362965.1 uncultured Clostridia bacterium
TTGATCAAATAAAATCTCATGATGAAGAATTAAACAAGTAAAGTGAATTCTCAGTCGCACATAGCCAACACCAACTTGGACTTGTAGGCGGTTCGGATACTTTATCACTTGTCGCACCATCGGCGAAAACGGCATTGTTGCTTGTTTTCGCTTTTTTAAGCGAAAAGCTGCACCCTAACATTTGTTTTCGCCTTCTCGCGCCAAACGAAAATGCATTCGCATTTTGCGCGTCTTATTATTTAAAATCCAACTTTATCTCGGCATGCGTTTTTATAATGTTTTAATTTTGTTTATAGGAGTTGAACCTGCGCAGGTTCGTCGGGTTCCCTAAAAATCGGAGGATTTTTAGAGTGATAGCTCCTGTTAGCCGCACCACCAGCCCAAGCGCTAGGCGAATAGTTAAATCCAAATAATTAAGGAAACGAAGGGAGAAGTTTAATTCAAACTTTTCTCTTTTGTTTTATGTTATATTGAAAATTTAATTTGACTATGTTATAATATTTGTATGATAAAAGATTTGTGTTTTGAGATTATTCAAAGATGTCCAAATAAATGTATATTTTGTTCTTCAAATAGTGATTATCAAAAAAGTAATATAATTGATTTTCAAACAATCAAAAGAACAATAGACTTTTTTATGGCAAATGGTGGAATTAAGGAAATTTCTTTGTCAGGCGGAGAACCTTTACTGCACCCAAACATTATGCAAATAATATCATACTGTCATAGTCTAGGTATATACACAACACTTTATACCAGTGGAATAATAGAAAACTCTAGTGCTGATCACTCAGAAAATAAATATTATCAAAGGATACTAGATCAATACAATGATAGAAAATTTTCTGAAATTCCTTTAAATATATTACAGCAATTAAAACAAGCAGGGCTTAATAAAATTGTTTTTGACATGCAGGCGGCTGAAGTTGACGAGTATAATTTATTGATGGGAACAAAAAATAATTTTACAAGCTTATTAAAATCAATGCTTAATGTGGGAAAATTTAATTTTAAAACTTCAATCCACTTTGTGCCTAATAAAGTGAACATCTATCAATTTAGAGATGTTGTGGAGCTTGCAGAACTTGCCGGCATCAATGAAGTTAGATTGTTAAAATTTGTTCCACAAGGGCGAGGTAGAGAAAATAAAGAAATATTACAACTATCAGATGAAGAATTGCTTTTGTTTATTAAAGATTGTCAAAGTATTAAAACAAAAAATACAAAATTGAAAATAGGTATTCCTTTGCAACAACAAAATAGTCATAAGTGCACAGCTGGTTTTGATAAAATTGACATTAGATTTGATGGTCAAATTTTGCCTTGCCCTGCGTTTAAAGATACAAGTAAAGAAAATTTAGAGAGAAAAGGATTTAAAAGTATAAATATTTACAAAAATTTAACTGATTTTAAGTTTTTGCAAGGCTCAGCAAGACAAACACCTTTATGTGAACAAATAAATGATGAAAGAAGTTTTTAACCTATATATAATAAGATTATGAATATTTTCTTAACCGCACACTTAGACCACACCAACTATGACTTGTAGTCGGTTTAGATACTTTATTGCTAGGCTGCTTGACGAAGTTAAATCAGTAATAAATAACCTATGAAATAATATGAAAAAAATAGAGAAGTTAAAATTTAATGCTTTCTCTTTTTGTTTTTATTAAAATAATTTTTTTGATATAATGTTTCTAAGGAGAATTAATTATGGATGCACCTATTTTAGATTTTTTTGATGAAGAAGGGCTGATAAATAAAGAAAGTTATATTGCAAACTCAAAAGATTTTGAAAAGATGGACTTAATCAAAAAATATAAGATTGACACCGCTTTATTTATCTTTTTCAAAGATAATCTAGAAGATATTTTAGATGTCAGCAAACTAGAAGAGTTTTATAGTTTTACAAATGCAAGCAATGTGAATAAATGCTACATTTATGACAAAAAATTTATTCTTGTAATTTCTCCGCTTGGTGGACCTGCTGCTGGAGGATTGATGGAAGAGTTGGGCTTTATGGGGATTAAGAATTTCTTTGCATGCGGAAGCGCTGGGCAAATAGACCAATCAATAAACCCTGTGGAGTTTGTTCTAGCTGAAAAAGCCATTCGCTGTGAAGGAACATCTTATCATTATCTTAAGCCTTCACTATATATTGAAACCGACAAAGAGTTAACTGCTTTTGTAGCAGAATATCTCAATAAAAATAATTACGAATTTAATGTATCTACAACATGGACAACGGATGCTTTTTATAGAGAAACTGCAAGCGAAATTGCGTGCAGAACAAAACAAGGTGCTGTTTGCGTTGAAATGGAGTGTGCCAGCTGGGCTGCAGTTGCAAAGTATAGAGGTTATAAATTTGCACAGCTTTTATACTTTTCTGATGCTGTAAGGCAAGAAGGCTGGGCATGGCATCCAACAAAGGGTGAACTTAAAAATGCAGTTATAAAACTTATGCTAGATTGCGTTATGGAATATGTGAAATAAAAATATAAAAATTTTTTTATTGGAGCTATATAATGGAGATATCAAAAAATTTTAAAATTTGCAATAAAATAACAGTTTAATAGTTGACTTTTTTATGATAATTAAATATAATTTTTATTAAGGAGTTTTTATGGAAATTAAAGGACTTAATACAGAAGGTGAAATGTTTGACGAAAACAATGTTACAGTTGAAACATACATGAGAAATTTGCGTGTTACTAAACAAATTTTAGAAAATCGTAATATACATATAGATGAAAAATATTTTGAAATGATTGAAAAACTATGTCATGAAGTTTTTTCATCATCACCTAAAGAACAACCTGATAATGTTTTTGAAGAAGGAACGTTATTCCATTATAGTGTGGTAAAAGATAATAAAACAGGCGAAGTTTATTATGACAAGATGAAAAGTATAGCACAAAATGGGTTATTGCCAGTAAGTATGCTAGTTTTTCTTCCAAATGCAATAGATGATATTTATGTTTCATTTCATTCTATATTAAATGGAGAAAAAACATTTATTGAAGCTAAAAACCGCATGTTAAAAGACAGTAAAGGACGAACTGATGGGCATTATTCAAGTTTGATATTCTTTGTTAATTCAAATACTCCAATAATTCAAAAATTGAAAAAACTAGGCAGAAGTGAAGAATATGATATTTCAAATACGGCTATGAAGGATTTTATAGAAGTAGAAAAAGATGCAGAAAAGGTTATTCAAAGAATATTTTCTTATTCAAATACCTTTATGCCTGACGCACTTGGCTCACCAGGTGTTTGTTATCTTCCTATAGGCGTGCCGTCAAGTTACATAAGTGCAATCATTGTTCCAGAGAACCTACAAAATGATGAAAAATTATTAAACATATTAAGAGAAGGTTTTAAAAACGCAAGAATTATTGATGAAAATGGTATTGAAATTGAAGAAGAAAGTGAAATTGGGGATTAAATTAATTTGTTTTATTAAGAAAAGCAGACTTTTTGTTTGCTTTTCTTATTTTGTATGTTATTCTTATATTGAAACTATAAACTTTTTAGGGTGTTAAAAATGGAAAATAAAAAAATTAATTATGTTGAAAAAATTGTTTTTGGCAAGCCTATTGACACAATGGCGGTTGTGGAAGATATTTTACAAACAAATAAAGTAAGATATTTTGACGTAAAAGAATCAGATAATGCTGTGCAGTTTTTATATAACCTATCAGAAAAAGACATAGTTTATGGGCTTGGCGAGAATATGGGCGGAATAAACAAACGTGGCAGGCGATATGTAAGTTTTAACACTGACGACCCGAATCACAGACCTGAAATGGAAAAACTGTATTCTTCACATAATTTTTTGATTGTTGATGGGAAAGATAAGTTTGGAGCATTTTTTGACACTCCGTCAAAAGTGACTTTTGATATTGATGTGAATGGAAGCGGAGAAATCCTTGTCACATGTGATAATCAATCATTGAATTTATATATCATAGATGGAAAATCTGCTTATGATATTGCAAAAAAATTTCTAAAAATCATTGGAAAGAGTTTTGTTCCACCACTTTGGGCTTTTGGATTTGGGCAAAGCAGATGGGGATATTGCGTAGCCGAAGACTTTGAAAAGGTGGCAGAAGGGTATCGCAAAAATCACCTGCCTCTTGACTATATTTGTATGGATATAGATTACATGGACAGGTATATTGATTTCACGATTGATGAGAAAAAATTTCCTGACATGAAAAATTTTGTTGAGAAGTTTAAACAAAACAATATAAATCTTGTGCCAATAGTAGACGCTGGCATCAAAATAGAGCCTGGCAATAAAACCTATGATGAAGGTGTTAAAAATGATTATTTTTGCAAAGACAAAGATGGAAAATATTTTGAAGCTTTAGTATGGCCAGGACTTACACATTTTGTAGATTTCTTTAATCCTGATGCAAGAAAATGGTTTGGCAGGCAGTATAAAAACTTGATATCGTATGGATTTGAAGGCTTTTGGAATGATATGAACGAGCCGTCAATATTTTTAAATGCTTTTGTAGCCGAAAAGGGCAAGAATAGTCAAAAGGCTGAAGATAAACAAAAAACTGAAGATTATAAGCGTTTTTATCATAAAATAGACGGGAAAATGGTAAATCACTATGATGTTCACAACGTTTATGGACATCTTATGACCGTTGCCGCAGGAAGCGAACTTAAAAAGATGTTAAAAAATAGATATCTACTTTTCACAAGGTCTACATATGTTGGCACGCATAGATATGGCGGTATATGGACGGGCGACAATGCGTCTGAGTGGTGGCAACTTAAACAAAATGTTTTGCAGATGCCGTCCTTAAACATGTGTGGGCTTTTATATTCTGGAGCTGACACCGGTGGATTTAAAAAGGATTGCAGCACAGAGCTTATGCTCAGATGGCTTGCTTTTTCTGTATTTACTCCGCTTATGCGAAATCATTGTGGAAGAAGCTCAAAACCGCAGGAATGTTATAATCTTGGTCATATAGATGACTTTAGAAGCATCTTAGGGCTTAGATATCGCATGCTTGCTTATTTATATTCTGAGTTTATGAAAGCGCAAATGCAACAAGACATGTTTATCAAGCCGCTAGCATTTATATTTGATGATGAAATATCTAAAAGCATTGAAGACCAACTGATAGTAGGCGAAAGTGTAATGATAGCTCCGATACTTGAAGAAGGCAAAAACACAAGGATGGTCTATCTGCCTGAAGATATGACAAAAGTGCTGTATGATGGCAAGACATTTAGTTGTCAGCCGGCTAATAAAGGTTGGCAGGAAATTAAAGCGGAGCTAAACGAAGTTGTGTTCTTTATTTTAAACAACAAACTTGTGCCTGTTGGCAAATTTGCAGAAAGCACAAAGGAAGTTGATTTAAGTGATGTTGAGCTTATAGGAGACGGAGCGGAGTATAAACAATATATAGATGACGGCAAGACAAAAAGAATTTCAAAAAATAATATACGAATATTAAAAAAATAGAAAAAATATTTACATATACAAAAATTATATTAAAAATTGAAATATATATTGCTTATAAAAATATTATATCTTAAAAATAAAAAAGTAGACTTTTTGTTTACTTTTTTTTATTTTATATGATATTATTATCTTGAGAATTTAAAGTTTAAAGGTGGAATATGGAAAGTTATATCAAAAAAATCAATGACAATGTTCGAGCAAAGCACGACGAAGAAGGTGCACAAAAAATTAAAAAACGCTATCTTATAGCAGGTGGGGTGACGCTTGGACTTGGGCTTGCGGGCTTTGTAAGCTCATTTATCACATTTATGGTGCTATTCTTTGAATACGAAACTGATAGGGCGATGACGGCGTGGTTTGTTGCGATTCCATTCATAATTATGATTGTGGCAGGCTCTGTTTTAACGCGTATTGGTGATATGCTTCTGCGTGATGAAGTTATAGAGCAAAATGAAAAGGAAAAAAATGATTTCAAACATGCAATTCAGGACTATAAGATAGACAAGAAAAAGTTAAAAGCTGACGCAGACGATATCAGTGCAATTCTTGGAGCAATACTAGGTGATATCTGCGGCTCAAAGTATGAGTTTAACAATATAAAAACAAAAGATTTCACTCTCTTTGATGATGACTGCCGCTTTACAGATGACACTGTTATGACGCTGGCTGTATACAAGGCACTAAAGGAATGCAGTGGAGACTATGAAAATCTTTCTCAAAAAACCATAGAATGTATGCAAAAAGTGGGCAGAAAGTATGAATTTTGCGGCTATGGCTCGGGTTTCTATAACTGGCTATTTCGCAAAGACCCGCAACCATATAATAGCTATGGCAACGGTGCTGCCATGAGAGTGAGTGCAGTGAGCAAGTTTGCAAATAGCATAAAAGAAGTGCGAGAGCTTTCAAAGAAGGTTACAGAAATCACTCATAACCATGAAGAAGGTTTGAAAGGTGCAGAAGCTACAGCGGTTGCAATTTATCTTGCAAAGAAAGGCAAAAGCAAGCGAGAAATTAAGAAATACATAGAAGACAATTACTACAAACTTGATTTTAATTATGAAGATTTGGTTGCAAATTATCAATATGACGTGACCTGTCAAGGCACTGTCCCACAAGCAATATACTGCTTTTTGATTTCAAAGGACTTTGAAGATTGTGTCAAAACAACCATATCAATAGGTGGCGACAGCGATACACTCGCTGCCATTTCATGTGCAATCGCAGGGCAATTCTACGGTGTGCCAGAAGAGCTGAAAGAAAAGGCAATAAGTTTTCTTGACCCACAGCTTAAAGATATACTATTAAAATAATTCTTTGACTTTTAAAAAATTGACAGTTAAAAATGGAAAAATTGAGTTAAAATGGTCAAAAAAACAGCAAAAATGCCATTAAAAATAGTAAAATTATAAAAAAGGAGCGAGACAATATGAAAAATATAGCAATCATCACAGGGGCATCATCTGGTATGGGACGTGAATTTGTTCGCCAACTTGATGGACAGTATGAAGAGATATGGGGTATTGGACTTGGAGAAGAAGCTCTTGATATTGTCAAGCAAGAAACGCAAACTCACTTTGTTCCACTAGAGCTTGACCTTACGAAACAAGAAAGCTTTGATAAATTAAATGAAAAATTGCAGCAGGAAAAACCTAACGTAGTCTTTCTTGCAAACTGCTCAGGTTTTGGCAAGTTCGGCAGATATGACGAGATAAAAATTGAAGATTCTGCCAATATGGTGGACCTTAACTGTAAGGCGCTCATGCAAATGACAGAGTATGTGCTCCCATATATGAAGGAAGGCGGAAGAATTGTTGAAATTGCATCTGTTGCAGGCTTTCAACCAATTCCATATATGGCAGTCTATGGTGCAAGCAAGGCGTTTGTGGTAAGTTATTCTCGTGCCATCAATCAAGAGCTTAAATCAAGAAAGATAAAAGTCACCTGCGTCTGCCCATTCTGGACAAAAACCGCTTTCTTTGACAGAGCAACAGACACTAAGGCAAAGAATGAAGTTGTTTCCTATTATGCTGCAATGTATAAGCCAGAAGACGTTGTTAAAAAGGCAATAAAAGATAGTCGCAAGGGCAAAGAGCTTTCAATTTGCGGGTTTATTGCAAGAAGCCAAGTAAGGCTTGTCAATATCTTTCCTAAGAAAATTGTTATGGCAACATGGATACGTCAGCAGAAACTTAAGAAAAAATATAAGGATAAGTAAATTAAAACAAAACTATATGCTCTAAGATTAGGGCATATTTTTTTAAATTATTTAAAAATATTTGTAAAATATTTTACAAAATTATTAAAATGTGCTATTATTCATTGCTAGAAGGAAAACATATGATAAATCTAGAAGATAAAGACGAGATAACATCTATTCTTATAAATTTAAAAATACATCCAAAGATGTCGGGGTTTGACTATATACGCGAAGCGGTCAGTTTGTGTTTAAAAGAGCCTGACCTTCTTAGAAACATTACAACCAAGCTGTATCCAATGCTATCTGAAAAATTTAAGGTCAAGGCAAGTATCATTGAGCGTTGCATAAGGTTTGCAATAAATAGTGCCTATGATAGTGGCGGGCTATTAAATATAAACCAATTCTATGATGTTATAGTCTATACAAATGACTTTAAGTATCCAAGCAGCGAGCTTATTGCAATCATAACCGAGAAGGTTAGGCTTGACATGCTTACAAAATACTACATAAAACAGTATAAAAAATATAAGACAAATATTTAAGTGATAAGCCTTAAAATATTTGCCTAATTTTTTTTATTATGCTAAAATATTTATGTAAAATTTCAGTTGTTAAAAGGTTTTTATTTAACAATCTAAATTTTGAATAATAAACATAATTTAAAGTAAAATAGAAAAAAAGGAGAAAAATATGGCAAACGTTATAAGAAATATGAATTTTAAACCAATTCTAGAAAAGGTGGACTATCAAAGACTTGCAGAGCCACAACCAAGCGCAACAATCAATATGCGTGTATGGGACGAAATGAAAGTTGAAAGATTACGCTCTGATGCTGTGAAAGTTATTTTAACAAGAAATGTAAACCCAGAACCGGGTTGCATCTTCCAAATAATTGTATCAATGGGCGTTGAAGTTATCATCAACACAACAGAATATGAAACTGTTGATGACCCTGTTGAATATTTCAAAACAAGCCCAGTTGCAAGAGTGCTTGCAAGCAATATTGCCTGCGTGCTTTCAGAACTTACAATTCACTCTCAAATCGGTCCAATGATAACAGCACCTGTTGTTCAATTTCCACAATAAAAAATACTAAAAGTTGCCGCATGCAAAGATAATAAACGTTGTATGTGCTTTAATAAAAAAAGGGGTTATATGGATTTAATTGAAGTGATAAAATCTCGCCATTCTGTGCGTCATTATCAAAATAAAGATATAGAGCAAGAAAAGGCATTGGTGCTTAAAGAGTTTATTGACGATTGCAATAACGAAAGCGGGCTAAATTTTCAACTTGTTCTCAATGATAGAGAAGCGTTTGACGGCTCTATGGTGCACTATGGCAGCTTTGACGGTGTCAATAGTTATATAGCACTTATTGGAAAGACGACTCAAGACCTTGAAGAAAAGGCGGGCTATTATGGCGAAAAATGTTTGATTAAGGCGCAAAGCTTAGGGCTTAACAGCTGCTAGATTGCGCTCACTTTCAATAAACGTAGTGTTATGGATAGATGCAGGATTTTAAAAGGTGAAAAACTTGTCAGTATAATCTCAATCGGCTATGGCATAGATAATGGGCATGCTCATAGCGGAAAGTCTGTGGAAGTTCTCAGCAATGTCAAGCCAGACAGCCCGCAATGGTTTAAAGACGGGGTAGAACTTGCAGCAATCGCGCCAACCGCAAGAAATCAACAGAGATTTTATCTTGAATATATGGGCGAAGACAAAGTTAAACTTACAAACTTAGGCGGTGAGTATTCAAAAATAGATATAGGAATAGTCAAATATCACTTTGAAGTCGGCGCTGACAAGAACTTTACATGGGTAGATTAGAAATTAGGATGGATTTATGTTAATTGCTTTTATTGTTTTTGTTGCACTTTTGTTGATAGCAATTCTTACAACCTTTTTTATGACGAGAAAAACATTCAAGTTTAAAATAGATGATAAGGATGTGCTAATCAGAAACTCAGGTGCATATTTAAAAGTCTATGTCAATGGCAAGATGGCAGAAAGCTACTATATGCCTAATCTTATAAATGGCGAGACTTTCACTTTCAAGATTGACGATAAAGAATACACTTTGAAATGTCAGTGTAATTCACTTGGTGCAAAGATGAGCATGAAGGTATTTGATAACGAAACTTTGATAGCGGATAATGGTGTTGTGCTTAAAAAGACATAAAATTCGGCAATATGCCGATTTTTTATTTGCTAAAATTATGACGAATTTGTATAATATAACTATATTATCGGAAGTCGAACCAAGCACAACAAAGTTGTATTTGAGTGAGACTGATGGTAATACATACTATGTGATGACGCAATCTATTGCGTAGTTTGCATTCAGCAAAATAAAAACTTAACTTGTTTAAGTTTTATAATCACATTGTTTATATTACCTGAAACTAAATTTGCCCGTAAGGGCGTGGATGAAGGTTATACAAACTTAGTTTATATTATCGGAAGTCGAGCTTGCTTGTAAGGGTGAGACTGATGGTTATACAAACTATGTGATACGAGTGCGATAGCACACAAATTCGGTAGAATTTAAAAATTTTATGCCAATAAAATTTTGTTATCACAAAGTTTATATTTAAGGAGAACTATGGAGCATTTAGCACTTTACAGAAAATATAGACCAAGAACTTTTGATGAAGTTATAGGGCAAGAGCATATCACAAGGGCACTGCAAAATCAAATTGCAAGCGGCAAGATAGGACATGCCTATCTTTTTACAGGCTCTCGTGGAATTGGCAAGACGTCTATTGCAAGAATATTTGCCCGTGCTGTCAACTGCGAGCATAATATAAACGGCTCTCCATGTGGTCAGTGCGAAACCTGCAAAAGACTTGAAAATGAGAATGATATAAATATAATCGAAATAGACGCTGCGTCAAACAACAGGGTTGACGATATCAGAGAAATCAGAGAAAAGGTCAAGTTTTTGCCTGTCGGAACAAAATATAAGGTTTATATCATAGACGAAGTCCACATGCTTACTGATAGTGCATTCAATGCTCTTCTAAAAACTCTTGAAGAGCCGCCAGCACATGTTATATTTATCTTGGCAACAACAGAAGCACATAAACTTCTAGCAACCATACTTTCAAGATGTATAAGATTCGATTTTCACCTTGTGTCTGTGGGCGACCTTACAAAACTTCTTCAAAACGTTCTTGATAAAGAAAATATCAGTTATGATGACGATGCACTAAGACTGATTGCAAGTGCGGGCGAAGGCAGCGTGAGAGATACTCTTTCAATCGCAGACTGCATTGTGGCTTATGCAGAAGGCAAGATAACTAAAGAGAGCGTCTTAAAGGTGCTTGGCACAACTGATTACGACCTTCTTATTGGCTACTTTGAACTTTTAAAGAATAAAGACATAGGCGGGCTACTTAAATTTGTAAATCAGGTTGACAGCTCAGGAAAGAATATTTCTGTTTTTGTTAAAGAGCTTTCAAAGCATGCAAGAAATTTGCTTATTTGCAAGTCTTGTCAAAATCCTAATGAAATTTTAAATCTTCCTAAGGAAGAATATGACAGGTTTATGGCTCAGGCAGACGGCTTTGACGAAAAAACACTTATCTATTATATGCAAACCTTTGGCGGAGCTGAAAATGAGCTTAGGTATACCTTGTCGCCAAGACTTTTGCTTGAAACCTTGTCACTTTCTGTGATAAGTGGTGATGGCAGCGAAGATGTAAAAAAAAACTGAAGTTGCAAGCTTACACGGGTAAGCTGAGTGCAAGAACGGTATGGGGAAAAGTGGTGCTATTCCTAAAGGAACACAGACAAATTGCACTCCATGTTGCTTGCGGTGATATAACCGATGTTGCACTTGATGGCAATAATTTCATAATAAATATTGAAGATGGCATGATGCAAAATCTTCTAAACGAAGGGAAACGAGAGATAGAAAGTGCTCTTCGGTGGCAGGGACTAGATTTAAATGTGATTTTAAATATCAAAGTGATAGAAAAGTCACCTGTCGAACAAGATATTGAAAAACTTAAAAACCTATTTGGTGAAAAATTAGTTATAAAAGGAGATAAATAAATGGGATACAATAATTTTGGTGGATTTGGTGGTGCAAATATACAAAATCTTATGCGCCAAGCACAAAAGATGCAAGAAGATATGGCGAAGGCAAGAAAAGAACTTGTTGAAACAGAATTTTCTTCTTCTGTTGGTGGCGGTATGGTTGAAGTGAAGATGATGGGTGACCGCACTTTAAAGTCAATTTCAATCAAGCCTGAAGTTGTTGACCCTGATGACGTTGAAATGCTTGAAGACCTTATTGTGTCAGCTGTCAATGATGTTTTAGGTCAGATTTCTAGAAAAGAAAAAGAAGTTATGCCTAATATGCCAGGAATGATGTAATAAAAGGGCTGTTGGAAGATAGGGGCGGACGCCAAGCGAAAAGTTTTTGGCTAAAAACTTTTCAAAAAAGTTGCTCCGCAACTTTTTGTCAAACTGCGTTTGACCGCTTGGCGTCCGCTTAGAATACTCGGAGTAATTTATGCAAGAAGATTTAATTGAAAAACTTATAGAACAATTCAGGTCACTGCCAGGCGTTGGCTATAAAACAGCTCAGCGTTATGCTTTTTCTATTATAGAAGGCAAAACCGAGCGGGCAAAGCGGTTTGCGAATGCCATACTTGAAGCAAAAGAGAAGATAGGCTTTTGCAAGGTCTGCGGCAATTTCACCGACAAAGAAGTCTGCTCAATATGTGCCACACGAGACAGAAAGATTATCTGTGTGGTAACAGAGCCGAAAGATATTCTTTCAATGGAAAAAGTTAAAACCTATAACGGCGTTTATCATGTGCTTTTTGGAACAATCAGCCCACTCGAGCATCGCGGACCTAACGATATAAAGATAAGGGAGCTTTTAAATAGGGTGCAAGAAGACAATGTTCAAGAAGTTATCATGGCAACAAACCCTGACGTAGAAGGCGATGCAACTGCCATGTATATAGCAAAACTGCTTAAACCGCTTGGGGTCAAGGTTACAAGGCTTGCACAAGGTGTGTCTATGGGCAGTGACCTGGAATATGCCGATGAAGTCACACTTTCAAAGGCTCTTGAAGACCGAAAACAACTATGATATACTTTTAGTTCAAGGAGAAACAATGATTTTTGAAGAGATAGAACAACTACTTAATGCTGCGGCAGTCAAGGCGGGGTATTATGAAAAACTTTCCGTCACCTTTTCTAATATGCCTAAGATGTGTGATTTTCAGTGCAACGACTGCTTTTCACTTGCAAAAAAACTTGGGAAGAACCCTTTTGAGATAGCAGAAAACATTATAAACAATGTTGAAAGCAATGACAGCTTTATTTTTGTTGTGGCAAGACCTGCCTTTATAAATATCAAACTTACAGATAAAAAGCTGGAAGAGATTGCAAAAGACTATCTTGCGGACGAGCGTGGCGGACTTCCACTTCACGTAGAGAAAAAAAAGGTTATACTTGACTATGGCGGGGCAAACGTTGCAAAAGCACTGCACGTTGGTCACTTGCGCTCACCAATAATAGGCGAAAGTTTAAAAAGACTTTATAAACTTATGGGTGACGATGTTATAGCCGATGTCCATCTTGGCGACTGGGGACTTCAAATGGGGCTTACCGAGCTTCAGCTTTATCAAGACGGCGTGCTTGATTATTATTTTAGTGGAAAAGGGCAGGAACCTGTTATCACTCTTGATATGCTAAATGAAGCCTATCCAAAGGCGAGTGCAAGAAAGAAAGATGACGAAAAGTTCAAGGAAATGGCTGATGAGTGGACACTTAAGATACAAAATAGAGAAGAGCCATATTTTGCAATCTACAAAAAGATAAGAGAAGTCTCTGTCAAAGAGATTAAAAAGCACTATAGTGAGCTTGGTGCCACTTTTGACCTATGGTATGGCGAAAGTGATGCTGCGCCTTATATTGATAGGGCGATAAAAATTATTCAAGACAAGGGGCTTACACGTGAGAGCAATGGTGCACTTGTTGTGGACGTTGCAGTAGAAGGTGAAAATATACCGCTTCCTAAGAAGAGTGAAGATGAAGAGCAGCGTTATAAAAATCCAATGCCGCCAGCAATACTAAAAAAATACAATGGTGGTGTGCTATACGCAACAACTGATATTGCCACAATTCTTATGCGTAATGAAATGTTTGAAAGTGTTGATAGAATTGAATATATCGTTGATATGCGCCAGAAAAACCATTTCATCCAAGTGTTCCGCGTATGCAAAATGTCGGGCATTTCACCTGAAAAACAAGAGCTTTTGCATATAGGTTATGGCACAATGAATGGCAAAGATGGCAAACCTTTCAAAACTCGCTCGGGTGACACAATAAAACTTGAAGATATCATTGACTTGCTTGTTGAAAAGGCGAGTGAAAAATTAAAAACTAATGGCGTTGAGTTTGACCGTGACCTAGCTCTCAAGATAGGCGTTGCCGCAATGAAGTTTGGTGACCTTATAAACAATGTGGACAAGGACTATGTTTTTGATATTGATAAATTCCTTGCTTTTGAAGGCAAAACGGGACCATACCTTCAGTATACCGCTGTGAGAATAAACTCTATTTTAAATAAGGTTAAAGATACGTCGCAAGGCGACTTTATCATAGATAATGACGAAGAGCGTGAGATTATAAAGTGCATACTTAAGCTTAACTCTTCCTATGAGCTTTGCTATAAAAACAAAACGCTCTCACCGCTATGCCTTGCGGTCTATAATCTTGCAAGTGCCTTTTCAACCTTCTACAACAATTATAGCGTTGTAAACGAAAAGGACGAGAAAAGAAAACAAAGTTATATTTCACTTCTTTCACTTGTAAAACAGAAACTTTCTCAGGCTTTGAATGTGCTTGCAATAGACATTCCAGAAAAAATGTAACTTTTTTTAAAAAAGGTATTTACAAATGAGAAAAAATGTGTTATTATAAAATCAAGTTAGCGGAGGAATATAAATTATGGCAGAAATAAAATTTAAAGTTAATTTAAATGGCGTGGTGATCGCTAATAAATCTAAGATAAAGGTTGAAGAAAAAACATTCAAGGGTCCAATAGGCAAAGAAAAGGTTATCGACCAAGAAATGGATATTTAAGTTAAATTTAAATTATAAAAGAGAAATCTATTTTTCTCTTTTTTTTATTTTACAAATTATTTAAAAATAAATTTTTATAAAAAAGTTAATTACTTATTATAATAAATTTAATAATATATATAATATATTTTAATAAATCATTATTAAATAAAGATAATATATATAAAAAATATAACTTAAAAATAAAAATAAATAATTTAATTGATAATAAAATAAAACACTAGATTTTTTCTAGTGTTCTTTTTTATTCTCTGCTTATTTCATCAGATAGATAATAAATAATAGCATTTTTTAAAACTTTATTAGTTGTTTTTTGAGCTATTAAATCAAGCGTTTTTTCTCCATTTTCATCTAAACCATCACTAAAGTATTGAGCCATAAGGTCCATCAATTTATTTGTTGTCATACTTTCAACTTCGTCGTCGTTAAGCTGCTTATTAAATTTAGCAAAAGTTTTAACAAGCTTTTCAGCGTAAGATTGAAGTTGTCTCACAAATCTAGACGCATCATCAGGGCGTTCAACGTTTTCCTTTATTTTGTCCATAGAATAGCTAAACCCTTTTTCTATTGATGTTGTAATTCCATTGAGTGAGTTTCGATCTTCAATTTTATATTGAGCAGGATTGTAAAGCGCACTTATTATCTGTGCTTTGCCATTTCTGTCTCTAAACAAACATACCTTATAAAGTTTTCCTTCTCTTTCTTCAATATAGCTATCTAAAACAAAAAAATCTTTATTTTTAATTTTTTTCATATTTCACTCCTAAAATAAATTTTTTATAACATTTATTTTACAATATTTAAGTTTCAAAGTCAATAAGACGCTGCTTGCAAAAAAATAAATTATTCTAGCTCTTCTTCTTGGGTTATAAAATAGGCTTTTAACTTGCTGTTTTCCACAAGGGTGTCAAGCGCTTTTTGCATAAGTTCGTCATTTGCTAGTTTGCCTTTTTTGTTCTTCGCCATAGCCAAAGCTTGATATGCGGCAGATGTTAAAAACTCAGAAAGCTCACTTTCACTAATATTGCCTTTTTTGCAATATAAAATAAGCTTATCTATAAAGTGATTAAGTTGCTTCCCTTTTTGCTTGATGGTTTCTAAATCCTTTTCATCATTCACTCTTTCAAGATGGTAATGTGCTGCTAGCATAAGCGAATGTATAACTCCGAGAAAAGATTTTTTCTCTGTTGTGTCTTTAAAAGTCTTTAAACTGATTTCTCTCTTATCAACAAAAAGAGTCCCATCATTTTCTTTATATTCATAATTTCTGTATATCTTATCATTTTCAAATGTTATTTTTGAGTCAACAAACGTAAGATGACGATAATTTTTTCTATCCATAAAACTCCTATGAATGATAATATACAACATTTTTTCTATTAGGTCAATACAAAACTATAAATTTTATTTACTTATTTCACTTAATATATAAGAAAAAATTTAAAAATTTTTTAAAAATTTGTTAAATTTGCTTGACGTGGGTTGCGGGGGGGGTATACTAATAGCATAAAGATAGACGCGTCAGCGTCTATCGCGAGCGGCTTTGCCGCGAGTGTGAGAAGGCATGTGCATTTTTTCAAAATGCACAAGAAGGCAAAAACTTTTTGCCTTCCAAAAGGCTTGTCAGCCTTTATGCCTTCTCGCACCTGCGGCAACGCTCGCTCCGCAAGCAAAGACATGGTAGATAAGGTTTGTGCTTTCAATTAGCTCAGGGACAGTCGCCGAGCATCTGGCTCGCGGACAATCGCCAAACGTAAGGTTTGAGAGCGGCGACAAAGTTTATTTTTTCAACTTACACACACACACAGTTTAACAAGTATAACAATTCCAGATAGTGTGACAAGTATAGATATGAATGCTTTTCTTAATTGCAGTAACTTAGCAACAGTATATATAGATAACGAAACAATAGCAAATGGAATAACAAGTGTATCATCTTATGGGTATTTAACAAACTATGCCGATATACTTTATATCAAAGACACGATAGAAGTGACAACAGTGCCAAGTGGGTGGACGATTGACACTAGCGGAAGTGATGTTGTTGGTTATGTTAAATATATAAAAGCTTAAATGCAATAAACACTTTGCAGTAAATATAAAATAATAAATATAATCAAATAATTAAACCTTATATAAAAGTCTCAATAAAATAAAGTGAACCTGAAAGTTATATACTTAAGGTTCACTTTTTTGTTTATAAAATTTTCGAACCATATGTTCGACGATTGTCCGGCAAACTTAGTTTGCATCAATGTCCGATATAGTGAATATAAGAGACAAACTTTATCACCGCTCTCTAGGAACTGATAGACTCGGCATAATAGATGCACTAAACGACAAAAACTGGCTAAGCTGGATCTGATAAACTATGCGTTATCAACTCACTAGAAGATAGCAAGCGGATAAAACGGGACTGAAAAACTCAGCGTCATGGACACACTAGACGACAAACCGCTAACGCGGAAGTGAAAAGTGAAGAATGAAAAGTGAAAAGCAACACGAGGACTTATCCACATACCGGACCTGATAAACCCGGCGTCATAGACACGCTAAACGGCAGAAAGTGCCTAAAACGGACATGATAAAACAGACGTTATGGATACACTGAACGATGATAAGCGGATAATCCGCCCACAACGCGGCTTAGCGTATCATAGAAAGAGATAAAAAAATTGCAAAAAAGGTAAAAAATATTGAAAAAAGTGTTGACAAGGTAGGAGAGATTGTGATAATATATTAACGCTAACCTAGAAGGGTTAG
>CALVTR010000022.1 GCA_944362965.1 uncultured Clostridia bacterium
TTACAGTCAATATAAAATTACTTAATAATAAATAAATTCCAACACGATTAACTAAAAATTTATCTTCGTTCATTACTCCTCCATTATACTAATTATTATTCAATAAATTGAAATTTTTTATATAGTACTACTTAATAATATTAAAGCCCTTTTTCTCTTGAACTCCATGTTCACGTAACCGCTCAATTACAGCAGGAACTCCAATATGGACTGCTTCTACGGCAAAGATTTTTGAGTTGTTTTTATCATAACCTATCAATCCCCCAAGCATCCCCAGATTAGTTGAATCTTGAAAGTAGCCAATCTCATCAAAACTATAATATCTCTTTTTGCGGAAAAGGCGGAAAACAAAGATTCCATCTGAGCTTGCAACCACATAGTTAAAGCGAATATATGCATATCCAAAGAATCCTAGTGCCGAAAATGCAGCAACGCACACTGATATTATAATAATGTTTGAAATAGTTGCGTTCTCGCTGTCTGTAATGCAACAGTAAATGATACCCGCTATACCACCCAAAAGCACGATGAGCGCAAACCCAAAAAAGAAACCAGAAAGTGCCTTGGGCGGACGAGTGCGAATAATATCTTGAGTTGAAATTTTCTTTTCCCCGCGAACTTTAAAAAAACAAAAGAAAGCACAAGCAATAGACACAATTATTGGCATCAACAGCGACAAAAGTAAACTTTCCCAAATTTCCATATACAACCTTCCTTTTTGCTAAATCAGTTTACTTCTTACAGCAAAAATACTGATTTTTTAAACTACCTAAAAAGTCAAAGTAAACACAACTCTATTCAATTCTAAAATCCAAGTTAAATTATAACAAGTTTGCTTCCGTTTCTATTTTGCAAGGTTTTCTATAAGGTTGTTTTTAAGCAAAAGTTCTACGCGGTCAAAATTGCTTGATAGACTATGCAGCACCAACCTGCTATGTCTATAATAAATTATAATGTTGTCTTTAGGTTTATAGTCTTTGATTTTAAAGATTGACGACTTTAATTTCACCTTTTTGATGTCTGATAGTTTTATCTCTTTTTTAATAAATAAAGCCTTGACTATAAACTTATCTTTGAAAAAATATATCTTTCTATTATAGAAATATAGTCCTATTATAAAGATAGGTGAGAATATTATTTCCCCTGACGAAAAGGCAACGAGACTTATCACAATAAACAAAATTCCCAATATTGCCCCACTTATCAATAAGACAAGATAGAATTGTTTGATCATCCAGCTTGGCACTATTTCAAAGATATCATCGGTAGCACTTTCATTTGCACTTAAAAACTTTTGCTCCGACTTTTTGAGCATTGACGCCGCCACCCACAGCACAATCTCAATAATAATTGGAATAAGCAGATATATTAAAATTTCCCACCACATAAACGCCCTTTTATATATTGTTATATATTATATAATATATTATATATATAGATAAGTCAAATAAAGTCAAACAAAAAAGACTGCAAAAGCTTTAGCAGTCTTTTTATTATTCAGCTTCAGGGTCTGAGTGGTCGGCAAAACGTTCTCTACGTTCTCTCATAATTCTTTTAGCATTGTCAGATAGAGAGCGTGATGCATTATTTGCCACACACTTTTCGTTTCCGTTTAATGCAACAGAGAAAAGTGTTGTGCTTTCATTTACAAATGCTGGCTCTACACGGACTCCACTTCTGATGAAAAGACTTGTGCTTCCGTCAACAGCAGCGCCCCTTATTTCTGTAAGCACGCCTAAGGTCCTTCCGTCGTCATCTTCAAGTACGATAGGCTGACCAATCATTTCACGTAATTTTTCAGTTACTGCGTCATCTTCTATTATATCAGCTCCAGCTTTTTCTTCGTTTTCCTTTTCTTGAGCAGCATTCTTTTTAACATCTCTTTCTATTTCCTTAAAATTAGGATTTGTGAATATCACATTGCCATCAGTATCTTTTATTTCTTTGATAAAAAGTGATGGTGTTATTTTCTCACTATTTTCAATAATTGTGAAATATGGTGCTATCCAATCTCTTCTCCACCACTTGCCAAAATTCAAATAAATAAAACTTTCATACACACTTATATTGTCCAAAAAGTCAGTGGCAATTCGTCCTGTTGTTTCAAATTCATTGCCAAGTGAGTTGATACCAGCAATAGTGATTGTGCCACCACTTTTCCATACCTTTTTAAAATAATCATATAACTCTTTATTTTTTGTGAAATCTACCTCTACCATATTTCTCTCCTTAAGACCATTATACCACAATAGGCGGTTAAAGTCAAGAAACAATATTTTTAAAGTCACTAAGAGATCGCTATTTTTTAATTGCAAAAAGCACAAGCTCGGTTGGATATAGATTGCCACCATAATAGCGGAGAAAATACTTATAGTTTTTATTTACGCTGCTTATAAACTTCGCTATCTGCCATAGATGCTCATTTTTATGATAGATAGAAATCAAAAGCACAGGGCTATCTTGTTCAATATGTTTTTTCGCTCCCTTTAGTGCCGAAAGCTCATCTCCTTCTATGTCCATTTTGATAAGGTCAATCTTATCTTTTATATCGTCATCTAGACTGACGCACTCAAGCGGCAATCCACCCCTGCGAGATGTGCGGTTTGACGAAAGGTCGCCATTTTCATCAAGAAACACCCTGCCGTTTTTGTTCTTAACCGCTTTATTTTTATAGATAATATTGCTTAGCTTTGACAAATTGCCCTTCATCTGTTCTAAGACCTCTAAAGTTATTTCATAGCAATACGCCTTTTTGTAAGACTTAGCACCATAAGTATCCACAAAATCAAGAATGCTGTCGCCAGTATACGCACCAACGTCAACAATGGTTGCATTGTTAAAGTTTGGCACAAGGTCTAAATCAAAGTAGTGTTTATATTTTTTGTCTGAAGCCTTGTCAAGCGAAACAAAATCATAGTATAAATAATTTTTTAACACTGCAAGCAAGATAAACTTTGAAAAGTAGTCTGAAAGCTTATTATAAAGCCACACTATATCTTTGTAGTGGTTTTTCAGCATTTTAGCCTTTTTCTCTATCTCGTCAAAGGCACCTATTGCATGATCCAAGCTGCCCCAGAACTTATATTTCTTAAAATACTCTTCAAGCGAGTGTTGATAAATATATGGCAAACATAAAAAATTGAGTTTTATCTTACCAAGCAATTCTTCATAAGAGCTGTTTTTAATTTCATTTATAATTAAATTAAATTCGTTATCAACTTTATTCATAAAAAACCTTCCTATTATATTTATTAGAAAGGTATATAAAATGTTAAAATATATAATATAAAAAGCTTATTGACTTGCAATAAGCTTATATAATTTTTTATCTATATTTTTTAATTTTTATTTATTTATTATTCGTTGCTTGATTTTAATTTTTATAATTGATAATTTTTAATATTTTTTATGATTTTTAATAATATTTTATTATTTTTATTGAATTTTTCAATATATTATTATTTTTTATGAATTTTCAATATTTAATATAATATTATTTTTATTATTTTTTAATCAATTATTTTATAGCAACACTTTCTATATTTAATATTCCTTCTAAAACTTTTATTTCAAGTGTATGTTTCCCTTCTTCAAAAAGTGATACGTAATAAGCAAGCGTCTTTTCACTGTATGCACTTAACGTCAGTGTTGTTGAATTCCCGTCCACGCTTACCCTAATCTTACACTCTTCGTTTTGCCTAACATTGAAAGCAATCTGACTGCCTGTGAATGTATATTTTATATAGCCATCACCACTTATACAATAGCCATAGGTTGATAACATATATTCTTTTGTAAAACCATACTTTCCAAAGCCATAGGAATAGTAGTTAAGTTCGTCAGGCGTATACTCTTTCATTCCGCTTAGGCTATAAGAAAAGTCAATTTGATTTATTGCAACATAGCGGTGTGTGTCGGTGTCTGTTACAACAAGCCTATAATAACGTAGCTCCTGCTCGTCAAAATTTACCGATAACGTTCTATTGCTATAGGTCAAATTTTGATAACTGCCCGCAAGGTGCATATCATCAAGGCTTGTGCCAACATAAAGGTCGAAAGTGATAGGCATGTGGCGCTGGCTGTTTGTGTAGCCTGTGATAGTCATTTTGTTATAAAGAGTGGTCTCACTTAAGTCCACAGTCAATATAAACGGATTGTCTGCTGACAAAATATTGTCTCTATTTGAGTGATATGCGGTGGACGTGTCTCCATCTATGATATTCTGAAAACTGTATGTCTCATCGTCATCCCACACACCAAAGTTTTCATGAGATACTATGCTTTGTATTGAAAAATCAGCGTAAATATCTTTTGAATATGTGTAATTTCTTGGATAAACTGTCTCGCTTGTGAAATCATATTCCTGATTGCCGCCATCTTTTTGCTTTAAATTGATTGTAAGAGTTATGTCAGGCGTTGTTATATTGTCGTTTTGCAGCGACACGACAACCTTAAAAGTTCCTGAATATGTTTCATTGCTAGGAATGTAGACATAGACGTTATCGGCTGTCTTTTCAATGCTTCCATATTGTGGTTGTGATACAGATTTTATTGCAAATGTAAAGCCACTCGGCACAATCAGATATTGATTGAAATCTAGAGTAAAGTTCTCGCCACTCGGAATTTCAAAAGGCTTGATGGTTTCAATAAATACTTCTTGCTCGTCTTGATAAAAGTTTCTGCCTGTCTGATAAATTGATGCTATCGGCACAAATATTGGTCTATCGCCTGTGTTATATTGTGCTTTCATATTGTCAGACACCGTTTGATTTAAGAGCTCTTCAAAATAATAGGTCATGTCATAGCCCGTTGCTTCGCATAGTGCTTGATACCAACTATCGACTCCATACCTATTTGGATTGTATTGTGTTGCATCTATAAACACATCAACGCCAAAGGCATGAATGATATCTGCATAGCTGTTAAGCGAACTCTGCACTGTGCCGCTTGCCGCATTGCTTTTTGTTTCTCTCAGGCTACGTGAAGGGTCTGTGAATCTATTCCACCCAGAAAGCGTGCTGTCATTATAGCTTCGACTTGCTGAGATGTTTGTGTATAAAATATAAGAGAGCAGACTTATTGCATTGTTTGAAACTTCATCACTATATGCAAAACCGAAACACTGAAAATGGTGGTTGTATTCATGTATCACACCCCAAGCACCCGACGTCGTAAATTCTTGATAATTTAGTGCCCCGCTCATCCAGTCTGGCGGCACATTGCACCAATTTCGCCCAACAAACGCCACCGCACTGCCCGCTGCAATAAATGGGTCATATAAGATATCAATACCTATATTTGCCCTAGAGCCTGTTGGGGCTTGCTTTGATGTGAGTGATATTTCCTCCCAAAGCTCGGCAGCCCTTGTCAAATTGTCATAATCTGTAGGCGCATATCGTCTTGGTCCTGAATGGCGGACAGAATTGTCCCAAATTTCTAGGTCAAAATATGGCGTTGAAAAAGCTTTCATTCTCTCAAATTCTTCTTCAGTGGTAAGCCCGTAGATATAGTGCATATACTCAACTGCACCCGAGATTGTCACAGTAAAATCGGCATTGTTTATAAGCGTCACATAGATAGGTCCGCCTAAAAAATAGCCAACATAAGCGGTCGCTGTGCTAACCGTCATAACATTTGCAATCACCGCCATACGATTAAATTCTCTTGCTGCCCAGATGTTGTTGACTTCGTTTGTCAGCGATGCCTGACCTATAGTTATTTGAAGCCCGCCTGTTCTCTCTAAATCTTCTTGCGATATTTCTATCTTGATAACTTCACCTGTTGGAGCGTAAAGCCCAGTTATGTAGTTTCCAAGCGGTCTTGGAGAGATAGAAATTTGTTTGATAACTGCAGGCTCATTGTCATCAACGTCACCATAATACATCCCAGCAGATGCTGTATGCTTATATAGTTTTCGCCCTGTTGGCTCTCCATTAAGATAAAGATTGCCATTTTCATCCATTGAATCATAAGTGCTTGACGATGCCAAAAGATAGCTGCTTTCTTCTATAAGCTGATTTCTCTCTTCAGTTGTCGTGCCAAGTGCCGTGCCATAGACAGGATATCTTGAAAGCCCTTCATTAGAAACTTCCGGAAGCGTTCTCTCCGTTGTGCCAAGCACCTTCATCTCTTGCCCGACTTTTGAGTTGACTGACTGCGAAAAACTAACTTGACTTTTATGATTCCACCCAATCAAAATCCCTGCGGCGACTAAAATTCCCACAAGCACAATAATAATTGCTAAAATAAATTTAGACGATTTTTCTTTTATTATTTCTCCTTATCTTAAAGCTAATATTCTGTCACAACAAGTTTAAAAAGTTTTTACAAAAATGTCAATATTAAAATTTAAAATAAAAATTGTTAAAAAATAAAAAATTTAATTTTATATAAAAAATAAAATAAAAAAGAGCAAAAATTTGCTCTTTTTTCATAAATTTATTTAATTTTTAGTTTTAATCATAATAATCAGCAAAGATGCAATAAATATAAACGTAAAAAATTACCCCAAATAAGTTTATAATAAGGATATAATTTTTAGCAAACTATTCGGATCAAGGCAGGCACCACCTATAAGCAAGCCATTCAAATTTTTGCAGCTTGTAAATTGCTTTACATTCTTGCTGTCTATACTTCCACCATAGACAACCTTTATATTATCAGCTGCAGCCGGCGAGAAATCGTCCGCGATGACCTTTCTTATTTCCTTAACTGCCATCGTTATCTCTTTCGCCATCGGCGTTTCCCCTGTGCCGATAGCCCAAATAGGCTCATATGCGATTATAATACGCTCAAGCTCATTTTCATAGAGCCCTTTGAGTGCATTCTCTATTTGCTCACGCAGCACTTCATAGGTTTTCAAAGTGTTATGCTCTGCCAAGCTTTCCCCAACGCAAAGAATAACTCCTAAGCCATTTTTTAAAGCTGACTTAATCTTTTTGTTGACTATTTTGCTGTCTTCTTTAAACTTTTTTCTTCTCTCGCTATGACCAACTAAGCAGAAATCGACCCCGCTTGCCTTTAGCATTCTTCCGCTTATCTCGCCCGTCGTTCTGCCTTCTTCATCTTCGCTTATATTTTGACTTCCAAGCCTGACAGCCTTCCCCCTGCAAAGATATTCTCCCGTTGAAAGAGAAGTATATGGCAAACAAAGCGTTAAGTCCACCTTTTCGTCAAATCTTGAAAGAAAGGTCATAAGATAGTTTTTTGTTTCTTCTGGAGTTTGGTTCATTTTAAAGTTTGCGATAACAATATCAATCATAGTATCTTCTCCTGGATAACGTCGATGGCAGGCAGAGAGCCTTCTTCAAGATATTTAAGAGTTGCCCCACCACCTGTAGAGATGTAGTCAAACCTGTGCGAAAGCCCAAACAAATTGACGGTAGCCACAGTGTCCCCACCGCCAACACTAGTGTAAGCCTTAGTGTGAGCAATGATTTCTGCTATGCTTTGCGTTCCATTTCGATATGCTTTGTTTTCATACATACCCATTGGACCATTCCAGAAAATTTCGCCGGCACCGTCTAATTCTTGCTTATATAGTTCAATAGTTTTAGGTCCAATATCAAAGCCTATCAAATCACCATACATTTTGCTTGTGGTGACAAGAGTTTTGCTCTTTGCATGCAATGCAACGTGATCAATAGGCAAAAGTATCTTTTTGCCAGCATCGCGAGCGGCGTCTAAAATGCTTTGGGCAACCGGGATACTCTCGCTGTTCACAATAGACTGTCCAACGTCTTGTCCCATAGCCCTAAGGAAGGTATACGCCATAGCACCGCCTATCAAGATGGTATCTGCTTTTTCAATAAACTTTTCAAGGATTTTTATTTTTGTTGACACTTTTGCACCGCCAATCACTGCCACAAACGGTCTTCTTGGATTTTCTAAAATTTGATTTAACGCATTGATTTCTTTTTCCATTAAAAAGCCGATTGCATTAGGAAGTATTCTTGCCACGCCAAAATTGCTTGCATGTTTTCTATGTGCAACACCAAAAGCATCGTCAACAAATATATCAGCCATTGAAGCAAGCTCTCTTGCAAACTTCATATCACACTGCTCTTCTTCCTTATAGAAACGCACATTTTCAAGAAGCAGCACGTCACCTTCTGGAAGTGTTTTTATTCTCTCCTTGACTTCTTCACCTATGCAGTAGTTGCAAAAAGACACATTGCAGTCTAGCTTTCTTGACAGAATAATTGAAATTGGCCAAAGTGACTTTCTAACGTCATAGCCTTCAGGTCTGCCAAGATGAGATAAAATCACAATTCTTGCCTTCTGCTCAGATAGATATTTTATAGTTGGAAGCTCGTTGTCAATACGAGTGGTATCAAGAATTTTTCCGCCATCATCGGTTGGAACGTTGAAATCCACACGCAAAAGCACAACCTTTCCCTTTAAATTTACAAGATCTTTTATAGTTCTTTTCATGCTTTCTCCCCTATACTAATATTTTACATATTTTATATCTTAATTCAAAACTTTTTGTCAAATAATTCCTTTAAAAGTTTGAGACTGTGGTCTATTGACGGGCTTGTGGCAAGAGAAAGCCTAATCTTGCTTGCACCTTCCACTTCCGACGCATACCAAAGAAAATGCTTTCGCATATAAAGTGTAAGCCAAGTCTCGTCATAATATTTTCTTAACACTTCAACATGCCTTTTTATCACGTCAAACTTATTGCCTTCAAATTCTTTGCCAAGAAGCTCACTGAACAACCAAGGCTTGCCTTGCGAGCCACGTCCAATCATAACTCCATCAACCCCTGTTTCAAGCATTTTTTGATAGCTTTCCCTGTCAATCACGTCGCCATTCCCAACAACAGGAATTTTTAATGTCTGTTTTAAAGTGGCAATCGCTTCATAATCTGCCTTGCCGCTGTAACCCTGCTCGGTTGTTCTTGCATGCAGCGTCACAAAACTTGCCCCGCTTTCTTCGCACATTCTTCCAAACTCTCTGCTTATATCACTGTTGTAGCCCAGCCTAAACTTGACAGACACCGGCACTTTTGCCACTTTTACACACTGCTCAATAATTTTGCTTGCAAGTGGAAGATTTTTCATAAGTGCACTGCCTTCTCCATTTTTCACAATCTTAGGTGCAGGACAACCCATATTTATATCAATAATTTGATAACCATCAAGCAGCGGATTTGATAAAGCCTGAGCCATAATCTCTGGCTCATGCCCAAATATCTGCCCTATCTTTATCTTTTCATAGGGTGAAGAAATCGTCATAAGCTGTGTTTTGTGCGGATTATGCAGCATTGCTCTAGCCGACAACATTTCGCTATAGGTTGCATCAGCACCAAAGAGCGAACATACTTCCCTAAACCCCACGTCACTAACCCCAGCCATTGGAGCTAAAATTAAATTGTTGTTAAAATCAATATTGCCTATTTTCATACCTAAAGTGTAGCAGTTTGTCACAAATTTTGCAAATAAAGATTAACATTTGATTTATTTTTAAAAATTTGATAACCTATAAAAAGAAAATTTCAAATTATTTTTTATTTTTTCAATAAATATAAATAAAAAACAACAAAGAAGTATTGATGAAACTAAACAAGGCAATAGCATTAAGAATAAGAGAAATTTTGAAAGAAAAGAAGATGACGCAATATAAACTTGCTATAGAAACAGGGCTTTATCACAGCACTATGACAGATATATTGAATTGCAAATATCAAACACCTAATTTTAAAAACATGGCTCTTATCATAAAAGCACTTGATATGTCTATGGCAAAATTTTTTGATAGCAACCTATTTGATTTTGAAAATCTTGAGATAGAAGAAAAATAAAGTTATTTTATAAAAAACCTTATCAATTTTGCAGTGATAAAAATTCACTTCAAGTTAAGATAAGGTCTTTTACTCCCTAAACTTTAACTTTTCGTCTTTTCATCAAATCTTTGCCATAATCAATGATAAGCGGCAGGCATAAAAGAAGATAGATAACCCCGCCAAGCACGACAGCTATAAGCACTCCCCAAACGCCGCCCAGATAGCTTAGCCACAATCTTATAACCATATACATTATAAAAGAAGCAAGCAGTGGCAACATTAAATTATAAAAATTGACCCTAACAAGTCCGCCAAGTTTGACAAGTGCACAAATACAAATTATTGAATAAAGAATGATGTTGGATATAGGAATTGCAAAAATATTTATCTTGCTTATCGGCGCTAAGATTATAAGAGATAACATCTTAAAAACTCCGCCTACAATATTAAATAACAGCGAATAGTTATAAAATCCCTTTGCCTGCAAAATTGAGTTTAAAAGTTGTGTTATTGCCGATAAGACTATGGCAAAGCCGCCTAAGAGCGTAAGCTGATAGGCAACGTCTATATAGCCTTCAACTATGTTTGAATATAGAATTCGATAAAGCTCTCTTGATATCGAAATTATCCCTATCACTAATGGAATAAGAAAAAACCACATGATGCTAAACGCCTTATTTGTAACCGCTTTTTGTCCGTCAATATCATCTTGCGAAGAAAGATAGGATATTTTAGGTAGCATCGCGGTTGCCGCAGAAAGAGAAATCACGAGCGGAAAGTGCAAAATGGCTCCAACAACGCCGCTTTGCAAGCCATAAAGTGTGGTGACAGAATCGCTTTCTATTCCCGCCCTTAAAAGAAGTGAGGTTATTATTAGAGCTTCTATAGCAAAAGTGAGCGGAAGCACAGAGCCGCTGAAGGTAAGCGGAAGCACCGCCTTGAAAAATTCTGAACGCACAGGAGCTTTTGCCGCCCTAATTTTGACTTTTTTAACTACCATAACCGCTAAAAAAATTGCTGCCAAGACTTCAGAGACAGTTATGCCTAAAAAGGCACCAAAAACACCAGAGCCAACGCCGAACTTGCCCAAGATATATGCAAACACAAGCCCAAAGGCAAATTTTACTGACTGCTCTATAATTTGACTTATTGCGGTAGGCGTCATGTTTTCATGGCCTTGAATAATTCCGCGAAAAGTGCCGATAAGTGCCCCAAGTGGCAGAAGAAGTGCAAGCAGCATATAAGAAATAGATGCCCCATCGAACCCTTGCAAAGCAGCAATGGGTTTTGAAAGTAATGCAAAAAACAGACCAAAAACCAAACTTAAAGAAAGTGAAAACAAAAGTGCATAATGATAGTAGCCGCCGATGGCTTTATAATCGCCCCTTGCCCTGCTTGAAGAAACAAGCTTTGAAAGAGCATTTGTCACCCCGCCAGAGACAAAGCCCAGCGTCAAAGAATACAGCGACATAACCATTTGATAGCCGCCTATTCCCGCAATTCCAAGTATGTTTGTTAGTGGAAGTCTGAACAGTGCGCCGAAAATTTTACAGACAATTCCACTCACAATCAATATGATTGCACCCTTGCTAACCGAATTTTTCATGCAAATATGATGTGAAAAATCGAAAAAAGTATGCAAAAATTTGAATTTGCTATTTACAAATAAAAAAAAGTGTGGTATCATATATTTGAAAAAATCGATATATTGACGAAAGGAGAAGTTTATGACAGAGAAAAATCCATTTTTATTCGATAAAGATTTTGCACAGAAAAGAAATCTTACTAAGGACCAGATTCTATATATAAAGAACAACAATATAAATATCTACACTTTGCTAAGCAATATCTTTGCTAAAAAAGGCGACCTTTCAACAGCTAAGGCAATCCTGCCACAACATATCATGCAGGCTCTTTCTGGAGAATTACATTACACTGATAACGAAACAGGATACGATACCAATGATTTAGGCGGAAAGTTTAAGTTTTTACTTCTTGAACTTGACAAAAATCCTAAGGCAAGAGAAATCTTTAACAATTCATACTTCACAAAGTCTTTAAAAGCTCTCTTCGTTGGCAATGCATGGAAAGCTGAAAAAACAAGTTGGTCTAACTATAAAATGAGAGAACGAGTTGACCTTCCAAATTATGTTACTCCAAACGATACTGCTATTGTAGGTGCACTTAATATCTACCTTTACAACGGCGACGAAATTGGAATTGATATGAGCAAGGTCATAGACACTATCGTAGGCGTTGACAAGGATGGTAAATATTGCTTAAAGCCAGTTGACGACCTTGAAACAATCAACTACCTATCAAGTGCTGTTACTGAACAAACAAGAATTTTGAAATCATCACCAATTTTCAACGATTTATATAGAGACACAACAAAAGTTGAGCCACAACGCGAAAGCAGCGACCAAGAAGCTGAATAAATTAGAAAACAATAAAAGCATGAGAAAAATTCATGCTTTTTTATTATATTAATAAAGTGTCACAGATTTTTCTAGCAATTATAAATCCAAACATTTAATTCGACAATTTATTTGCTATGTGAGCCATTAAAGCATAAATAACTTTGACTTTACATACTTAAATATGATATAATCAAACTATAATTTTGAAACCTTAGGAGCTATAGATGTTAGAAATTTACGCCCTTGCAAAGAAGTTCGGAGAAAAAGTTGCAGTTGACAGCTTGTCTCTGACTGTGCAGGATGGTCAAATCTGTGCATTTATTGGGCACAATGGAGCAGGCAAAACCACAACACTAAAGTGCATTGCAGGGATACTTGATTTTGAACAAGGAGAGATTCTCGTTGACAAAATAGACGTTCAAAAAGACCCAATGGCAGCAAAGAAACAGCTCGCCTATATTCCTGACAACCCCGACCTATACGACCACTTGAAAGGAAATGACTATTTGAATTTTATCGCCGACGTTTTTTCTATGACAAAAGAAGAGCGCAAGGCGAAAATTGAAGAGTATGCAAAACGTCTTGGAATTTACAATGACCTTAGCTCCCCTATTTCTAGCTACAGTCATGGGATGAAACAAAAGCTTGCCTTAGTCTCTGGACTTATTCATAACCCTAAGGTATTGCTGCTTGACGAGCCTTTTGTTGGACTTGACCCAATAAGCAGTCATGAGTTTAAAAATATAATGCAAGAGCTTGCAAACAATGGAGTGACCATCTTTTATTCCACCCATGTTTTAGATGTGGCAGAGAAGATTTGCTCTCATGTTGCAATTATTAAAGAAGGCAGGCTTATAAAATTTGGCACTATGCAAGAAATCACAAGTGACGATAGCCTTGAAAATATATTCTTGGAGCTTGAAAATGAAAAACATAATTAATCTTACAATGATTTATTTTAAGCAGTCACTTTCGCAGCTTTATAGGTCTAAAAAGCGAACAAGTGCACTTGCAAATACCTTCCTAATAATTGCTATCTTTATCATTGTAGCCTTTGCTATGGGGTATGCCTACTATGGAACGGCACTGCAATTTCAACCTATTGGTCACCCGGAATATGTGCTTGTGCTTGGGCTTATGTTTGCCGCATTTATAGTGCTAATGATGACTATGTATGACGCGCAAAACCAATACTACAAAAATAAGGACTATGACCTTTTAGCAAGCTTACCAATCAAAACGCCGTCAATAATAACTGCAAAGTATCTAAGCTCTTATTTTATTTCACTTGTATACGGCTTTATGATAGCATTCCCTGCTTTTATTGTTTATTTTCTTTTCTGCCCTATAACGGTTGAAGCTGTGATTTACTGCATAATTGCGATATTCTTCCTGCCAACTTTCACGCAAATTATAGGAGCGGCTCTGGCATTTATAATAAGTGCTGTCACATATAAGCTTAAAAATAAGAAGATTGTCAACACAATTTTAACGATTGTTTTGACAGTTGGACTTATTGCGTTTATAACAGTTGTAAACAGCGGACTTATGCAAGACCTTTTTGCAAATGGCATTCCACTGTGGCTCAAAATAGCTTTTTCTCACATTTATTTTCTTTTTGAAGCAATGACAACTGGCTCATTTATAAGCTTTTTGATATTCCTTGCCATAACTTTAGCCTTTGCACTATTAAGCATTGGCATAATAACGCTTGGATATAAGAAGATAAACAGCGGATTTTCTTCAACAAACAGCAAAAAACAAAGCAAAAAGACACTTGTGTTTAAAAAATCATCTACCTATATTGCTCTTATCAAGAAAGAAACAAAAACATTTTTCTCAAGCCCTGTCTACCTAATAAATTCAATAATAGGTCCTATCATGGTGATAGTGCTTGCAATTTCTATGGGCATAGGAGCAAGAAATATGGCAGATGCAATAGGCAGCTCATTCCCTGCTGAATTTTTCGTTACAATATATGTGTGCTTTTCTTCAATGTGTTTAGGTATAGGCGTTCCAACGTCGGCATCAATTTCAATAGAAGGGCAAAAACTGTATATTTTGAAGAGCCTACCGATACCCGTGACCACAATCTTTAACGCAAAATTGTCATTTAACCTGTTTTTGACGTTGCCGTTTGTTATAGTCGGTAGTATAATTTTTATTGTAATCACAGGTTGTTCATTTTCGCTTGCAATTCTTGCAATATTAATCCCTTGCATCAGCACTATCGCATTCGCTGGACTTGGACTGCTTTGCAACCTTAAATGGCCTAAGCTCAACTGGACAAGTGAGTCACAGGCGGTCAAACAAAGTCTGAGCCTTTTCATATCCATGCTCAGTGCCATACTTATATCACTTATACCTTTTCTTATATTTTTCACCCTGCCAAACGAGATATTGTCAGTGATGAGCCTTGAAGCATACTATTCAATCTATCTTGCCTTTATAACGTTGCTATGCATTGTGTTCTACTCACTTCTATACACTCACGGCAAAAAACTCTATAAAAAAATTTAAGGTGCCTTAGGCACTTACTATCGTCCAGTGCATCCATAACGCCAAGTTTTATTTGTTCCTATTTAGGCGTATTATCCGCTTACTATCGGAAAATTACTTGTTGGATTTAAAAAACTGCTTTTTGCGGATTATCCGCTTATTATCGTTCAGTTTATCTATAACGTTAAATTTTATCTGTTCCAAAAAGAGCGAGAATAAGGTCAGTACCTTTTGAAACTAGCAAAAAAAACTCAAAATAAACTTGAGTCCTTTTTATATTATACTACTAACGTTTAGATAATCTTATAGTTTATCACCATTAAAGATAATATCATTTCCAACATTTATTTCTTCAATTAAGTTCTTTTTTTTATAAAACCAATCTTTTTCATTTGTATATCTATCAGA
>CALVTR010000023.1 GCA_944362965.1 uncultured Clostridia bacterium
TAATAATTCGCTCGGACCATATTGAGTCCCATATTGATATATATTTTCTTTTAACCAATTATTTAAACTTGACAAATCATTAATTTTTATCATTTCATCAATAGCCATCCTTGAATGGGAATATAAAGAAATTTTTTTATAATTACCTCTTGAAAGTTATTAAATCCAAATCTCGTAGATAACTTGTTTTTATAAGATATATATGCTTGTAGTGGCTCTACAGACTTTTTTTGTTATAAATATTTGCTAGTTTTTTTAAATTGCGATTGTTGTCTATTTTATTTAATAATTTATCGAGCATAAGTTTTTCAGTAGTATCACTATCTAAATATTTTAAAATTCTTCTTTTTATTAAACGCATTTTTAACTGCGAAAAAAAATTTAATGAATTATCATTTAAGAAAAATAAATTCTGTTTCTCAATAAGCTTATAATAAATTCTTATCAATTTATCTTTTTTCATTATTTAAATAATACCACATTTTTCAGTGAATTTCATTATTTTTTATATAAGTTATCAAAATTTAATAATTTTTAGTTTTTAATTTCTTACATTTTTACTATATAGCCAATAAAGTTAATTAATTCATAAAAAAATGTAACAAAATTCGTAATTACGTATGTTATGTTGTTAAGAATTTTTAAATCTGTCATAATGACGCATTGTTTAATAAAAAAGGGTTAATTTCTTTGATTTGCAGCATGAAAATTATTACTATAGAAAAAAATTAGTTTATAGAAAATTTAAATTTCGCCATTGTCTACGAATTTGTGTTTGATTTTTGCAAAGTTTATGAAAATTGTGCCGTTTTGTGATGTGTTTTTAGGTTTTGTTTTCGTTTGATGTTGTATGTTAAAAATAAAAGCCTATTTGCCTTATTTTATAAGGGTTATAGGCTTTTAACTAAATGATAAAATATGATAAAAAATGGTGTAAAAAGAGTAAATTATGGTATTTTTTAGTGCTTGCTACGGAACGAAAGGTCAGGGGGTCGAATCCCTTGTGGCGCACCACAGGAAAATCAGGCGAACCACTTAAGTATTGCTCATTATAAAGGGATTGTCTATGGCTTGATTGTTATATAAAAAGACAGCTTAATCTTTATGACTGCGTCTTGCAGCCTTTTTTTTATGATTTTAAAATATTTATGCAAATTCATTATTTACAAAATCATTTAATTAGTCTATTATTATATTTCATCTTTCTATTGAATATTTTTTATATAATTCTTTCCATTTTCTCCACTTAGCCTAAGTAAGCCATTTTATTCTCAAAGCAACTAAAAACAAACAAAAACACCAACCCTTTAGCGATTGGTGCTTATATTATTGCTATAATATGTTTTTTATTTAAATAGGCTATTTCTTAATTAAGTTTTCCTCAGTTTAGCGTATGCTTCCCCCATCAATATATGATTGTAACCTTTTTCATTTTTTATTACTAAAGGTTCGACTGATATGTGAGATTGAAAAATCATAACAACATCACTTCCGCCAAACTGGGAAAAGCCCATTGGATCACCTTTTTGAACGCGTATTCCTACTTTTAGATTTTTCTCCCAATTGCAAGAACAAATTTGAGACATACCAATTGGCAAGATTGCTACAAGACCATAATTATCTGTTTCCACAATCACGCAATCGCGTGTTTCAATCATTTGAAATCCCATTTCGTTATAGTATACATAGCGGTCATTCTTTTCATCCCATTCTGTTATGCCACCACCAGCATTTGCGGCTGAAATCTTACGTAATTCTTTAATGACTCCACTAACAGGAAAATGGTATCTATGATAATCAAAGATATCAAGAAAAGTATGAGTAAGAGTTCCGCCTGCAAAAGAATCGCAATAGGCGCTATCTTCTCCAATCAAATCTTTCACGGAAGAAAGTTTTGCAGATTTTAAGATCTGCGGGTTGATAAGATTACTATTTTTGTCAATTTTAAAAAAGCCTTGTGGAGTTGAATCTGCAGGAGATATAACGTCGCAGTCGGCTAATGGTCTTTGATAGTTATCAACAAGTTTTCTACTGAAAAAGTCGTTGAAACTTGTCCATATATTTTTATTGCCATACCAGCCTTTACTCAAACCAAACAAATCATCTTGAAACGCAAGTTTATAGTAGTCTTCATTCCAACTTTCTTTTTTAGATAAAAATTCACCCCATGTTTTTGAATATTTCTTGATCCAGCTTGCAATAGGCTCGTGATATTGAAGTGATGGATAATAATACCCTAAACCCTTTAATTCTTCAAGTGGTTGATCAAAAATATACCAAAAATACCCTGTTGCTTGGTCGATTGCAAGATATAATGACTGATATTGTTTGTTTTTCAGCACTTCCCAAGGCATACATTTGACAGACCAATCTAAAAATTCATAAAGTTCGTCAAGTGTTTGGGCAGGATTCGTTGTCTTGTCAGGATTATTTTCTTTAGCAAGAGCCAGATTTTTCTCTACTAATTTTTTTTAAATTTCCATCATTTTCAAGAAATGAGATAAATTCTTCTGTAACTTTTTCGTGTTTCATGGTTTTATTATACAATAAACACAATATACAACAAAGTTTTTAAGCAACTTTTTAGTATTTGCTTAAAATTTTATTCAACCTTTCTAAATTTTTAGACTTGACTCTATTCTGCTCTTATAGTCTTTTGCGTAGTGGGAAATGGCTTCTTTAAATTCTTGCTCGGTGATTTTGCCTGATTTATAAAGCTCAAGCTCTTTGCAGCCAAGAAGTCCGTTTTCCTTTTCAAACTCTTTAACAAGAACAGAACAATCAAGCAAAGAGTCAAAAGTGCCTGTGTCTAGATATTTGCACTCATCAGGCAACACGCACACTTTTGCCTTGCCATTTTTCACATAGTCTTGAATAACATCGGTAAATTCATATTCACCGCGTGGTGAAATCTGCATAGACTCAATCGCACTCATAGCCGCGTTGTCACAAACATATAAGCCAACTGCGGCATAGTTGGTTTTAGGCTGCGATGGTTTTTCTTCAATGCCTATGATTTTATAATCCTTGTCAAACTCAACAACGCCAAAACGTTGTGGATCACTAACCTGCTTTGCAAACAACGTCATACCCTGATTTTCAGATATCGCTTGTTTGAGAAGAGTGCTCATATCTTTCATAACAAAGATGTTATCACCGAAAAGCAGGACAAAATCATCATCCTTTACAAATTTTTTTGCATACTTTATGGCATGTGCTGTGCCAAGTGCTTGTTTTTGAACGAAAAGTTTGATTTTGCCTTTATAAATCTTATTGCTAAATAACTCTTTAAAAGTCTTATAGTCACGCCTGTTGCATACTATCGCAATTTCATCTATACCCACGCCAAGAAACAGTGATACGCCATAGTCTATCATTGGCTTATCATAGATTGGAACAAGCACCTTGCCATAGCAATCAGTGATTGGTCTAAGTCGTGTTGCATTTCCTGCAGTTAAAATAATTCCTTTCATAATAATTTTCTCCTATCAATTAAATTTTAGCATTATTTTTATAAAATTTAAAATAAAAACACAATAATCAAATTTTAATTGTCAAAAATTTGCGATTTTTTGTTTGTGGAATAAAATTTTTTATGATATAAATATTACAACAACTTAAAAAAAGTGAGGTTATATGAAATATATTTGCAAAATTTGTGGATTTATCTACGACGACAGCAAAGAAAAAGTGCCGTTTGATAAACTGCCTGAGACTTGGGTTTGTCCTGTATGTGGTGCGCCTAAATCACTTTTTGAGCCACTTGAAGAAAGCGAAAATGCTAAAAAAGATGTGAAAGAATTGGTTGAAATTCAAGAAAAGGCAGAAGATATGCAAAAATTATCTATTGCTGAGATGTCTGCGCTTTGCTCTAATCTTGCAAGGGGCTGCGAAAAACAATATAAATTTGAAGAGATGGAGCTTTTTAGCCGCTTAGCTGACTATTTTTCTTCAATCACGCCGCCTGAGCATAGTGCAAACGTTGAAAATATCACAAAGCTTATAAACGAAGACCTGGAATATGGGTTTAAGGCTGTAGACGAAAAGGCAAAGAATGTGGGTGACCGTGGAGCACTTAGAGTTAAGGTGTGGAGCGAGAAGGTGACAAATATGCTTAAAAGCATCCTTGTGCGATATCAAAATGAAGGCGACAAGCTTTTAGAAAACACAAGTATCTGGGTTTGCACTATTTGCGGATTTGTCTTTATTGGAGAAAACCCACCCGAAATCTGCCCTGTTTGCAAGGTCCCTAATTGGAAATTTGAGAAAATTAAAGGGAGGGCTTAGATATGAAAAAATTTGTAGCTGTTAGAAATCTGCGACTTTGCACTAAGGACTGCCTTTGTTTGTATGTTTGCCCGTATGGCGCAACCGACACTGAAAATAGCGTGATTGACGCGGAAAAATGTGTGGGCTGTGGCATATGTGCCAAAGCCTGCCCTAGCAAAGCAATATCAATGGTTCCGTTGGAACTTCCACCACAACAGAAAAAAGATGAAAATGTTGTGAAAGAGCTCAATAGTCTTGTTAAAAACAAGGTTAAAGTGGAAAATATGGCAAAACAGATAGCAGAAAACACTGAAAACGACAACCTTTATAGGCTTATGAAAGCTATTGAAAAATCAAATAGATTTATGGCGGAAGACCTTGTGCGAGAAGCTGGATATATGCTTCCGCAAAGCAAAAATGCACATGACTTTTTAAAGAGCATGATAGACAATCCCCCTACTAGCGAGTTTCCTACCGATGCGGCTAAAAAATTATTAGAAAAATTGCCATGCAATGAAGAAAACACAAATGAAAATATAAATTTAAATAAAAAGGAGAAAAATATGAAAAAATATAGATGTAAAATATGTGGAGAAATTTTTGAAGTTGAAGATGGAAAAGAGCCTGTTTGCCCTGTGTGCAAAGCAACTGGTGACAACTTAGAACTTCTTGAAGAGAAAAAGACAAATAAATATGCAGGAACTGAGACAGAAAAGAATCTTCAAACTGCTTTTGCTGGTGAAAGCCAAGCAAGAAACAAATACACATTCTTCTCTTCTGTTGCAAAGAAAGAAGGCTATGAGCAAATCGCTGCACTCTTCTTAAAGACCGCCGAGAATGAAAGAGAACACGCTAAAATGTGGTTTAAAGAACTCAACGGAATTGGTGACACAGCCCAGAACCTTGAAGCTGCAGCTGAAGGTGAAAACTTTGAATGGACTGATATGTATGACGGTTTTGCAAAGACTGCTGAAAAGGAAGGCTTTCCTGAACTTGCTGCAAAATTCCGCCTTGTTGCAGCTATTGAAAAGCACCATGAAGAGAGATATCGCGCACTGCTTAGAAATGTTGAGCTTAAACAAGTGTTTGAAAAGTCTGAAGTAAAAATCTGGGAATGCAGAAATTGCGGACATATCGTTGTCGGAACAAAAGCACCTGAGATTTGCCCTGCTTGCAACCATCCACAAAGTTTCTTTGAAGTGTGTGCAGAAAATTATTAAGATATTGAATTAAAAATATTTTATAGTAGATTGAAAAAAAATATTTTTTATTTAGATTTTTAAATATTAAATATAAATTAGAAAATATTGAAATTAAAAAAACTTTTATGAAAAATCATAAAAGTTTTTTTGTGTGTTTAAATAGCTTTTATAACCTAATTTGCAAAGCGGGAACGACGCCGAAGGGATCATCGCGGACAATACCGTCGCCATAGAAGCCGATGCCAACGCTGTACGCATACCTACCACCATTATAATGACCATTAGGAGAACGCAGCCACCCCGCACCAGTGCCAGTAATAGCCTGAATATATGCAGTTATCTCTTCTTCTGTGAAGCCCATAC
>CALVTR010000024.1 GCA_944362965.1 uncultured Clostridia bacterium
CAAGATGAGATATCCCATAACATAAGTTAGTAAGTGCCGTTGTAGACTACAACGTTGATAGGTCGGAGGTGTAAGTATAGCAATATATTCAGCTGACCGATACTAATAGCACGAGGGCTTAATCACGGAAAACTTAGCAAATTTAATTACATTCTGCCGTATAACTCTAGGGTTTATCTGATGCAATGATAAGTTCCAAGTTATATATCAGTTCTACTTGCACTCTATTATGTAGTTGTCAGGGTTTTATAAACATCCTGAAAATCACTTAATATAAGTTGACAATACTTATAAAAAGTGATATAATAATTAAAGATAATTTCAAGCGAAAGCTTGTGATTATACCATATCCAGTGGCGATAGAGAAAAGGATCCACCTGTTGACATACCGAACACAGAAGTTAAGCTTTTCATCGTTGACAATACTTGGCTGGCGACGGTCCGGGAAGATAGAACACTGCTGGATTATCATTAGAGCAGGTGCATGAGCCTACTTTTTTGTTTTAAATTATTTTAAATAGTAATATCAATAGCACTTGCAACGCCTTGCAATGAAAAACATTGTGCTATAAGAGAAAATGAACGTTGCTGTAAAATTTGTTGGTGACAATTTGCAATATTTTGTTGCTATAATACGAGGGTAAGGCTTGTTTTTTCTGTGTTCTTCATTTTTAGAATTGGTTATTGACAAAAATATAACTAACAAAGGAGTGAAATATATGTATAAATTAAATGGTGTGAAATACGAAACAGAGGCAGAAGCTGCAGAAGCCATAGATAAGTATTTAACCATGCTTATAGAAGACCGAAAAAAATACGAAGCCGCATATCAAGATATTTTGGATAATGCCCAATTAGATCCACTTAGCGTCGAGGCAATGGATACTGATATAATTAGAAGGTTGATGGCTTCTTACAAAGCTATAGTAGCAAAAATAATTATCAAGGCTGAACTAAAGCAGAAAAAAGTTATAGATAGCAAGGATATTAAAGTTTTAATAAAGGATGTTGAAAAATCAATAAAACTTTCTCCTAGAGTAGCTAGAGATCAGACAAAAAACATAGAGAAATATAAAAATACAGATTCAGCTGTTGATATAGAAATGGTTAAGATTTTGCTTGATCTTACTCAGCAAACGATTAAACGATTTGAAGCACAGAAAGAACTTAATAATTTATTTAGAGAAGTTGAACAAGAAAGGTAGGTGTAGAGATGGATTTTGAAAAGACTTTAGGTGAGGCAATCACTAAAACTATTGAGCTTATAGATGCGGGAAAAATTAAACAAGCAAAGGAAATGCTAAGTATAATTAAGGATATAATTGATAATCTTGTGGCAGTTGGAACATTGCTGTCAGAAGATTAATGTGGTGATTTATAATATTTTAAAAATCATTTATTTTTATATAATTATTTTTGAAAAACAAAAAATATGTAGGGAGGACTTATGAAAAAGATAAAAATATATATTGCATATGCTGGCAGTGAAGACAATGAAGGTGTAGCACGTTGGAGCGAAATAGCTAAATTTACCAATCATGATGATGCGTTAAAAGCTGTTAAAGGAAAGTATGATGGATGGAGAGGCAAACGTGATGGCAGGGTTGAACCAGGTGAGATAGAAATATTTGAAAGCTTTGAGGAGTATCAAGACAGTAAAAAAGCTCAATTAAAGAAAGAAGCTTTAAAGAAACTTACACAAGAAGAGATAGATGCTTTAGGTATAGAGCGAGAATAAAATATGAACAGGTAGGCTTAATGACTGCCTTTTGTTAATTACGAAGCTTTTATTTTGATTCTCTAACTCTTTTTTGATGGCGGTGATAATTAAATTTAATAGAACTTCGGCCAATCGATAGACAAGGACTGCACAACCTAAGTTAGCGAGAGCGGAGATAGATTTTTTCTGTATTAACTGCCGGGCGAAGTTTCAAATGTGGACATGAATTTAAAATTTAGGACAACGAAGAATTAAAGGAGTAACATATGAAAATAGCGATAGATGTTGATGATTGTATTAGTAATACAAGTGAAGTTGATTTTGCTACTTGCTATGAATATAGCAAAAAGCTGTTGTCAAATAGGACAATACAAAAACATTATGTAAATGATTTCCATAATGCACCTACAATATTTGGTCTTACAAAAGAGCAGGACGATGACTTTTATATCAAGCAAAGGAAGCAGTGCATAGAGCAGGATTTAATAAAACCTAAGGTGTTTGCAGGTAAATATATAAATCAGTTGCTTCAAGATGGTTACGAAGTTATAATTTTAACAAGTCGTGGAGATATGTATTGGGGTGACGCACTGATAGAAACGCAAAAATGGCTTGCAAAATATGGTATAAATTACACTCAGCTAATTGCAAATAGTGGCAGTAAAGGGGAGTTTTGCAAGAAAAATAATGTCGATTTAATGATTGATGATAATTTAAAATATATAAAACAATGTAATGATGTTGGGGTTAGATCAATAACATTTGATAACAATTATAACCCTAAATATTATACTGAAGAATTAAGGAATTACTCAAGCCCACTCAATTGTTTTGCAAGTTGTTGGAGTGAAGTCTACGATAAGATAAAGGAATTAGATATAAACAAGGAAGATATTGAGTTAATATGAAAGTTTTATTTAATAGTGATACAACAGCAAGTGTATGCCCTGAAATTTTGCAAAAAATGAGCGAAGTTGCAAATGAAGATAAATATATGCTAGGTTATAATCAAGATAAGTATACTTTAAAGGTTAGAGAGATAATGCAAAGTTATTTCACAAAACCAATAAAATGTTATTTTAATGCCAGTGGAAGCGGAGCAAATGTTTTAGCAATCAAAGCTATGAAAGATAACTATAGTTCCATTATTTGCTGTGATGATACACACATAAATAGATATGAAGTAGCAGGGACTGAATATAATACAGGATGCAAAATAATAGCTTGTGATAGTAGGGATGCTAAGCTTACTATAGAAAAAATTCAAAGCAAACTTTTGACAAAAGAGAATTTCAATTATGCTTATCCAAAGATCGTTGTATTAAGTCAAGTAACAGAGCTTGGCACTTGCTATACAGTAGAAGAGCTAAAGAGAATTTGTGATTTTTGCCATAAAAATGATCTATATGTCTATGTGGATGGGGCAAGATTAGCAAATGCGATGGCATATCTTGGTGTTGGCTTTAAAGAAATGTTGGAAAACACCGGAGTTGATATTGCAAGTTTTGGAGCAAATAAAAACGGTGCCATGTTTGGGGAAATGATAATTATTTTAAACCCTTTATTTGATAAGCATTTTATTTTGAATCAAAAACAAAGCATGCAATTATTTTCTAAAACAAGATTTTTGTCTTCTCAATTCTTGGTGATGTTAGAACAAAATATATGGTATAAAAATGCAAAACACGCAAATGATATGGCTTTATATTTAGAACAAGAATTGAAAAAGTTAGGTATATCTATTGCCTATCCAGTTCAAAGTAATGCTGTTTTTGCTGATTTTTCGGAAGAACAAATTAAATATTTAAAAAGAGAATATGCATTGAGTTCATATGATTTTAATAACCACTATTGTAGGCTTATGACTTCATGGTCAACCACAAAGCAAGAAATAGATGATTTTATATCTTACTTAGTTAAAATTAAATTATAATTTTTTATTGATATAAAATTGTTAAATTTAAAATATATAAAACAATGCAATGATGTTGGAATTAGAACTATAATTTTTGATAACAATTATAACCCTAAATATTATACTGAAGAATTAAGGAATTACTCAAGCCCACTCAATTGTTTTGCAAGTTGTTGGAGTGAAGTATACGATAGAATAAAAGAATTAAATTTATATTAAGGAAGATATTGCGTTAACATGAAAGTTTTATTTAATATTGAAAGATAATTATAGCTTCGTTATTTGTTGTGATGATACACACATAAATATATTTGAAGTAGCAGGCACTGAATACATTGCTGTAAAATTTGTTTTGTGAGCAGGCGTGCATATTTGGTTGCCACATTTATATTGTTTTGACCACGTAGTGAAAAATTAAATGCAACAAAGTAGGTTAAAATAGTTTAGTTATCTGTAGTATAGTTTTTTGGTGTATG